>NZ_JBIWPP010000001.1:0-654203 GCF_044768335.1 Streptomyces sp. NPDC101151 | reverse complement strand
GGTTGATAGGCCAGATATGGAAGCCTGGTAACGGGTGGAGTTGACTGGTACTAATAGGCCGAGGGCTTGTCCATTGATGCTCGCGTTCACTGTGTTGGTTCTGAAACCACGAACAGCCCCACTGTAAAAGGTGGTGTGGCGTTCACAGTTTCATAGTGTTTCGGTGGTCATAGCGTGAGGGAAACGCCCGGTTACATTCCGAACCCGGAAGCTAAGCCTCACAGCGCCGATGGTACTGCAGGGGGGACCCTGTGGGAGAGTAGGACGCCGCCGAACAAATTTTGGGAAAACCCCCGCATCGAAAGATGCGGGGGTTTTCTGCTTTCCGGGTCCTTTAGGGTCTAGGTATGCGCTATGACCTGATCATCTTCGACAACGACGGTGTCCTGGTGGACAGCGAGCCGATCTCCAACCGGCTGTTGGCCGCCTATCTCACGGAGTTGGGGCACCCGACGTCGTACGAGGACTCCATCCGGGACTACATGGGGTCGGCGATGCACCGGATCCACGAGCTCGTCCTGGAGCGGACCGGGGAGCGGCTGCCCGCTGACTTCGACGATGTCTTCCATGCACGGGTGTTCGCCGCGTTCGAGCGGGAGTTGAAGCCGGTGGCCGGCGTCGGCGACGTGCTGGAGAAGCTGGCCGCGGACGGGGTGCCGTACTGTGTCGCCTCCTCCGGGAGCCACGAGCGGATCCGGGTGGGGCACCGGACGACCGGACTGGACCGGTGGTTCGCGGAAGAGAAGGTCTTCAGCTCGCAGGATGTGGGGCGCGGCAAGCCGGCGCCCGATCTCTTCCTGTACGCGGCCGAGCGGATGGGTGTCGCCCCGGAGCGGTGCGTGGTCGTAGAGGACTCTCCGCTGGGTGTGCAGGCAGCCGTGGCGGCCGGGATGGATGTGTACGGGTTCACCGCGATGACGCCGGCGGCTCGGCTCACGGGGGCCAACCAACTCTTCTCCGCTATGGGGGAGTTGGCTGACCTGCTGGTATGACCTGAGCCATCGGTCGAGGCCTGACATTTGTCATGCAGACGTCCGGACGATCGTTTCTACTGGGGGACCCCGTCCAGCGGCGAAGCTGAGGGCATGACGAAGAACACGGGGACCCAGAGCCAGAGCCAGAGCCAGAGCAAGAAGCAGAACCCGAGCGTGCTGGACAACTTCAGGCCGCTGCTCGTGGACGTGGCGGTGCCGCTCGGCTCGTACTACCTGCTCAAGGACGGCATCGGGATGAGCACCTTCGCGGCGCTCGCCTGGAGCAGCGTGGTGCCGGCGCTGCGGACCGTGTGGGGTCTGGTCAAGGAGCGCAGGACCAACGGACTTGCCGGGCTCATCCTGGTGGTCAACGTGGTCTCGCTGCTGATGAGCTTCGTCTCCGGTGACCCGCGGCTGATGCTCGCCAAGGACAGCGGGGTCAGCAGCACGGTCGGCATCGGGATCCTGGTCTCCGTCTGGCTCGGTAGGCCGATGATGACCGCGGGCATGAAGCCCTTCCTGGTGAAGGGGGACGCGGCCAAGGAGGCCGCCTGGCAGCGGCTGGCCTCCGGGGCGGCGGCCGACTCCGCGGCCTTCCGGCGCAAGGAGCGGGTGTTCTCCGCCGTCTGGGGTGCGGTTCTGCTCGCCGAGTGCATCGTGCGGGTCGTGGGCGCCTACACCGTCTCCGTGGACACCATGGTGTGGCTCGGCACGGTCATCATGATCGGTTCGATCGCGATCGCCATCGTGATCAGCGGCGGCGCGGCCGTCGGGCCGATGGAGAAGATGCTCATCGCCGAGGCCGAGGACAAGGCCGCGTCGGACAAGGCCGCGTCGCTCGCGGTCACCGTCGCCGCCTGATCCTCCGCTCGGCAAAGCTGAAGGAAATTCATCTTTGGCTGGATCTACCCACAGGTAGCCCGGGGCCCTACGCTCGCCGCCATGACTGATGTGCTGCGGCGCGGTAGGGCCTCGCTGGCGTTCAGCTTCTTCGCGCAAGGGGCCACCTTCGCCCTGCTGGTGACGCGGATCCCGGCCATCCAGGACCGGTACGGCATCTCCGACGCGTTGCTGCCTGTGTTCCTGGCCGCCGTACCGATCCTCGCCGGGGTCGGCAGTGTGACGACCGAGCAACTGGTGAAGCGGGTCCGGCCCAGTCGGCTGCTGCGCTGGTCCCAGCCGGTGGTGCTGCTGGCGCTGCTCGGGGTCGGGGCGGGCGGGGTGATGGGCGAGCTGGGTCTGGCCCTGGCCGCGTTCGGGCTGGCCGTGGGCGCGCTGGACGCCTCCATGAACATGCTCGGGGTGAGCCTGCAGCGGACGTACGGGCGCAGCATCATGCTGAGCTTCCACGCCGCCTACAGCCTGGGCGGGATCGTCGGGGCCTCGCTCGCCTGGGTCGGGGCGCACTGGCATCTCGCGCTGTGGGTGTCGTATCTCCCTCTGGTGGCCGTGCTGCTGCCGGCGACGCTGATCGGGAGCCGGTGGTACGTCGACGGGGATCCGGCACCGGTGCAGGAGCAGGCCCGCCAGGGCGGGACTGTCGTCTTCAAGCTGCTGCTCCCGCTGTGCCTGGTGATGACCTTCGCCTACATCGGGGACTCGACGGTCTCCAACTGGAGTGCGAAGTATCTGAAGGACGTGCTGGGGAGTTCGGAGCAGCTGGCGACGGTGCCGTACAACGTCTACATGGTGACCACGCTGGTGGGGCGGGCAATCGGGGACTTCGGGGTGCGGCGGTTCGGGGCGGCCGCGGTCGTGCGGCTCGGGGCGTTCGTGGCGGCCGGTGGGTTCGCGGTGGTGTCCGTGGCGCCCGACGCGGGGGTGGGGATGCTCGGGTTCACCCTGTTGGGGCTGGGGCTGTGTGTGCTGGTGCCGCAGACGTTCGCGGCGGCGGGGCGGCTGTTCCCCGGGGCTTCGGATGCGGCGATCGCCCGGCTCAACATCTTCAACTATGTCGGTTTCCTGATCGGTTCGCCGTTGGTGGGGGCGCTCGGGGATGCCTGGAGCTATCGGGGCGCCATGCTCGTGCCGATGGTGTTGGTGCTGGTGACGTTGGTGTACGCCAGGTCGTTCGCGGCTCAACCGGACCGATACGGTGACGGGCATGAGCGGCCGCGCACAGCTGATGTGGGACGAGGCAGTAACGGGCTATGACTTCGGCCCGGACCATCCGATGGATCCGGTCCGGCTGGAGCTGACCCGGAAGCTGGTGGGTGCCTTCGGGCTCGACCGGGAGGTGGAGGTCGTCGCGGCGAAGCCGGCCGGGGAGTCGACGCTGCAGCTGGTCCACCGCGAGGACTACATCGACGCCGTGAAGGCCGCGTCGGCGGATCCGGGGTCGGCCGACGGGTCGTACGGGCTCGGTACGGTGGACGATCCCGCGTTCGCCGGGATGCACGAGGTGTCGGCGCTGATCGCGGGGCAGTCGGTGGGGGCGGCGGAGGCGGTGTGGCGGGGGGACGCGCTGCATGCCGTCAACTTCGCGGGTGGGCTGCATCATGCGATGCCCGGTGGTGCGTCGGGGTTCTGTATCTACAACGACGCGTCCCTGGCCATCGCGCGGCTGCTGGAGCTGGGGGCCGAGCGGGTCGCGTACGTGGATGTCGATGTGCATCACGGGGACGGGGTGCAGGCGGCGTTCTGGGAGGACCCGCGGGTGCTGACGATTTCGCTGCACGAGCATCCTCGTACGTTGTTCCCGCAGACCGGGTGGCCGGAGGAGACCGGGGCCGGGGCGGGCGAGGGGGCGGCCGTGAACGTGGCGCTGCCGGCGGGGACCGGGGATGCGGGCTGGCTGCGGGCGTTTCATGCGGTGGTGCCGGAGCTGCTCGCGGAGTTCCGGCCGCAGGTGGTGGTGTCGCAGCACGGAGCCGATACGCACTTCGAGGATCCGCTGGCGCATCTTGCCGTGTCGCTCGATGCGCAGCGGGCTGTGCAGGTGGCCTGTCATGAGTTGGCGCACGCGTACGCGGACGGGAAGTGGGTCGCGTTGGGGGGCGGGGGCTACGCGGTGGTGGATGTGGTGCCCCGGTCGTGGACTCATCTGGTGGGGATCGCCGCGGGGCGGCAGGTCGCTCCTGAGACGGTGATTCCCGAGGGGTGGCGGCAGGAGGTGTTCGCCCGGACCCGGCAGCTGGGGCCGCAGCGGATGACGGACGGGCGGTGGCCCGTGGAGTACGCCGACTGGGAGTCCGGCTACGACCCTGCTGATCGGCTCGATCAGGCCGTACTGGCCACTCGGCGGGCTGCGTTTCCGTTGCGGGGCCTGCTGCCCTGAGCCGCTGGTGAGAGTGCCCGGCAACCGCGTTAGGCCAACCGTGCGGTGTTCCCCCGTTCTGCCTCCTTCGCCCTGCTCGATGAGTCACCATCGCACCCGTGTTGACCGCCGATGGCCTCCGTGCGCATCTGGTGGCTGTCCGGCTTGCCGGGGAGGTTGCGACCTCTCGGGAGGACAGTCTCCGTAGCTATCGGCTGTTCGCTGCCCGGGATCCGCGTGTGTTGCTCGGGATCGATCCCGAATGGGCCTGGGAGCAGCGCGATTTGCTCGCCCTGATGGCGGAGAAGTGCGGGGTTTCGGCCGATCCGATGTACAGGTCCGGGCCGGATGTGATCGATCCGGAGCTCACGCTGGCCGCGTTGGATGCCTTCGCGGAGCGGATCCGGAGTGCGGCGCGGCGGGGTGCGCCCGTGCTGCTCGGCACCGGGCATCCGCATCGGCTGCTCGGGTTCTACGGCGGCTTGGCGGACGCGCTGTCGGCGGCAGGGTGTGAGGTGCTCACCCCCGCGCAGGGTCACTGTGTCGACATATTGACCCGGTTCGGTCTACGTACGTACTACCTGGACTACGTACGAGGTGTTGCCTTGGTGCGGGAACCGGAGGGCGAGCGCCCCGGTTGTGAGCCGGGTGCGCACTGTCATTCGCCGCTGCCGGTTCGGGTCGCCCTGGCGGCCGCCGCCGATGCCGGCGGGCCGCTGCCCGAGCTGGTGATCGGTGACCATGGCTGGGTCTGCGGTGCAGGTCAGCTCGGGTTTGAGGCCATTGGTCTGGCGGATACGGATGACCCCGCGCTCTTTGTGGGGGAGGCGGAGGGAGTCGTGTCCGTCGCCGTTCCGGTTGATGACGCTGTGCGGTCTGATTACTACTGGCCGCTTACCCGCTACGTACTCAATCGAGCGTGTCTGTCACAGTAGGCCGCTGATGGGTGCACCTCTTCCCCACTTGCATCACCCGCCCCTAGTCTGGGGAGTGAGCACGCAACGACGAAGAGTCACCGGAAGGGGAAGCCGGTGGCCGTCGAGTGCGGAAGGTTCAGGTGTGTCATGGCTGCAGCTGGCGAGAGGCCTCTGAACGAGGTTCAGTTCCTTACCGTGGCGGAGGTCGCCTCGGTGATGCGAGTGTCGAAGATGACCGTGTACCGGCTGGTGCACAGTGGTCATCTGCCCGCGATCCGGGTGGGGCGGTCCTTCCGCGTCCCGGAGCAAGCGGTACACGAGTACCTTCGCGAGAGTTATGTGGGGGTGGAGACGGCCTGACGACGCTTCCGGGAACCCCGGAGGACCCCTCGATTACGACCTCGGCGCTCGGGCGGGTAGGCTAGCCCCTCGTAGGTCGTGTGGGCCCATGGCGCCCAAACAACCGAGTGATGAGAAGTGAGCGAGGGTAGTCGTGGGCTCTGTTATCAAGAAGCGGCGCAAGCGGATGGCCAAGAAGAAGCACCGCAAGCTGCTCAAGCGCACGCGCGTTCAGCGCCGCAACAAGAAGTAAGCGGCGCCGCGAGAGCGTGTCCCTGTGGCCCCCCGTCCGGAAGGATGGGGGGCCACAGGCATGTCCGCCCGCGCACGTCCGCCGGCGCCTCGGCGTCATCGGTATATGGCGTCATCGGCATATACCGAGTGTGGAATTTCCGTCACCTCGTGCAGCGGGCGGTCATCACAGCGCAACATCGACCCGCTAAGTTGGCCGCACACGGGGAACGCGGGCTGGGATCAGGGTTTTGCACGAGATCGGGAAGGAAGGCGCTGATCTTGGGGAAGGTCGTGCTCGTCACCGGAGTGGCCCGGCAGCTGGGCGGCCGGTTCGTGCGGCGGATCCAACGTGACCCCGAGGTGGATCGGGTGATCGCCGTGGATGCGGTGCCGCCGGCGCACCATCTGGGCGGGGCCGACTTCATCCAGGCCGACATCAGACAGCCCACCATCGCCCGGGTGCTCGCCGAGACGGGCGCCGACACGGTCGTCCACATGGACGTGACCGGCACCGCGCTGGGCGGCGGCAACCGGGCCACGGTCAAGGAGACCAACGTCATCGGCACCATGCAGCTGCTCGGCGCCTGCCAGAAGTCGCCGACCGTGCAGCGGCTGGTGGTGAAGTCCAGTACGAATGTGTACGGGTCCGCGCCGCGTGATCCGGCCGTGTTCACCGAGACGACCCCGCCCAAGTCGCTGCCCAGCGGCGGGTTCGCGAAGGACACGGTGGAGGTCGAGGGGTATGTGCGCGGATTCGCCCGGCGGCGGCCGGACGTCGCCGTGTGCGTACTGCGCTTCGCCAACATCCTCGGGCCGACCGCGGACACCCCGCTCGCCTCGTACTTCGCACTGCCCGTCCTGCCGACCGTGTTCGGCTACGACCCCCGGCTCCAGTTCGCGCACGAGGACGACGTCATCGAGGTGCTGCGGATCGCCTCCCACGACCCGCGCCGGGGCACTTTGAACAGCGGCACGTTCAACATCGCCGGTGACGGCGTGCTGCTGCTCTCGCAGTGCTCGCGGCGGCTCGGGCGGCCCATCGTGCCGTTGCTGCTGCCGGCGGTCACCTGGGCCGGTTCCCTGGTGCGTACGCTGGGCATGACGGACTTCTCGCCGGAGCAGATCCGGCTGCTCACGCACGGCCGGGTGGTGGCCACGGACCAGATGCGCGAGACGCTGGGGTTCCAGCCCAAATACACGACGGCGGAGACGTTCGCGGACTTCGCGCGCAGCCAGGGCCCCGGGCTGCTGCCGCCGGAGGCCCTCACGGGGGCCGTCGACCGGATCGCCGCGCTTGCCGCGAAGGGCAGCGGGCACCTCCCGACGCAGAGCGCCAACTGAGGAGCGCAGCAACGATGGCGGACGCCAAGGTCATTCCGTTCGACGACGACCGGTCCCGCGGGAGCGCCGCCCAGCGGCCGTCGCGGCGCCGGAGCGCGGGCAGCAGGCGCGGCGGGGGTGGCGAGCCGGCCCCGGTCCGGGAGGTCCAGGCCCTGCCCACCAGGGCCGTTCCGCAGGATGATGTCTCTGTGACGGGTGAGGAACAGCCGCCTGCCGGGCCGCAGGCCGACGGCGGGCTGGAACGGCGCATCGCGAGCGGCCTGGCTTTCCTGCGCCGCCGGCTCACCGGTGACTACGAGGTCGACGACTTCGGTTACGACGAGGAACTGACCGACCAGGTCCTGATGTCGCTGCTGCGGCCGGTGTACGAGAAGTACTTCCGGGTCGAGGTGAAGGGCATCGAGAACATCCCGGCCGAGGGCGGGGCGCTGATCGTCGCCAACCACTCCGGGACGCTGCCGCTGGACGGCCTGATGATGCAGGTCGCCGTGCACGACCAGCACCCGGCCGACCGCCATCTGCGCCTCCTCGCGGCCGACCTGGTCTTCGTGCTGCCGGTGGTCAACGAACTCGCCCGCAAGCTGGGGCACACCCTCGCCTGTGCCGAGGACGCCGAACGGCTGCTGGCGCAGGGCGAGCTGGTCGGGGTGATGCCGGAGGGCTTCAAGGGCATCGGGAAGCCGTTCAGCGAGCGCTACAAGCTCCAGCGCTTCGGCCGTGGCGGTTTCGTCTCCACCGCCCTGCGCCAGGGCGCGCCGATCATCCCGTGCTCGATCGTCGGGGCCGAGGAGATCTACCCGATGATCGGCAACTCCAAGACCCTCGCCCGGGTGCTGGGCTTCCCGTACTTCCCGCTGACGCCGACCTTCCCGTGGCTGGGCCCGCTCGGGGCGATCCCGCTGCCCACCAAGTGGACGATCCAGTTCGGCGAGCCGATCCCCACGGACGGATATCCGCCGGAGGCGGCCGAGGATCCGATGCTGATGTTCAACCTGACCGACCAGGTCCGCGAGCAGATCCAGCACACGCTCTACAAGCTGCTGGTGCAACGGCGGTCGGTGTTCTTCTGACCGGTTCGGTCGACCGGTCCGGTGGTACGGCAACGGGGGCGGCCCCTGCTCGGAAAGGGGCGCCCCCGTTGCCTTGTCCGTACGGCGCTAGTTGGCGTCCTCGCCGTCGATGCCCAGGCCGGGCAGCAGGCCCGGGAGGAGCGGCGGGAGGGTGACGTTCGGCTCGCTCGTCGGGGACTTGCTGGTGGACGGGGAGCCGGCGTCGGAGCCGATCTTCGGCGGGTCGAGCAGACCGCCCGTGTTGCCTCCGATCAGGCCCTCCCCGCTGTCTCCGGTGGCCGAACCGCTGGGGCTGCCGGAGCCCGTGTGCTTGCCGGAGGACGGGGTGTTGCCGGAGCTGGGCGCCGAGGAGCGGTGGGTGCCGGAGGAGCCGGTGGATGCCGAGCCGGAGCCCCGTGGGGTGCCGCCGGTCTGGGCGGGCGGCTGCGGGAGCAGCGACTGCAGCGGGGCGACCTCTTGGTCTATGGCGTCGAAAACCGACGACACCTGCTGTTTGACGTCTCCCAGTTGCACCGGCAGCCTGTTGCTCAGCGCGCTCCACGCCTCGCGGTGGGACCGGGAGAAGGTGGAGAGGGCCTGGATGGGGCCCAGGGAGCCGGGGTCGCGCTCATAGGCCTCGTGCAGCAGGCGGTGGCCTTCGGTCACGTCGTGCCGCATGCCGGACAGGGTGCGGCGGATCTCGCCGATGGACTCGTGGTCGAGCTCGCCGCCGCGGCCGCGCTCCATCAGCCGACGGGCCTCGCTCAGCCGGGTGGAGGCCTGGTCGAGGTAGGTCTGGCCGCGCTCGTCGTCCCCGTCGCTCAAGTAGTTGAGCTTGAAGTCCTCGATGCCGCGCTTCAGGCCGTACAGCGAGTCGCCGGGCAGTGCGTCGGAACTCGCGGACGCGACCCCGCCGAAGGCTCCCGCGGCCACGCCGACGCTGAGCCCGCCCGCGGCGAGCCCCTTGGTCAGTCTCGAACGCGGCCGGAGTTTGCCCAGTGGGCTCGCCCGGTGCGCCCCCCTGCCACGGGCACGCTGCCCGGGCACCGGCGCATCCACCGCCCCGGTTCCCTCCAGGAGCATGGCCTCCATCGCGGCCACCAGCTGGGCGCGCTGGACGACCTTGACCTCCGGGTCGAGCTTCGGCCTCGGCAGTGCGCCGAGGCCGACCGTGAGGGCCAACAGTCTGCCCTGCTCGGTCTGTTCCTCGGCGGTCGGCGGCGAACCCGCCGCCGCTGCGGACTGCTCGGCCGCCGTGTCCCGGTCGGACTGCTCCTCCAGGGCCTGGGCGAAGGCGTTCGCCCGCCGGTGCGCCGATACGTTCGCGATCACTGGCGGCACCTCCTCTCGTCATGACGGTCGACTCCCCAGGGGGTCCTGAGGGTTGCACGCCCACGACCAGTTCACACGATCGAGCGATCGGGGTTGGCCAGGGCGCGACCACAGGGAGCCTGTATCCCGCACAACGAGCGGCTCGGCACTTGGGTTACGGACGGCGGATGATCGGGTCAGAAAGGCAACGAGCGTTTACGGACCGTGAGTTGGCTGTCGCCCACGGTGGCGGGGTTCAGCGGGCGTCGTCCGGCAGGAGCCGGGCGAGCGTGCGCACGGCCCGGTACTGGAGGGTCTTGATGGCGCCCTCGTTCTTGCCCATCACGCGGGCGGTCTCGGCGACCGAGAGGCCCTGGAGGAAGCGGAGCGTCACACACTCCTGCTGCTGGGGGTTGAGCCGGCGCACGGCGTCGAGCAGTGCGGCGTTGGAGAGGGACTCCAGGACGGAGTCCTCCGGGGAGCGCTCGACCTCATTGGCGTCGAGCATCTCACCGGTGGTGACCTCCAGGCGGAATCGGCTGGACTTGAAGTGGTCGGCGACGAGGTTCCGGGCGATCGTCACCAGCCAGGCGCCGAAGTCGCGGCCCTGCCAGGTGAAGGTGCCGATCCTCCTGAGCGCCCGCAGAAAGGTCTCGCTCGTGAGGTCCTCGGCGGTCGCCTTGCCGCCGACCCGATAGTAGATGTACCGGTACACCGTGTCGCTGTACTGGTCGTAGAGCCGGCCGAAGGCCTCGGCCTCCCCGGACTGGGCGCGCTCGACAAGATCCATCATCCGGGCGCTGTCGCTGTCGGCGGCCGGCCGGCGGGCGGTGGCCGCGCCGGTGGCGCGGCTGCGTCTGCCGACCGCCGCGCTGCCCTCGGCCAGTGCGTAGCACGGGCCGAGGGGTGCGGCGGTGGCGAAGGCGGGGACGGCGTACGCGGTGGGGACGAGGCCGCGCAGCGTCTCTTTGACCGTTGCGCGCAGCGTAGCCAGGCCCGAGGCGTCAACCCCGACGTGTGGGTACACGGGACTCCCAGAGGCAGAGCTTCCAGCACGTGCAGTGCGGAACTGTTCACCCGTCGTAGCGACGGAGAGGTACCGGTTTGCGTCTGAGGAGAATAACGCTTCGTGCAGGCCCTGCTACACCGAGTTGCTCAAATCATCGATTGCGTCGCATCTGTATCCGATTGACGCCCTATCAAGTGCCGCAGAGTGATCGGTTGTTGATCGAAAAAGGGTGGGTTTCGGCGAAGTGGGGGGCGTGTTGGGGGGAGGGCGGCATAATCCGGCGGCAGACGACACGTTTCGGCATCGGTGGGCACATGACAGATGGGCCCGTGCCGCTCCGGAGCGGCACGGGCCCATCTGTCATGAGGGACGACGGTTACCGACGACGTCGGCTCAGTGCGATCGCCGCCGCGGTGCCGCCGGCGACCGCGCCCACGCCCGCCGCCGCCGGGATGCCGACCTTCGCGGCCTTGCGGCCGGTGCGGTAGTCGCGTAGACGCCAGTCCTTTTCCCGGGCGTGTTTGCGCAGTTTGGCGTCGGGGTTGATCGCGTAGGGGTGCCCGACCAGGCAGAGCATGGGGATGTCGTTGTGGCTGTCGCTGTAGGCGGCGCAGCGGGAGAGGTCCAGGCCCTCGGCGGCGGCCAGGGCGCGTACCGCCTCCGCCTTGGCCGGGCCGTGCAGGGGTTCGCCCACCAGCTTGCCCGTGTAGACGCCGTCGACCGACTCGGCCACCGTGCCGAGCGCGCCGGTCAGGCCGAGGCGGCGGGCGATCACCTGGGCGATCTCGACCGGTGCCGCCGTGACCAGCCACACCTTCTGGCCCGCGTCCAGGTGGGCCTGGGCGAGGGCCCGGGTGCCCGGCCAGATGCGGTCGGCCATGTACTCGTCGTAGATCTCCTCGCCGATCGTCGACAGTTCGGCGACGCGGTGGCCCTTGACGATGGAGAGGGCCGATTCGCGCACGTCCTGCATGTGATCGGGGTCCTCGACGCCGGCCAGCCGGAACCACGCCTGCTGCCAGGCGAATTTGGCCAGGTCGCGCGTCTCGAAGAATTTCCGCTTGTACAGGCCCCGTCCGAAGTGGAACAGCGCGGCACCCTGCATCACGGTGTTGTCGAGGTCGAAGAAGGCGGCGGCGCGGTCGTCGCCGATGACCGGGAAGTCCGGTTCCTGCTCTGCGACCTGCGTAGCTTCCTGCGAGGACTTGCGGGCTGCCTCCGCCGAGGCCTCGCCTGCCAACACGCTCCGCGCCGTGGCGGAGCGCCTACGGGGAGTGAGCCATCCGAGAGCGGCCATGACGTGAGCATAGCCAGTTTGTTCGGAGGTTCCGGAGTCCGGAGGTTTGAAGGGTGTGAACTCTCCGCGACCGGGTCGTTAAAGAAGCGCGAGAATGGCCGACATGAGTCCCCTCTTCCGGCGTAAGGCCGCTCCCGAGGAGCGGTTGGTCACGCTCATCCGCAAGCCCGGCTGCCATCTGTGCGACGACGCGCAGACCGTGATCGAGAAGGTCTGCGGCGAACTCGGCGTTCCCTGGGAACAGAAGGACATCACCCAGGACAAGGAACTGTACGACCGGTACTGGGAGCAGATCCCCGTGGTCCTCGTCGACGGCCGTCAGCACACCTTCTGGCGGGTGGACGAGGGCCGCCTCCGCAAGGAACTGACCGAGTAGTACAACGACGGGCCGGACGTCCCTTAGGATCGACGGCGGTTTGGTCTCGGGGGCGGGATTCACGAGGAGTGTGGCGGTTTTGCCCCCAGGAAGGGCCCGGAAGGACCCACGAGCGACGTGCGTGACCCCGGTCACGTTGGCCGGGCAAATCGGACACCATCTTTGTGCACGCGTTCACAAAGACATAGCCTGCTGTCGACGGGGCGGTCTGGGGACGTATGACCGCCTGCAGCCCCGCTCTACCCGCAGGAGCACCGTGGCAACTGGCCGAACACACCGACCGGCGACCCGTAGCCGAGGGATTCCCGAGGCCACCGTCGCCAGGCTTCCGCTGTACCTCCGTGCCCTGACCGCACTGTCGGAGCGCTCGGTACCCACGGTCTCCTCCGAGGAGCTGGCCGCGGCGGCGGGGGTCAACTCCGCCAAGCTGCGCAAGGACTTCTCGTACCTGGGCTCCTACGGAACGCGCGGTGTCGGCTACGACGTGGAGTATCTCGTCTACCAGATCTCCCGTGAACTCGGCCTGACCCAGGACTGGCCGGTTGTGATCGTCGGTATCGGTAACCTCGGCGCCGCCCTGGCCAACTACGGCGGGTTCGCCTCCCGTGGTTTCCGGGTGGCCGCGCTGATCGACGCCGACCCGGCGATGGCCGGAAAGCCGGTCGCGGGCATCCCCGTCCAGCACACCGACGACCTCGAGAAGATCATCAAGGACAACGGGGTCTCCATCGGCGTCATCGCCACCCCCGCCGGTGCCGCCCAGCAGGTCTGCGACCGGCTCGTGGCCGCCGGTGTGACCTCCATCCTGAACTTCGCGCCGACCGTGCTGACCGTCCCGGACGGCGTCGACGTGCGCAAGGTCGACCTCTCCATCGAGCTGCAGATCCTCGCCTTCCACGAGCAGCGCAAGGCCGGCGAGGAGACCGCGGCGGCCGGCGACCCGCTGCCCGCGGCCGCCGCCCGCGAGGACTCCGCCGACCAGGGGCCCGACGGGGACGTACCCGCCGTGATGCCGGCATGAGTCTCCTCGTCGTCGGACTGAGCCACCGCAGCGCCCCGGTCAGCGTGCTGGAGCGGGCCGCGCTGACCGCGGACGCCCAGATCAAGCTGCTCCAGGACACGGTCGCCGCCGAGCCGGCCACCGAGGCCGCGGTGCTCGCCACCTGCAACCGCATCGAGCTGTACGCCGACGTGGACAAGTTCCACGCCGGTGTCGCCGAGCTGTCCACGCTGCTCGCCCAGCACAGCGGCGTCGGCCTGGAAGAGCTGACTCCCTACCTCTACGTGCACTACGAGGACCGGGCCGTCCACCACCTGTTCTCGGTGGCCTGCGGTCTGGACTCGATGGTCGTCGGCGAGGGGCAGATCCTCGGCCAGATCAAGGACTCCCTCGCCCGCGCCCAGGAGCTGCACACCGCCGGCAAGCTGCTGAACGACCTGTTCCAGCAGGCCCTGCGCGTCGGCAAGCGGGCCCACTCCGAGACCGGCATCGACCGGGCCGGACAGTCCCTGGTCACCTTCGGCCTGGAGCAGCTGGCCGCGGGCGGGGACGTCCAGGAATGGGCCGCGGGCCGCAGGGCGCTGGTCATCGGCGCCGGATCGATGTCGTCCCTGGCCGCCGCGACGCTCGCGCGTACCGGAGTGGCCGAGATCGTCGTCGCCAACCGCACCTTCGACCGTGCCGAGCGCCTCGCGCAGATCCTGACGGAGGGCGACGAGACGGCGGTGGCCGCCCGCGCGGTACGGATGGATGCCGTGCCGGACGAGCTGACACGTGCCGACGTCGTCGTCTCCTGCACCGGGGCGACGGGGCTGGTGCTGACGGCGGAGGCGGTCGCACACGCGACCGAGGGCCGCACCGTGGAGCAGTCCGTCGCGGGCGTCGCCGAAAGCGGTCGTACGGCCGTACAGGACGCGCCGAAGACGCAACTGCCGCCCGCCGGCGCCGCCGCCGAGGAGAACTGCCCGCTGGACCTGGCCTCCGTACAGGGTGCGACCGGTTTCTCCGTGCTCGGCGAGGCCGCCGTGGCCGGTATGGACGCGGCCACCCTGGAGCAGCACGCGGCCTGGGTCGACAACGGCACCGTGGACCGCCGTGGTGGGGGTGGCTCCCACGCCGTCCAGGCAGGGGGGGACGCCCGGCGCAGCCCCGAGGCCGACGCCGAGCTGATCACGGCGCTCGCCGCGACCGCCGCCACGGTCGGCCGCATCCCCGAGCGCCGCAAGCCCGAGCCGGTCGCCGTGATCCCGCGTCCGGCCCCGGCCCTGTTCCTCCTCGACCTGGCCATGCCCCGCGACATCGACGCGGCTGCGCACCGGCTGGCCGGGGTGCGGCTGGTGGACATCGAGTCCCTGGCCGAGGCCTCGGCGGACGCTCCGATGGCGGCCGATGTGGACCAGGTCCGGCGTATCGTCTCCGACGAGGTCGCGGCCTTCGGCGCGGCACAGCGGGCGGCGCACATCACGCCGACCGTGGTCGCGCTGCGCACCATGGCCGCCGACGTCGTCGCGGGTGAGATCGCGCGGCTCGACGGCCGCCTGCCCGACCTGGACGAACGCCAGCGGGGCGAGATCCGGCAGGCCGTGCACCGAGTCGTCGACAAGCTGCTGCACGCGCCGACCGTAAGGGTCAAGCAGCTCGCGGCCGAGCCCGGCGGCGCCGGGTACGCGGACGCGCTGCGCACCCTGTTCGACCTCGATCCCGAGACGGTGGCTGCCGTCTTCCGGGCCGAGGACAGCACAGACAAGAAGGACCGACCGGCATGACTGAGAAGGCTTTGAGACTGGGGACGAGGCGGAGCAAGCTCGCCATGGCCCAGTCCGGGCAGGTGGCGGACGCCGTGAGCCGGGTGACCGGCCGGCCCGTCGAGCTGGTCGAGATCACCACGTACGGCGATGTCTCCCGCGAGGCGCTCGCGCAGATCGGCGGCACCGGTGTGTTCGTCACGGCGCTGCGCGACGCGCTGGTCAAGGGCGAGGTGGACTTCGCGGTTCATTCGCTCAAGGACCTCCCGACCACGCAGCCCGAGGAACTGGTGCTGGCCGCCGTACCGGTGCGCGAGGACCCGCGGGACGTGATCGTCGCCCGGGACGCGCTGAAGTTCACCGACCTGGCGGCGTCCTCCCCGAAGGTGGCTGCCCGCATAGGCACCGGTTCGCCGCGCCGCATGGCGCAGCTGAACGCGTACGCGCGCATCCACGGTCTGGACATTGAGACGGTCCCGATCCGCGGCAACGTCGACACGCGGATCGGATACGTCCGCGACGGCGCCCTGGACGCCGTCGTGCTGGCCGCCGCCGGACTGAACCGGATCGGCCGGATCGACGAGGTCACCGAGTTCCTGTCGGTCGACACGGTTTTGCCCGCCCCCGGCCAGGGGGCCCTGGCGATCGAGTGTGCCGCGGACAACGCGGACCTCATCGCGGCACTCGGCGCACTCGACGACCCGTTCACGCGGGTCGCCGTCACCGCCGAACGGTCACTGCTCGCCGCCCTGGAGGCCGGTTGCAGCGCCCCTGTGGGCGCGCTGGCCGACCTTCTGGCCGCCGGGCAGATTGTCAAGGAAATGCGCCTGCGGGGCGTCGTCGGCACGACCGACGGCACCCGCATGGTGCAGCTGTCCACCACCGGTCCCGTGCCCCACACGCATGACCAGGCGATGGCACTCGGTCGCGAACTCGCCACCGAGATGCTCGCCCAGGGCGCGGCCGGTCTGATGGGGGAGCGAGCACATTGAGCCCCACCACCCTTCCCGCCGGTCCGGAACACGGGCACGTCACCTTCCTCGGTGCCGGACCCGGGGATCCGGGACTGCTGACTCTGCGCGCCGTGGAGGCGCTGTCGAACGCGGACGTCCTGATCGCCGAGCACGAGGTGCTCGACATGATCCGGACGCACGCGCGGCAGGGCGTCTCCGTCGTGCCCACGGATGCGGTCTCCTCCTCGGATCCGCTTCCGGGCACAGGCACGCCCCAGCTGACAGTCGTTGACGGCGCGTCAACAACCGCCGCTGTCCCGGCTGCTGCCCGGGATGCCGCTCATCTTGTCATGGAGGCTGCCCGGAGCGGCAGGCGGGTCGTCCGTGCGGTGTCCGGGGACCCGGGACTTGATACGTACGCCGCCGAGGAAATGCTCGCCTGCGTCGCCGCCGGTGTGCCCTTCGAGGTGGTACCGGGTGTGGCGGCCGCGGTCGGCGTACCCGCCTATGCGGGTGTGCCGCTGCGGGACGCGCAGGGCGCGGACGTCCGGTTCGTGGACGCCCGAACCGCCTCCGACCGCTGCTGGACGGAGGTGGGTGCCTCCGACGGCACGGTGGTCGTGTCGACGACACTGGACTCCGTCGCGGCTGCCGCGGGCGAGCTGGTCTCCGCCGGACGCAAGCCGGACACCCCGCTGACGGTCACCGTCGCCGGTACGACGACCCGTCAGCGGACCTGGACGGCGACCCTCGGCACGATCGCGCAGACGCTGAAGCAGGCGAAGGTGCTGCCCTCGCCCGATGGCGGCCGGCCGGTGATAGCCGTGGTCGGCGAGCGTTCCGCCGCCGCCCAGCGCGACCAGCTGTCGTGGTTCGAGTCCAAGCCGCTGTTCGGCTGGAAGGTGCTCGTGCCGCGTACGAAGGAGCAGGCGGCCTCGCTCTCCGACCAGCTGCGGTCCTACGGTGCCGTGCCGCACGAGGTTCCGACGATCGCCGTCGAGCCGCCGCGCACGCCCCAGCAGATGGAACGTGCCGTCAAGGGCCTGGTGACGGGCCGGTACGAGTGGATCGCCTTCACGTCCGTCAACGCGGTGAAGGCCGTTCGCGAGAAGTTCGAGGAGTACGGGCTCGACGCACGTGCCTTCGCGGGCATCAAGGTGGCCGCGGTGGGCGAGCAGACGGCCAAGGCGCTGGTCGCCTTCGGCGTGAAGCCGGATCTGGTGCCCTCGGGTGAGCAGTCGGCCGCGGGTCTGCTGGAGGACTGGCCGCCGTACGACCCCGTCTTCGACCCGATCGACCGGGTGTTCCTGCCCCGCGCCGACATCGCGACCGAGACGCTGGTCGCCGGACTCATCGAGCTGGGCTGGGAGGTCGACGACGTCACGGCCTACCGCACCGTGCGGGCCTCGCCGCCGCCGGCGGAGACGCGTGAGGCGATCAAGGGGGGCGGCTTCGACGCGGTGCTGTTCACGTCGTCTTCGACTGTCCGGAACCTGGTGGGTATCGCGGGCAAGCCGCACAACGTCACGGTGATCGCGTGCATCGGCCCGGCCACGGCCAAGACGGCCGAGGAGCACGGTCTGCGGGTGGATGTGATGGCTCCCGAGCCGTCCGTGCACAAGCTGGCCGAGGCGTTGGCCGACTTCGGTCTGAAGCGGCGGGCTTCCGCGCTGGAGGCCGGGGATCCGGTGACTCGGCCCAGTGAGCGTCGGCCGGGGGCCCGTAGACGCCGTTCGACCACCTGAGGTGCCAGGGGGCTGTGCCCCCTGGACCCCGTTTCCCACCCGTCCACTCGAAGCCGTCGGCCGAGAAGTGGGCGGGTGGATTGCTCGGCCGGCCCGGATGCGGCGGCCATGCCGGTGTTCCGTCCGCGTGGAACGAGGGGGAGGCGTGCGGCCTTTCCGGCCCGACAGGGCGTCGGCAAAGGCGGGGGGCGTGCGGGCGTAGCGTAGACGTCATGACGAAGTACGGATCGTTTCCCGGTGCGCGTCCCCGGCGGCTGCGGACCTCGCCCGTCATGCGGCGGATGGTCGCCGAGACGCGGCTGCATCCCGCCGACTTCATCCTTCCGGCGTTCGTCCGGGAGGGCGTCAGCGAGCCGGTGCCGGTCGCGGCCATGCCCGGGGTCGTGCAGCACACGCGGGACAGCCTGAAGAAGGCCGCGGCGGAGGCCGTCGAGGCCGGGATCTCCGGGATCATGCTGTTCGGCGTGCCGGAGGACGGCAAGAAGGACGCGCTGGGCACGCCCGGGACCGATCCGGACGGGATTCTCCAGGTCGCTCTGCGCGATGTGCGGGCCGAGGTCGGGGACGACCTGCTCGTCATGTCCGATCTCTGTCTCGACGAGACGACCGATCACGGGCACTGCGGGGTGCTCGACGCCCAGGGACGGGTCGACAACGACGCCACCCTGGAGCGGTACGCCGAGATGGCCCAGGTGCAGGCCGACGCCGGCGCCCATGTGGTCGGGCCGAGCGGGATGATGGACGGCCAGATCGGCGTCATCCGCGATGCGCTCGACCAGATCGGCCGCGAGGACGTCGCCATCCTCGCCTACACCGTCAAGTACTCCTCCGCCTTCTACGGTCCCTTCCGGGAGGCCGTCGCCTCCTCGCTCGAGGGCGACCGGAAGACCTACCAGCAGGACCCGGCCAACTGGCGCGAGTCGCTGCGGGAGCTGGAGCTGGACCTGGCCGAGGGCGCCGACATGGTGATGGTCAAGCCGGCCGGACCCTACCTCGACATCCTGGCCCGGGTCGCCGACAGCGTGGACGTGCCCGTCGCCGCCTACCAGATCTCCGGCGAGTACTCGATGATCGAGGCCGCCGCTGAGAAGGGCTGGATCGACCGCGACCGGGCCATCCTCGAGACGCTGACCGGTATCAAGCGGGCCGGGGCGCGGAACGTCCTCACCTACTGGGCGACCGAAGTGGCGCAGAAGCTGCGCTGACGGACACGGTTGGAGATCGTTTCGGTACCGGAAGAGCGGCGGGCCGGATTCAGTGCGCATTCGGTTCGGCAACGGAGCGAACACGGTTCCGAGAACGTTCGGCGGCCGGTGCGGGAACAGATCGTGATCATGGGCGGATCTGTCCTGAAATCGATGTTTGGGGCGGGCCGCCCTGCGTAGGACGTGCTCCTGCCGAACCCCTAATCTCTGCGCCTGGCCTGATCCGTTCCGGAGGGTCCGAACGTCGATCCCTGGGGGGATGTCATGAGCTGGTTCATCGAGGCTCTGAAGAAGTACGCGGTATTCAGCGGGCGGGCGCGCCGCAAGGAGTACTGGCTGTTCATGCTGTTCACGTGGCTCATCTACATCGTGCTGGTGGCCATCGGCGCGGCTGCCCACGTGCCCTACCTCGTGGGCATCGCCGTGGTGTTCCTGCTGCCGGCCCTGGCCGTGACGGTGCGCCGACTGCACGACACGGGCCGCTCCGGCTGGTGGATCCTCATCGGGATCGTCCCGCTCATCGGCTCGATCATGCTGCTGGTCTTCTACTGCTCGGACAGCGAGGCCGGCGCGAACAAGTACGGCCCGAACCCGAAGGAGACCCCGGCGTTCGCGTAATGCCGCGCCGCTGCATCCGCTGTGCCGAGGCCGCCCGGCCGTTGGTCCGGGCGGCCTCGGCGCTTTTCACCAGCCGGCGATGTCGTCCTGGTTCTGCTGCCAGTAGGTGACCTTCAGCGCGCTGTCGTAGTACACGCCCTTGGCCGGCAGCGACGGGGTCGCGGACGCGCCGCCGCTGCTGTTGGGGGTCTTGCCCTGGAAGCCGATGGTCAGCTTGTGGCCCGTCGTGCCGCCCTGGCCGCTTCCGTCGGCGGAGGAGAGCAGGACGGCCGCGTAGCCGGACTCGCCGGGCGCGAGGGTCGTCACGGCCTGCGGGTGGGTCTCCTCGTCGGCCTGCGGCACCCACTGCATCTCGTCGAAGCGCAGGACGGGGTAGTAGGTCAGGTCGCAGTACTTCGAGCCGGTGTTCTTGACCGTGATGAGCATGTGGTTGAGCGGCCGGGACACCGGCTGTGCGGTCACCCGGGTGTTGGAGCCGTTGCACAGGACACGGTTCTTCGGGGCCGAGGGGTCCGAGGAGCCGCCCGACGAGGAGCCCGAGCCCGAGGAACCCGAGTTGCCCGAGGAACCCGAGGTTCCCGAGCCCGAGGACGTCGAGGAGCCCTTGGTGGAGGCGGACGAGCCCGAAGCGGAGCCCGAACCCGCCGTCGCGCCGGCGGTGGGCGTCGCGGAGCCCTTGCCGTCCGTGGTCGTGGCCGCCGTCGAGGAGGACTGCGCCGCACCGCCGTCCTTGGTCCCCGAGCCGTCGTTGCACGCCGTGAGGGCGAGGGCGGCGAGAGCGGTGCCGGTGGCGGCGAGCAGACGGAATCGGCGGGTACGCATGGCAAGTCCTCTTTCGGGCTGAGCCGGTTGTCGTGCTTGGATGACCAACAGCCTGTGGGGGGATGCGTCCCGGCCGCCACCGACCGCTGACGATCAGGGACGCTGGAACGGTTCCACTGGCTCTGACCTGGTGAAACGCCCCTTCCCTGGAACGCGGGAACGGGACGCGGGGGGACGGAGAAACGGTGTCTGACAGCACTTTCGGCAGCGGTTTCGCGGAGTTGCTGCGGCAGCTCAAGGACCGCTCGGGGCACAGCTACGGCACGCTCGCCAAGCGGCTCCACATGAGTACGTCGACCTTGCACAGGTACTGCAACGGGGACGCCGTACCGGCGGACTACGCGCCCGTGGAACGCCTGGCGCGGCTCTGCAAGGCCACCCCGGAGGAACTGGTCGAGCTGCACCGGCGGTGGGTGCTGGCGGACGCGATGCGGGGGCGGAAGGGGGAGCGGTCCGCGCCCGAGTCCGAGTCCGCGCCCGAGTCCGAGTCTGAGTCCGCGCCCCAGTCCGAGCCCGAGCCCGAGCCCGAGGCAGAGTCCGAGGCGGTCCCGCCGTCGGCTCCTGCGCCCGTGCCGGACGAAGAGCACCCCGCGAGCCTCGCGAGCCCGCGCCGACGTACCCGCACCGCTCTCGTCGCCGGGATCGTCGTCGTCGCCGTTCTCGGTGGCGCGGCCCTCGCGCTGCAGTTGCCCTCGGACGGCTCGGACGAGGGGGACGGCAGTCCTGTCGCGGCGTCGACGCCGGGTCACGCGGCGGCGGACGGGCACACCCCGACGGCCCCGCCCACCCGCGCCGAGCCGTCCGACTCCGCTTCCGTCTCGACGCCGTCCTCCGCCTCCCCCTCCGCGTCGGCCGAGGGCCGGCCGCGGACCGACGGCAAGGACAAGGCCCAGGCCGGCGGCAGCGCCTCCGACGCCGCTCCGCTGACGGTGGCGACCAGCGCGTACACCTGGGACAGCCCCTGCGAGGGGCGTTACTTGATCGACCGGCCTCCGACGCAGGTGGCCCCACCGCCGACCGAGGGCCAGGCGACCGCCTGGGTGGCCGCGCACGGTGCCGTCTCCTCGGGGGAGCAGGAGGTCACGCTCACCGTGCAGGGCACCGGCACGGAGACCGTGGTGGTGGATCGCCTGACGGTCCATACGGCCGGCAAGCGCACGCCGCTCGCGTGGAACGACTACGTCATGGCCTACCCGGGTGTCGGCTGCGGCGGCAGCGTACCGACCCGTTCCTTCACCACCGCCCTCGACGCCGCACGCCCCGCCGTCGTCCCCGAGGCGGGGCACCGGGACTTCCCGTTCAAGGTGAGCGAGTCGGACCCGGAGGTCTTCCACATCAGGGGCGAGGCCTCCGCGTACGACGTGAGCTGGTACCTGGAGCTGACCTGGACCAGCGGCTCACGCCGCGGCACGCTCCGCGTGGACGACCACGGCAGGCCGTTCCGCACGAGCGGAAACAGCGGGCGGCCCGCCTACGAGTTCCCGCTGGGCGGCTCGGGGTGGGTCAAGGAGGGCACCACCAAGTTCTGAGAGGGCGGCCGAGGAGTACGCCCGCGCCGGCGATCCACTGCCCCACAGGACATGGTGCCGCCCCCGCTCATCCGCCGGGGCCCTGCGGATAGGTCTGGACGATGTACGTCCAGCGTGCCGCGCCCGCCACCAGGAAGAGCAGTGAGGGCGCCAGCCACCAGCGGCTCAGGGCCCGGCTCCGTACGGGCAGCAGGGCGAGCAGGAACGTGACGACGGCGAGCGCGATCAGCAGCGCCGAGGCGACCTCGATACCGGTCAGCGTCGATTCGTCCCAGGCCCCTTGCGGCTGGATCACGAGTGCCCCGTACGCGACGTAGGCGTTGAGCAGGTTCGCGAGGACGAGGATGACTCCCCAGGGTCCCCGCAGCAGGCCGGTCACTTCAGGGCGCTCCTAGCGTCGTCCAGATTCGAGTCGAAACCATGGCCGTAGGCCTGGGCCGAGTCATCCTGCCAGTAGGGGCCGCCGTTGTAGCGTGCGGCGAGTTCCTGGCGCTGCGCCCGCGTCATCTCGTCGGCAGGCACGTCGGCGAAGCCGCTCTCCTCCTTGAGCATGGCCAGATAGTCGGAGGCGATGAAGATGTTCTGCCCGGGATCCTGCAGCGAGGCCTCGATGGTGTCCCGCTGCCCCTCGGTGAGGTTCGCCGGATCGTAGCCGAGGACCTCGGCGGCCCTTCTCACCTGGATGGCGATGGGGCCGAAGGACGTCTCGTCCGGCGTGCCACCGAGCCGCGAGGGGAGGTTCTCCGGGGTGTCGGACAACCAGCCGTCCCTGGCGAGTTCACGGATGGTGTCGACACCGTCGTCCATCCAGCCCCACTGTCCGCCGACCTCCTGCCAAGCGATGCCCGCGACCATGTCGGGGGGCAGGCCGGATCGTTTCGCCGCGGCGGTGATGATCTCCTTGTTGGCCGCGATCCACTCGCGCCGCTCCTCGGCGTTCCTCGGCACGGCCCAGTAGGCATCGGTGGCCTCGGGCAGGCCGTTGACGCGCATCCTGATGTCCCTGAGGGACGGCGACACCTCGTCCTTGCCCACGGCCTTGGTGAATTCGGCCTTGGGGCCGCTGCCGGCGAGCTGGGTGAGGGGGTCCCTGGCGGCTTCGGCGGCCTCGGTGCGCAGTGCGGGAATGGAGTCGATCAGGCTCTTCGCGTCCACGAAGTCGCCGCCGCGGAAGTCGGGGAGGGCCTTGTACGCCTTGTCCAGAGCCGCCGTGCACGTGTCCCGGGCCTCTCCTTCCACCGTCTTGGCGCGGTGGTAGGCCGCACTGGCCTGATCGTGCGCGCGGTTCGCGTCGTCCTTGATGTCGTCGATGTCGACCGTGAGCTCCGCGGCCCAGTCCAGGAAGCCCGTCGTGCCCCGCAGGTCCTCCCACTGGTGCATCGGCCCGGCTTCCTGCGCCTTGCGCGTCTCGGCGTCCGCGACCTGGGATATGAGGCCGGCCAACGTCTGTTCCGCCGCCTTGCCGTCCGAGTAGTGCGACTTGGCGGTCTCGAGCGCTGACGCGTAATGCAGAAGCGCGCTCTGAGCCTTGTCGTACCCGTCGGCGAGGTGCTTGATCAGATCACGTGCCTCTCGCAGACGGTGGTCGTACGGCTTCCGGTTCTCGCTCACCCATTGTGTGTTGGTCGCGGCCCGCTGCGCGCCGGGCTCGACGTCGAGCAGCAGATCACGCAGTCTCCTGAACTCCAGAGCATTGCGTTCCACGAGAGCAGGGTTGCAGTCGTCGAGGAACCTGACGTCCTGTCGGTAGGTGTAGGCCATGGGGGCTCATCTGTCTTCCGGGGCCACGTACTGCCCCAGCTCGAGCACGGCGTTCATCATGCCGCCGGCCACCTCACCGTCGTATCCGACGAACGTGCCGTTCGCTTCTCTGAGCCGTGTGGACAACGCGGCGAGCAGCGACGTCACGTCCTGGTACTGGTCGTCCGCGAAGCGGGCGAACCGGTCGACCTTCGCCGCTACGTCCGGGTGTGAGCGCGGGGCGCGTGCCGTCGTGCAGAGGTCACCGTCCGGCCGTCCCTCGTAGAGAAGTCCCGCCAGCTCGATCAGGAAGTTCGAGTTCCTGTTGAGCGAGTCGTGGTCGACGTGGAGCCTGTCGCCCTTACCCCCCGGGCCGGACTGTCCGCCCCCGCCCCCGCCCCCGCCGCCGTCGGCGGGATACTGATTGAGCTGCATCTTCGCCGAATGCCGCTCCGCCGCCCGGGCTTTCAGCTGCTCCCACTCGTCCCATGCCATACATCCCCCTTCACCCGGAATCCGCGTGGACCGTTCCGCACCGCGGATTCCATGATCGATCCCGACTGTAGTGACAGCCCGGCCCATCCCGCCAATGAGCGCACGTCGGCGGGCCGTCCGGCGGGCTCGCCGCGATGCCCGGGCCGCAGACTCCCGCTCCTGCACCGAGAGCGGCGGCCGGTGCGGACGTCCGGATCGCGGAATTGCCCGTGTAGTCAGCATGCAACTCCCTAGGCTGCGCACGGAGACGACCTTCCGGAGCCGATGGCGGTCGAGTCGTCGCGGGGCACCGGGCGGCCGCTCTCTCCGAGCCGCACACGCGGCAACACCATGACAGCCACACCCCGTGCCTTGGGTGTCCCGATCTTGCGAATGACCCGGATCGACCCACGAAGAAAGGTATGGCCGACCATGACCGTCACCGAGCCCGCTCCACCCACCGCCCCGCTTCCGCCGCTCGCGGCCCGTGCCCGCAAGGTGGGCGGTTCGCCCGTGCGGGACATCCTGGCGGTCACCGCACGGCCCGAGGTGATCAACTTCGCGGGTGGTCTCCCGGCTCCCGAACTGTTCGACCGGGACGGCATAGCGGCCGCGTTCCGGGACGTGCTGGCCGAGGCCCCGGCACAGGCGCTCCAGTACTCGACCACGGAGGGCGAACCGGTCCTGCGCTCCGGGCTGGCGGACCGCATCACGGCCCAGGGGCTGCCCACCGGCCGCGACGACCTGCTCGTCACGACCGGCTCCCAGCAGGCCCTGTCCCTGCTGGCGACGGCCCTGATCGAGCCCGGTGACACGGTCCTGGTCGAGAACCCCTGCTATCTGGCTGCCCTTCAGGTCTTCGGGCTGGCGGGGGCACGCGTGGTGCCCGTGCCGGGAGACGATGCGGGGGTGGACCCCTCCGCGCTGGAGGAACTGGTCCTGCGCGAACGCCCCAAGCTGCTCTATCTCGTCCCCACGTTCCAGAACCCCACCGGCCGTACGATGCCCACGCCGCGCCGCGAGGCAGTCGCCGCCGTGGCCGCCCGCCGGGGGCTGTGGATCATCGAGGACGACCCCTACGGCGAACTCCGCTACGACGGCGCCCGCGCACCCTGGATCGCCGCCTGCCCCGGCGCCGAGGACCGAGTCGTCCTGCTCGGCTCCTTCTCCAAGGTCATGGCACCCGGTCTGCGGCTGGGCTGGCTCCGCGCCCCGGCGGAACTGCGACGGGCGTGCGCGGTGGCCAAACAAGCGGTGGACCTGCACACGCCGACCCTCAACCAACTCGCCGCGGCCCGGTATCTGGACGCCCTCGACGCCCATGTGGCCGGCGTCCGGGCCGTCTACGGCGAACGCCGGGACGCCATGCTGGCCGGCCTCCCCGAGGCCCTCCCGGAGGGCTCCACCTGGAGCCGGCCCGAGGGCGGCATGTTCCTGTGGGTCCGGCTCCCGGAGTCGTACGACTCCACTGCCCTGCTGCCGCGCGTGGTGGAACAGGACGTGGCCTACGTCCCCGGCGCTCCCTTCTACGCCGCCGACGCCGACCCCTCCACCCTCCGGCTCTGCTTCGTGACGCAGACGCCGGAGGAGATCGGGGAGGGGCTGCGGCGGCTGGGCAAGGGACTCGGCCGCGACTGACCGCCGATGGCGGTCAGTCCCACCAGAAGGACCAGGCCGGGTCGCCGATCAGTTCCTTGGCGTAGGCGCGCAGGGTGTCCGGGCCGTTCTGCGTGATGTTGTCCGGGCAGAACGCGAAGTGCTCCGCCGCCACCGCCTCGGCCTCGGCCAGGGTGGCCGGCGGAGCCGCGACGGACACGGTCAGCGTGTCGAAGGTGAGCGCCACCACCCTTATGCCGAAGCGGTCCTCCCAGGAACGCAGCACCGCGCCGAGGCGGGCGGTGTCGCTCTCGTAGTTCAGCGGACCCGTCCAGCCCATCGCTGCCGGGATGTCCGCCGACCTGCGCGCCGGGACCAGGGCCAGATGCGGGTCCTTGAGCCAGGGACGGGTGCCGTCCGTCAGCGAGTCCGCGAGCTGGGCGGCACGGGTGTCCGGGTCGGCGGTGGGGGAGGCGGCGGGCGCGAGCCCCGGCCACTCGAGGCCGAACGGCTCGATCTCCACGGCCAGTTCCTCCTCCGCGTTCTCCTCCCAGTACTCGGCGAGGAGTTCCTCGGCGTCGTGATCGCCGGCGTACGACATCTCGTCCGGCATCAACTCCCAGTTCCCCACCCCGTCCTGGGGTCCGCCCAGGTCCACGAGCACGGGAAGTAGCCCGGCTCGTGCGGCCGGCATGCCCAGGGCCTTCCATGTGCCGGGCGCGGCCGCCTTCTCGGCGTGCCACAGCAGGGGCTCGTGCCAGGGGCCTTCGTCGGTCGCGTCGATCAGCCTGCCGGGCGGGAGCTGGAGCCCGAGGGACCGGCCGCTGGGGTCCGTGGTCAGCTTGGGCAGCGGATTGGGAAGAGTCGCCATGACGCCGACTGTAGGGGTCGGCACTGACAACTCCGTCGGCCGGCCGGTGGCGAACTCGGTGAAGGTCTTCCAAGCGGCCGGGGCGACCTGGAGGGTGGGGCCGTGGGAGTCGTTCTGCTTCGAGTCGCGGATGCGGACGGCTTGGGGGGAGACGGCCATTTCGAGGCGGGCGGGGTCTTGATCGGCGGTGTGGTGCGAGTTCGTGCGGTCCTAACGCACGCGGCTGTCGAGGCACTCCGGCCCGCCGCCCGCCGCAGGCCGGAAGCAGACCCGGATCACGGTTCCGGGGGCGGTCGAGGTCATCGGGGTGTAGACGTACGTCTCCGTCTCGCCGTCGTCCTTGACCTTCGCGTCACGGGCGGGGCCTCCCGCGGTCATCTCGATACGGTCGCCGACTCGCGTTCCCCACATGCGGGCCCAACTGGATCCGCAGGGCCTGCTGTAGCGCAGTTCCAGCCAGGCTCCGGTGGCCGTGTGATGCGAGGCGAGCGTGGCCGGCCGTTCGGCGCAGGCCATGTGGATCGGATCCCTGCCCTCGCAGCCGGATCCCCGGCAGTAGGGGCCGGTCGTGGACGGGGTGGAAGGAGGTTCGCCGTCGTGGCGCGGCAGCAGGAAGAGGCCCGTCGCCACGCCCCCGACGGTCAGCGCGCACACCGAGGCGATCACGGCCACGACCGCAGTGCTCGTGACGCCGGTGCGCCTGGCTTCTTCGGGAGCCGGAGGAGGAGCAGGGGGCGTCGTCCGAGCCTGCGGTTCCGGCTCCGGTGGCTGCGGTTGTGTGTCCGGCCGGGCCCGTTCCGCCGCCCGGCCGCTCCACTCCGACTCCGCGATCTCCCACAGCGCCAGACAGCGCCCGTCCGGCTCGCCCGCGAGCCGGCACAGCTCCTGCACCGCCCGGCGCGGCGGCAGCGACTTGCCGTTGAGATAGCGCTCCCAGGACGACTTGCTGAATGTGGTCCGTTCCGCGAGGGCGGCCATGCTCAGGCCGGTCCGCGCCCTCAACTCCTGCAGGGCGGCGGCCAGCCGTGCGCGTTCCGGAGACGGTGTCGGCGCGGTCATCGGCGCAGGGCCTTCCACGTGTGCGGGCCCACGATGCCGTCCACGACCAGGCCGGCCCGCTTCTGCACGCGTTCGACGGCGGCTTCGGTCAGCGGGCCGTAGATGCCGTCGATGCCCCCCGGCGAGTAGCCCGCCCGGCGCAGCAGGCACTGTGCCTCGGCCACCTCGGGACCGGCCAGACCGTTCACCAGAACGGTGTCCTGCGTACGGCTGTTGCCCGCGTACCAGCTGCCGTCGATCCGCTGGATGCGGCACGTGTACGACGGCGCCGACGGCGACGGCGACGTCGGTTCCGACGTGCCGGTGGACGTGGTGCGGGACGCCGCCGGCGCCGCTCGGCCGTCGCCGTCCGCGAGCCGTACGACCAGGAGGGCCGCGGAGCAGACGGCCAGCACCAGGGCCACCGCCCCCGCCGCGAGCCCGACGCGCAACGCCGGACGTCCGCGACGTTGCTGCGGCGGCCCCGCGGCCGGCTCCGCCGTTTCCTCCGCGCCCACCTCCACCGGCCCCAGCGCGCCCGCCTCCGGCACATCCGCGCGCCCGCTTCTCCACACGTCCTCGGCGACTTCGTGCAGGGCGAGCAGCCGGGTCGGATCGGTGCCGCAGATCCGGGCCATCGCCTCCACGGCATCCCCGGGCGGCAGTGAACTGCCGCTCAGATACCGCTCCCAGGACTTCGGGCTGTACCCCGTCTTCGCGGCCAGCTGCCGCACACTCAACCCGCTGTGGTCCTTCAGGCGACGCAGAGTCACCACCAACTGCCGCACGCGTGGATCCAGTCCAGCGGGCAGCGCTTTCCAACGCGACATGTTCCCCCCACTCGCGTTCATGGTCCGCGGTCCGTGGTCAGCGGCCGGTGACCCCCCGTCACATTCTGCAACAGCATGCACGCGCCGCGCCGGAAGCCTGACGCGGCACGACTACGGATTCGGCCACAGCCCGCCGGAGCCGTCCCGCGGAACCGTCCCATCCGTTGATGTCAGCGCAGGTCAGGGGATGGGACGTCCCACGAGGACGTCACTTGCACGGCAAGTGTGGCCGCCCGCCCCGCCCGCCCCGCACTCTCGTCTCGGCAGTCCGCACCACGATCCGAAAGGGAAGCCACATGCGACCGAATGCTCTGACGAGGACCCTCGTGAGCGTCACCGCCGCCGTCGGCATCGCCGCCGGCACCATGGCCGGCGCCGGCGCCGCCTTCGCCCAGACCGCGCCGGCCGCGAAGCCGGCGGTGAGCTCCGAGGCCGTCGCCCCGAGCGCGGTGAACAACCTCGGTCTGAACACCACGCAGGCCAAGAAGCTCCAGAAGGACCTGAAGGCCAACTGGGGCTACGGCGGCGCCATCGACGGCCAGCTCGGCACCGAGAGCTGGAAGGCGATGCAGCGCTTCCTCAAGGCCAACTGGGGCTACAACGACTCGATCGACGGCATCGTCGGCAAGAACACGGTGATGGCGCTGCAGCGCTGGCTGAAGGCCAACTGGGGTTACAGCGGGGCCATCGACGGAATCGCCGGATCGGGGACCAAGGCCGCCTTCGCGCGGTACTGCGACTCGCGCTGACGACCGCATGAACACACCGCGGCCCGTCCTCCCGGGGGAGAGGACGGGCCGCGTGCCGTAGCGCCTCAGCGCGTACGGCTCAGAGCTTCTCGGGGGTCCGGATGCCCAGCAGGGCCATGCCCCGGTGCAGCGTGCGCGCCGTGAGATCGACCAGGAACAGCCGGTTCTCGACGACCTCCGTCGGGTTGTCGTCGCTCAGGACCTGGCACTTGTCGTAGAACGAGGTCAGCAGGGACGCCAGCTGGTACAGGTACGCGGCCAGCTTGTGCGGCGCGTACTCGTCGGCGACCTCCGCGATCGACTCCGCGAACCGGTCCAGGTGCAGACCCAGCTCGCGCTCGGCCGGGGCCAGTTCCAGCTCCGGGTGGGCGAGCGGACGGGCCTCGCCCGCCTTGCGCAGGATCGACTGGATCCGGGCGTACGCGTACTGGAGGTACACGGACGTGTCGCCGTTGAGCGAGACCATCTGGTCCAGGTCGAACTTGTAGTCCCGGACGGCCGAGGTCGAGAGGTCGGCGTACTTCACCGCGCCGATGCCGACGTAGCGGCCGTTCTCCTCGATCTCCTGCTCGCTCAGGCCCACCTTCTCGGCCTTCTCCCGCACGACGGCCGTGGCGCGGTCGATCGCCTCGTCCAGCAGGTCGACCAGCCGCACCGTCTCGCCCTCACGGGTCTTGAACGGCTTGCCGTCCTTGCCCAGCACCGTGCCGAACGCCAGCTGGTGCGCCTTGACGTCGTCGTTCAGCCAGCCGGCCCTGCGCGCGGTCTCGAAGACCATCTTGAAGTGCAGGGACTGGCGGGCGTCCACGACGTAGAGGAGCGTCGACGCCTTGAGGCCGAAGACCCGGTCACGGATCGCGGACAGGTCCGTCGCCGCGTAGCCGTACCCGCCGTCCGACTTCCTCACGATCAGCGGGACCGGGTTGCCGTCCGGGCCCTTGACGTCGTCGAAGAACACGCACAGCGCGCCCTCGGAGCGGACCGCCACGCCCGACTCCTCCAGGAGGCGGCACGTCTCGTCCAGCATGTCGTTGTAGCCGGACTCGCCGACCACGTCCGGGTCGCTGATCTCCATGTCGAGCTTGTCGAAGACCGAGTAGAAGTAGATCTTCGACTCGTCGACGAACTTCTGCCACAGGGCCAGCGTCTCGGGCTCGCCCGCCTGGAGGTCCACCACCCGGCGCCGCGCCCGCGTCTTGAACTCCTCGTCGGAGTCGAAGACCGTCCGCGCCGCCTTGTACAGGCGGTTCAGGTTCGACATGGCCTCCTCGCCGGAGACCTCGCCGCCCTCGTGGTCCAGCTCGTGCGGGTGCTCGATCAGGTACTGGATGAGCATGCCGAACTGGGTGCCCCAGTCGCCGATGTGGTGCCGGCGCACGACGGACTCGCCGGTGAACTCCAGGATCTGGACCACCGCGTCACCGATCACCGCGGACCGCAGGTGACCGACGTGCATCTCCTTCGCCACGTTCGGCTGGGCGTAGTCGATCACCGTCGTGCCCGGGTGCTCCGCGAGGGGCACCCCGAGGCGGTCGCTGTCCGCGTACCGCTCGGCGAGGTTCCGGGTGATCGCCCCGTCGGTGATCGTGATGTTCAGGAAGCCGGGGCCGGAGACCTCGATGTCCTTGATCACGTCACCCGACTCGATCCGGGCGACGACCTGGGTCGCGAGCTCCCGCGGGTTGGCCTTGGCCTTCTTGGCGAGCGCCAGGATCCCGTTGGCCTGGAAGTCAGCCCGGTCGCTACGTCGCAGCAGCGGGTCGGCGTCGGCGGCCTCCGGCAGGGTGGCCGAGAGAGCGGACGCGAGGTGCTGCTGGACGGAGTCGCTGAGGGACGTGACCGAGGCCATAGGAATGGGTGCCGTTCTCCTCGTGGGGATGGATAGACCCGGCCAGTATCCCATGGGGGGTAAAGCGGTTTTCCCGGTCGCAAGCCGGTCTGTGACAATGGAGTGTCACCCGTTCAGAAAGAAGGACGTGCCGATCGTGGCTCAGAGCACCGAGACCACCGACTGGGTCTCCCGTTTCGCGGATGAGGTCATCGAAGAGTCGGAGCGCCGTGCCCCGGGCAAACCGGTCGTCGTCGCGTCCGGCCTCTCCCCCTCGGGCCCGATCCACCTCGGCAACCTGCGCGAGGTCATGACCCCGCACCTGGTCGCCGACGAGATCCGCCGCCGTGGGCGTCAGGTCCGGCACCTGATCTCCTGGGACGACTTCGACCGCTACCGCAAGGTGCCGGCCGGCGTCGCGGGCGTCGACGAGTCGTGGGCCGAGCACATCGGCAAGCCGCTGACCGCCGTGCCCGCCCCGAAGGGCTCCGCGCACCCGAGCTGGGCCGAGCACTTCAAGGCCGCGATGATCGAGTCGCTGGCCGAGCTGGGTGTGGAGTTCGACGGGATCAGCCAGACGGCGCAGTACACCTCCGGTGCGTACCGCGAGCAGATCCTGCACGCCATGAAGCACCGCGGCGACATCGACGCGATCCTCGCCCAGTACCGGACCAAGCCGAAGCCGGCCAAGAAGCAGCAGCAGAAGGCGCTGGACGAGGCCGAGCTGGAGGCCGAGGAGGGGTCGGGCGCCGCGTCCGAGGACGACGGCAGCTCCGGCTCCGCCGGCTACTTCCCGTACAAGCCGTTCTGCGGCAACTGCGAGAAGGACCTGACCACGGTCACCTCGTACGACGACGACAGCACCGAGCTGGCGTACACCTGCACCGTCTGCGGTTTCTCCGAGACCGTCCGGCTGAGCGAGTTCAACCGCGGCAAGCTGGTCTGGAAGGTCGACTGGCCGATGCGGTGGGCCTACGAGGGCGTGATCTTCGAGCCGAGCGGCGTCGACCACTCGTCCCCGGGTTCGTCGTTCCAGGTCGGCGGTCAGATCGTCGGGATCTTCGACGGCAAGCAGCCCATCGGCCCGATGTACGCCTTCGTGGGTATCTCCGGCATGGCGAAGATGTCGTCGTCGCGGGGCGGTGTGCCCACCCCGGCCGACGCGCTGAAGATCATGGAGCCGCAGCTCCTGCGCTGGCTGTACGCCCGGCGCAGGCCCAACCAGTCCTTCAAGATCGCCTTCGACCAGGAGATCCAGCGGCTCTACGACGAGTGGGACAAGCTGGCGGGCAAGGTCGCCGACGCGTCTGCCCTCCCGGCCGACGTCGCCGCGTACACGCGTGCAGTGGGCACCGCCGCCGGTGACCTGCCGAAGACGCCGCGTCCGCTGCCGTACCGCACGCTCGCGTCCGTCGCGGACATCACCGCCGGACACGAGGACCAGGCGCTGCGCATCCTGAGCGAACTGGACCCGGAGCAGCCGCTGTCCTCCCTGGACGAGGCGCGGCCGAGGTACGACAAGGCCGAGGCGTGGATCAACACCCACGTCCCGGCCGACCAGCGCACCATCGTCCGCGAGGAGGCGGACGCCGAGCTGCTGAAGTCCCTCGACGAGGCCTCCCAGCAGTCGGTACGGCTGCTGCTCGACGGGCTCGCCGAGCACTGGTCCCTCGACGGGCTGACCCACCTCGTGTACGGCGTGCCCAAGGTGCAGGCCGGGTTCCCGGCCGACGCCACGCCGAAGGAGCTGCCGCCGGAGATCAAGACGGCTCAGCGGTCCTTCTTCGCCCTGCTGTACCACCTGCTGGTCGGGCGGGACACCGGGCCGCGGCTGCCCACGCTGCTGCTGGCGGTGGGGCAGGAGCGGGTGCGGGTCCTGCTCGGGGAGTAGACCGCGTCGTACGAGGAGGGGCGTCCGGTGTCACCGGGCGCCCCTCCTCGCATGCGTTCACCGGCTCTGCGTGGAGAGGTCGCGGGTGGCTTCGAGGAGGGGCTCCGGGCGGACATCGTCCGTCGGCTTGGCCTCGGAGGGCTCTCCCTGCGACTGGACCGACATGACGACGACCACCTGGTAGTCGCCGGGGTGCTTGTCCACGCCGGACCATGTGGTGCCGGAGCAGAGGCTGTCGACCGTCAGGGTCTTGGTGTAGGGGCGCCGGCCGACGGGGTACAGGAGGGCCGCCCCGCCCTTCGGACCAGTGTCGGCGGCGGCCTTCTGGCGGCCGACGATGACGCCGTGCTTGAGCAGGAGGGCCGTGGGCGGGACATCGATGATCGGCAGGCTGAGTGCCTCTGTCCGGTCGTGGGAGGTGATCTTGTAGGTGGTCCGCAGGGTGGAGCCCTGGCGCCGCAGGGACGGGACGGTCAGTTGCAGGGACTCGTCGCGGCCGCTGACGCGGACCGGGGGTTCGATGGTGCCGCCGCAGGGCAGAGAGCGGTCCTGGAACTTCAGCGGCGGGGAAGTCGTGGTGGTCGCGGCGGGGTGGGCCGGATCACCGTTCACCGCGTCGGAGTCAGCCCCGCATCCGGCGAGGGCGAGCAGCAGGACGGGGACGGCGGGCAGCAGAAGGCGACGCATGAGTTCCTCCATGAGATGTCGAGAGCGGTGCGAGCAGAGCGAGTGGAGAAGGAGAAGCCGGTCATGAGGTCTGCCGTTCAACCGGCCAGGGGGGCACGGGCGACGATCACTGAATCGGCGGCCCGAGTGCCGGAGGGGGCGGCCTTCTGGGTGACGAGGACGACGGCCACTTCGTAGCCGTCCTTCCACACCGAGCTCCAGGAGGTTCCCGCGCACGGTCGGCCCGGCACCGGCGCGAGCCGGGCGCGGTGCGGACGGTCGGGGGTGATGGTCACCCCGTGCGTGGTGTTCTCGGATGCCGGCCCGGACGGATCCTGACCGGCTACGACCCGGCCGTTCCTCAGGACGAGAATCCGTGGCCCGCCGGACAGGACCGATGGGGCGGTCGCGTCCACCGCATAGGTGACCTGCGGGGCTCCGTCCCGTGCCGAGCGCACATCGGAGATGCGTACGGTCACGGCTCCCCGGCCGGTACTCGCCGGGATTCTCGTGCCGCAGGTGTAACGAGGGACCCCTGGAGCTTCGCTGATCGTCGCGGAGGGCTGCTTGATCACCGAGTCCGCCGGTGACTTGATCTCCGGTGTCGAGACGGACGGCAGCGTGTTCAGCACCACCGCGGCGGCCACGGCCAGGCCCGCCCCGGCCACGGCTGTGTACCGGGCGAGCCTGCGCCGGCGCACCCGGGTCCGAACCCGCTCGGTGTCGATCTCCGGCAGCGGTGTGTGATGCGCGGCGGCCAGCAGCTGTTCGCGCAGGTCCTCGGGCTTCATGTCTCCTGCCTTTCCTCCGCGGCGCGTTGTGCGGGTGGCCGCAACCGGGCGCCCAGCCGTGCCAGCGCGTCGCTCAGATGACGCTTGACCGTCCCCTCACCGCAGCCGAGTCGCGTCGCGATGTCCGCGGTGGACATGTCCTCGTAGTAACGGAGCACCACGCACGCCCGCTGTCTCGGCGACAGTCCGCGCATGGCGTCCATGAGGTCGATCCGGTGCAGGACGTCCGTGCTGTGGTCGGCGACCGGCTCCGCTGACACGAGCCGCGGAAGCGCGCGGATCCAACGGGTGCGACGCCGGTGCAGGTCCAGGTAGCGGTTGAGCATCGTGCGACGCACATATGCCTCCGCCTCCCCCAGTTCCCACGCACGGCGGGGCCGGGAGAAGACCCGTACCAGTGCCTCCTGAACCAGGTCGGCTGCCTCCGCACGGTTGCCGCACAGCAGGAAGCCGTACCGGTTCAGCTCCGCGCCGCGCTCCCGCGCGAGCTCGGACAGCAGCCTCGACCATTCGGCCACGTTCCCTCCGATCCCCTCACCCGGTATCACGAACAACTCCCCCGTCCGGTTGGGGCCTTGCGGCCAGGAAGTTCGACGGGCCGCGGGCGACGGTGCGGGATGCCGCCCACACGCGCGAGGGGCACCACAGGCTCCGGGTGGAAGCTCCGTGGTGCCCCTCGCGGTGGTGCCGGGTTACTGGTGCGGGTTCAGCTTCAGGCCGAAGCTGTGGAGGATGTCAGTGGCCTCCGTCCACTCGATCTCCCCCGGACCGTTGCCGGCGGAGACGATTCCGCGCGCCTGGCGGCGGCGGCTGTCGTTGACCACGAACACGAGGCCACCGGAGTCTGATCTCGACGTCGGGTGTCGTCGGCACGGCCAGTGCTGCGGACGCCAGCCCGGTGTCCTCGGCCACGACGCAGGGCATGTCGCCTTCCGCGCAGGCGGCGCCTCGCTGGACCGCCGGGGCCGCGCAGCGGTTCTGGACCGACCGGCGCATGGCCGAGGCGAAGCCGCTTCCGGACGACGGGCGCCCGGCGCCGGCCGATGCCCCGTCTCCTAACACGGGATGGTCCCAGTCACGGCGTGCCGGGGTCGGCCCGGGGAGTTCGCACTTCGGCGGGCTGCCGATGATCGGGCGGATGTATATGCAGAGGGGCAGCGGCTCCTACTTCTGCACCGCCAGTGTGATCAACAGCGCGCACCACAACATCGTGCTGACCGCGGGCCATTGCCTGGACTCTAGGGCCGGGACCGGTTCCTTGGCGTTCGTGCCGCAGTGGACCGCGGCCAGGCCGCGACCGCATGGGATCTTCCCGGTCGACACCGACTCCAGAGGGCGCAGCCAGGTCTGGATCGACAAGCGCTACTACGACCGCGGGCACACGAAGGGCGCCCCGTGGGACGTGGCGTTTGCACGGCTCGGGGCGCGCAGCGACGGCAAGCGGGTGCAGGACGTCGTGGGCGGCAACGACCTTGTCACCGGGCGCGGTTACGCGTTTCCCCGAGTCAGGCTGATCGGCTATCCGGGCACGGACCGGCAGCCTCTGACCTGCACCAACTCCACGCAAAAGTTCACGCCGACCGACGGCACGCCCGGCTCGTACCTCCGGATCGCCTGCGACGACTACCGTTCGGGCACCAGTGGCGGCCCGTTCCTGGCGAACTTCAACACGCACACCGGGAGGGGCGACGTGGTCGGGAGCATCGGCGGTTGGAAGACCGGGGGGCCCACCGCCGACATCTCCTACAGCCCGTACTTCGGCTCCGACATCAGGCGTCTGTACGACGCGGCCGTGGCCGGCGCCCCGCCCGCCCGGCCCGGGGTGCTGCCCCGCCCGCAGTGACGCACCGGTGGTGACGCGTCGGGATCAAATGCCGTCTCCACGCAGAGGAAGGCGCCCGGTGCTCTTCGGCACCGGGCGCCTTCCACGCGATGGGGTCGCCTCTAGGCGATGTGGTCGTCCTGCAGTTCCGCCGTGTGGCGGTTGGTGAAGCGGTTGACCATGCGTTCGGCCTCGCGCTGCGGCAGGGCGATGCCGAAGGTCGCCTCCACGTCACCGCGGAGCTGGCCGGCCGTGGGGTAGCTGCCGTCGATCGACTGGCGGAAGACCTGGTAGAAGGCCTCCTCGTCGGGCTCCGGGGGGCCGCCGCCCTCGCCCAGTTCGCGGGTGCGGTTCGGGCCCACCGGGATGGGGAAGCTGCCGGTCTCCTCCGGGGAGGGCTGCTGGAACTGCTCCGGGGGCTGCTCCTCGTACCACTCCTCGTACTGTTCCTCGGGAACGTACTGGGGGTCCGGGACCGGGGCGTACGCCGGGTCGTAGCCGCCGTGGTAGTCGACCTCGCGCGGGGCCTGGAACCAGGGGCTCTGCTCGTCCTCGGGCGGCTCGGGGCGCCCCTCGCCGGGAGGTGCCGCCTGCTGCGGGACGCGGGCCGTCGCGGCGGCACGAGTGTCCGCGGCCACGGTGTCGGCCGTGAGCTGCGCGGGGGCCGCGGACAGTCGGGGCTGCGGGGACGGCGGCAGCAGCACCGGCTCTATGCCTGCCGCTGCCAGGCCCGCCGGGGCCGTTTCCGCCAGGGGGACGCCGTAGCGGGCCAGCCGCAGCGGCATCAGCGACTCGACCGGGGCCTTGCGGCGCCAGGCGCGGCCGAAGCGTGCCTGCAGTCTCGCCTGGTAGACGAGACGTTCCTGCTCCAGCTTGATGACCTGGTCGTAGGAGCGCAGCTCCCACAGCTTCATGCGGCGCCAGAGCAGGAACGTGGGGACCGGGGAGAGCAGCCAGCGGGTGAGCCGGACGCCCTCCATGTGCTTGTCGGCCGTGATGTCCGCGATCCGGCCGATGGCGTGGCGGGCCGCCTCGACGGCGACCACGAACAGGACCGGGATCACCGCGTGCATGCCCACGCCCAGCGGGTCCGGCCAGGCGGCGGCGCCGTTGAAGGCGATGGTCGCCATTGTCAGGAGCCAGGCCGTCTGACGCAGGAGCGGGAACGGGATCCGGATCCAGGTCAGGAGCAGATCCAGGGCGAGGAGGACACAGATGCCTGCGTCGATGCCTATCGGGAAGACGTAGGAGAAGTCCCCGAAGCCCTTCTTGATGGCCAGCTCACGGACGGCCGCGTAGGAACCGGCGAAGCCGATGCCGGCGATGATCAACGCACCGGACACGACCACGCCGATGAGTATCCGGTGCATCCGAGTCAGCTGCAGTGGCGCGGCCACTCGTACTCCCCTCCCCTTGCGTGTTGTTGCGCGCAACAGAGTGGCACACGCCCTCGGCGCACGTGACGCCGGTCAGTTCTTCGCGGCCGACTTGGACGCAGATGCGCCGGTGGAGGGGGACTTGGACGCCGACTTCGACGGGGCCTTCGACGCGGACCTGGACGCCGACTTGGAGGGAGCGGCGGAGCCCGTCTTGGACGAACCGGCCGGGGAACCCTTGCCGTTGGCCGCCGAGACGGCCGCGATCGCCTCCTTGGCGGCCTTCTCCGCCGCCTTGGTCAGGTCGTCGGCGCTGGGGGTCTTCTCGCCCGCGAGACCGGCGCCGTTGTAGTCGAGCGTGACGACCACGTTCTCCACCCGGGCGACCACCGTCTGCTGCTTGAAGGAGCCTTCCTTCTTCTTCAGGTCGTAGCGCACCGCCGTCGCCTCCGAGCCCGTCCCCGCGACCGGCTCCGACTTGGTGTTCTTCGCGCCGGACACGCTCTGCGCGTCGCCGACCTGCTGGGCGTAGTACGTGTGCGCCTGCTTCTCGCCCGTGCCGCGGTTGGCGTCCGAGTCGAAGCGCAGCAGGGAGACGTTCAGCCAGCGGAACTGGGAGCCCTTGGTGCCGTTGTTGTCCAGGCTGTTCCAGGAGCAGGAGGAACGGGTCGCGGTGTCGTCGGAGGTGCCCTCCTTGCCCGACTTGGCGCCCTTGGGCACCAGATCGGTCAGGGTGCTCTTCGACAGCACGGCGCAGGACTCCGGAAGCTTCTGGTACGCGGCCGCCTGCACGGTCGGGGACGCGCTCGCCGAGGGCTGCGTCGAGCCGCCGCCGGTCTGCCGGGCACTGTCGCCGCCCTTGTCGGAGCCGCCGCTGTCCGAGGAGCAGGCGGCGGTGATCAGGACCGCGGGGACGGCTGCCGCACAGACAAGGGCGCGGCTCAGGCGCTTGGCGCGGCGGCCTGTCCCCCACTGCCTGAACGGCGTGGTGGGTACCCCCGTGGCACGGTCGTCTCGCTGGGCTGCTCGCTGCATGGTTCCTTCACTCGTGACGCTCGGTGTTCGTGCGGGTTCCTGCGGGGCCACGGTACGCGGTGAAGGAGCTGTGCGGTTTCCGTTCCCGCGCATTGCGGGTGGCCGCCCGAGGCGCCCCGGCGGGTGTCAGCCGCTGAGCGTGTCGGCCAGCCCGGAGGCGAGATCACGCGCCCTGTCCTGCATTTCCTTGCTGTCCGGGACCGCTCCGATGGTCATCGGCTGCTCCTCGTACTCGAGGGTCACGATGACGTTGGACGTGCGGAACACCACAGTCACCGTCCGCGGTTCGGCCGTCGAACCGGACGTGCTCAGCCGGTCGTCCAGATACGCCTCGTCACCGAGACCGGACAGCACGCGGGGCTGGAGATCGGTCGGAGTGGCACCGGGAGAGCTCTCCGAGGAGGAGGGGGAGGCGTCGTCGCTCGCGGTGGCCGTGGCCGTGGGGGTGCCGGAGCCGGAGCCGGTGCCGCTGGGTGTGCCGGTGCCGGTGGGGGTGCCGGTGGGCGTGGAGGAACTCGGCTCGGGCAGGTCGGCGGCCGTCTCCATCCCCTGGAACAGCTTCAGCGCCTGGTCGTCGTCGCTGACCGCGTTGTCGTACGACACCACGCGCTCGAAGTCGACCGAGAGACGGTCGGTGGCGTCGGCGGACTCCACCTTCCAATGGCAGCCGACCTTCCGGTCGGTGTTGTAGGTGAGTGTCGCCTCGCCCTGGTAGGCCTTCTCCCGCTGGTCCGCGTCGGTGAGCTGTTTGACGCCGGGCAGGATCGAGTCGAGCGTGTCGCGGTCGACCGCGCCGCAGGGCTCGGGCAGGGAGCGGTACTTGCCGGGCTGGGCCGCTGCCGTCGCCGTACCGGCGTCGCCCGGGTTGGCGTCGTCCGTCCGGCTGCCGTCGCCGGAACCGCTCGTGCAGCCGGCCAGCAGCGCCACGAGGAGGGCGGCGGTGCCGGTCACATATGCCTTCCGCTGCACGGTCGGGCTCCTCTCGACGATGTGCGCTCGCTGGTGGTGCGGTGTCCCCGCTGGTTATTCGCTTGCCGCTGCGGGGCGCTCCCTGGAGACAATGTGTATCGCACGCACCGCCGTGGACGCCGGTCCCTTGTCCCTTTTCATAGACCTTGGCGCCTATTTTGCGTTTTGCTGCTCTTAAGCCTTTTGTTGTCTTTGTCGGGGGAATGAGGAACCTATGTCGTACGTGGAGATGCCGGGCGCGAAGGTCCCGATCCGGATGTGGACCGACCCCGCGACGGTGGAGGACGTGGCCCTGCGCCAGCTCCAGAACGTCGCCACCCTGCCGTGGATCAAGGGCCTGGCCGTGATGCCGGACGTGCACTACGGAAAGGGCGCGACGGTCGGCTCGGTCATCGCCATGCGGGGCGCGGTGTGCCCCGCCGCGGTGGGGGTGGACATCGGGTGCGGGATGTCCGCGGTGCGGACGTCGCTGACGGCGAACGACCTTCCGGGTGACCTGTCGCGGCTGCGCTCGAAGATCGAGCAGGCGATTCCGGTCGGGCGCGGGATGCACGACGATCCCGCGGACCCCGGACAGTTCCACGGTCTTGCGACCGCCGGATGGGACGACTTCTGGAAGCGGTTCCACGGCACCGCGGAGGCGGTGCGCTTCCGTGAGGAGCGGGCCACCAAGCAGATGGGCACCCTGGGCGGCGGCAACCACTTCATCGAGGTGTGCACCGACACCACCGGTGCCGTCTGGCTGATGCTCCACTCCGGCTCGCGGAACATCGGCAAGGAACTCGCCGAGCACCACATCGGCGTGGCCCAGAAGCTCCCGCACAACCAGGGACTGGTCGACCGCGACCTCGCCGTCTTCGTCTCGGACACCCCGCAGATGGCGGCCTACCGCAACGACCTGTTCTGGGCGCAGGAGTACGCCAAGTACAACCGCACCATCATGATGGCGCTCCTGAAGGACGTGATCCGCAAGGAGTTCAAGAAGGCCGGGCCGGCCTTCGAGCCGGAGATCTCCTGCCACCACAACTACGTGGCGGAGGAGCGGTACGAGGGCATGGACCTGCTGGTCACCCGCAAGGGCGCGATCCGGGCCGGCTCCGGCGAGTTCGGGATCATCCCGGGTTCGATGGGTACGGGCTCGTACATCGTGAAGGGCCTCGGCAACGAGAAGGCCTTCAACTCGGCCTCGCACGGCGCGGGCCGGCGGATGAGCCGCAACGCGGCCAAGCGGCGCTTCTCCGCGAAGGACCTGGAGGACCAGACGCGGGGCGTGGAGTGCCGTAAGGACTCCGGCGTCGTGGACGAGATCCCGGCCGCCTACAAGTCGATCGACCAGGTCATCGACCAGCAGCGGGACCTGGTCGAGGTCGTCGCGAAGCTCAAGCAGGTCGTCTGCGTCAAGGGCTGACGCCCGTCCCCGCGCCTGCCGCCAGTGCTCCGCCGCCGGTGGCGACGGGGCCGGTCGGCTTGGGCGCGGGGAAGGGGGGCTTGTCCTGCCGGCACGTCGTTCCGGCCGGCGGGAGGGTGCCGTCGACGAAGTAGCGGCTCTCGTACGCCGTCACGCAGCTGCTGGGGTTGATCAGTGCGGTGTGACCGTACCCCTCGTGGGTGAGCAGGCGGGCGTCGGCCAGTTCCCCGGCCATCGCCTGCGAGCCCGAGTAGGGGGTGGCCGGGTCGTAGACGGTGCCGACCACCAGGACGGGATGCGCCGTCGGCTTGTTCCACGGGCCGCGATAGGGGTCGGCCGCGACGGCCGGCCAGGGGACGCACCCCGCGGCGGTCCAGGTCCAGTAGCGTCCGGCGTCGCCCGCACGGGCGGCGGCGGCCTCCTCCATGGCGGGGTAGGCAGCGGGGTCACGGGGGTTGGGGCTGTCGCCGCAGAACACCGCAATGGCCTGTTCCTCGCCCGTGTACGGATTCGGGTCCGGGACCGGCGGCGGGGGCGGGGGCGGGGACGGCTCCGGGACGCGGCCCTGCCACAGCTGCTGCAGCCGGCCGGCGAGGTCCGTCCACCCGGGACGGACGAAGTAGAGACCGCTCACCACGTCACCGACCGTGCGGCCGTAGGTCCACTCGCCCACGGGATGCGCCCGCAGCCGCCGCATCAGCTGGTCGTACTTGTCCCGGGTCGCCTTCGGAGTGCCGGCGGAGAAGGCGCAGCCGCCGGTGGCCGCCGATCCGCACAGGGCGAGGAACCGGTCGAGGACCGCTGCCGCGCCGCGGTCCGAGCCCATGCGCAGGAAGGTCGTGAGCTTCGGGTCTTCGTCTGAGGCGTGGTTCGTCCAGGCCTGCGGGTCGATGTTGCTGTCGAGGGCCATGGCGCGGACCCTGCCGGGGAAGAGGTTGGCGTAGGTGGCGCCCAGGAACGTGCCGTAGGAGATTCCGAGGTAGGTGAGTTGCGGGTCGCCCACCGCCCGGCGGAGCTGGTCGAGGTCGCGAGCGGTGTCGGCCGTCGAGACATGGCGCAGCAACTCGGGGTCACGCTGCCGGCAGCGCCGGGCCAGGTCCTGGTACGCGGCGAACCAGGCCGCGCGCTGCTGTGCGCCCACCGGGACGCCGGCCGATTTGCCCGCGGTCCACGCGGCGGCCTGCCCCGAACTGGCGAAGCAGTTCACCGCGGTGCTGCTGCCGACTCCGCGCGGATCCCAGCTGACGATGTCGAACCGCTCGCGCACCTCGCGCGGGAACGACTCGTACGACTGCGGCATCTGCACGGTTCCGGGCCCGCCGGGCCCGCCGGGATTGAAGAACAGGGTGCCGATGCGCCGCCCGGGGCCGGTCGCCTTCCGCTTGACGACCGCCAGCTCGATGCTGCGACCGCCCGGGTCGCGGTAGTCCAGCGGCACTTCTGCGGTCGCGCAGTCGAACCGACCGCCCTTGACGCACGGTTTCCACTTCAGCTGCGGGGCGGGCACCGCCGGTGCCGGCGTACCGCCGGCACCGGCGAGGTCCGGCCCGGCCAGTACCGTCGAACAGGTCACCACCGCGGCGACGACCGCGGCACAACGCCTGCGGACGGCTGTGGACCCGGCTATGAGCACGCCTTAACACCACCGTGGTCCGGTGACGCGCGCGAGTCAGCCGCAGCCGAACGGCTGAGCCGCCCGTGCCCTGGTCACTTCGCGTGGCGCACCGCGTAGATCATCACGAACGCCACGAAGTGGATGCCGAAGAGGAAGTAGGCGAGGAAGTACCAGACCTGGCGCTCGTCCTTCGTCTCCTGCTCCAGGCGGCGCCGCTCCAGGGAGTCCTCGTCGGGCATCACGCTTCCCGGTGCAGCTTGGTGTTGGACGCCTGGGCACGCGGGCGCAGGACCAGCAGGTCCACGTTGACGTGACTCGGGCGGGTGACCGCCCAGGTGATCGTCTCGGCCACGTCGTCCGCGGTCAGCGGCTCGGCCACACCCTCGTAGACCTTCGCCGCCTTCTCCGCGTCCCCGCCGAAGCGGGTCAGGGCGAACTCGTCGGTCCTGACCAGGCCGGGCGCGATCTCCACGACCCGCACCGGCCGGCCGACGATCTCCAGACGCAGGGTCTCGGCGAGGACGTGGGCGCCGTGCTTGGCGGCCACATAGCCCGCGCCGCCCTCATAGGTGCCGTGGCCCGCCGTGGAGGACACCACGACCACCACCCCGTCGCCGCTCGCCTCCAGCTTCGGGAGCAGCGCCTGGGTGACGTTCAGGGTGCCGATGACGTTCGTCTCGTACATCGTGCGCCAGTCCGCCGGGTCGCCGGAGGCCACCGGGTCCGCGCCCAGGGCTCCGCCGGCGTTGTTGACCAGGACACCGATCGCCCGGAAGGCCGTGGCGAACTCGTCGACCGCGGCCCGGTCCGTGACGTCCAGCTGGTACGCGGTCGCCGACTGGCCCGCCGCGTTGATCTCCTCCGCCAGCGCCTCGATACGGTCCTTGCGGCGGGCGGTGAGGACGACCCGGTAGCCGGCCGCGGCGAGCTGCCGGGCCGTGGCGGCACCGATGCCACTGCTCGCACCGGTGACGACGGCGATGCGGGAGGCGGCGGACGGGGCGGCGGGGGCCATGGGCTGCTCCTGAGGTCGTTGTGGTGCCGGCTCGCTCCAGCGTAGGCGAGGGTCAGGCACCGCTTCTCGGTGCCCACATGATCACGGCCATGCCGGCCAGGCAGATCAGGGATCCGGCGATGTCCCAGCGGTCCGGCCTGAAGCCGTCGGCGACCACGCCCCACAGGATCGAGCCTGCCACGAAGATCCCGCCGTAGGCGGCCAGGATGCGGCCGAAATGGGCGTCCGGCTGGAAGGTGGCGACGAAGCCGTAGGCGCCGAGGGCGAGGACCCCGCCGGTGATCCACAGCCAGCCGCGGTGTTCACGCACGCCCTGCCAGACCAGCCAGGCGCCGCCGATCTCGAACAGTGCGGCGAGGACGAAGAGCGCGGCGGAACGGAGGATCGGCATGGCGGCAGCTTCGCACGACGGGGTGGTGTCACCTGTTGGAGGGCGCCTGGCGGCCGGTTCGCGTGGCATACATCCGTACGGCATACGAGACACGGCATACGGGGCGAAGGACTGAGGTGAGGTGGCATGCGAATGAGGACGTGGGTGCAAGGTGCGTGCGGCGCCGTGGTGATGGCCGCCGGCGTGGCCGGGCCGGCCGGGGCGGCTCCCTCGCCCGAGGCCGATCTGGCCTTCCACGGGAGTGCCGTCATGGTTGGGGACCAGGTCGACGTCAGGCTCACTCCGAGCAACAACGGCCCCTCGGCCGTGCCGGACGCGAGTGTCCTGCTGCGCTGGTCGGTGCCGCTGGCGGAGCGGCAGCAGCTGCTGCCGGACGGGTGCACGCGGACGGACGAGCGGACGGTGGTCTGCGGGACCGGTGCGCTGGTCGCGGACGAGGCGGGACAGCAGATCAGGATGAGGGTGCGGCTGGACGAGAAGCCGTCGGAGGTCACGCTGGAGGTGGGCACCGCCTGGGCCGGGGGTGCGGTCGACAAGGACCGGAGCAACGACCAGCTGAAGGTGCTGGTCCTCGACACCGGGGACGCGTACGCCTTCTGAGCCGCCGGGACCGTCGTACGATCTCTGCACCACGCAGACGAAGGGGAGTGCGGCATGGCCGGGAACAGGACCGGGCGCTCCGGGCTGCTGGCGGAGCTGTCCGTGGTGTCCCGGCGGTACATGGCCTCGTACGCCCTGTTCAACCAGGCCGTAGCCGACCGGATCGGGCTGCACCCCACCGATCTGCAGTGCCTGAACCTGCTCACGCTGGAGCAGCAGCCGGTCACCACGGGCCGGGTCGCGGAGCTGACCGGGCTGACGACCGGGTCGGCGACCCGGCTCGTGGACCGGCTGGAGCGGGCGGGATACGTCGTACGGCAGCGGGACGAGACGGACCGGCGGCGGGTGCTGGTGGCGACCGTGCCGGAGAAGATCGCCGAGTTCGGACGGATGTGGGACTCGCTGGCCGGTGACTGGTCCAGGATCTTCGACGAGCTGGACGACGCGGAGCTGGCCGCGATCGTCCGGCACATGGAGCGCACCGTGGAGTTCAGCGGGGAGCAGATCGCCCGGCTGCGGGAGCACCCCAGGCCGCAGGATTCCCAGACACCCCAGGGACCCCGTACACCCCAGGCGTCCTAGACGTCCTCGGCGGGAATCGACCCGTCGTACCGCTCGCGGGCCGTGCGCACCTCGTCGAAGTGGGTCTCCGCCCAGTCCTTCACCGCGGTCAGCAGGCCGGCGAGGCTCCGGCCGAGCGGGGTGAGTTCGTAGTCGACCCGGACCGGGACGGACGGGGTGACCGTGCGGGAGACCAGGCCGTCGCGCTCCAGGGTGCGCAGGGTCTGGGTGAGCATCTTGGGGCTGACGCCGGCGATCCTGCGGCCGATGTCGCTGTAGCGCTGGGGGCCGGCGTAGAGGGCGGAGACGACGAGGCTGACCCACTTGTCGCTGAGCCGGCCGAGGAGCTGGTTGGTGGGGCAGTCGCGCAGGAAGGCGTCGTAGTCGATACGGGCCTGCTCGCGTCGCTGGGCGGCGGTCGTGGTCGCCATGGCTCTCCTCCGGGTCTCCTACGCACTCCCAGGTAACTACTTTCCCAGGGATAGTACCTCTCCTAGAGTTGGTGCTGCGGCGGGGAAATTGCCGCGAAGCACACCAAATATCTTGAAATCGGGGAGAGTTGACATGCGTGCTGCTGTGGTGACGACGTTCGGTGGTCCGGAGGCCGTGGAGATCGCGGACGTGGCGGCACCGGAGCCCGGGGCGGGGCAGGTGCGGATCAAGGTCGCGGCCAGTGCGGTGAACCCGGTGGACCTGGCCGTGCGGGCCGGCATCTTCGGCGGGGCGGGCCGGACGCTGGGGCTCGGCTGGGACGTCGCCGGGACGGTGGACGCGGTCGGGGTGGCCGCGGCCTGGCAGGTCGGTGACGAGGTGGTGGCCCTCGCGGCCGGCGTGAGCGACCCCCTGGGTGCGCACGCCGAGTACGTCGTCGTGCCGGCGGACGCGGTGGCCAAGGCGCCGGCCACGGTGGACGCGGTGCACGCCGGCACCCTGCCGCTGAACGCGCTGACCGCCGTCCAGGCCCTGGACCTGCTGGAACTGGCGCCGGGCAGCTCGCTGCTTGTCACGGGTGCGGCGGGTGCGGTCGGCGGGTTCGCGGTGCAGCTGGCCGCACGCCGGGGGATCGTCGTGACCGGGCAGGCCCGGTCGGCCGACGAGGCGCTGGTGCGCTCCTTCGGGGCCGACCGCTTCACGGCCGAGGGGGTCGCGCCGGGGAGCGTGGACGCGGTGCTGGACGCGGCCATGCTCGGTGAGCCGGCGCTGGAGTGGGTGCGCGACGGCGGTGAGTTCGTCAGTGCCCAGCCCGGCCGGCAGCCGGCTTCGGTGCGCGGGGTGCGGACCACGGCCGTGGAGGTGAGCGCCGACGGGGCCCGGCTGGCGGAGCTGGTCCGGCTGGTGGACGAGGGAGTGCTGAGCCTGCGGGTGGCCGAGACGTACGGCCTGGACGAGGCGGCCGAGGCGCACGCCCGGCTGGCTGAGGGCGGGGTGCGCGGCCGGCTGGTGCTGGTGCCGTAGGCGAGGGTCCGCCTCGTTAGGGTGCGGCCATGAAAATCGTCGAGCTGGAGCCGGGCGATCCCCGGCTCGGTACCGAGGTACTGCCCGTACTGCGGGAGCTGCGCCCGCACCTGACCGAGGAACTGTTCACGCAGGTGTACGAGGAGGGGTATGCGCAGGGGCTGCGGTTCTCCGCGGCCTACGGCGACGACGGGGCCTGTGCGGGTGTGGCCGGCTGGCGGGTGGTGGTCAACACCGCCTCGCTGCGGCAGCTGTACGTCGACGACCTGGTGACCGCTTCGGGCGCCCGGTCCGGCGGGGTCGGCCGGGCGCTCCTCGCGCACCTGGAGGAGCGCGGCCGGGCCGTCGGCTGTCACGCGCTGAACCTCGACTCCGGTACCCAGCGCACCGCCGCCCACCGCTTCTACCTGCGGGAGCGGATGGAGATCGGGGCCTTTCACTTCGTGAAGCCGCTGTAGGGCGGGCGGGGAATAGTCCGGGCGGGGCGGTCGTTCCAGGGGTATAGTTGAACAGTCAACAACCTGGAGGGTGAGCGACCATGCAGTTCGGGATCTTCACGGTCGGCGACGTCACGCCGGATCCCACCACGGGGCGTACGCCGACCGAGCGCGAGCGGATCAAGGCCATGGTCGCCATCGCGCTCAAGGCCGAGGAGGTCGGCCTCGACGTGTTCGCCACCGGTGAGCACCACAACCCGCCGTTCGTGCCGTCCTCGCCGACGACCATGCTCGGCTACATAGCGGCGCGGACGGAGCGGCTGATCCTCTCCACCTCCACCACCCTGATCACCACCAACGACCCGGTGAAGATCGCGGAGGACTTCGCGATGCTCCAGCACCTGGCCGACGGGCGGGTGGACCTGATGATGGGCCGCGGCAACACCGGGCCGGTCTACCCCTGGTTCGGACAGGACATCCGGCAGGGCATCAACCTCGCCATCGAGAACTACGCCCTGCTGCACCGGCTGTGGCGCGAGGAGGTCGTCGACTGGGAGGGGAAGTTCCGCTCACCGCTGCAGGGCTTCACCTCGACGCCGCGCCCGCTGGACGGCGTAGCGCCCTTCGTGTGGCACGGGTCGATCCGCTCGCCGGAGATCGCCGAGCAGGCCGCGTACTACGGCGATGGCTTCTTCCACAACAACATCTTCTGGCCCGCCGACCACACCAAGCGGATGGTCGAGCTGTACCGGAACCGGTACGCCCACTACGGGCACGGCACGCCGGAGCAGGCGATCGTGGGGCTGGGCGGCCAGGTGTTCATGCGCCGCAACTCGCAGGACGCGGTGCGGGAGTTCCGGCCGTACTTCGACAACGCGCCGGTGTACGGCCACGGGCCGTCGCTGGAGGACTTCACCGAGCAGACCCCGCTGACCGTCGGATCGCCGCAGCAGGTGATCGAGAAGACGCTGGGCTTCCGGGAGTACGCCGGTGACTACCAGCGCCAGCTGTTCCTGATGGACCACGCCGGGCTGCCGCTCAAGACCGTGCTGGAACAGATCGACATGCTGGGCGAGGAGGTCGTGCCGGTGCTGCGCAAGGAGTTCGCGAACGGCCGTCCGGCGAGTGTGCCCCCGGCGCCCACCCACGCTTCCCTGTCGGCCGCGAACGAGGTGACTGCCGTATGAAGCTCGTCGTCGTGTCCGCGGGGCTGAGCGTTCCGTCCTCCACCCGGCTGCTGGGCGACCGGCTGGCGGCCGCGGTGGAACGGCAGGCGCCGGACCGGGCGGAGATCCAGGTGGTCGAGCTGCGTGACCTGGCCGTCGAGATCGCGCACCACTTCACCAACGGGTTTCCCGGGCGGAAACTGGCGGCCGCACTGGACGCGGTGACGGAGGCGGACGGGCTGATCGTCGTCACCCCGGTGTTCTCGGCGTCGTACAGCGGGCTGTTCAAGTCGTTCTTCGACGTGCTGGACAAGGACGCGCTGGCGGGGAAGCCGGTGCTGATCGCCGCGACGGGCGGTACGGCCCGGCACTCGCTGGTCCTGGAGTACGCGCTGCGCCCGCTCTTCGCCCACCTCCGGGCCGTGGTCGTACCGACCGGCGTCTACGCCGCCTCGGAGGACTGGGGCGCGGAGGGGCTGCCGGAGCGGATCGAGCGGGCCGCCGGGGAGCTGGCCGCGCTGCTGACCGTGCGGTCGGGCGCCCGCCCGAGCCCGTCCGAGGAGGACCGGCCGGCCCCCGTCGAGGTCGCCGACTTCACCGTGGTCCCCTTCGCGGAGCAGCTCGCCGCACTGCGCTCCGCGGGGTGAGAGGACGGCAGGGGCACGCTCCCGGTTGCCCGTGTGACGGTGAGAGACGGGTAAAAAGGGTGATCGTAGGCCCGCTCGTCCCGGCCGAACCGCCGGCGGCCTTGGCAGACTGGGGACGTGCCCCAGACTGTGCTGCTCGCCGAAGACGACCGCGCCATCCGTCACGCCCTGGAGCGTGCCCTGACCCTGGAGGGGTACGAGGTCACGGCGGTCGCCGACGGTGTGGAAGCACTGGCGCAGGCCCACAGGACCCCGCCCGACGTCCTGGTGCTCGACGTGATGATGCCGGGCATCGACGGGCTCCAGGTGTGCCGGGTGCTGCGGGCCGAGGGCGACAGCACCCCGATCCTCATGCTCACCGCCCTGGTGGAGACCGCCGACCGGATCGCGGGCCTGGACGCCGGCGCCGACGACTACGTGGTCAAGCCGTTCGACGTGGAAGAGGTCTTCGCGCGGTTGCGGGCGCTGCTGCGTCGTACCAGCCCGGTGCCGGCCGGCGGCGGCAACGCGGGATCCGGGGCGTCCGGGGGCGAGAACGCGCGGGACGTGCAGCTGTCCGACCGGCAGGTGGAGGCCGCGGGGATCCGGATGGACCTGCAGGCCCGGCGGGCCTGGCGCGGCAGGCGCGAGCTGGAGCTGACCCGCACCGAGTTCGAGCTGCTGGAGCTGCTGGTGCGCAACGCCGGGATCGTGCTCGATCATTCGACGATCTACGACCGTATCTGGGGCTACGACTTCGGTCCCGGCTCGAAGAACCTCGCCGTCTACGTCGGCTATCTGCGCCGCAAGCTGGACGAGCCCGGCGCCCCTCAGCTGATCCACACCGTGCGAGGCGTGGGTTACGTGCTGCGGGAGGACTAGTGGGCCGCCGCCTGCGGCTGCCGGCCGGGCCCCGGCCCAGGCTGGTCTCCCTGCGCACCACCTTCGCGGTGTCCTTCGCGGCCGTCACCGCCGCCGTGACCATCCTCGTCGGCATCCTGTCGTACGGTTCCGCCGCGCGCCTGGTCCGGGTCGACCAGCAGTCGGTGTTCACCCAGGTCGTGCAGGACGTGCAGGACGAGGTGCGGCAGCACGAGATGGTCCCCGGGGACTTCTCGTCCTCCCGTCCGGGGCACGACCTGGTCCGGCCCGCCCGGACCGATGTGCAGGTGCTCGGCGCGCAGGGGCAGATCGTCGACCACGGCAGTCCGGTGCTGCCCGTCACCGCGCGGGACAAGGCCGTGGCCACCTCGCGGACGGCCGGCAGAGTGGTCCAGCACAAGGACGTCCGGGTCGCCGAGGACCTGTTCCGCATCGCCACCGTCTCGCTCGGCGCCGGGAAGGGCGCGGTGCAGGTCGCGCAGGAGTTCAGCGACACCGAGGACCTGCTGCGGGCGCTGCAGCAGCGGACGCTGATCCTGATGGCGGCGGTCGTGGTGGCCGCGGGGCTCTTCGGGTGGTGGCTGGCCCGCCGGATCACCCGGCGTCTGGTGATCCTCACCTCCGCCGCCGAGAACGTGGCCCGCACCCGCCAGCTGGGCATCGAGGTGCCCGTCGCCGGCCTGGACGAGGTGGGCCGGCTAGGCCGCGCCTTCGACCGGATGCTGGGGCGGCTCGCCCAGTCGGAGGAGGACCAGCGGCGGCTGGTCCAGGACGCCGGGCACGAGCTGCGGACGCCGCTGACGTCGTTGCGTACGAACATCTCGCTGCTGCGCAGGATCGACGAGCTGCCCCCGGCGACCCGGGAGGACCTCGTCGCCGACCTCGGGCAGGAGGCCCGCGAGCTGACCGACCTGGTCAACGAGCTGGTCGACCTCGCGGCAGGGCAGTCCGACAGCGAGCCGGCCCAGCAGGTGGACCTCGCCGACATCGCCGAGGACGTCGTGGGGCTGGCCAAGCGCCGGACCGGCCGGGAGATCGTGCTGCGCACCGACGGCGACACCCGCACCGACGGACGGTCCGGGATGCTCCAGCGGGCCATCTCCAACCTGGTCGAGAACGCGGCGAAGTTCGACCGCGGCGGCAAGGCACCCATCGAGATCAGCATCACCGGGCCCGCCCGCCCGGGAACCGTCCGGGTCGAGGTCCTGGACCGGGGGCCCGGTATCGCGGACGGCGATCTGATCCGCATCTTCGACCGCTTCTACCGGGCCGCCGACGCGCGGTCCCTGCCGGGGTCGGGGCTCGGGCTGTCCATCGTCCGCGAGGTCGCCATGGCGCACGGCGGAGCGCCGTTCGCCCTCCGGCGGGAAGGGGGCGGGGCGGTCATCGGGTTCACGGTGGGCGGGGGGATCGTGGGCGGCGGGAGCGGGAGCGGCAGCGGGCGCGCTGGAGGCTGAGAGGCGTCCGGCGGCGGCCCGGGGGTCCCCGAGGTCGTGGGTGTGGCCCGGGCGCCGGTGCTCAGCCTGCTGCGGACGGTCGGGGTGCAGGGAGTTCCGGGTCGGCCGGCTGCCTGCGGCGGGTGAAGGCCGGCATCGTGGGCGGCGCGAGGAAGCCCTCGGCGCGGGCGCTGGCCAGCCCGATCCTCGGGATGTCGCTGCTCTTGGCGAACAGCAGGAAGCGGGGTTCCCAGACCGGGCGGTACTTGGCGTTGGCGCGGTACAGGGTCTCGATCTGCCACCAGCGGGAGAAGAAGGTGAGGGTCGAGCGCCACAGACGCAGGACGGGGCCGGCGCCGAGGCGGGAGCCGCGTTCGAAGACCGAACGGAACATGGCGAAGTTGAGGGAGACCCGGCGGACGTCCAACCCCTTCGCGCGAACGAGGAGTTCCACGACCATGTACTCCATCAGGCCGTTCTCGCAGTCGCGGTCGCGGCGCATCAGGTCCAGGGAGAGACCGTGCTCGCCCCAGGGGACGAAGCTGAGCAGGGCCCGGGGCACGTCGTCCGCGTCCCGGCACTCCAGCATCACGCAGCGGGCGTCGGCGGGGTCGCCGAGGCGGCCCAGGGCCATGGAGAAGCCGCGCTCGGTGGCGCCGTCGCGCCAGTGGTCGGCGCGGTCGATGAGGACGGCCATCTCCTCGTCGGGGATGTCCTCGTGGCGGCGGATGCGGACCGTGTAGCCGGCCCGCCCGACCCGTTTGTGGGCCTGGCGCACGACACGCATGGCCCGGCCTTCGAGGGTGAAGTCGGCCAGGTCCACGAGCGCCTCGTCGCCGAGTTCCAGGGCGTCCAGGCCGTGCCGGGCGTAGATCGTGCCCGCCTCCTCGCTCGCGCCCATCACCGCGGGTGTCCAGGCGTGCCGGCGGGCTTCGGCGAGCCAGGCGTCGATGGCGCCGGGCCAGGCCTCGGGGTCACCGATGGGATCGCCGGAGGCCAGGCTCACACCGCCGACGACGCGGTAGGCGACGGCCGCCTTGCCGCTGGGGGAGAACATGACGGCCTTGTCGCGGCGCAGCGCGAAGTAGCCGAGGGAGTCCCGCTCGCCGTGTTTGTCGAGCAGGGCGCGGAGCCTGTGCTCGTCCTCCTCGGCGAGCAGGCACTCGCCGCGAGGGGCGCGGAAGCAGGCGTACAGCACCAGCAGGAAGGTGGCGGCGATCGAGATGTTGACGACCACGTCCGCCCAGCGGGGGGCGTGGACGGCGTCGATCCGGTCGGCGAGCGGGCCGACGCTGATGCCGCGCAGCAGGGTGTACGCGATCTCGTCCTTGAGGCCTGCGCCCGGGAGCTTGTTGGTCGCGTGCACCAGGAGCGTGCCGAGGGTGGCGCTGACCAGGGCGCCGCCGGTGCCGACGGCGAGCGCGAGGCGCGGATTGGAGCGGTCGCCGATGGCGTCGAACTCGCGTCGGGCGACCAGCAGGGCCGCCACGAACAGGCCGGTCAGGGCGGCGGAGAGCCAGTTGAAGACGTGCTCGCGGTAGGGGTCGCGGGTGAGGGCGAGGGCGTAGAGGCAGAACAGGGGGCCGGCGAGGAGCAGGTTGAAGACCCACGCGGCGCGTTTACGGCGGCGCATCACGACCGCGAGGAAAAGGGCGAGCGCCGCCGAGACCAGGCCCGCGGTGGCCAGGTAGGGCGTGAAGAACTCGCCCGCGTTGTGCTCGTGCACCTCCTCGCGGAAGGGCAGCGAGACGACCGCGGCGATGTTGAGCACGACCTGCAGCCGCAGGTACCAGACGGTGGCCGTCGCCGCCCGTTTCCGCAGCCGGTCGGTGCCGGTGCGAAGGAAAGGGATGCCGGGGCGGGGCTTGTGCTGAGCGGGAACCTGTGGGGTGATCAGGCTCGACTGTCGTGCGGGCATGGTGACGGGCACCTTGGGGGAGGGGACGGGGCAACGCTGACCCTACAGCCTGTAGGGTAACGGAGGTATGGGTGTGCGCACAGTCGGTGCACAGGGTCTCATCCCGCACCCCCGGTCCTGCGCCGGGCCGCGGCCAGCGTCCAGGCCAGGTTGCCCACCGCGGCCCCGGCCGCCACCGCGGCGACGATCACCCCGCCGGTGGCGAGGCCGTCGCTGAACAGGTGCGGGCGCCGGTCGAGGCTGTGCAGGCCGAAGCCGCACAGCTCGTACACGCCGACGGCGGCGACGACGAGGCTGACGACCAGCAGGGCCAGCGTCGGGGCGAGAGTGCGCACGTCGGCCTCCCCCGCTGGGCTCGGCTCCGTTTCCGTGTCCTGCATGGTGTTCCCCCGATGAACAGATGTGTGGCCGTTGGCGGTTGGGAACCTACATTACGTAGGGTCGGTTAGGGTCGATGCCGTGCGGATCTACATCAGCGTGGACATGGAAGGCATCACCGGGCTCGTCGACGCCGACGACGTCCAGCCCGGCGGGCGGGACTACGAACGCGGCCGTTCCATGATGGCCGAGGACGTGAACGCGGCCGTACGAGGCGCGCTGGCGGCCGGTGCGACCGACGTCCTGGTGAACGACGCCCACGGCCCGATGCGCAATCTGCTGCCCGAGGCCCTGCACCCGGCCGCCCGCCTGGTCCGCGGCAAGCCCAAGCGGATGGGCATGCTGGAGGGGCTCGACGCCGGGTACGACGCCGCGCTCTGCGTCGGCTACCACTCCCGGGCCGGCGCCCTGGGCGTGCTCAGCCACAGCTTCATGGGCCACGAGATCGAGGACATCTGGCTGGACGGCCGCCCCGCAGGCGAGATCGGCCTGGCCCATGCCACCGCGGCCGCCCTCGGCGTCCCCGTGGTGGCCCTCACGGGTGACGACGCCGCGTGCGCGGAGATGACGGCGTGGGACGCCTCGGTCGTCGGCGTCCCCGTGAAGTACGCCCACGACCGGTTCGCGGCCCGGCTGCGCCCGGCGGGCGAGGCACGCGAGGCCATCGAGGAAGGGATCGCGCGGGCACTGGCCCAGGCACCGGTACGCCCGCCGCCCGCCGCCGAGCGGGCCACCCTCGCCGTCCGCTGGCAGTCCGCCTCGGTCGCCGCCACGCTGCTCGGCATACCCGGGGTGACGGCCGACGACAGCCGCACGGTCCGGGCGAGCGGCGAACTTCCGGCGCTGTACCGCCTGTTCGGGGTGTGGATGCGGGTGGCGGCCTCGCTCACCGACCAGCCGCCCTACTGCTAGGGCCGGCAGCACGCCTCAGCCGAAGCGGCCCGCCACGTAGTCCGCCGTCCGCCGGTCCGCGGGAGCGTTGAACATCTGCTCGGTGGGGCCGTGCTCGACGATCCCACCGGGGGTGCCCTGTTCGGCGAGGAAGAAGGCGCACCGGTCGGAGACACGGGCCGCCTGCTGCATGTTGTGGGTGACGATCACGATCGTCACCTGGCCGACGAGTTCGTGGATGGTCTCCTCGACACGGCGCGTGGACGTCGGGTCCAGCGCCGAGCACGGCTCGTCCATGAGCAGCACCCGGGGCCGTACCGCCAGCGCCCGCGCGATGCACAGCCGCTGCTGCTGGCCGCCGGAGAGCGCGCCGCCGGGCTGCCGGAGCCGGTCGCGGACCTCCTTCCACAGGCCCGCCCGGCTCAGCGACTCCTCCACCAGCTCGTCCTTCTCGCGGCGGCTCGTGCGTACGCCGGTCAGCCGCAGGCCCGCCACGACGTTGTCGTAGATCGACATCGCGGGGAACGGGTTGGGCTTCTGGAAGACCATGCCGATCCGGCGGCGGGCGTCGGTCAGCCTCCGCTCGGGGGCGTAGATGTCCTCGCCCTCGAAGAGCACCTCGCCGCCGAAGGCCGCGCCGGGAATCAGCTCGTGCATGCGGTTGAGGGTGCGCAGGAAGGTCGACTTGCCGCAGCCGGACGGGCCGATCAGGGCGGTCACCCGGCCCGCGGGCATCGACAGCGAGACCCGGCTGAGCACCTGGTGGCCGCCGAACCAGGCCGAGACCGAGCGGGCCTCCAGGGCGGCGGGCGTGGCGAAGGGGGCCGCGGCCGGGACGGGCAGTACGGCGGTGTCGGTCGTCATGGTGGGCACCTCGGGTCGGAAGGGGTTACAGCAGGTTCGGGAGCAGCTCGGTGGTGCGCGTGGCGACCTGGAGGCCCAGCACCGCGACGACCGGCGCGAAGACGATCCACGTCTGGTGGCGGCCCCAGCGGTGCCACGCCCACACCGCGGCGACCGCGGACAGGAGCAGCGCCTGGAGCCACATCACCAGCGGCCAGGGCAGCCCGGAGGGGCGCGCCAGCGGCTCTTCGGATCCGGGGAGCGTGCCGGAGCGGATCACGGCCGCCGGGGTCCGGAAGGCGGTGGAGACCAGATCGGCGTCGACGCGCAGGACGCCGCCCGGCATGAAGTGCGGGCCGGTCGCGGTGATCAGCACCAGCCGGCCCTTGCCCGGGGCCAGGGCGGTGGGGGCCGGGTCGCCGGCCCGCCGGACGCCGGTGACCCGGTACCGGGCCCTGCCCTGACCGGTGGTCACGGTGAACGTGTCGCCCGCGGCGAGGTCGGCCAGATGCCCGAACGGACCGCCGTACGCGGCCGCGCGGCCCATCAGCACGCTGGTCCCGGCCTGCCCGGGCATCGGGGTGTCACGGCGGTGACCGGGGCCGTCGGTCATGACGGCGGCGTCGGTGCCCTCCAGCACCACCTGGCTCAGGCCGAGCTCGGGTACGCCGATCAGGGCGACCGGGGTGCCCGGCGCGAGCAGCCTGCCCTGCTGGTCGGTCTGGGACACCGGGGCCGTGCCCAGGGCGAGCTGCTCGCGCAGCTCGTCGAAGGCGGCGTGCTGCGCACTGTGCTGCTGGATGCCGCTGACCAGCAGCAGCTGCACGGTGACACCGAGCAGCAGGGCGGCGAGGCTGAGCAGGCCGCCGCGGGCCAGGTGGCGGACGGCGGTGCCGCCGCGGACGCGGGTGCGCGGTGCGGCCGGTGCGAGCGTGGTCGGTACGGCGACGGTCACGGCGGCCCGCCTCCTTCGGTGGTCGTGGGGGAGGCTGCCGGGGAGACGGAGCTGGTCTCCCCGGCAGCCGGACGGGTCAGGTGGACTTGATGGTGAAGTTCGCGCCGGTCTTCGAGTTCACCGTCGAGGAGCCCGCGTAGAAGGCGTGCAGCGTGTGCTTGCCGCGGCTCAGCTTCGGCAGGGTGAGGGTCACCTTGCCGCCGCTCAGCGTGCCGGTGGCGAGCACCTTGGAGCCCTCGTAGACGCGCACGGTGCCGCCCGGGGTGGTGCCGGCCGCGGTGACCTTCACCGTGACCTTGGCCCTGGCGGTGTGGCCGATGGAGGAGGGCGCGGTGGAGCTGACGGACGCCGTGGCCTTGGTGATCTTCAGAGTGGCCGTCGCGGAGGACGCGTTGAGCTTGGAGTTGCCCGCGTAGGAGACGGACAGCGTGTGCGTGGCGACCTTGAGGTGGTTCGACAGGCCGACGGTGACCTTGCCGGAGCCGTCCAGGGTGCCGGTGCCGAGGACCGTGGAGCCCTCCTTCACCGTGACCTTGCCGGTGGGGGCGACGCCGTGCGAGCCCTTGACGGTGACGACGACCTTCGGGGTCCTGCCGTACGCGGTGGTCGCGGCGGTCGCCGTGGTGGTGCTGGCGAACCTGACCGAGCCGGACCAGCTCGCCGCAGCACCCGTGCCGTTGAGGTTGGCGCCGGCGACCGTGGCGGTGTAGCTGCCGGTGGCCAGGCCCGAGACGGTGTACGAGGTGGTGTGCGCCGGAATGTCCTTGACGGCCACCACGGCGCCGTCCGAGCCGGTCAGCGTGATCCGGTAGTCGGTGAGCGGCAGACCGGTGGGCGCCGGGGCGGTCCAGGACAGCTTGACGCTCGCGTCGCCCGGGGTGGCCTTGAGGCCGGTCGGCGCGGAGGGCGTCGTGGTGTCGATGCCCGACTCCTCCAGACCGCCCAGCTTGGCGTGCCTGGCCACGCTGATCGAGCCGTTGTACGACTCGTTCACGAAGCCGAAGCCGGCGATGACCTTCTCGGCGGCGTCCGTGGCCATCGAGGCCTCGTGGCTGCCGGTGGTCACGAAGACGTCGTAGACGTCCTTGTCGAAGAAGATGCTGGTCGGGTCGATCGCCCGGGACGGCACGACGTTGTAGACGTCACGGCCGAACGTGGCGTTCTCGTAGTAGGCGCCGACCGGGGAGAGCTTGCCGTTGACCGTCGTCACCGGGCTGGTGGCGCCGGAGTCGCCGGGCAGCTGCACCGAGGCGAGGTGACCGCCCGAGGCCGCCGCGTTCTTGGTGAAGTCGGGGGAGACGCCGTTGTTCTGGGCGATCCAGGAACCGACCGAGAAGGGCACCAGGGCGCCGTCCTCGGTGAGAGCGGCGTTGCCCTGGTTCTCCTGGACGGCCGGGATGTTCGGGGCGATCGTCGCGTCGGTGAGGCCGATCGAGGAGAGGAAGAAGGCGCGGGTGCCGGACCCGCTCTGCGGGATCTTCGGGTGCACGGTCTGGCCGTTCACCTGGGTGAGCGAGCCCGAGTAGATGTCGTGCAGCTGGTCCACCGTCAGGGAGTCCAGGCCGGAGCCCTTGACCGCGACGCCGACCGCGTCCCGGGCGAACGGGATGTAGGTCAGCGCGGTGCCGGAGGTCTTCGGGCCGCTGGAGGACCGGGCGAAGTCGACCTGGCCCTTGATGGAGACGCCGGAGGAGTCCGGGTACGTGTCACCGGTGAGCGACTCGCTCAGCGCCAGACGGCCCTTGCCGGAGCCGTTGGGGCGCAGGAAGGCCGGGCCGTTCGAGCGGGTGGTGATGTTCGAGGTGGTGGAGCCGGTGCCGGGCTCGATCGCGTCGTAGGAGGCGATGCCCGCGCCGGCCGCCGACTTCACGGCCGTGTCGGCGTAGCTCTTGCCGTTGACGGTGTCGCCGGCCAGGGCGTTGAGCACGTCCTGGGTGGTGTCGGAGCCCACGCCGACCAGCTTGCGGAAGGTTCCGGACGGGGTGGGGTCGGCGTACGCGGGGCTCGCCAGAGCCAGGCCGCCGGCCACCACGGCGGCCGCGACGAGCGCCGCCGTAGAGCGCGTTCTGCGCATCGAGAGTCTCCTGAAGGTAGTGCGTGGGTGCGGGAGAAGAGATCTGGCAGGGTGGTACGGGCCGTCCGCCCCGACTGCCTTTCGGGGCGGGCGGCCGTCTGTGGGGGAGCACGTGGCTCCGTGGGGGGCTTTCGCGGGGTCTGTGCTGTCAGGTGCTGTCAGGTGCGGTGCGGTGGCGCCCCCCCCGGGGGGGGCGCGGGGCTGCGTCGCTATGCGGCTCCGCCGCGTGGGCGCGACCGGCCACGCCGTGCCCGCAGACGAAGGAGCGCCTGTCCGGCGGAGCCGAGCCGCAGTCGGGCGCCGCCCGCGAAGGGCGCGCCGAGTCCGGCGAAGGCACCGACCGCGGCGCCGGCGGGTACGGCGTAGCGCAGCGGGTTGGCGGGGTCGCCGGGCGTGTTCCCGGCGGCCGTGGTCGCCAGGGCCCTGCCGCCGTCGTAGGAGGGCCGGGCGCTGGGCGAGGCACTGGTGCCGCCGGCGTCCGCGCCCGTGCCGCCGCCACCCGACGCACCGCCGGAGGCGGCGCCGCCCGACCTGTCGCCGGTGCCGCCGGAGGTCTCGCCGCCGCCGGTGCCGCCCGAGCCCTTGTCGTCGTCGGTGGAAGCCGGCTCCTTGTAGCGCAGCAGCGCGTCGGCCGCCCGCAGCGCGCGGTCGCGCAGGGGGCGGGAGAGCGGGGCGTAGCCCTCGGGCAGGCGGCCCGGGTCGGCGCCGCTGACCTGACCGGCGCCCGCCGCGTAGCGCAGCAGCGCCGCGTAGTCCGTGCGGGCGTCCGCCTTCAGCGAGCCGGGCCGCGCGGCCGCGTACACCAGCTGGGCCAGTGGGTAGGCGCCCTTCGCCTTGGCGTTCGCCGGGGTGATCTCGGCGACGTCCTTGCCGGTGGCGCTCTCGGCCGCCGCGGTCAGCGCGCCGGTGGTGGGGGAGGCGAACCTGCCCGCGGCGTTGCGCAGTTCGGCCGTCTGCAGGCCGTAGCGGGCGGCGGAGGCCGCGTCGGTGACGGTGACGACGAACCGGGAGCCGACCGTCTGCGGGCCGGGGCTGCGGTAGGTGGGCGGATTGGACAGCGGGTCCCAGGTCGACTTCCACAGGGTGTCGGCGCGCCGGGCGTGCAGGGCGCCGGCGTGCATGTCGTCCACGTACGGGTGGAAGTCGGTCATGCACTGCCTGGCGTCCTTGGGGGCGTCCGTGCCCGGCGGGACCGTGCACCAGGGGTCGCTCTTCGGATAGTCGTCGATGTGCGCGGGGTCGAAGGCGAGACCGGCGGGGTTCAGGTCCGTGTTGGTGCTGTAGTACGGGTTGACCCGCATGCCCCAGTCGTCGGAGACACCGGAGAGGAACTGCCGGGCCTCCTTGTCCGAGTGGATCCACTGCCACACCGCGCGGGCGCTGTCGCTGTGCCCGAGCGAGGTGAGCAGGTCGGTGTCGGTGGCCGGTGTCTCGGCGACCGAGAGATACGCGAACTCGGGGTTCAGATCGATGAACTCGGGGTCGCTCGCCAGGCCCGCCGGGTTGTGCCTGGCCCAGCCGTAGCCCGGGGCCGCCTTGTCGCCGAGCACCGAACCCCAGGTGGAGTTGCGGTACGACTCGGTGAGCAGTTTGGCGACCAGCCGGGGCGTCAGTCTGATCGAGTCGACCTTGGTGCCGGCCAGCTTTCTGACGTCCTCGGGTGCTCCGGCCTTGGGTCTGCGTTCGATGGTGAAGCCGATGACGGTTCCGGACAGGGCCACGGGCGCGTACGTCGTCGTACCGGACGGCGCCGAGGTGCCGTCGTCGGCGCCCAGGGCTCGGGTCGTGAAGCCGAGGCCGAAGGTGTCGTCGGTGCCGAGCCGGTTGCGGGTGTCGGGCTCACCGAGTTCCGTGTAGCCGTACACCTTGCCGGACGGGCACAGGGCGGCCTGCCAGCTGGTCACGGCGTCGGCGACCAGTTCGCTGCCGGTGGTGGGGCGCTCGTCGCTGCCCAGCGGGCAGTTGCTGCCCACCTGGTTGAAGTGCAGCGGGATCGCGACGCGGTTCTGCCAGTTGGTCGACGAGACCGGGGAGCCGGCGTTGACCTGGCTGTGGTCGGCGTACGGCTTTCCGTCGAGGTCGAGCCGGCCCTGCGGGACGATCACCAGCCAGCAGGAGCGGGGCCTGGTCACGCCGTTCCCGGTGACCGGCGCCCCGCAGCCCAGGTGCGGTGCCTCGTTGGCGGTCTGCACCTCGAAGTACTCCTGGCCGGTGCCGGCGGCGCCGGTGCGGGCGAAATCCACCTCGTTGGTGGTGTTGTGGTTGAAGAACTTGTTGTTCTGGGTGTTGGTGGTGATCGTCTCGCCGGTGACCGACTTGAACGGCACCTCGCCCGGGACACCGGGGGGCTGGGCGGCCCCGTAGCGGTTGTCCTGGCCGTAGTTGGTGGGGTCGGCGCTGTAGAAGATCTGGCGAGTGTCGTCCTGCTGGTTGCCGGGCCAGTTGCCCCGGTCGGTGGTCGGGGAGGCGCCGTACTGGCACTGGGTGCGGGGCGGTCCGGGGTTGCCGGGGACGCTGTGGTCGTCCTCGCCCCAGCACTGCATGATCTGCACGAAGTCGGTGTTGAAGAGGGTGCCCGCGAAGGTGGTCGGGGTGCCCCCTCGCCAGGAGACCTTGACGGCCTGGCTGGTGAGGTGGTTCGTCTGGTCGACGGTGAACCTCATGTCCTTGAACTCGCCCCGCCCGGAGACGGTGACCGCGGAGGTCGCGGGTGCGGCGGTCGCGGAGGGGGCCGCCTGGGCGACCGCGAGGCCCGCGAGGGCGCCCACGGTGGCGCCGGCGAGCAGGCGGAGCAGGGCGCCGCGGACGCGGCCGGGCCGTCTGCCGGTCATCGCCGACCACCGTCCTCGAAGCCGCCCTCGACGCCGTCCTGCGAGCGGGAGCCGACCAGGCGGGAGACGACCGAGGGCAGCAGGAGCAGACCGAGCACCAGGACCGCGGCGAGCAGCATCAGCGTCTGGGCCGTGGTCCAGCCGTGGCCGGCGGCGACAGCGACCGGCTGGGCGAGGGCGACGGTGTTGTCGGTGGCAGGGCCGGCGCCGCCCGAGGCGCCGCCGGAGCCGCCGCCCGGTGCGAGGGTCTGACCGGTGTCCGGGTCGACGGACGGGGTGCCGCCGCTGCCGCCGGTGCCCGAGCCGCCGGTTCCGCCGGTGGCGGAGGTCCCGCCGCTCGTCGTACCGCCCGTCGTGGCTCCGCCGCCGGAACCGCCGTTCCCGTCACCGGACTTGGCGCCGCCGCTGCCCGTGGTGCACGGCGGGGCGCCCTTCTTGTCGCAGGGCTTCGGGTAGGGCGCGGTCTCGGCGAGCCTGTTGTGACCGGACGGCGTGAAGGTGGGGTTGTTGCAGCGCTTGATGTTGATGTTCTGCGCCTGCACGCCCGGGATCCGGCGGATCTGGTCGAAGCCCGCCTTGACCAGGTTGATCGGCAGCGGCGAGTAGCCGAGCTTGGGCGCCTGCTGCTGGCCCTGGCACATGAAGTAGTACGAGAACGCGCCCAGCGTCCTGCCCTTGACCGTGCTGAAGGTGCCCCGCACCTTCAGCGGCAGAATCATGTACGAGTAGCTGGACAGCGGGTAGTTGCGCTTGTCGGCGTCGTTGTAGACGCCGTCGAGCTGCTGGGTGAGGTAGTCCGGGGATCTCCTGTTCGTGTTGATCCGTGCCTTGAGCAGCGAGACCGCCACGTTCTGCGGGGTGGGCTCGGTGTAGTAGCCCGCGTGGTTGAGGACCTTGGCGACCGGATAGTGCGCGTTGAGCGCGTAGGAGTAGTTGACGTAACCGATCGCACCCTCGCCGTAGTTCTGGGCGACGTACCCGGCGACGCCGAGGTCGCCGGACTGGGCGATCATCCCGGGGACGGTCGGGTAGTTCGAGGTCTGGCCGCAGGCGCCGGAGCGGCCGACCTTGCGGCAGTAGGCCTGCCAGAGGGCCTTGTGCTGGTTGGTCATCCACAGCGTGAACTGGGCGGTGGAGCCGGAGCCGTCGGAGCGGACGACCGGGACGACGCTGCGGTGGGGCAGCTGGAGGCCGGGGTTGTCGGCCCGGATCGCCGGGTCGTCCCAGGTCTTGACGACCCCGGTGAAGATCTTCGTGACGACGTCGCCGGACAGACGCAGGTTGGTGACCCGCTTGCCGTTGACGGTCAGGTGGTACATGAAGACGGTGCCGCCGGCCACGATCGGCATGTAGGCGTACGAGCCCGTGGCCGGGCGTTCGGCCGCCGAGCCGTCGGTCGGGTGGGTCTGGAAGGGGATGTCGGAGACCGCGAAGTCGACGGTTCCGCTGAGGAACTGGCGGCGGCCGTCGGAGGAGCCGGTGCCGGCGTAGCTGATGCGCATGCCGTACTGGTTCACCGCGCGGCGCCACTCGTCGACGGCGTTCTCCGCCCAGGTGGAGCCTGCGCCGGCGATGGGCGTGTAGTTCTCGGCGGCGGCCGGGGTGACCGCCGATCCGGCGAGGATGCCGATGAGTGCGGCCAGGATGCCCAGCCGTCGTAGGGCGTTGATGACAAGGCTGGACATCAGTGACGGTCTCCGTCCATGGGGCCGTGCTCGGCTTCGTCGTCGGGGGCGGGTGCGTGGTGGCTGGTCGCGCAGTTCCCCGCGCCCCTTTGTTCGTGGGTGTGTCCGGTGTCGGCGGGGGCACCGGCGGGGAAGTCGGGGCCGGGTTCGTCGTGGTCGGTCGCGGCGTTTCCCGCGACCCCGGGTCGGGTGGGTCGGTCGGTGTCGTCGGGGGCGAACAGGCTCAGGCCCGGGGCGTGGAGGTCGGCGAAGCGTTCCGCGTCACGTCGTGAAGCCCGGGCCGTCCGCCGGGCCTGTCCCTTGCTCTGGTGGCCGGGCCCCCGGCCGCCGATGACGCGGGCGATCGCGAACAGGATCAGGACCAGGGCCATCAGTACCGCCGCCGCGCCGAAGCCGCGGGCGATCATCGTCGGCTGGGGAGACTTGACGAAGTTGAAGACGGCCAGCGGCAGCGACACCATCGGGCCTTCGGTGGGGTCGGCGTTGAGCGACGCCGTGAATCCGGCGGTGAGCAGCACGGGCGAGGTCTCGCCGATGCCGCGCGCGGTGCCGAGGATGACCGCGGTGGCCAGGCCCGAGCGGGCGGTGGGCAGCACCACGTGCCACACCGTCCGCCAGCGGGGCGCGCCCAGCGCCTCGGCGGCTTCGGTCAGCGTGCCCGGCACCAGCCGCAGGACCACGTCCGCCGCCCGGATCACGATCGGCAGCATCATCACGCTGATCGCGAAGCCCGCCGCGAGGCCCGACTTCTGCATGCCGAGCCCGAGGATCCAGGTGGCGTACACCATCAGGCCGGCCACGATCGACGGAAGCGCGGTCATCGCCTCGACGATGGTGCGGACGAACCGGGAGAAGCGTCCCGGTATCTGGTTCAGGTACACCGCGCAGGCCAGGCCCAGCGGGACCGTGATCACCAGGGCGATGGTGATCATGGTCAGGGTGCCGAGCATCGCGTGCGCGATGCCGCCGTGGGTGAGTGGGTCGAGCGGGCCCGCGGCCTGCATGTCCTGGGTGAAGAAGTTGCCGTGCGGCAGCGCCTCGCGGCCGCGCCAGGCGGTGAAGCCGACGACCAGGGCGAGGGCGCAGAACAGCAGCGTGGCCGCGCTCCACAGCACGACGGTCATCACCCGGTCCCGTACCGCCTGTCCGTCCTCCTCCAGCCCGGTGAGCACGCCGTAGACGAGCAGGAAGACGAGGTAGGCCGTGACGGTGAAGCCCAACGCGCCGGAGAAGGGGGCGAGCTGGCCGAACAGGAGAACGGCCGTGCACAGGCCCGAGGCGGCGGCGCCGAGAAGGGACAGCACTCCGGAGCGGGTCGGCCCGCCGATGTGGCGCGGCACGTCGGGCGGTTCGCCGACGGCTTCCGGGAGTGCGGGAACGGCGACGGTCTCTTCGACGACGGTCATCTCATGCCTCGCTCTGCGCGCCGGACCGGGAGCGGGCCACGATCGACGATGCCGTGAAGTTGACCGCCAGGGTGAGCAGGAACAGCGCAAGGCCCGCTGCCATCAGCGCCGACATGCCGAAGGTGGAGGCGTCGCCGTAGTGCAGGGCGATCAGGGAGGAGACGGAGTTCGCGCCGGTCTGCAGGATGTGCGGCTGGATGGTGAAGACGGGCGAGATGATCAGGTAGACGGCGATGGTCTCGCCGAGCGCCCGCCCGAGGCCCAGCATGGTGCCGCCGATGATCCCGCCCTTGCCGTACGGCAGCACGACCGAGCGGATCATCCCCCAGCGGGTCGCGCCGAGGGCGTACGCGCCCTCCCGTTCCCCGGCCGGGGCCTGTGCGAACACCTCGCGCATCACCGAGCACTGGATCGGTGCCACCATCAGGGCGACGACCAGCCCGGCGACGAAGGCCGAGGCGGTGTAGACGCTCTCGGAGGCCAGCGGCTCCCCTGGCTGGGTGCCGTCCACCGTCAGGAACGGGATCCAGCCGAACCAGTCGGACAGCCAGCGCGACAGCCCGATCACGTGCTGCTGCAGGAAGAACAGCCCCCACAGCCCGTACACCACCGACGGAACCGCCGCCATCAGGTCGACCATGGTCACGAGCGTGCGCCGCAGCGGGCGCGGTGCCACGTCGGAGATGAACAGCGCGGTGCCCACGGCCAGCGGCACGGAGATCGTCACGGCGACGGCGGCGATGAGCAGCGTCCCGGTGAGGACGGCGGCGATGCCGAAGTTGTGGACGTCCGGCTGCCACTCCTCGGTCGTGAGGAAGGCGAACCCCCTGATCCGCAGCGCCTGTCCGGCCCGTAGCAGCAGGAACAGGCCGACACCCGCCATGACCGCGAGGACGGCGACGCCGGTGGCCGTCAACTGGAGGCGGAAGATGCGGTCCCCGATGCCGCGGGCGGCGAACGCCCCCCGGGGCAACGGTTGTTCAGGTCTCTCGGGCTCTTCGGATCTGCCGGGCTCCGATCTGCCGGACCCCTCTACCGCGGACACCACGTAGGCCCCCCATGCGACATGCAGCGACATGTACGGGAACGGCGGTCCCCGCGCTGGGAGAGTCAATGGCCGGTTGCTGTCGCCTCCGGGCGCCGCAGACAGCGCGCGAATGAACGGTCCATGTCATTTAGGTGGGGGAGATGTGTGTGTAGCGGCCACACGTGAGACCCCGCTCGGGTCGTCTCGGTCCGCCTGCGGGCGGGCGGTGCGGCGGGCGTAGGCGCGGGCCGCGCGGGCGCGGTCGCCGCAGCGGGTGGAGCACCAGTGGCGGCGGCCGTGCCGGAGCAGGTAGCGGTTGCAGGGGGTGGAGCCGCAGGCGGTGAGGCGGTCGGCGTCGGGGCCGGTGAGCAGCTCGGCGGCGTCGGCGGCGAGGGCCGCCAGGGCGTGTTCGACGATCTGCGTCGTGGGGTGGGAGGCCGCCCGGTACAGGCCCCGCTCGGGCTGCCAGCGCAGCAGGGCGGCCGCGGGGGCCCGGGTCAGGGCGTCGTTCAGGGCGTTCAGGGCATCGGCCGGGGCGGGCCGGCCGTCCACCCGGGAGGCGAGCAGGGAGCGGATCTGCTCGCGCAGGGACCGCAGCCGGGCCGCGCACGTCTCCTGGAGGTCCGCGCCGGCCGGGGCCAGGCCGTGCTCCACGAGCCACCGGTCGGCCGCCGCGGGCGTGCCGAGCAGGTCGATGGAGTGGCCGCCGGGCACGGTGACCGCACTGTTGGCGAGGTCGAGGGCCGGGTACTGCTCCGCACCCGGCGCGGGGGGTGGTGTCTGCTCGCCTGCCATGCTCCCAGTCATGAATCTCATGGTACGGCTTGCGCCCATCCGTGAGGAAGACTAACGTCACTTCACGGATGGATCATCTGTCATCCGTGAGAACATCCTTGAGACACATTCGTGCGACGACGCTGTGAGGTGCGCATCATGACCGCTGCCGGGCCGACCCCCGACACCACCGACGAGCAGATACCCGTCCGCGTCCTCGGCGGCCCGACCGTCCTCATCGGGTACGGCGGACTCCGCTTCCTCACCGACCCGACCTTCGACGATCCCGGCGACTACCCCTCGCCCGGTGCCCGGACCCTGGTCAAGACCGCCCCGCCCCGGACCGGCCGGGCCGAACTGGGCCCCGTCGACGTCGTCCTGCTCTCCCACGACCAGCACGCCGACAACCTCGACCACTCCGGGCGCGCCCTGCTCGCCGAGGTCCCCCGTACCTTCACCACCGCGAGCGCCGCCGGCCGCCTCGGCGGCACCACCCGGGCCCTCGCGCCCTGGGAATCCGCCGAGCTGTCCCGCCCCGACGGCGGCACCGTCACCGTCACCGCCGTGCCCGCCCTGCACGGGCCCAAGGGCTCCGAGCCGATCGTGGGCGAGGTCACCGGCTTCGTCCTGACCTCCGCCGACCTGCCGAGCGTCTACGTCAGCGGCGACAACGCCTCCCTGGAGCTGGTCCAGGAGATCGCCGACCGGTACGCGCCGGTCGACACCGCCGTCCTCTTCGCCGGCGCCCCCCGCATGCCCCTCCTCGACGACGCCCTCCTCGTCCTCGACGGCGCCGGAACCGCGCAGGCCGCACAGCTTCTGGACGCCCGCCGTGTGGTCCCGGCCCACTGCGACAGCTGGGCCCACTTCACCGAGACGAGGGAGGACGTCGTGAGGGCGTTCACCGCGGCGGGACTGGCGGACCGGCTGCAACTGGACTGAGCCGCCGGCGGCGCCGTCGTACCGCGATACCACCCGTGGGGGCCCCGTTCAGCCCTCGGTATCACGAAATAGGGGCGATTCGGACCATAGCGTTGCATGTGAGGCGTCGACGCGACGCACGCCCTGGTCCGAGAGAAAGAGCGCCCATGATCGAGGCACGGCAGCTGACCAAGAGATACGGGGAGAAGACGGCCGTCGACGGGCTGGACTTCACCGTGGAGCCGGGCACCGTGACCGGCTTCCTGGGGCCCAACGGCGCGGGCAAGTCCACCACCATGCGGATGATCGTCGGGCTCGACGCCCCGACGAGCGGCACCGTCGCCGTCAACGGCCGGCACTACGCCCGCCACCGGGCGCCGCTGCAGGAGGTCGGGGTGCTCCTGGAGGCGAAGTCCGTCCACCCGGGCCGCTCGGCCCACAACCACCTCAGGGCGCTCGCGCTCACCCACGGCATCCCGCGCCGCCGGGTCGACGAGGTCATCGAGCTGGCCGGTCTCGGCAGCGTGGCCGGGAAGCGGGCCGGCGCCTTCTCCCTCGGCATGGGGCAGCGGCTCGGTATCGCGGCGGCGCTGCTCGGCGACCCGCAGACGGTGATGCTGGACGAGCCGGTCAACGGGCTGGACCCCGAGGGTGTGCGCTGGATCCGCGGCCTGCTGACCTCGCTCGCGGCGCAGGGCCGGACGGTGTTCGTCTCCTCCCACCTGATGAGCGAGATGGCGCTGGTGGCGGACCATCTGATCGTCGTGGGCCGGGGGCGGTTGCTGGCCGACACCACCGTGCGCGACCTGCTCCGCGAGGCGGGCCGCGACACGGTGAAGGTGGCGACCCAGGACCCGGCGCGGTTGCGGGACGTGCTGGCCGGGCCGGGCGTCGACATCACCGGCCGTGTCGGCTCCGAGGAACTGCAGGTGACGGGGCTGACCGCCCGCGAGATCGGGCTGAAGGCCGCCGAGCACGGGATCGCGCTGTTCGAACTGACCGCGCGGGCCGTCTCCCTGGAGGAGGCGTTCATGGACCTGACCCGGGACGCCGTGGAGTACCACGGCGCCACGACCGGCACCGAGATCCCCGAGACCGCCGGGAGGACGGCATGAGCACCCTCACCGCCACCGCCGACGCACCCCGCACCGCGCCCACCCGTCCCGTCTACCGGGTGACCGGACGGCGGGTGCTGTCCTCCGAGTGGGCCAAACTCTGGTCACTGCGCTCGACCTGGATCACCCTGGGCCTCGGCCTGCTGTTCCTGGTGGCCTTCGGGCTGATCGCCGCGAGCCGCTACAAGTCCCTGATCGGCTCTCCCCGCATGGACCAGGAGTTCGCCCGGTCCACGGCCGTGAGCCTGTCCCTCTTCGGCACCAACTTCGCCCAGTTGGCCCTGGGCGTCCTCGGCGTGCTGGTCACGGCGGGGGAGTACTCGACCGGCATGATCCGCTCGACCCTGGCGGCCGTACCGCGCCGGCTGCCCGTCCTGTGGTCCAAGGCGGCCGTGTTCGGACTGGTCGCGCTGGTCGTCGGCACCCTCGGCGCGTTCGTCGCCTTCCTGCTCGGCAGCCGGATCGTCACCGGCACCCCCGCCGCGATGGGCCTGAGCCACGCAGGAGCCCTGCGAAGTCTGCTGGGCGCGGGGCTCTACCTCGCCCTGGTCGGCGTGCTCGGCACCGCCCTCGGCGCACTGCTGCGGTCGGTCGCCGGAGGCATCTCGGTCCTGGTCGCCACCCTGATGCTCATCCCCGGACTGATCTCGCTCCTGCCCAGCTCCTGGCAGGACGACATCAGCCCGTACCTGCCGAGCAACGCCGGCCGGGCGATGTTCGCCCTGACGCACGATTCCACCGCCCTCACGCCCCTGGCCGGGCTGCTGGTCCTCCTCGCCTGGACGGTACTCGCGCTGACGGGTGCGGCCTACCGGCTGGTGCGCGGCGACGCCTGAGCCCGGGCACCGGGGCTCGCCCGGCCGGACAGCGGGCCCCACGGGCGAGTCGGGCGCCGGCCACGGCGCCCGCGCCGGCAGTGGGCCGCAGCGCCCCGCCATCGGTGGAGCAGCCGCCCCGTCGGCGGACCAGCCGCCCTGCCGGTGGATCAACTGCCTTTTCCCGCCGGGCAGTCGGGCGTCGTCGCACCTGGCCGCCCGGACGGTCAGTAGCGCAGGGCCGAGCCGACCACCGCATGGACGTCGCCGCTGAGCTTGCGGTGGCTGGCGGCCGTGGCCTCGCCGGTGGCGCCGGCCGCCACGTCCTTGACCGTCACCACGACCACGTCCTGCAGATTGCCGCCCTTGTCGGTGAAGTTGACCTGGACGGCGAAGGACTTGGCGGAGTCGGCGGTGTTCTTGGCGGTCACCCTCACCTCGGCCCGGCCGTCGCTGCCGGGGGTCGGGGCGCCGAGCGTCACGTCGTCCTTGGCCTTCACCCCGTTCTTGACCCCGTCGAGCTTCTGCTTGGCCTCCGCCGACGCCGAGGCCAGCGCCTCCGACGCCTGGGAGGCGAGGGAAGAGGCGGCGGAGGCGGCAGCCGAGGCCGCCTTGCTCGCGCCACCGGACGGGCCCGAGGAGTCCGAGCACCCGGCCGCCGCGACCGCGACGACCACCGCCAGGACCGTACCCGCCGCACCCCGTGTCCAGTGTCCTGCCATTCCGCGCCTCCTGTGACTGCCGTGACTGCCGTGACTGCCGTGACGGACCTTCCCTCCCAGTGAAGGGGCCACCGCCGCTGCCTGCACGCCGGGTGAGGAGGAGCCCGCGCCGGGCGGACACCCGGACCGGCCCGTCCCGGTGCCACCACCGGCGCCGTCACCGGCCGGCCACCGCCGTGCCGCCGTGCCGCCGTGCCGCCGTCCGAGAATGCGTGCCCCTCGGCCGAGTGCTGCAATGGCTGGAGGGGGGCGCCGACGGCTTCGCGGCCCACAGGCGCGACATCCCAGACCGACGCGGGAGGAAGGGTGCCGTGACCCGGTCGGATCCGTCCGCCGCCCCCGCTGTCCCCGCACAGCCGGAAGAGGCCGACCGGCTGCGGGAGATGTTGCGCACTCCCGCGTACCAGAAGGCACTCGTGCACTCGGCGATCATCGGTGTCCCGGTCTCCCTGGCGGCCTTCTGGTTCCTCGCCGGACTGCACGCGCTGGAACACCTGCTGTGGGACCGGCTGCCGGCCGATCTGGGCTGGAGCGTTCCTCCGTGGTGGTGGCCACTGCCGTTGCTGGCGCTCGCCGGTCTCGTCGTCGGTCTCGTCGTCAGGCGGCTGCCGGGGGCGGGCGGACACGTTCCCGCCGCCGGTCTGCACGCCGCGGGAATGGCACCGGCCGCCCTGCCCGGGGTGATCCTCGCGGCCGCGGCCAGCCTGCCGCTCGGCGCCACGCTCGGCCCGGAGGCCCCGCTGATCGCGCTCGGGGGCGGTCTCGCGCTGTGGTTCAGGAAGTTGGCCCGCGACCCGGCGACACCGCAGAACAGGGCTCTTCTCGGCGCGGCCGGTGCCGCCGCGGCCCTGTCCGCGATCTTCGGCAATCCGCTGGTCGGCGGGGTGATCCTGATCGAGGTGGCCGGTGTGGGCGGCCCGCAGCTGTTCGCGGTCATGCTGCCGGCGCTTCTGTCGAGCGGGATCGGGTCGCTGGTGTTCACCGGTTTCGGTCACTGGACCGGCCTGTCGACGGGAAGCCTGTCGCTGAAACCGGGCGTCCCCTTCCCCCGCCTCGACGCGGGAGACGTGCTCTGGTCGATGGTCATGGCCGTCGGTATCGCCGTCGCCATCCACGTGATCCTGTCCACGGGGCGCCTGGCCGCGGTGTTCGTCGTGCGGCGGCCGGTCGCCCACACGGTGCTCTGCGCCCTTGCCGCCGGGGCGTGCGCCGCGGTGTACACGCTGGCCGTCGACCGGTCGCCCGCGGACGTGGCCTCGTCCGGCGAGGCCGTGATGGCACAGATGGTCGCGGATCCCCACTCCTGGGGCGCGGGTGCTCTGGTCGCCGTGCTGCTGTGCAAGGGAGCGGCGTACGCGCTGTGTCTCGGCAGCCTGCGGGGCGGCCCCGTCTTCCCCTCGCTGTTCCTCGGTGCCGCGGTGGGAGTGCTGCTCGCCCCGCTGCCCGGCCTGGGCGTCGTACCCGGTCTGGCGGCGGGCATGGCGGCCGCGGCGGCGGCCGCGCTGCGACTCCCGGTCAGCAGCGTGGTGCTGGTCGTCCTGGTGCTCGGCAGCGCCGCCATGATTCCCGTGGTGATCCTCGCCGCCGTGATCGGCTTCGTGACCATCGAGCTGCTGCCCCCCGGGCGCGCCGTGCCGCCGGTGGGCGTACCGGCCGGTCCGCCGGATGCCCGGCCCGCCGCCACCTGGGACGACAGCCCTGAGCGTCCGACGAAGAGGAGACCGCGATGACCACGCACCGACCCGCACCCGCAAGTCCCGCGGCGGCGCACGCCATGTCCGAAGCGGCCTTCCGCGACCTGTACCGCCGGCTGCGGGACCAGGCTCCGGACGGCGGGGCGCACCCGCGAGGTGCGCTGGACCGGATCACCCCCGAGCGGGTGGTGGCGGCCGCCGCCGGGGTCCGGTACGGACGCACGGTGTCGATGGCCGCCCCGATCGAGACCACACCCGGCCTGGACGACCGCGAGCCCGCGTCGCACCGGATGACCGCACCCGCGCCGGGCGAGACGGACGCCCCCGGGCTGCACTTCGCCCGCGACCGGTTCGCCATGAACGTGCACGGCGACGTCGACAGCCACCTCGACGCGCTGTGCCACGTGATCTTCGACGGCGAACTCCACGGCGGTGTCCCGGCGAGCAGCGTGACGCCCGACGGCGCCGGCGCACTCACGCTGGACCTGGTGCGGGACGGCATCGTCGGCCGCGGTGTCCTCCTGGACATCCCGCGCCTGCGGGGCGTGCCGTGGCTCGATCCCGGCGACGAGGTGACCGCCGCCGACCTCACCGCCGCCGAGGCCGCCCAGGAGGTCACGGTCGGCCCGGGCGATCTGCTGTTCGTACGCGTCGGACACCGGCGCCGGCGCCGGAGCCTCGGCGCCTGGAACGCGGCCGAGGCGCGGGCCGGCCTGCACCCGGAGGCCATGCCCTTCCTGGCCGAGCGGCGCGTGGCCGCTCTGGGCTCGGACGGGAACAACGACACGGCCCCCAGCGCGGTGGCCGAGGTCCCGTTTCCGGTCCACGTACTGGCCGTGCACGCCATGGGCCTGCACCTGATGGACTACCTGGACTTCGAGGAACTGGTGCCGGTGTGCGAACAGCTGGGCCGCTGGCACTTCCTGTGCGTGGTCGCCCCGCTCCGGCTGCCGGCGGCCACCGGCTCTCCGGTGAACCCGATCGCCGTCCTGTGACCGTGCCGGGCGCGGGCAGTTCCAGGTGCCGCTTCGCCGTAGTACGTATACGTTCGAAGAGGGGCCAAGGGCGGTGGCAGGTCCCGGCGACGTCCGGGCCGCAGAGGCAAGGACGGTGGTCGCCGTGGGCGACTCCCCCCACTACGACATCATCATCATCGGCAGCGGCGCCGGCGGCGGCACGCTCGCCCACCGGCTCGCACCGTCGGGCAAACGGGTCCTCATCCTCGAACGCGGCGACTACCTGCCGCGCGAGCGCGACAACTGGGACTCGACGGCCGTGTTCGTCAGGGGCAAGTACCGGGCACCGGAGTTCTGGCTCGACAAACACGGCAACGAGTTCCCGCCCGAGGTCAACTACTACGTCGGCGGCAACACCAAGTTCTACGGCGCGGCCCTGTTCCGGCTGCGGCCCGAGGATTTCGGCGAACTGCGCCACCACGACGGCCTCTCTCCCGCCTGGCCGCTGCGCTACGAGGACCTGGAGCCGTACTACACACAGGCGGAACACCTCTACCTGGTGCACGGCCGGCACGGCGAGGACCCGTGGGAAGGCCCGTGCAGCGGCCAGTACGCGTTCCCGCCGGTCGAACACGAGCCGCGCATCCAGCAGCTGAGCGACGACCTGGAGAAGCAGGGACTGCATCCCTTCCACCTGCCCATCGGGGTCAACCTCACCCAGGACGAGAACGGGCGGGCCACCCACGCCAGCGTCTGCATCCGCTGCAACCGGGTCGACGGTTTCCCGTGCCTCGTGCGGGCCAAGTCCGACGCCCAAGTCATCTGTGTGGAACCGGCACTGGAGCATCCGAACGTCGAGATGATCACCAACGCCCGGGTGACGCGGCTGGAGACCGATCCGACTGGGCGCAGCGTCACGGCGGTCGTCGCCGAGCTGCCGGGCGAGGGGGAGACCCGTTGGTCGGCGGACGTGGTGGCCGTGGCCTGCGGTGCGGTCAACTCCGCCGCCCTGCTGCTCGCTTCGGCGAACGACCGGCACCCGGCCGGGCTGGCGAACAGCTCCGGCGTGGTCGGCCGGTACTACATGCGGCACAACAACCTCGCCCTGATGGCCATTTCGAAGGAGCCCAACGACACCCAGTTCCAGAAGACCCTCGCTCTGCACGACTGGTACCTGGGCGCGGACGACTGGGACTACCCCCTCGGCGGAATACAGATGCTCGGGAAGTCGGACGCCGACCAGATCCACGGCGAGGCCCCCCGCTGGGCCGGAGCGCTGGCACCGGACATGCCCTTCGAGGTCCTGGCCCACCACGCCGTCGACTTCTGGCTGTGCGGAGAGGACCTGCCCCAGCCCGACAACCGGGTCACCCTGGACGGCGACGGCCGTATCCGTCTGGCGCTGGACGAGACCAACAACATCGCCGGCCTCACGCGGCTGCGGCACAAGCTCCAGCACATGCTCGGTCACCTGGGGATGCACGAGCACCATCTGCTGTCCCGAAGCATCTACTTGCACAAGGGCATGCCGATCGGCGCCACGGCGCACCAGGCGGGCACGGTGAGGTTCGGCACCGACCCGGCCTCCTCGGCCCTGGACGTCACCTGCAAGGCCCACGACCTGGACAACCTGTACGTCGTGGACACGAGCTTCTTCCCGAGCATCGGCGCGGTCAATCCGTCCCTGACGGCCATCGCGAACGCCCTGCGCGTGGGTGATCACCTCGTGGAGCGGCTGGGCTGACCGACGGCTGCCGGCCTGCCTCCGACCGGGCGAAGATCCTCAGTCGGACAGCCGTACCCGGGCACACTCGGCGTGCCGGTGTTCTTTCACGGTGATTGTGTGGCGCCTGAACCTCCGGGCCGCGGCCCGGCTGACCCGGGCCACGCAGTGGAGGAGAGAGAGTCATCGTGAGTTCCCCCGACGGCGCACCCCAGGGTGTGATCCCGCCGCATCTGCTGAAGGGCCAGAAGGCGCTGGTCACCGGCGCGAACTCCGGAATCGGCAGGGCGACGGCGGTCGCCCTGGGCCGGGCCGGGGCCGACGTGGTCGTGAACTACGTCAGCGGCCGCGACGAGGCCGACCAGGTGGTCGAGGAGATCGCGTCCTTCGGTGTGCGGGCGGCGGCACACGAGGCCGACGTGTCCGACGAGGACCAGGTCGTCGCCATGATGAACCGGATGGTCCAGGAGTTCGGCACGATCGACATCCTGGTCGCCAACGCCGGACTGCAGCGCGACGCCGCGTTCACCGACATGACGCTCGCCCAGTGGCGGAAGGTCCTGGACGTCAACCTCACCGGGCAGTTTCTCTGCGCCCGTGAGGCGACCAAGGAGTTCCTGCGGCGCGGCGTCGTCCCCGAGGTCTCGCGCGCGGCCGGGAAGATCATCTGCATGAGTTCGGTGCACCAGATCATCCCGTGGGCGGGGCACGTCAACTACGCCTCGTCCAAGGGCGGGGTGGGGATGATGATGGAGACGCTGGCCCAGGAACTCGCCCCGAAGAAGATCCGCGTGAACGCGGTCGCCCCCGGCGCCATCAAGACCCCCATCAACCGCAGCGCCTGGGAGACACCGGAGGCCCGGACGGATCTGCTGCGGCTGATCCCCTACGACCGCATCGGCGACCCCGAGGACATCGCCCATGCCGTCGTCGGCCTCGCCTCCGACCTCATGGACTACGTCGTGGGCACGACTCTCTACGTGGACGGCGGGATGACCCTCTTCCCGGGCTTCGCCACCGGCGGCTGACCCACCCCACTCGCGTCGGCCCCGGAGAGACTCATATGCACATGGTCCTGCTGCTGGCGGACGTGCCGGCGCAAACGCTCCCGGCCAGATCGATGATGGCCTTCACCCTCGCCTCCCACATCATTCTGGTGCCCCTGGGCGTCGCACTGCCGCTGATCACGCTGATCATGCACGGCTACGGACTGCGCCGTGACGACCCGACGGCCCTGCTGCTGGCGCGCCGGTGGTCGGCCGTCATGGCGGTGCAGTTCGCGATCGGGGTCGTCACCGGCACCGTGCTGTCCTTCGAGTTCGGGCTGCTGTGGCCGGGCATGATGGGCCGGTGGGGCGATGTCTTCGGCATCGGGTTCGGGGTCGAGGCCTGGGCCTTCTTCCTGGAGGCCGTCCTCATCGCCATCTATCTCTACGGCTGGCGAAGGCTTCCCTCCCGCACCCACTTCCTGCTCGGACTCCCCCTGCCCTTCGCGGCCCTGCTCGGCGCCTTCGGGATCCTGGCCGCCAACGCGTGGATGAACACCCCCCGGGGCTTCACCCTCGACTCCGCGGGCAATCCCGTCGACGTGAAGATCTGGAAGGCGATCTTCACGCCCATGTTCGGTCCGCAGTACTGGCATTTCGTCGTGGCGATGTTCCTGACGGCGGGCTATGTCGTGGCCGGCGTCTACGCCGTCGGCTGGCTGCGCGGCCGCCGGGACCGCTATCACCGGCTCGGTTTCACGATCCCCTTCACGCTGGCCGCGGTGCTCACACCGGTGCAGTTCGTGCTCGGTGACTCCATCGCCCGGCAGGTCTTCCACAAACAGCCCGTGAAGTTCGCCGCCATGGAGATCGTCTGGAAGACCGATACGCACGTGCCCGAATACCTCTTCGGCAGGCTGCACCCGGACGGGAGCATCTCCGGCGGCATCCGGATCCCGCAGCTCGACTCCATCCTCGCCGGGTTCCACGCGGACACCAAGGTGACCGGGCTGACCTCGGTGCCCGCGAGCGACCGGCCGACGGCCGCTCAGGCCACCATCGCCCACTGGGCCTTCGACATCATGGTCGGGATCGGCTCCGTGCTGGTACTGCTCGCGCTCTGGTACGCGGCGATGTGGGTGCTGCGCCGCCGGATGCCCGCCTCACCCTGGTTCTTCCGGTGCGCGGCGGTGGCCGGCCTGGCCTCCGTCGTCGCCGTCGAGTGCGGCTGGATCGCCACCGAGGTGGGCCGCCAGCCGTGGATCGTCTACCAGAACATGCGGGTCGCCGAAGCGGTGACGGCGACGCGCTCCACCAGCCTGTGGATCATGTTCGGCCTGATCATCGCGGTGTACGTCTTCGTGTTCGGGTCGTTCCTCGTGATGCTGCTGAAGATGCGGACCCGCTGGCGGCTCGCCGACGAGGCAGGGGGACCCCGCAGCCCCGGGGACACCCCGGAGAAGGACACACCGGAGACGTACACACCGTACGGACCGCGCTCCGCGGGGAGCCGGCCGTGATCGCCGGAGTCATCGCCGTAGTTCTGCTGCTCGCGATCGCCGCCTACGCCTGCGCCGGAGGCACCGACTACGGCGCCGGCTTCTGGGACCTGACCGCGGGCGGAGCGGAGCGCGGCAAGCGGCCGCGATCGCTGATCGACCATGCGATGGCTCCCGTGTGGGAGGTCAACAACGTCTGGCTGATCTTCGTACTGGTCATCATGTGGACGGGTTTCCCCGTCCTCTTCCAGCAGCTGTTCACCACGATGTGGCTGCCCCTGGCGCTGGCCGCCGTGGGCATCGTGCTGCGCGGCGCCGGCTTCGCCCTGCGCAAGCCCGCCCAGCGACTGGCCGGACGGCGCCTGTACGGAGCGGTGTTCGCCATCTCGTCGCTCCTGACGCCGTTCTTCCTCGGTGCCGCGGCAGGGGGAGTGGCCTCGGGCCGGGTGACCTCCACGACACAGGCGTCGACGGACGCCTGGGCCAACCCCACCTCGCTGCTGTTCGGTCTGCTCGCGATCGCGACCACGGCGTTGCTCGGCGCGGTGTTCCTCGCCGCGGACGCCCGGCGCTTCGCCGAGCCGGACCTGGACGGCTACTTCCGGCGGCGGGCACTGGGCGCGCTGGCCGTCGTCGCCGCCCTCGCCGTCATCACGTCGGCCGTCACCCATGGGGACGCGCCTCATGTGTGGCACGGGCTCACGCACGGCGTGGGGCTCGTCTTCGTCGTCGTGGCGGCGCTGAGCACGCTCGCCACCGCCTGGCTGCTGATGCGTCCCTCCGGGGCCTGGTCCCGGGTCACAGCGGTCGGCGTGGTCGCGTCGGCGATCATCGCCTGGGGCATGGCGCAGCGCCCCTATCTCGTCCCGACCTCACTGACCGTCGCCGAGGGCGCGGGCGCGCACACCACACTGCGCTGGCTGGGGGTGGTCACGCTCGTCGCCGCCGTGCTCATCGTCCCGGCGGTCGCCCTGCTGTACTGGCTGGACACCCAGGGCGAGCTGGAGAGCCTCACCGACGCCGATCTGCGGCGAGGTGGGGCCGGTGGCGAGAACTGACCTCGTAGTGGGACCGCACCCCCGGACACCCTCCGAAGGGTGATGAGGGCCCGGTGACGGAGAACGACTTCCTGCTGGGCATCGGCCTGACCGTGGCCCTCGCCGTCGGCTGCCAGATCCTCGCGAGCAGACTGCGGATGCCGGCACTGATCCTCCTGCTGCCGGCCGGGTTCGCCGCCGGAGCCCTGACCGACGTCGTCCACCCCGACGAGCTGGTGGGGCCGGCCTTCTCCCCCCTGGTGTCGGTGGCGGTGGCGCTCATCCTCTACGACGCCGGGCTGGCACTGGACCTGCGCCATCTCAAGGGCGCGACACGCAGCGTCGTCGTCCGGCTCATGGTGCTCGGAGTGCTGCTCACGTGGGCGACCGTCCTCAGCCTCGGGCCGGCCCTGTTCGGTGTGCCGGCGGCCGTGGCCAGCATGATCGGTGTGATCCTCGTGGTGTCGGGGCCGACCGTCGTCGGTCCGCTGCTGGAGCACGTCCGGCCCTCCGACAAGGTGCGACGGGTCCTGATGTGGGAGGGATCCCTGATCGATCCCGTCGGGGGCATCCTCGGCGCCGTCGTCCTCCACTCCATCGTCACGGGCGGACTCCAGACCGGCCATTTCCGCTTCGGTTCGTTCTTCACCGGCATCGCCGTCGGACTCCTCGGTGGCGCGGTCGGCGCCGCGCTGCTGTGGTTCACCCTCCGGCGGCTCCGTCTCGGCGAGACGCTCGGCACGCTCGCCCAGCTGGCCACCGTCGTCGTGGTGGCCGCGGGCTGCGACATGGCCTTCGACGACACCGGACTCATCGCCGCGATCGTCACCGGCCTGACCGTCGCGAACCTGCCCGGATTCGACATGCCCGCCCGCAGGCCGTTCTTCGAGACGCTCGTCCAGCTGATCATCGGCCTGCTGTTCATCTCCATCTCGGCCACGGTGACACCGAAGTCCGTCGTTCCGGTGCTGCTGCCCACGCTCGTGCTCGTCGTCGTGCTCGTCATGGTGGTCAGACCCCTGGTGGCCCTGCTGTCCACCTACGGGACGGATCTCGCGCCCCGGGAGCGCGCCTTCATCGGCTGGATGGCACCGCGCGGCATCGTGGCCGCGTCCACCGCCACGACCTTCTCCGCTTCGCTCGTCTCCGCGGGGCTGCGCGGCGCCGGCAAGATCCTTCCCGTCACCTTCCTGGTGATCGTGGGAACGGTCGTGCTCTACGCGCTCACGGCGCGGCCGGTCGCCGGCCGGCTGGGCATCACACGCTCCGCGCGTGCGCGCCCGCTCCTGGTGGGCGGCGAGCCCTGGGTCGTCGATCTCGCCCGATCGCTGCGCGGCGCCGGACTCGACGTGCTGATGTGGGCGGGGGCCGCACAGGAGAGGAAGCGGATCGAGGAGGCGGGCATCGAGCTGGCCGCCGGGGAGCTGATGGCCGTGGCCACCGACCCGCAAGCCCGGCTGGAGGGGGTCACCTCGGTCTTCCTGCTCACGGACGACGACGACTTCAACGCGCTCGCCTCGATCCTCATGGAGGACAGCGTCGAGGGGCCGGTCTACCGTGTCGGCCCGCCGCCCGACAGCCGGGGCGTCGTCGCCCCCTACACCCCGGGCCGCACCCTCTTCGGCCCGGAGCTGGTCCGTCATGCCCTGGCGGCCCGCCACGAGCGGGGCGCCCGCTTCCATCTGCAGCCCGCGTCGGCGCCCCGTCCACCGGGGCACGACGCCCTGTTCCTCCTACGGCGTGACGGCCGCCTGGAACCCGTCGTCGAAGCCGTGCCGGCCCCTGCGGGCGAAGGCGACACGCTCGTGCTCCTCGGGCCCGCGCCACCGGCCGGCTGAACCGGGTCCGGGCTACCGCCGGCCCAGCGCCTCGTTCAGGGTGATGGCCGCGTCGATGAGGGCGAGATGGGTGAACGCCTGCGGGAAGTTGCCCAGCTGGCGGCCCGTCAGGTCGATCTCCTCGGAGAACAGGCCCAGATGGTTGGCGTATCCCAGCATCTTCTCGAACACCAGCCTTGCCCGGTCGATCCGCCCGGCACGCGCCAGGGCGTCGACGTACATGAAGGTGCACAGCGAGAAGGTTCCCTCCGAGCCGCGCAGGCCGTCGGGCGAGGCCTCGGGGTTGTAGCGGTAGACCAGGCTGTCGCTGACCAGTTCCTCCTCCATCGCGTCGAGGGCCGACGTCCACAGCGGATCCTCGGGGGTGATGAAACCGACCGTCGACATGCGCAGCAGCGAGGAGTCGAGCACATCACTGCCGTAGTGCTGGACGAAGGCCCGCCGCCCCTCGCTCCACCCCTTGGTCATGACCTGCTCGTAGATCGCGTCCCGTTCGCTGCTCCAGCGCGCCGCCGCGGCCGGCCGGCCGTTCGACTCGGCGAGCCTGAGGGCGCGGTCGAACGCCACCCAGGACATGACACGGCCGTACGTGAAGTGCTTGCGGCCGCCGCGGGTCTCCCACAGGCCCTCTCCCGCCTGGTCCCAGTGGTCGACCAGCCAGTCGAGGTTCGTCAGCAGCGAGGTCCAGCCGTGGTGCCCCAGCTGGATCCCGTGCCGGTGCGCGAAGTAGATGCTGTCCATCGCCTCGCCGTAGATGTCCAGCTGGAGCTGTGTCGCGGCGCCGTTGCCGATCCGTACCGGGGCGGAACCCGCGTAGCCCTCCCAGTGTTCGAGGATCTCCTCCTCCAGGTCGGAGGAACCGTCGACCCGGTACATGATGTTGAGCGGGCCGGAGTCCCCTTCGCTGCCGGCCCGTTCCTTGACCCGGTCGCCTATCCATACGATGAACGCCCTGGCCTCGTGGGTGAAGCCCAGTCCCAGCAGGGCGTACACGGAGAAGGCGGCGTCGCGGATCCAGGTGAACCGGTAGTCCCAGTTGCGCTCGCCGCCCAGTTGCTCGGGGAGCGCCGCCGTCGGGGCGGCCACCAGGGCGCCGCTCGGGGCATAGGTCATGAGCTTCAGCGTGATCGCCGAGCGCTCCACCGTCTCCCGCCAACGTCCCGAGTACTGCGACTGGGCCAGCCAGGAGCGCCAGAACCTGCGGGTTTCGTCGAAGAGTTGCTGGTATTCGGCGATCCGGATCTGCTTCGGCGGCCCGGCGGCCGCCGACTCCAGGACCAGTCCGCGCTGCTGGCCCGCCCGCAGGGCCAGCGTGAAGTGGAGGTCGTCCCCCCGGTCCGTGAGGACGTCCACCAGCCGCTGGTCCTCCGGTTCGCGGATGGGGTGCACGGTGAGTTCCACACCGTTCTCGGCGGCGAACACCGCTCCCTGCTCGGTGATGTGCAACCGGTGGGCCGTACGGCCGTAGTTGAACCGCGGTGCGATGTCGACGTCGAATGTCATGCTGCCGCGCACACAGCGGAGCATGCGGACGAGCCGGTGGCTGGGGGTGGCCGTCGTCCCCGTCACGGGCATGAAGTCGAGAACCTCCCCGGCGCCCGCCTCGGTCATGAACCGGGTCACCAGGATCGCCGTGTCGGGAAGGTACAACTGCTTGGTCGTGTACGTCGCGGTCGCCGGCCGGACCGTGCAGTGCCCGCCCTTGTCCTTGTCCAGAAGCGCGCCGAACACGCTGGGCGAGTCGAACCGCGGGAAGCAGAGCCAGTCGACGGTCCCCTCCGTGGTCACCAGCGCCGCCGTCTGCAGATCGCCGAGCAGACCGTGGTTCTCGATCAGCGGGTAGTCGTCCATCGGGGCGCCCCTTCCGGTATGCCGTTCACCCGAACGCACCCCCTCCGATCAGCGTAGGCCGGGCACCGTCCGCTTTCACCCGCGCTGCCCCTGTGCGGCACCGCGGCGAGCCGCGCGGTGCCACAGGCGCCGCTGCAGACGCAGCGTGAGGACGCCGACGGCCACGAGTACGACCACGTTGACCAGCAGCTGGAGCAGCGAGCCCCAGGCCTGGTCCCAGTCGGCGAAGGCGAGCGAGACGGCGATGTCCGAGGCGGCGGGAATCGTGGTCACGGAGATGAACACGCCGAGCAGGGCGCTGCCGCGTGCCTCGGTGAGCGAGACGATGCCGACGATGCCGGCGAGGACGGCGACGGCGACGGAGAAGAAGTCGGGCGTGTCGATGAGGTGGGAGACGGGCCGCAGCCCCAGTTCGAACGCCTCGGACTGCAGGTGGAAGGCCCGCGCCAGCGCGGCGAAACCCAGAGTGACAACGGTGGCCAGCGAAAACCCGGCCGTCAGCGCACGCACTCCCTCCCGCACCCTGCGACGGTTACGGCGGTCGAGGCCGAGGGCGACGCTGGTGATCGCGTTGTACTCGGGGCCCACCACCATGGCCGCCACGATGAGGATCTGCGAGTTCGTCATGATGCCGACCGAGCCGATCAGCCCGGCGATGACCAGGAACAGATAGAAGGACGGCGGATAGGTCCCCTCAGCCCGGATGTGGGCCTCGACCGCGGCCCACAGCGGCGCGTGGACGAGCGCGCTCGGCTGGTCGGCCTCCATCTGTTCGGCGTGCTGCGAGAACATCATGTCGACGTCGTCGACGGCGATCGACCCCGTACGGTCGACACCCAGCTCGCGCAGGTCCGCCAGCACGCCGTTCGCGACGCCCCTCAGCACGTCGCACTCCAGCGCGTCACCGCCCGGAGCGTGGGCCGCTCGTACGACCACGAGGTTGAGGACGCGATCGTGCGAGGCGAGCAGGTCGACGACCGGCCGGGTGAGCGCGGGCGGCACGACGACGCGGAAGTGGACCAGATCCATCCCTAACCTCCCGGGAGGCGCCTGCTACCGGTCCGGCTCGCACACGGCGCGCAGCGCGGCCGCCAGGACCTGCTCCGGGCTGCCGGACGCATCGATGGTGACGCCCGGTTCGTCGGCGTGCAGCGGATCCAGGGTGTCGTACTGGGAGTCGAGCAGCTGCGGGGGCATGAAGTGCCCCTTCCGGCGTGCGATCCGCTCCGCGGCCACCGCATGGTCCAGAGCCAGGTACACGAACCACACGTCCGCTCCCGTACGCCGGAACTGGTCGCGGTAGGCGCGCTTGAGCGCGGAACAGGTGGCGACACCCCCCTGTCCGCTCGCCGCGGTGGTTCGGATCCACTCCGCGAGCGCCGCCAGCCAGGGCCGCCGGTCGGCGTCGTCGAGCGGGTGTCCGGATGCCATCTTGGCGCGGTTCGCCGCGGGGTGGAGGTCGTCGCCCTCCATGAACGGCACACCGAGCTGCTGTGCGAGATGCGCTCCGACGGTGGACTTGCCGGACGCCGACACGCCCATCACGATCAGCACCCGCGAACCGTCGACCGGCCTGGCCAACGGGCCTCCCTGAGGTGACGGGGGAACACTGGTACCTGTCCACTATCGCCCGATATCCCGAAACGCGCCGTGTGCGCGAACCGTTCGCTGGGCGGCCGACCGGCTCCGACAGCCCGGGCATTCGGCCGTCAGGCTTGGAGTCCAGCCGATGACTTCCGTCGAGACGCCCGACCGGGCCAGGGTCCTGATGCCGTTCACGCCGGCCGAGCTCGACGGTCTGCCCTCGGGGTGGCCCGCGCTGGTCTGGGACGGCACCGGACGGCCCCCCGCCGGCCCGCGGGTGGAGTCCGTCGAGTTCTTCGTCATCCCCTACACGTTCACCGGCGCGGCGCTGCCCCTGCTGGCGGCGCTGCCCGGCCTGCGGGTGGTGCAGTCGCTGAGCGCCGGCGTGGACGACGTGCTGCCGCATCTGCCCGACGGCGTCACGCTCTGCAACGCCAGACACGTCCACTCCACGAGCGCCGCCGAACATGCGGCGGCGCTGACGCTGGCCTCACTGCGTGGCATCCCCGACTTCGTCCGGGCCCAGGACGCACAGCGCTGGACATCCGGATTCTGGCCCGCGCTGGCCGACCGAACGGTTCTGCTGGTCGGCTACGGGTCCATCGGTGCCGCCGTCGAGGCCCGGCTGGCGCCCTTCGAGTGCAGCATCCTGCGGGTGGCCCGTACCGCGCGGCAGACGTCCCGGGGCCCCGTGCACACCCTGCAGGAGCTGCCGTCCCTGCTGCCACGGGCCGACGTGGTGGTGCTGACCGTGCCCCTCACCGACGCCACCCGCGGGTTGGTCGACGCACGGTTCCTGGCCCGGATGAAGGACGGTGCCCTGCTGGTCAACATCGGCCGGGGACCGGTCGTGGACACCGGCGCACTGGTCGCTGAGGTGCGGTCCGGGCGGCTCTGCGCGGCACTCGATGTGACGGACCCGGAGCCGCTGCCGCCCGGGCACCCGCTGTGGACGGCACCCAACACACTGATCAGCCCTCATATGGCCGCCCACACCTCTGCCTTTCTCCCGCGCGCCCTGGCGCTGGTCCGCGCCCAGCTGGCCCGGTACGCGGCCGGTGAGCCCCTGGCCAACGTGGTGACGCCGCCCCGGGACGACCGTTCGGGCCGAGCGGCGCCGGACGGCTGACCGTGTCCGCGCCGCGGCGGTCGTCCCCGTCGGGCGCATCCGCCCGCTCTGTCGGATAGTGGTGATGGGACCACGTCCCAGCCGGTTCCCCGTCCCGGCACAGGAGGCCCGATGCGTGCTTCACGGCGGCTGGCCGCGCTCACCGGCACAGCGGTGCTCGGCATCGCGCTGACCGCCTGCCAGGATCAGGCGTCCGGCCAGATCGTGGCGCGGAACGATGTCCGGCCGGTGGAGACCATCTCGAACCCGTCGGTCCACGGGTGCCATCGTTTCCGCGAGGGCGTGACCCGCGTCAACAACTACACGCAGAGCAACCTTCTCCTCTACGCGACACCCGACTGCACCGTGCCGCCGGGCGGGGCGAGCATCTACCTGACCATGCAGTCCTCGGACGAGGTGGTCCCGGCCTACGGCCCGTGGCGGAGCTTCTCCATCGCACCCGAATGACGCCTGGGCGCGTCACGGCCGCCGGGCTCACCGTTCCTTCAGGCTCTCGTCCTCACGGAGCCTTCTCCAGATGCGGGTGCGGTGCAGCACGTAGAGGGCGAGGAACAGGACGCCCGCCTGCAGGGCGACGGCGAGCAGCCAGAAGACGGCTCTGCTCTCGATCTCGTCCGTCAGGTAGCTGAAGTTCATCCCGAAGTACCCGGTCAGGAACGACAGCGGGAGGAAGATCGTCGACACGATGGCCAGCCGGTTGATCACGCCGTTCTGCTCGCCCGCCACCAGGGAGGAGTAGCTGGCGAAGGCCCGCCGGGTGGCCTCCTGCAGGGACTCGATGTCGGTGAGCACCAGCCGGGCGGCGTGCTGGAACTCCCGGGCGAGGTGCTGCCGCTCCTCAGGGAAGCTGCGGTTCAGCATCCTGCGGGCGAGGACCTCGTCGGTCGCCTGGAGGTAGGGCAGCAGGAAGTGGTGCAGACGCGCGGCACGCCGCCGCAGCCGGGCCAGACGGTAGACCTGCTCGGGGCGTCGTTGCTCGAACATCGCGTCCTCCAGGTCCTCCACCTCCAGGAGGTCCGCCACCGCGGTACGGCGGAACGTGTCCAGGGCCTCCTGCAGCAGCAGGAACAGCACAGCCACGACGTCGGGCGGGTTCTCCTGTCCCAGCCGTGCGATGAGACCCTCGAGCGGCCTGGCCGGCCCCCGGTGGAGCGTGACCAGGTGCCGCTCCGTCACCAGAACGTGCACATGGGCCACTCGGCCCTCATCGACCACGGGTACGACGAAACCGGCTCTGTCGCCGAGGAATTCGGCCCGCGCCGGCTCACCCGCCCTGCCGAACCAGGGCGGACTCTCGGCCTCCAGACCGAGCAGGCCGACGACCGTAGGTTCCGCAGCCGCCGGCTCGCCGGGCAGTTGGACGTCGGCGAGCAGGAAGTCGGATGTGGCGAGGCGCTCGCGTGCCTCCGACAGGCTCGTACGAGTGGTGATCCCGCCGGGCATCGACACCACCGACACGATCATCGTTGTTCACCGTCGTCCCAGGTCATAGCTCCCACGGTGCGCACACTCCGGCGTCCGCGCTCCCGGACGCACGCAGGCGCATCGACGGGTGCCCCGAACGAGTGAGCGCAGCGGCGGGGCCGACAGCCCGGGCCGCCCTTCCCGCACCGCCGAGGCGACGTCCTCGACCGGGAGCAACTCCCCGAAGCGCTGCCCGAGAAGCACCTCGAGCCGGGCTTCGTCCGCAGCCTCTCCGCATGACGAGGACCGGGCGGGTGTTCAGCAGCCGGTGCCCGCCGGGGTGAACTCCATCCGGGCGTGCTCGTCCGTGCCGAGAGCGTCCCGGTAGGTCACGTCGGTCACCTCGTACCAGACGTCGTCCCTCGTCCTGACGCCGTCCACGTCGTCCAGGCGCACGCACCACTTCTCCGGCCGGACGAGGCGCCGGTACGTTTCCGTGCCGCTGCGGACCTTCTTGCAGTCCCGGTAGTGCTCGGTGCTGTACCAGGTGCGGGTCTTGCGTTTGGTGCCCGTTCCGCTGCTGGACGTGTGCCTGACCCGCCGCGTGCCGGTGGTGCACTTCCTGACCAGGTGCGGGCGGGTGGCCCGGGCGGTCTTCGCGGAGAGGTGGCGGACCGTGTCCCGCAGCCCGGAGACGGTGTCCGTGTCCGTGTTCGCACCCGCGTCCGTGCTCGGCCGGCCGGTCTGGGCGGCGTCGGCGCCGCTCCCGCCGGCGTCGACATACTTCGGGCCCCCGTCGCTCCCGCTGGAGCATGCCCCCAGCCCGCCCAGGAGGATCGCCGTCACTCCGGCCACTATGAGTCTCTTTCCGCGCATGAGCGGTGAGGCTAACCGATCGTTGGCCGAATCCCTTCGGTGGGCCGGTCGTTGGCTGCCGGTGACGCTTGCCTGCCCGTACGGCACGGGAGTCTCTCGCGCGCCGTCAGCAGGTGTCCTCGTGAAGACGGGCTCCAAGCGTCCAAGCGTTCTAGTCGGCGGGTTCCGCGGTCCAGGTGACGGCCGGAGGGACGACGCGGGCGCACAAGGGTCCGCCGCACGCGTCGGTCAGACCGAGACGCCCGAGCAGCAGGCCCGTGCGGGCGGCGGCGTCGAGCACGTCGGTGGGCACGGCGTCGAGCATGAGCTTGGCGCGGCGGAACATCGTGAAGGTGCCGGCGCCGTCGACGGCGCCCCACGACAGATAGATGAAGCGCCCTCCCGGGCGCCCTTGTACGTACGGCCCTCTGACGTCGACGCCGTTCGGCGAGGCCGTGGCGGTGCACTCCAGGGTCCAGGTCGCAAAGGGGGCGTCGCCGGGATGCAGATCGAGGAGCTCGTCCCGGCGATCGCGGCGTTGCACGGCGACATGAATGTCGCGGTACTCCGTCGGGCCGCCGTCGGCGGATGCCCCGGACGCAAAAATGCGGCCGGGCAGCTGGACGGCGTGGATGCGGATGCGCATGGTGGCCATCATGGCGGACCTCCTGGGAGAGCGTCGAAGACGTTTGCTCCCAGAGCCCCTCCCAGAGCCTCGGCACGGGCTTGGCGGATCACACGGCCGGTGTGGTGGCGGTGCATGCAGCCGATGGTCAGACCCGGTAAATCCTCAGGTCAGGGCCAGACCAGGCAATACGGCTGATGCCCCGCCTCATGCAACCGATGCGAAAAATCCTGCCACTCGTGCAGCAACTGGTACACATTGAACGCATCCCGCGGACCACCCCGGTCCGGGACCGTCGACCAGATGAACGCCGCCGCGCCCACCGCTTCCTCGCCGATGCCGCGGAGGGGGTCGACGACCGTCATGGGGAGCTTGACGACCGCGTAGTCGGGGTGCAGGACGACCAGCTCCAGAGGCGGCACCTTGTGCAGGGGTACGCCCTCGATGCCGGTCAGCACCATCGCGGCCATCGTCTCGGGCTTGATCTTGGTGAACATGCCGTTCATGCCCAGCTCGTCGCCGCCGAGTTCCTCGGGGCGCATCGAGATGGGAACGCGGGCCGCGGTCGCGCCGTCCGGCGCGCCGAAGTATTTGTACGTCACCCCCACTCGACCACCATTTCTGCTCCCCGCCCGGAGACGGTCGGCCCGGCGGTCGAGCCGGCTGTCGACCGGCCGGTCCAGATGCTGGTCCAGCGGCCGGTCGAGCTGCCGGTCGTACCGCTCGGGCTCACTCGGTACGCCCTGTGCCTGACGTGCGTCAGTCTGACGTGCTTCTGTCGTTTCCTCCGCGTCGCGCCGGTGCCTTCCCCGCCGGGCACGTCGAGGACCCAGGTCATCAGTCCCCTCGCCCAGTCCGCCACCGCGATGCATATCTCCACCCGACTGCTTTTCTAGGACGCGTGGCCCCCGCCGCGCAACCCGATCATCGTGTCAGTGACCTCCCCCACGGCCGCCCGCCGAAACGTGCGGTGAAACACCAGTCCGCGGGATCTTCAACGGTCTCTGACTACTACGTGCCGCATGAGCTGTGTGTATCAGCTCTCAGTCTCGCAGATGCCACAGTTTCGATCTTGAGGTCGGCCGCTCGCGGACCGAGCCGCGGCCTACCCTGAGGAGGTCATCACGCAACCGGAGTCCGAAAAGGCGGAGAAGTCGCACGTCATGAGTGCCATGAGCGAACTGCCCCATCCCTATGAAGCGCCCGCCTCGCAGGCGCTCTTCGACCGTGCGTCCGTCGTCACGCCGGGCGGCGTGAACTCCCCGGTCCGCGCCTTCCGTGCCGTGGGCGGCACGCCCCGTTTCATGGTCTCCGGCACGGGACCGTACCTGACCGACGCCGACGGGCGGGAGTACGTCGACCTGGTGTGCTCCTGGGGGCCGATGATTCTGGGGCATTCACACCCCGAGGTCATCGCCGCCGTCCAGGAGGCCGTCGCGCGCGGTACCTCCTTCGGCACGCCCGGTGAGGGCGAGGTCGCGCTCGCCGAGGAGATCGTCGCCCGGGTGGAGCCCGTGGAGCAGGTGCGGCTCGTCAGCAGCGGGACCGAGGCCACGATGTCGGCCATCCGGCTCGCTCGTGGGTTCACCCGGCGGTCCAAGGTGATCAAGTTCGCCGGGTGCTACCACGGGCATGTGGACTCGCTGCTCGCGGCTGCGGGGAGCGGGGTCGCGACCTTCGCGCTGCCCGACACTCCCGGTGTCACCGGCGCCCAGGCCGGGGACACGATCGTGCTGCCGTACAACGATCTCGAAGCGGTGCAGGAGGCCTTCCACCGGCACCCGGGCGAGATCGCCTGTGTCATCACGGAAGCCTCGCCCGGCAACATGGGCGTCGTGCCGCCGGCCCCCGGGTTCAATCAGGGGCTCAAGGACGCCTGTCAGAAGAACGGCGCCCTGTTCATTTCCGATGAGGTCATGACGGGCTTCCGGACCAGCCGGGCCGGGTGGTACGGGATCGACGGGGTCAAGCCTGATCTGATGACCTTCGGGAAGGTCATGGGCGGTGGGTTCCCCGCCGCCGCCTTCGGCGGCCGTGCCGATGTCATGGCCCACCTCGCGCCTGCCGGGCCCGTTTACCAGGCCGGCACCCTCTCCGGGAACCCGGTCGCCACCGCCGCCGGGCTCGCCCAGCTGCGGCTGCTCGACGACGCCGCGTACGACAAGGTCGACGCGGTCTCCGAGCAGATCCGGTCGCTCGTCACCGAGGCACTGAGCAAGGAAGGCGTGGCGCACCGGCTGCAGACCGCCTCCAACATGTTCTCGGTGTTCTTCACCGACCGGCAGGTGCGGGACTACGAGGACGCCAAGCGGCAGGAGTCCTTCCGCTTCACCGCCTTCTTCCACTCGCTGCTGTCGAACGGCGTCTATCTGCCGCCGTCGTCCTTCGAGTCCTGGTTCGTGTCCACGGCCCACGACGAACGGGCCATCCAGAAGATCGCCGACGCCCTTCCGGCGGCGGCCCGGGCCGCTGCGGAGGCGACCGCGTGAGCAACAACGGCAGCGAAAAGGACATCACCGTCGTCCACCTCATGCGGCACGGCGAGGTCGCCAACCCGGACGGGATCCTGTATGGGCGACTGCCCGGCTACCACCTGTCCGAGCTGGGCCGGCAGATGGCCGACCGGGTCGCCGAGCACCTCTCCTCGCGCGACGTGACGCATGTGGTCGCCTCCCCGCTGGAGCGCGCGCAGGAGACCGCCACCCCGATCGCCAAGGTGCACGGGCTCGACCTCGCCACCGACGAGCGGCTCATCGAGGCCGACAACGTCTTCCAGGGCAAGACCTTCGGGGTCGGGGACGGCGCGCTGCGCAAGCCCGACAACTGGAAGCACCTCTTCAACCCCTTCAAGCCGTCCTGGGGCGAGCCGTACATCGACCAGGTCGTACGGATGATGGGCGCCCTGCACGCGGCCAAGGACCAGGCCCGCGGGCACGAGGCGGTGCTGGTCAGCCATCAGCTGCCGATCTGGACCGTGCGGTCGTACGTCGAGAAGCGGCGGCTGTGGCACGACCCGCGCAAGCGGCAGTGCACGCTCGCCTCGCTGACGACTTTCACATACCTGGGTGACAGGATCGTCTCCGTCGGCTACACCGAGCCCGCCCTCGACCTGGTTCCGGCTCACCTCCGTGCCGGAGCCAACCCGGCCAAGGGGAAGAGCAAGGCCTTCGGCGCCTGATGCCCGGCAGTTTCTGACGGTCCGTTTGAAGGCGCTTAGCGCACTTTTGTCGGATCCGTTACGAAAAGCATAAGAATGAGCGGAACCTCCCCGATCGTCATGCCCTCTGACTGGGTGACCACAGCAGGCGTGACGAATCGGGGATCTCCATGCGCATCTTCTCCCGGACCCTTTCCCGGAGGGGAATACTCGGCCTCGGCGCGGGCGCGGCGGCCGCCGCCGGACTCGCCGGCTGCGGGTCTCTCAAGTCCTCGGACGGCGGCGGACACGCATCCGGTTCCGGGAACTCGGGCGGAGCGGGCGGCGGGAAGCACGGCGGGAGCTCGGCCCCTCCGGCGCGGCCCATAGGCGACGGCTCCACGTCGTTCACCGGCAAGCAGCCGCACCAGCCGGCCAAGCCCGAGCCGCTGGCGCCCGGCCAGACCCCGCCGCAGTTCGTGATCTTCTCCTGGGACGGCGCCGGTGAGGTGGGCAACGGGCTCTTCCCGCGCTTCCTCGACCTGGCCAAGGAGCACGGCGCGAGCATGACCTTCTTCCTCTCGGGGCTGTATCTGCTGCCCGAGTCGAAGAAGCGGATGTACGAGCCGCCGAACAACCCGCGCGGCGCCTCCGACATCGGCTACCTCAGCGACCCGCACATCAAGGCCACGCTCACCAATGTGCGCCGGGCCTGGCTGGAGGGGCACGAGATCGGCACCCACTTCAACGGGCACTTCTGTGCGGGGACCGGCACGGTCGGCAACTGGACCCCGCAGCAGTGGCGGAGCGAGATCCAGCAGGCCAAGGCGTTCGTGAAGGAGTGGCGGACCAACAGCGGCTGGACCGATCTGCCCTCGCTGCCGTTCGACTACGACAAGGAGCTGGTAGGCGGCCGTACGCCCTGTCTGCTGGGCCAGAACAACCTGCTGCCCACCGCCCGCGAACTGGGCTGGCGCTACGACGCCTCCTCGCCGGGCGGGCGCCAGGTGTGGCCGGTGAAGCGGATGGGGATCTGGGACCTGCCGTTGCAGCAGATACCTTTCCCCGGACATTCCTTCGAGGTCCTGTCCATGGACTACAACATGCTCGCCAACCAGTCGGTCAACTCGACCAAGGCGCCCTCCTACAACTACCCGGGCTGGCGGAAGCAGTCCGCGCAGGCGTACATCCAGGGATTCGAGCGGGCATACAAGACAAACCGGGCACCGTTCTTCGTCGGCAACCACTTCGAGCAGTGGAACGGCGGCATCTACATGGACTCCGTCGAGGAGGCCTTCAAGCACATCGCGCGGGAGAAGGAGAAGGGCGCGGACGTACGCCTCGTCTCCTTCCGGCAGTTCGTGGACTGGATGGACGTCCAGAAGCCGGAGGTGCTGGCCAAGCTGCGCACGCTGGAGGTCGGGCAGGAGCCGTCCGGTGGCTGGAAGGAGTTCCTGCGGGACACCAAGTCGGCGTCCTCGAACGCTGCCTGAAATGTCCGGAGTAAATGCCGCCTGAAATGCGGGTTTCCGCCCGCCAGGGGGGTGCGCGAGATCCGCGGAACAGGCATGCGAAACTTTTCACATGAGTACCCGTAGCCGCGCCGTCCTGCTCGGCGCCGTGGCCGCAGCCGCGGCCCTGACCCTGTCCGCGTGCGGCAACGGCGGCACCTCCGGCGGGGGCGGCAACACCAACTTCGTGACCGGCAACAACGGCATCGACACCGCCCCCCAGGGCAAGCGGGCCACGGCACCCGACCTGTCCGGCCGGACCATCGACGGCAAGGCCCTCGACGTCGCCGACTACAAGGGCAAGGTCGTCGTCATCAACGTCTGGGGCTCCTGGTGCGGGCCGTGCCGGGAGGAGGCCCAGTACTTCGCCAAGGTCTCCAAGGCGTACGAGGGCAAGGGTGTGCAGTTCGTCGGCATCAACACCCGGGACACCAGCACGACCCCCGCGGTCGCCTTCGAGGAGGAGCACGGGATCGGTTACCCGAGCCTGTACGACCCGACGGGCAAGCTGATGCTCCGCTTCAAGAAGGGGACGCTCAACCCGCAGCTGGTCCCCTCCACGCTCGTCATCGACAAGGACGGGAAGGTCGCCGCGCGGGCGCTGGAGGCGCTCGACGACACCGGCCTGGTGAAGATGCTCAAGCCGGTTCTCGCGGAGAAGTGACGTGAGCGCACTCGTCACGCTGGCCGTGGAGAACCAGACCGTGAAGAACGGTGCCCTGCTGGTCGCCCTGCCGATCGCCCTGCTCGGCGGCCTCGTCTCCTTCTTCTCGCCCTGCGTGCTTCCGCTGGTCCCCGGCTACCTCTCCTACGTCACCGGGGTCGCCGGCACCGACCTGGCCGACGCCAGGCGGGGACGGATGGTCGCCGGCGCCTCCCTCTTCGTGCTCGGGTTCAGCGCCGTGTTCATCTCCGGCGGGGCACTGTTCGGCTTCTTCGGCTGGACCCTGCAGGAACACAAGGACGTTCTGTCCACGGTGCTCGGCGTGCTGATGATCGCCATGGGTGTGTTCTTCATGGGCCTGATGCCCTGGTTCACCCAGCGAGAGTTCCGCTTCCACAAGCGGCCGGCGACCGGCCTGGTGGGTGCGCCCATACTCGGTGCCCTGTTCGGCGTCGGCTGGACGCCCTGCATCGGACCGACCCTCGCCTCGGTGAACATCCTTTCCCTGAACGAGTCCAGCGCCGGGCGCGGTGCGGTGCTGATGGTCGCCTACTGTGTCGGCCTCGGCGTGCCCTTCGTGCTCGCCGCGGTCGCCTTCCGCAAGGCGCTCGGTGCCTTCGGCTGGGTCAAGCGCCACTATGTCTGGGTGATGCGCATCGGCGGCACGATGATGATCGTGACCGGTGTGCTGCTGCTGACCGGGGCGTGGGACAGCCTCGTACAGGAGATGCAGGGCTGGTCCGACGGCTTCACTGTGGGGATCTGATCGATGAGCAAGACCGAAACCGACAACGGCCAGGACCAGGAGGACCTGGGGGCGGCCGGCTCCCAGTTGTCCACCGCCCCACAGGAGGAGAGCGCCGGCCTGCCGGGCCTGGGCACCATCGGCTGGGTCCGCTGGTTCTGGCGGCAGCTGACCTCCATGCGGGTCGCGCTGCTGCTGCTCCTGCTGCTCTCGCTCGGCGCCATCCCCGGCTCGCTGATCCCCCAGACCGGCGCCGACGCCACCAAGGTCGACGCGTTCCGCCAGACGCACAAGACGCTCGCGCCGGTCTACGACAAGCTCGGCCTGTTCCACGTCTACAGCTCGGTGTGGTTCTCCGCGATCTACATCCTGCTGTTCGTCTCCCTCATCGGCTGCATCGTCCCGCGCACCTGGCAGTTCGTCGGCCAGCTGCGCGGCCGCCCGCCGGGCGCGCCCAGGCGGCTGGACCGGCTGCCCGCGTACACCACCTGGCGCACCACCGCCGAGCCGGAGCAGGTCCGCGAGGCCGCGCTCGCGCTGCTGAAGAAGCGCCGCTTCCGCGCCCATCTCGCCGATGACGCGGTCGCCGCCGAGAAGGGGTACGTGCGGGAGCTGGGCAACCTGGCCTTCCACATCGCGCTGATCGTGCTGCTGGTCGCCTTCGCCTCGGGCCAGATGTTCAAGTCGGACGGCACCAAGCTGATGGTGGAGGGCGACGGTTTCTCCAACGCGCTGCCGATGTACGACGACTTCAAGTCCGGCAGCATGTTCCAGAACGACGACCTCGCGCCGTTCAGCTTCGACCTGTTGGACTTCAGGGCCACCTACGAGGCCAGCGGCCCCAACCGGGGCACCCCGCGCACCTTCCAGGCGAACATCACCTACAGTGAGGGCGCGTACGGCAAGCAGAAGTCGACCACCGTCAAGGTCAACGAGCCGCTGAAGATCGACGACGCCAAGGTCTACCTGGTCAGCCACGGTTACGCACCCGTCATCACCGTCCGCGACGGCCGAGGCAAGATCGTCTCCCAGGACGCCGTGCCGCTGCTGCCGCTCGACGGCAACATCACCTCGCAGGGCGTGATCAAGGTGATGGACGGCTACCGGGACGGCAAGGGCCACAAGGACCAGCTCGGTGTCCGGGCCTTCTTCCTGCCGAGTTACGGCGGGGGCGCCTCGGTGCTCTCGCAGTTCCCGGCACTGCTGAACCCGGTGCTGAACCTTGAGCCGTACCACGGGGACCTCGGCGTCAACTCGGGGATCCCGCAGAGCGTGTACCAGCTCGACAAGACCCATATGAAGGCGTTCAAGGACTCCAAGGGCCGGCAGCTGAGGGGCAATCTCAAGCCCGGGCAGACCCTGAAGCTGCCGAACGGTGCCGGCTCGATCACCCTGGAGAAGGACATCAAGGAGTGGGCCGGCTTCGAGATCGTCCAGGAGCCGGGCGGCGGCTGGGCGCTCGGCGGTGCCTTCGCCGCGATCTTCGGACTGGCCGCCTCGTTGTTCATCCAGCGCCGCCGAGTATGGGTGCGGGCGGTGCGCGGCGCCGACGGCGTCACGGTCGTCGAGATGGCCGGTCTCGGCCGCAGCGAGTCCGCCAAGGTGCCCGAGGAGCTGGGCGACCTCGCCGGAACCCTCTACGACCAGGCGCCGGGAGCACCCGGCCCCGACGACTCTTCAGCATCCAACGAAGCATCCCCCGACCCCCAAGTCGTACCTGCCGAAGGGGCTGAGAAGTGACTCTCGCCGCCGCAACCGATCTCGCCGTCGCGACCAACGAACACCTGGCGAGCATCAGCAACACGCTGATCTACTCGTCCATGGCCGTCTACACCCTGGCCTTCTTCGCGTACATCGCCGAATGGCTCTTCGGCAGCCGCAGCAAGGTCGCCCGCACGGCCGCCGCGCTCACGACCGACGGTGCGCGGAAGGCGGGGGCTCCTGCCGTCACGGTGAAGCAGGCCGGAGGTACCGCCGTACTGGAGCGGCCCAAGGTCGTCGTGCGCTCCGTGTCCGGCGCCCGGGACGTGCCGGACGGCCCCGGTGCGCACGGCGGCGACGAGCAGGGCGACCTCTACGGACGTATCGCCATCTCCCTGACCGTGCTCGCCTTCCTGGTGGAGCTGGTCGGGGTCGTCACCCGCGCGGCCTCCGTGGAGCGGGCGCCGTGGGGCAACATGTACGAGTTCAACATCACCTTCTCCACGGTCGCGGTCGGGGTGTACCTCGGGCTGCTGGCGCTGAGGAAGAACGTGCGCTGGCTCGGGCTGTTCCTGATCACCACGGTCCTCCTGGACCTCGGTCTCGCCGTCACCGTCCTGTACACCGCCAGCGACCAGCTGGTTCCCGCCCTGCACTCGTACTGGCTGTACATCCACGTCTCCACCGCGATCTTCTGCGGCGCGGTGTTCTACGTCGGCGCGGTCGCCACGATCCTGTACCTGTTCAAGGACTCGTACGAGAACAAGCTGCAGACCGGCGGCAAGCCCGGCAGCTTCGCGACCTCGGTGCTCGAGCGGCTGCCCGCCTCCGCCTCGCTCGACAAGTTCGCCTATCGCGTCAACGCGGCCGTCTTCCCGCTGTGGACGTTCACGATCATCGCGGGCGCGATCTGGGCGGGCGACGCCTGGGGCCGCTACTGGAACTGGGACCCCAAGGAGACCTGGTCCTTCATCACCTGGGTCGCCTACGCCTGCTACCTGCACGCCCGTGCCACGGCCGGCTGGAAGGGCCGCAAGGCCGCCTATCTGGCGATGATCGCCTTCGGCTGCTGGCTGTTCAACTACTACGGCGTCAACATCTTCGTGAGCGGCAAGCACTCCTACGCGGGCGTCTGAGCCGCTTGACCCGCAGGCCGGTTCCTATTGACTCAGGTCACAGGGGCCGGCCTTCGTCGTAGGCGAGCGCCCGTAGCCACGTGCGGAAGCCTGCGGGACGGTTCAGGCTGGTGTCATGAGCGGTTCCATCGAACAGGGCACCAGCCAGACGCACGGGAACACGCACATACTCCACTTCCTGGTGCGGATCCCACGGCACATGGACGAGGTCTGGGCCGCGGTGGCCACCCCCGCGGGCCTCGGGGGATGGTTCACCGCCGCCGACGTCCTCGAACCCCGGCTCGGCGGTGCGGTCACGCTGCGTGACCTGGGCAGCGGTCAGGTGACGGCGTGGGACGTGGACCGGGTGGCGGAGTACACGGTGGAGGGCGGTGGCCGGGTCCGCTTCCACCTGGAGCGGGACGGGGACGCGGCGAGCGTGCTGCGCTTCACCCATGAGTTCCAGGGGGAGCGGGAGTCGGAGGTCGGCTGGCGCTCCCGATTCGAACGACTCATCGAAACCCTGGAACCCTCGCAGCCCTAGGACGGCGGCAGGCACTCCTTGGCCGGTGGCTTCCCCTCCGGCCAGGCGATCTTCACGAACCGTGAGCCGCCCTCGGGTGTCAGCTCCACGATCGGCACGGCCTTGTCGTACGGGTTGCCGTGCACGTCCAGACAGATCCAGCCGCTCGCCCCACTCACCCGCAGCGAGCCCTTGACCTGCGGCCACTGCAGGCCGACGTCCGCGAGCGCCGGGACGTTCCGCCCGTCCGGAACGGCCTCGCGGATGCCGTGCACCGCCAGCTGCAGGGCGTCGTAGCCGATGATCAGCTGGCCGTCGTCCAGGGCGGCCGGGCCGATCGGCCCGGCCGGCTTGCGCTCGGCCGCCGACAGCAGCCGCTGCAGCGCCGCGAAGTCCGCCGCCGAGCCGCCCGTCTTCGCGGGGTCCTTCGTCCAGGCGTCCGGGTGGGCGAGGGAGGTGTAGCGGACGGACAGGTTGTGGCGCAGGGCGTCGCGGTCCAGATCGCCCTCGTGGGTCAGGTACGAGGCCTCGTCGCCGGTCAGCACCGTGAACTTGCGGTCCTGGCAGCCGCGCCCGCCCAGCGCGTTGATGAACTGCCGCAGCTGCGTGTGCCGTCCCGCGAACAGGATCGTGTCCGTGCCCCGGGTGGTGTCGCACACCAGGTGCGTGATCTGCCGGAAGGTGTTCGCGGTCGTGCCCTCCTTGCTGCGGTCGGCGGGCGGGGTGAACGGCTGCGGCTCGTACGGCGAGCCCTTGATCAGCGCCGCGAACGACTCCTGCAGCGTCCGGGTGTACGGGTCGCCCGGCTTGTCGTACACCAGTAGCGCCTTGCCCGAACTCACCTTGGCGAAGGAGGCCAGCGCACGGGCCTCGTCGGTGTTGGTCGGCGACACCCGGGCAAGACCGGGGTAGGGGTCCTTGCCGCCCTGACCGTTGGCCAGGTCGTCGGCGGTGATCGAGGAGCCGACCACCGGGATCCCGCGCCGGGCCAGCGCCGTGACGGCCTTCTTGTTGTTGTCGGTGCTCTGCCCGATGCCCGCCACGGCCCGCAGCCGGTCCGTGCCCTTCGCCATCCGGGTCAGCCGGTCCACCGTCTGCTGCCAGTGGGCGCCGGTCGCGCCCGGGTTGGCCAGCACCAGCCGGATCGCGGGCGCCTCCCCGTTGGAGTCGTGGTTGGCGTGGTACTGCGCCAGGTAGGCGCCCTGCAGCTGATGCTGTATGTCGTTGAGGTTGGTCGCCGAGGTGGAGCTGTACGGGAGCAGCAGTGCCACCGTCACGTAACCGCCTGGCTTGAGGCGGTCGTTCTCCCGTGCGATCGCCCGTACGACGTCCCGGAGCTGGGCGTGCCCGAAGTCGTACGAGCCCGTCGCCACGCCCACGCACTCGTCACTGTCCGGCGGCCGCGACACCCCGGCCGCACAGGAGCGGTCCTGGTGCGTGAGCGTCCGGACCGCGAACACCAGCCCGGTCACCAGGGCCGCCGTGACCAGCAGGGCCAGATAGCGGCGCAGCGGGATCTCCCACACGCTCTCGCGCATCCATGTGCCCACGCCTCTGCGCGCCATCACGCCTCCCCGCTCCGGTCGTCCGGGCCGTCGTCCGCATCGCCGGGGTCGCCGGGGTCGCCGGGGTCGTCGGGGTCGTCCATGGGGCGCCCGGCGAGCGCCGCCGCCGGCCAGTCCCGGGACGCCCGCCACAGCAGCGCGTTGCCCGCGGGCCGCAGGTTGGACAGCTGCTCCAGCTCGAAGCGGAGCCGGTCGCACACCTTCGGGTCGGGCAGCGCCAGCGGGTCGGCCAGCTGCCACACCGCGTGCAGCAACCGCCTTGTCCGCAGATGCAGTACGGCGTCCGCGTCAGGTGGCGGCTCCTGCGCGGCGTCCGTGCGGCCGAGCGCGATCGCGGCCCGCCGGTCGCCGGTGAAGTCGCGGCCCTCGGCGTCGTGCGCGTGGAAGTAGGGCGCGGACGCGACGAAGCGCAGGGTGCGCAGCCACGCTCGGGTGTCCAGGGTGGGAAAGGTGTCGCGCAGGTGGGTGATCGCCGACTCCGTGCCGCCCAGGGCCAGTTCGTGATGGAGCCGGTAACGGGCGTGCTCGGGCTCCGTGTAGTGCGCGATCAGCGTCTCGTGCGCCGTACGCCACGACGCGTGGTCGGCGTCCCGCAGGTGCAGCCTCAGCAGCAACAGGGTGCGGACGAAGGGATCGCCGACGAACTGGCCCGGCACGGTCGGCAGCCCCTCCTCGGCCAGCCGGTTCTGCAGGGCCCGTACGTCCGCCGGGCCGAAGGTGTCCGGGAGCAGGGCCGCGGCCAGCGCGCAGGCCGAGTCGTGGTCGTGGGCCGCGGCCAGCACGGTCAGCTCGTCCAGCTGCTCGGCGGGCACCAGCCGGTCCAGCAGTGCCCGATGGGCGGGCACCGCGGGCTGGTCCGCGCCGGGCCGTACGTCCGCCGTGAGCAGCTCGCCCAGCGAGGACGCCCCGGGCAGGTTCTGCGCGGCGGACTCGGCGAGCAGGACGATGCCCAGCGGATTGCCGCCGGTCAACCGGTGCGTCGCATGCGGGAGCTGGGGCGGCACCGGGGTGTCGTCGCAGACGGCGCCGATGATGTGCAGGGTGTCGTCCGGGCTCAGCGCGGGCAGCGCGACGAGCAGCGCCCGCGAGGAGGGGGCCGCGTCCGGCGCCCAGTCGCTGCGCCGGGCCACCTCGGGCAGCTCCCGCCGCACCGCGTTGCGCAGCTCCTCCCGGCCCTCGCCGCGCCGGGCCGCCACGAACGCCACCTGGTCCGCGATGCCCTCGGCACGGTCGCGCAGCACGGCCTCCACGAGCCCGGGGCCGGGCGCGGTCTGTGCGTTGTCGATCAGGACCAGGGGCCGGCCGAGCCGCTGCATCCGCGGCAGCACCCCCGCGTACGCCTCCGTCAGGTCGGCCAGCAGCGCCCGCACCAGATACCGCTCGGCGTGCTCCCGGGAGGTGCCGCCCGCCCGGAAGTGGCCCGCCAGCAGCATGAGCCCGCGCTGGGCGTGCCCGCCCGCGTTGGGGTACGTCCGGTACCAGACCGAGGCCTTCTGGTGCCGACGGCTGGTGAAGCCCTCGGCGACGGACTCCAGGGTCGCCTCGATCGCGCCGGACAGCAGCGGCCCGGTGCCGGTGGCCGCGGCGACCACCTTGGCCGCCACCTTCCCGGCCCAGCGTCCGGCCAGCCCGCTGATCCAGGAGCCGCTCTCGTTCAGCAGCAGGATCCGCTCGACCTCCCGGCGGATCCGCTCCGAGTCGGCATCGCCCCAGCCGCTCGCGGCCACCGCCACCAGGCCCGACATCAGCCGCGGAAAGGTGATCCGCCCGGCGCCCGTCACCGGCGCCGCCAGCTGCTCGGCGATCACCAGCAGCGCCTGCGCCACGGGCGACCACGACTCGGCGGGCCGCTCCGCGGGCGGCCCCGTGAACTGCTCCTCCGCGCAGTCGATCAACGCGACCGGCGTGTGGCCCTTGTAGGCGCCCCGTAACTCGTCGAGTACTGCGCTCTTGCCCAGACCGCGGGCACCGCTGAGCACCACGAAGGGCAGCTCGCCCGGGTGCTCGAACGGATGACTGCGGTGTTGGTGGGGGCGCAGGCCCACGAGCCGGGGAGCGAGACCGGCCGGATCGACGTCGAACAGCGCTCCGCGCCCGTGCAACCGTCTGTGCACCGCATTCCCCCCTCAACAGCAGTGTAGAAAGGGGAAGTTGCTCCGGACCAGGGTCAGTGATGTCCGTTGGGTTACGAAATTGCCGCCGTGACCAGATCTCTCAGCCGCTCGACGTAGAGCCGCATGTTCTTGGCCGCCACGTCGGTGTCCGGGTAGCGGCTGGCCAGCCACAGGCCGTCGTGCAGCCGGGAGACCCACACGCACACCTGGTCGCCGTACGACACCCGCAGCAGCCCGTACGCCTTCAGCTCGGCCCACCGGTCGGCGCCGGGGATGCCACGGGCGTCGAGGAAGGAGACGATCGAGTACAGGTCGGGGGAGGTCGGCCGGAAGTCCGCGCCCAGCAGGCTCAGCACCCGGGCCAGCGGCATCCGGGACAGGGACCGGCTGGCCTGAAGTTCGCCCCGCACGACCCGCAGGGTGCCCGGCAGGTCGGAGGTGCCGGACACCGGTACCTCGATCGGGGCGCCGCCGACGAACCAGCCCACCGAGTCGCTCCACCGGGACTTCACCCGGGTGTGGAACGGCACCACCGTCCGGTACACGGACTGCCCGCCGAGTTCGTGCGCGATCAGGCCGGTGGCCGCCAGCATGCCGACCAGACTGCCGCCGTAGGACCGGCAGTACGCCTCGAACGCGGCGGCCGTGTCCGCGTCGACGAGCGGTTCGCAGATCATCTTCTGCCGCGGCAGCGGACCGCCGGGCTCCAGGCCGAGGTCGACGGGGAAACCCGGCAGCGTTCCGCCGCCCCGGCGGATGAACTCCCGCCAGCGGGAGACGATTTCATGACTGCCGTCGATGCGGTCGGCGTCCGCCCGCTCGACCTCGCAGAAGTCGACGTAACTGGCGGGCGGTGTGCGGATTCCGGGTCCGCGCTCCTCCAGGCCCGCCGAGTACAGCTCGTGGATCTCGGCCGGGATGCCGTGCACGGAGTAGGCGTCCACATTGCTGTGGTCGAAGGCCATGTACACACTGGTCGAGTCGTCCCGGACGACCGCCGTGTAGATGAGGTTCGGCCAGCGCAGGGCGTCCGCGACGGCGTCGAAGCGGTCCTGGAGGTGCCCGGCCAGGGCGCCGGCGTCGCCGAAGTCGCCGACCGTCTCCCGGTGCAGGGACACGTCGCCGGCGCCCAGCGTGAACCGGCGCAGCTCGTCGTCCGAGCCGCCCGCCCAGCGGAAGCCGCTGCGCAGCGTCTCGTGCCGTACCGTCCAGGCCCGCAGGGCGTCCTGGAGCACGTCGAGGTCGATACGGCCCGGGATGTCGAAGGCCGTGCCGAGCCAGGTCGGCACGAACAGCCCCCCGTCCCGTACGCATTTGGCCGTCCTGATGTGCGACTCCTGGATGTAGGCCGGCGGCCGGGAGTCCTCCGGCAGTCCCGTCGCCGCCGCGACGGTGGCCGGACTCAGCGTCCACTCGACGAGCCGGCCCGGCCGGACCTCGCAGCGCTGGATGTCAGTGATTCGCACGCGTCTCCGATCGCAGAAAGAGGGCCCCTGACTGTGGGCCCCCTTCAAGGCAAATGCCGTGGGACGCGACCGGGACATGCCCACCCGGGGCATTTCAACGGAACGGGTGGCGGGCCGAACGCGGAAATGACTAACGGACGGTGATCGAGTCCAGCTTCGCGCGCAGGTACACATGCGAGTCGACGGGCGGATACGCCACCCGGCCCACCGGCGCCGGTACGGATTCCACCAGCGTGCCCGGGGTGCACTCGCCGAAGTACACGAGGGACATCAGCTCCTCGCCGGGGGCGTCGGCGGGCGGCGGCAGCACCCGGTGCCGCCCCGAGCGCCACCGGTCGCCGGTCCAACGGGCCATCAGATCGCCGATGTTGACCGTGAAGGCCGCCGGGTCGTAGGGCGCGTCCTCCCACCCGACGCCTCCGGCCACGGGGTCCGTGTACACCTGCAGGCCGCCCTTGCCCGCCTGCCGGTCCAGGATGGTGACGGTCCCGAAGTCGGTGTGCGGCCCGATCCGGAACTGCCCGGGCTCGGGCTCGCCGAGGACGTCGGTGCCCGGGTACCAGTTGATGTTGAAGCCGTACGTCGGATGGTCCATGTGCCGGGAGAAGAAGTCGGGATCGAGTCCCAGGGCGTACCCCAGCAGCGACAGCAGCACCTTCTCCAGGTCGGCCATCCGCGCGAGGTACTCCTCGCACAGCCCCTGGAGCTCGGGGGTCTCGGCCGGCCACACGTTGGGCGCGTACCACTCGGCGTTGACGACCGGGTCCTCGAACGGCTCGTGCGTGGCGAAGGTCAGCGACTCCTTCAGGTCGGGCGGGGTCTCGGTGCCCTCCGCGTACGCGTTGGCCTCGGCGCGGGGACCCAGCCAGCCGCGCCCGCCGACCTTCGCCTCGTAGGCCTGCTTCGCCTCGACGGGCAGCACGAAGAACCGCCGCGCGGCCGCCCGCACGGCACCGCGCAGCCCGGGATCCACCCCGTGCCCGGTGACCAGCAGGAAGCCGGCGGTCTGGAGGGCCTGGTCGACGGTACGGGCGAGGGCCGCACGGGCCTCGGTGCCGCCGTCGAGCCAGGGCCGGAGGTCGATGGTCGGAATACGGGGTTCAGTCACCGATGTCCTCGTTCCACAGAGCCGGGTTGTTCGTGACGAAGTCGCGCATCAGCCCGACGCACCCGGGGTCGTCCAGGAGGACGATCTCCACGCCGTGGCCGGCGAGCCAGTCGTGGCCGCCGTGGAAGGTGGCGGCCTCGCCGATCACCACGCGGGAGATGCCGAACTGGCGGACCAGGCCGCTGCAGTACCAGCAGGGCGAGAGGGTGGTCACCATGGTCGTGCCGCGGTAGCTGCGCTGCCGTCCGGCCGCCCGGAACGCGGCCGTCTCCGCGTGCATGGAGGGGTCGTCGTCCTGGACGCGGCGGTTGCGGCCGCGGCCGAGCAGGGTGCCGTCCGGGGCGTAGAGGGCGGCGCCGATCGGGATGCCGCCCTCGGCGAGCCCGGCGCGGGCCTCGGCGACGGCGGTGGCGAGCCAGGCGCGGGCCTGTTCCTGGTCCATGCGTTCACTCTCCAGCACCGGACAGACCGGGGCAACGTGCCGCTGCCCCGTGCGGTGGCCGCTCCCTCCGGCCGAGGGCCCGAACTGCCTCTGTACCCTGGCCCGATCACATCACGCGGGAGGGAAACGCCCATGGTCGCTGCCCCGGTTCTGGAGGAGCTGCGGGAGGTCTGCCAGCCGTACGCCAAGCTGGCCAGCCGCAACGGGGAGCACTGGGCGGGCCGGCTGTACATGCGCAGGGTCTCGCTGCGGTTCACCCGCCAGCTGGTGCGCACTCCGGTCACCCCCGACCAGCTGACCTGGACCATGGTGGCGTGCGGGATCGCCTCCGGGGCGGCCCTGCTCGTCCCCGGCCTCACGGGGGCCGTGCTCGCCGTCGTCCTCATGCAGCTGTTCCTGCTCTTCGACTGCGTGGACGGCGAGGTCGCCCGCTGGAAGGGGCAGAACAGCGCGACGGGCATCTACGTGGACCGGCTCGGGGCCTATCTGGCGGACGCTGCGCTGATGGCCGGGATCGGGTTCCGGGCGGCGGAGAACGGCCTGGGGGGCTGGCTCTCGCTGGGCCTTGCCGCCGCGCTCGGGGTGGTCCTGCTGAAGGCCTCGACCGACCTGGTCGACGTGGCCCGGGCCCGGCGCGGGTTCGGGGTGGCCGACGACGAGTCGACCCGGCCGCGCTCGCAGGGCGTGGCCACCGTGCGGCGGCTGGCGGCGGCCTTCAAGATCCACCGGGTGACCAACGGCATCGAGGCGTCCCTGGTGCTGCTGGCGGCGGCGGCCGGGGACACGGTCACGGGCGGGGTGGAGGTGACCCGCTGGGCACTGGTCGGGCTGGCCGCGATCAGCTGGGTGATGGTCCCGGCCCACCTGCTGTCGATCCTGTCGTCGTCCAGGCTGCGCTGAGGCGGTTCAGGCCGGCTCGGCCGCGACGGCGCGCCAGATGCGGTCGGGCAGGACCAGCGCGGCCTCGTCGAGGTCGACGTCGTCGAGGCCGGAGAGCCAGCGGCGGGCCACCCCGATGACCGGTCCGAGGACCAGCGACTCGATCAACGGCGTCGGCAGCGGGGCGAGTTCGCCGGCGTCGACGTATGCCTGTGCCCACTGCGCGAGGGGCGACAGACGGGCCTCCTGGGCGTCGCGCAGCCGCTTGCCGTCGGTCATGCCCTGGCGGTCGGCGTACGAGGAGTGCAGAAGCAGGGCCGCCTCCCGGTGCTCCTGGACGAAGGCCAGATAGGCGCCGACCAGGGCCCGGATGCCGGTGCGCGCGGTCCGGGTGCCCCGCAGGGACGTGACCAGCTCGCCCAGCAGCCGCTCCAGCCAGCGCATCAGCAGGGCGTTCATCAGGCCGTCGATGCTGCCGAAGTGGTGGTAGAGGCTGCCCAGACTCACCCCGCTCGCCCTGGTGACGGCGCTGACCGTCAGGCCCTGGTCGCCCGACTCTGCGTACACGCGCAGGGCGGCGTCCAGGAGGTGCTCGACGGTGGCTTCGCCCCGCTGCTGTTTGCGGCTCATTCTGGAATGCTTTTCTAGAAAGGTATTTTAGAACAGTGGGCTGGTGCACCACACTGGTGCACCATCCTCACACTCAGGAGCCGCCGGTGTCGTCGTCCGAGATCCCTGTTTCCCTCACCCCGCAGCAGGCCGCGTCCGGAACGGTCCTCCGGCTGCCGCCGTCGGCGGGCGTGCCGCCGGTGCGCATCCCGCCCGTGAGGGACGGCGACCTGGTACGGCTCCGGGCCGGCGACCGCGAGGTGCTGTTAAGGATCCGGGTCACCACCGCCGCGGCCGGGGGCGGCAAGAAGCAGGGTCTCGCCTGCCTGGGCGTGCTCGGTGTCGTCGCCGCGGTCGTGCTGCTGCTGGTCCTGACCGACCGCGGCGGTGACAGTCCGTCCGACGACTCCGCGGACGGCTCCTCGTCGTACACCTCGTCGGCGCCGGCCACCGACGACCCGTACTCGTCGGACCCGTACACCACGGCTCCCACCACCGGCGATCCGTACGGGACGGGCGACCCGACGAGCGATCCGTACGGGACGGGCGATCCGTACGGCGGCAGTGATCCCTACGGCGGTGCGAGCGAGGAGCCGAGTCCGTTCACCTCCGGCACCTGCCTCAACGGAACCCTGCCCGACTCCACGACCGCACAGGAGGTCAGCGGGGTCGACGAGGTGTCCTGCTCGGCGTCCGACGCGCACTACAAGGTCATCGAGACCATCCCGCTCACGTCGGACATGAGCCGCTGCAGGAGCAACTCCCGGACGCAGTACGCCTTCTCGTACCGCTACACCCTCAACGGCGCGGCCGTGAACGAGTACGTGTACTGCCTGGTGGGCCTCGGTTCCTACGCGCGCTGAAGCAGGTTCCGGGACGTCATGCGATCCACAGGGGGAGAACGGTGAACGGGGAACACAACGGGGTCGAGCCGCTGGAGGACGACGACCCGCGGCGGATCGGTCCGATCCCGCTGGTCGGGCGGCTCGGGGCCGGCGGCATGGGGCGGGTCTATCTCGGTGTGCACGAGGGCCGCTACGCCGCCGTCAAACAGGTGCTGCCCTCCGTCGCCGGCGAGGACAAGGACTTTGTCCGGCGCTTCGGGCATGAGCTGGACAATCTCGCCCGGCTGCCTGCCGGGGCCACCGTGCCGCTGCTCGCCGGTGACCGCGAGGCCCGGCCTCCGTGGTTCGCCACCGCGTACGTGCCCGGGCTGACCCTGCTCGAGGCCGTCGAGACGCACGGCGGGCCGCTGCCGCCCCAGGCGCTGTGGCTGCTGCTGCGGGAGGCCGCGGCGGGGCTGGCGGCCGTGCACGAGCTGGACATGGTGCACCGGGACGTCAAGCCGTCGAACGTCATGATCACCCTTGAGGGTGTCACTCTCATCGACTTCGGCGTGGCCCGGGCCGCCGAGCAGAGCCGGCTGACCCGGACCGGCATGGTGGTGGGCACCCCCGCCTACATGTCCCCCGAACAGGCCTCGGGTGCACGGCGGTTGACCGGCGCGGTGGATGTGTTCGCGCTGGGCTCGGTGGTCGCGTACGCGGGATGCGGGCGGCCGCCCTTCGGGGACGAGTCCGGGCACGGCGTGCTGTACCGATCGTGCACGAGCAGCCCGACCTGCAACGGCTGCGCGAGGCCGACCCGGAACTGGCCGCCGTCGTCGCGTCCTGTCTGGACAAGGACCCCGAGGGCCGGCCCGGCGCCGCCGAACTCCTCGGACTCGCCGCCGGCCGGGGCCCGTCCGAGCCCCCGCTGTGGCCCTGTTCCCTCACGGAACGGCTGACCGGGCGGGCGGCGTTCGCGGCGGCGGTGCCGGAGGCGACGGTGGTGGAGGAGCCGGAACCGGAACGACCGCAAGGACCGCAAGGACCGCAAGGACCGCAAGGACCGGAAGGACCGGCGGGACCGGAAGAGCCGGAACGGGAAGAGCCGGAACCGGCCACGGGCCCCGGGCCGAAGGGCGAACCGAAGGACGAGTCGGAGCCCGAGGTGGTCGTGCGCCCTTCCGAGGTGCGGCGACAGGGCGAGCGGCCGCGCGAACGACGCCGGCCCCGCATCCTGCTCGCGGTCGTACCGGCCGTGGTCGTCGGTACGGCCACACTGGCCTTCCAGCTCCTGCCGTATGCGGACGACTCCGGCCGGAACGGCGCCGCAGGCACCCCCGAGGCCACCGTCTCGGCATCGGCCGACCCCGCGCCCGGGCAGTCAGCCGCGAGTCCGTCCGGCCGCAAGAAGCCGGACGGAAAGGGCTCGGCCTCTCCCTCGGACAAGAAGAAGCCGGACAAGGGAGGTCGGGGCGGCGACAAGGAGGGCTCGGGCGGCTCGGGGGGCTCCGGCGCATCGGGCGGTTCGGGCTCGTCGAGCGGCGGAAGCAGCGCCGGCGGCGCCGCCGGTTCCGGCTCCGGCTCCGGTTCCGGCGGCGGCTCCGGCAGCTCCGGCGGATCCTCCGGCGGCTCTTCGTCCGGCGGCTCCTCCTCGGACGGCTCGTCCGGAGGTTCCTCCTCGGGCGGCTCCTCCTCCGGCGGGACCTCCACCACCAGTCCCGGCTCGGACACCTTCAGGCTCAAGAACGGTGAGAACGGCAAGTGCCTGATCCAGGTCTACGGCTCCACGGGCCTCGGCGACTGTTCGGCCTCGTCCGCCGTGTGGACCTTCCGCAGTGCCGCCGGAGGCAGCCTCAAGGTCGTCAACGTGTCGACCGGCTCATGTCTGAGTGCCAACGGCAACGGCCAGGCCGTCTTCGTCGGCGACTGCGCGCAGAGCAGCAGCGCCCGTCTGTGGAAGACGGGTTCCGGCAACTCCCTGCGCACCGTCTACGACGGCGGCTGCCTCGACCTCGCCTTCGGCGGCGGTGTGGCCGAGGCGACCTGTCAGTCGGGGGCGGCCTCCCAGAACTGGGGCAGGGTGTGACGGCTCACGGGTCCGTCCCTCGGCTCGGCCCCGGCAGCATGACCGGGGCGGCGAGGTGAGCGGGACGGGCGCGGACGCCTACGCCCCCACCCGCAGCAACAGCTTCCCCGTGCTCGTCCGGGCCCCCATCAGACGGTGTGCCTCCGCCGCGTCCTCCAGAGCGAACTCGGCGGTCACCGGCAGGGACACCGTGCCGTCGAGCGCCTTGGCGAAGGCCTGTTCGGACAGGCGGCGCAGCTCGGCCGGGGCCGTCTTCGCGAGGCTCAGGACGGAGAACCCGGCGACCGAGACACCGAGGGGGTACAGCTCGGGCTGGCCCACGGACCACGGCTCGGCCGAGCTCGCGTTGCCGAAGGAGACCAGGCGGCCGAAGGGGGCGAGCGAGGCGAGGCCGGCGCGCAGGGTGTCGCCGCCGACGGGGTCCAGGACGAGGTCGACGCCCCGGCCGCCGGTGGCCTGCCGTACCGGGTCCTGGAAGGCGCCGACGAACACCTCGTCGTAGCCGTGCGCCTTGGCGTGGGCCGTCTTCGCCGCCGAGGACACCACGCCGTACACCGCCCCGGCGCCCGCCGCCCGCGCCAGCCGGCCGGCCACCGTGCCGACTCCGCCCGCCGCTCCCTGGACCAGGACGGTCTCGCCCGGCTGGAGCCTGCCGACCGAGTGGATCAGGGCGTATGCGGTGGGCAGGACCGTCGGGAGCGTGGCGGCCGTGCGCAGGTCCATGCCCGCAGGGAGCGAGAGGACGGTGGCCGGGTCCGCCACGACCACCTCCGCGTAGGCCCCGCCCTCCGTCAGCGCCGCCACCTCCTGGCCGACGGCCAGGCCGGTGACGCCGGCGCCGAGGGCCCGGACCCGGCCGGAGACCTCCAGACCGGGGACGTACGGCAGCTCCGGCACCCGGTAGCCCTCCGAGCGGGCCTTCAGGTCGGCGAAGTTCACGCCCGTGTAGGCCACGTCGATGCTCACCTTGCCTGGACCGGGCTCGGGCACCTCGGCCGTCACCGCCCTCAGCACCTCGGGACCGCCGTACTGCTGGAACTCGATCGCGCGCATGCCGCACCCCTGGGCTCGGGAAAGTGTTCAATGAAAAGCGAACACTCATGAGTGTATGGTTTTCATCGAACACTCGGCAAGCGGGACGCGGAACACGGGACGAGGAGGGTGCCATGGCCGCCAGTAGCCATCGGGCCGCACCTGAGCACATCCACCCCGACGACGTCCCGGTCCAGGCCGCCCTGGCCGCCCTCGCCGACCCCGTGCGCCTCACCCTGGTCAGGGAGCTGGCCGGCTGTGCCGACTGGTCCCGCAGCTGCGGCAGTTTCGACGTGCCGGTCGGGAAGGCGGCCCTCAGCCACCACTTCGCGGTGCTGCGCGGCGCGGGTCTGGTCGAGCAGCGGGACGAGGGGCCCAAGCGGGTCAACCGGCTGCGGCGCACGGAGTTCGACGCACGCTTCCCGGGGTTGCTCGACCTCGTGCTGCGCACCCCCGACCCGAGTATCTGACAGACCTTCACTGTTCTTTATTCGCACGTTCGTTGGATGTTCCAGCCGGTGCCTTGCCGTGCACAGACGATCCTGCCCCCCGCTCACGCAGGAGAACCGGGTGGCCACGCACAGAACAGAGACCGACAGACCCCGTCAGACCGGTGAGCCCCGCCTGAAGGTCGGCGCTCCGACGGTCTTACCCAGCCGGCGCTCCCGTGTGCGCCGGCTCCTCCCGCGCGTCGTCGCGGCCGCCACCGCGCTGTGCGCGGTCGTGGTGATGGCCCAGAGGCACGTCACTCTGCCCCTCACCCGCATCGTCACGATCGAGGCCAAGATGGCCTCGAAGGCGGACTACTTCGAGGATCCCGAGGTCCGGCGGCTGCTCGTCCGGCACGGCTTCCGGGTGCACATCACCCGCATGGGCTCGCGCGGCATCGCCGCCCAGAGCTACGACAGCTACGACGTCGTCTTCCCCTCCGGCCAGCCCGCCGCCGACCTGATCACCAGGAAACGCGCGGCCGAGGGCCACCCGGCGACGACATACCGACCGTTCGTCAGCCCGATCGTGCTCGGCACCTACCGCGAGTACGCCGAGACGCTCCAGCAGGCAGGGATCGCCAGGCCGTTGCCGGGCGTGCCCACCGGAGCGAAGCCGCTCTACTACTCGCTCGACATGCAGAAGTTCCTCAAGACGACCGCCGACGGACGGCGCTGGGAGGGCCTCGGCATCGATCGGCACGGCATCCACAACGGCAACAAGGTGCTCGCCCAGACCTCCGACATCTGTGAGGCCAACTCCGCCGGCACGTACCTGGGGTTGGTCTCCTACGTGTGGAACCACGACAACATCCCGCAGGACGCGACCGAGGCGACGCGCTTCGCCGACCGGATCCGGCTGCTTCTCAACGACCAGGGCATGCCGTCGTCGGAGAAGAACGAGACCTATGTCTCCGCCGAGGGGAAGAGCATCTCCCCGATCGCGGTCATCTACGAGCACCAGTTCCTGGCCCACCAGATCGACGCCCAGGCGGACGCCGGCCGCGTCGACAGCGAGCGCGTCCTGCTCTACCCGTCCGCGCAGTTCGTCACCGAGCCGCAGCTCATCGCGCTCACCCCGCAGGGCGGCCGGCTCGGCGAGCTGATCACCACGGACCCGGCCCTGCAGAAGCGCGCGATGGAACTCGGCTTCCGGGTCCGGGACGCCGCCGGTGCCGCGTCCACGAGCGACTCGCTGACCCGCTTCCTGAGCGATCGCCACATCCAGGCACCGGTCCTCACCGGCAACGACACCAAGGCCGTGCTGCCCCGCCTTGAGCTGCTGGAGCGGATGATCGAGGTGGTGGGGGACTGCGACCCCGTCGCGAAGTCGGCCGCCGGCGGGGAGGCGCCGTGAGCCCGGACCGCCCGGGCCGCCCGTACGGCCCGCAACGCCCGCATCCGCACCGCCCGCGTCGCCGGACCCTCGCCCTCGCCCTCTGTCTGGTCCTGTTCGCCGCACTCGGCGGGCCGGCCTCCTGTTCCGGCGGCGGCAGCGGACCGGAGACCACCCTGCGCGTGCTGGCCAGCGACGAACTCTCCGACATGGGACCCCTGCTGGACCGGCTGCGCGAGGACACGGGGGTCCGCCTGGACATGGACTACCGGGCGACCAACGACGCCGGCGAAACCCTGCTGACCGGCCGTCACTCCTACGACCTGGCCTGGCTCTCCTCCGACCGCTACCTCCGGCTGCGGGCCAAGCAGGCCCCCTCCGGTGCCACACCGGCAACCGGCATCCAGAGCACCTCGATCATGCGCTCCCCGGTCGTGGTCGGCCTCACCCAGGACGTGGCACGGCGACTGCGCCCCAAGTCACCGGGCGGACGCATCTCCTGGGCCGACATCGCCGACGCCGCCGCCACCGGCACCGTGCGCTTCGGCATGGCCGACCCCCGGCACAGCAACAGCGGCCTCGCCGCCCTCGTCGGCGTCGCCACTGCCGCGGCCGGCACCGGCGGCGCGCTGCGCCCCGCGGATGTCAGCTGCGACCGGCTGCGCGGCTTCCGCTCCGGCCAGAGTCTGACCGCCGAGACCTCCCACGACCTGCTGGACACCTTCGCCCGCCGTCCGGGCCGCACCAACGCCCTGATCACCTACGAGTCCGAGCTGCTGGCGCTGAACGCCTCCGGGCGACTCGGACAGCCTCTGGTCGTCGTGCACCCCGCCGACGGCATGGTCCTGTCCGACTACCCGCTGCTCCTGCTGGACGCCGCTCACCGGGACGCCTACGACCGGGTGGTGGAGTGGCTGACGGACCCCGGCCACCAGCGGGACATCATGCGGCGGACGCTGCGCCGCCCGGTCAACACCGCCGTCCACCGCGACGAGCGGCTGAAGGCCCCCCTGGGCAACGCGCTGTACTTCCCCGACGACCCCGCCGTCCTCGACCGGCTCCTGGACGACTACGGCGACCCCCGGCGCCGCGCCGCCGACCAGGTGATCTTCCTGCTCGACTTCTCCGGTTCCATGCGCGGCCCCCGTACGACGGCTCTGCGCGACGCGTTCGCGGGCCTGAGCGGGGCGGACTCCTCGGCCACGGCCAAGTTCGTCCGCTTCTACCAGGGCGAGCGGCTGACCGCGGTCCGTTTCGGGGGCCGGCCCCTGGCGGAACGCACGGTCACCGTCCACGGCACGGCCGACCTCACCCGTCTCGCGGACTTCGTCGCCGACGGCGGCCACGACGGCTCCACGGCGATCTGGTCCGCCCTGGACCACGGCTACGCCACCGCCGAGCGGGCCGGGCGCGAGGACCCCGGGCGGGCGGTGTCCATCGTGCTGATGACCGACGGCGAGAACAACGCGGGCATCGACCGGACCACGTTCGTCAGCCGCTACCGGGCCCGCCCCGCCGACGCCCGGGCGGTGCACACCTACCCCGTCTACTTCGGGGACGCCGACGCCGCGGAACTGCGCCAGGTCGCCTCGGCGACCGGCGGCCGCATGGTCGACGCCCACGACTCGTCCCTGTCCACCGCGTTCAAGGAGATCCGTGGCTGTTCTTGACGGCACCTGGTGGAGCGTCTGGTGGGGCGCCATGGCGTGGTGGCTGGCGGCGTTCGCCGGACTGGTCGTGCTGGGCGTGTTCGCCGTCCTGCGGCTGCACCGGCTGCGCCGCCACCCCGTGGGGCGGGGCCTGCCCGTGTACCTGGACAACGCGGCCGTCATGGACCTGTACAAGATGGGCAACCACACGGCCGCACTGCGCAAGGAGGTCGAGGAGCGGCGCAGCCGCACCATCGGCTGCCTGGCGGTGATTCCCCTGGTGTCCCTGCTGTTCCGGGTGAAGGGCGGCAGCGAGGAGGGGACGTTCGTCAAGTACGTGCAGAAGAGCGAGCCGATCATGGTGATCGGGCTTCTGCTGTCCGTGCTGGAGAGCCAGGACGCCCTCGTCGAGGTCCGGCTGCGGACCCGTGGCGGGACCGTCACCCCGAACCGCGCCCTGGTCAGGGAGCTGGCCCGGCGCCAGGCCGACGAGGACCCGGCCGACGGGGTGGTGCTCAGCGAGATCGGCGAGTTCGTCATGGTCACCGGCCGGTTCGAAGCCCAGGGCGGCGGCGGGGAGACGCTGGTGATGCGGGCACCGTACAGGGAGGGCGAGGCCTTCGCGCACCTGCGGGTCGTGCTGCGGCGGGAGGGGCTGCGCCGGGCGAACAAAGAGCTGCCCGGAGGCCAGTTCCAGGCCCACTGCCTGGGCAAGGTGACGAGCTGGGACCCCCGGTCCCGCGAGGCCGTCCTTGAGCAGCCGATCGCGGTCTTCCTCTGACTGCCAGGCCCCATCGGTGCTGCCGATGGGGCCATCGGCAGCACACCTCACCAGCGCGTGGACCGGGACCGGCGGTCCTTCGTAGCGTCGTGGGCATGACCTCAGAGCACACGGGCACGGCCCAGCTGACGACCGCGATGGTGCTGTCCGGCACCCTCGGAATCTTCGTCGTCGAGTCGGGCGCCTCGCCCTTCGACGTCGTCTTCTTCCGCGTTCTGTTCGGCGCCCTGGCGCTGGGCTCCTACGTCGCCGCCCGCGGCTGGCTCCGCGACCACGGCTTCACCCCGCGCACCCTCGCGCTGGCCGTCCTCGGCGGCGTGTTCATCGTCTTCAACTGGGTCTTGCTGTTCCAGTCGTACGAGAACACGTCGATCTCGGTCGCCACGGTCGTCTACCACACGCAGCCGTTCTACGTGGTCCTGCTGGGCGCCCTGCTGTTCCGCGAGCGTCTCACCGCCGCCAAGGTCGGCTGGATCGTGCTGGCCTTCGCGGGCCTGATCCTCGTCTCGGGCGTCACGCCGGGCGACTTCGCCGGCGGCGGCTCGTATGCGACCGGTGTCGGCCAGGCCCTTCTCGCCGCCCTCCTGTACGGCCTGTCCACGCTGGTCACCAAGCGCGTCACCGGCGTACGGCCGCACCTCGTCGCCCTCGTACAGGTCCTCGTGGGCATCCCCCTGCTGCTGCCCTTCGCCGACTTCGGCGCGATGAGCGGTACGGGCCGGGACTGGGGCTGGCTGGTCGGGCTCGGCTTCATCCACACCGGCGTGATGTACGTCCTCATGTACGCCGCCTACGCCAAGCTCCCGACCTCGAAGATCGCCGTCCTCGCCTTCGTCTACCCGGCGGTCGCCATGCTCATGGACTGGGCGGTGTACGGCCACCACATCGGTCTCGTCCAGGCGCTCGGCGTCCCGCTGATCGTGACCGCGAGCCTGAAGGTCACCCTTGCTCGGACACCAGCTTCCGCACCTGCTGGAGAAACAGCCGCGCATGCGCCGGAAGCCGCTTCCCGGCCCGCCACGCCAGTTGCGTCCGAAGCGTGAACGGGGGCTCCCAGTCCAGCCGTACGAGAGAACCCTCCGCCAGTTCGGCGGCGACCGTCACCTCGGGCAGCAGCGAGATCCCGAGGCCGGCGGCCGCCGCGCGTTTGGTCGCCTCGATCGTGCCGAACTCCATGAAGTCCACGTCCCCGAAGGACTTCAGCTCCCGCTCGAACAGATCCCGGTAGGCGCAGCCCGGTTCGGTGGCGAGCAGGGACTGCCGTACGAGGCCGGCCGTGGTGATCTCCTCGCCGGCCAGCGGGTGCCGGGGCGCGGCCACCAGCGCGAGCGGCTCGACGGCCAGCGCCTCGCTCTCCAGCCCCGCGTGCGCGGTCTCCTCCTCCATGAGGAACCCGAGGTCGTACGTCCCCTGCCGGAGTGCCTGCCGGGTCTCGTCGCCGATGGTCGTGCGCAGCGCGAGCCGCACCTTCGGGTAGCGGTGATGGAAGAGCTCCAGCAGCGGCGGCAGCCGGTACGAGGTCAGCGATTCCATGGTCCCGACGACCAGTGAACCGGCCGGCTCCTCGGCGCCGACGACCGCGGCCCGGGCCTCCTCCGCCAGCTCGGCGATCTGCCGGGCGTAGGGCAGCAGCCGCTCGCCCGCCTCGGTGAGCCGGATACGGCCGCCGAGCCGGTCGAACAGTTCGACGCCCAGGGAGGACTCCAGGGCGCGGATCTGACTGGTCACGCTGGACTGCGCGTACGACAGTTCGGCCGCCGCCCGGGTGAAGCTCAGGACTGTGGCGACCTTCTCGAAGGTGACGAGCAGTCGGAGTTCCATCGCGTCAGTCGTTCTCCGGGTCGTCCTTGTCGAGGGACTTGAGGAACTCCGGGTTGTCGTCGGGGGCGACCCAGGAGGTGGTGCGGCGTCCCCCGGCGGAGGGCACGGCAGGAGCGGAGCCGTCGGCCGGTGCGCGCCGCGCCTTGCCGGTGATCAGCCAGGCGACCGGGCCCACCAGGACCCAGCCGAAGACCAGGACGATGAGCACCCACACCCCCTTCGGCAGGTGGCGCACCTCTTCCTCGGGGGTGTTCAGACAGTCCACGAAGGCGTAGATCCACAGCGCAAGGACCAGCAGGGTGGGCAGATACCTGAGCATGGTCGTGCGATCTCCCGAAGGTGTGGGGCGGCCCCGGTGACAGGCCCAGGTTATCGGGTGACCGATACTGGGGGGCATGGCTTACGACGATCTTCGCTCCCTGCTCAGGGCGCTGGAGCGCGAGGGAGACCTCAAGCGCATCAAGGCCGAGGTCGACCCGTATCTGGAGGTCGGGGAGATCGTCGACCGGGTCCAGAAGTCCGGGGGACCCGCGCTGCTCTTCGAGAACGTGAAGGGCTCGGCGATGCCCCTCGCGATGAACGTCTTCGGGACCGACCGGCGGCTGCTGAAGGCGCTGGGCCTGAAGTCGTACGGCGAGATCTCCGAGAAGATCGGCGGGCTGCTGCGGCCCGAGCTGCCGCACGGGTTCGTGGGCGTGCGCGAGGCGTTCGGGAAGCTCGGCGCGATGACGCACGTGCCGCCGAAGAAGGTGAAGTCCGACAGCGCGCCGGTGCAGGAGGTCGTGCTGCAGGGGGACGAGGTGGACCTCGACCGGCTTCCGGCCCTGTTCACCTGGCCGCAGGACGGCGGTTCCTTCTTCAACCTCGGCCTCACCCACACCAAGGACCCCGAGACAGGCATCCGCAACCTCGGCCTGTACCGCCTGCAGCGGCACGACAGGCGCACCATCGGCATGCACTGGCAGATCCACAAGGACAGCCGGAACCACTACCAGGTGGCGGCGCGGCGGGGCGAGCGCCTGCCCGTCGCGATCGCCTTCGGCTGCCCGCCCGCCGTGACGTACGCCTCGACGGCCCCCCTGCCCGGGGACATCGACGAATACCTCTTCGCCGGGTTCATCGCGGGCAAGCGGATCGAGATGGTCGACTGCAAGACGGTCCCGCTCCAGGTCCCGGCGAACGCCGAGGTCGTCCTGGAGGGCTGGCTGGAGCCGGGCGAGATGCTGCCGGAGGGCCCCTTCGGCGACCACACCGGCTTCTACACCCCGCAGGAGCCTTTCCCGGCCCTCAAGATCGACTGCGTGACGATGCGGAGGCGGCCGCTGCTCCAGTCGATCGTCGTCGGCAGGCCGCCCACCGAGGACGGCCCCCTGGGTCGGGCCACGGAACGCTTCTTCCTGCCCCTCCTGAAGATCATCGTCCCGGACATCGTGGACTACCACCTGCCCGAGGCCGGCGGCTTCCACAACTGTGCGATCGTCTCGATCGACAAGAAGTACCCGAAGCACGCGCAGAAGGTCATGCACGCGATCTGGGGGGCGCACATGATGTCCCTCACCAAGCTGATCGTGGTCGTCGACTCCGACTGCGACGTCCACGATCTGCACGAGGTCGCCTGGCGGGCCCTCGGCAACACGGACTACGCCCGCGACCTCACCGTCGTGGAAGGCCCCGTCGACCACCTCGACCACGCCTCCTACCAGCAGTTCTGGGGCGGCAAGGCGGGCATCGACGCGACGAAGAAGTGGCCCGAGGAGGGCTACACGCGTGACGGCGGGTGGCCGGACATGGTCCTGTCGGACCCGGATACGGCGGCCCTGGTGGACCGCCGCTGGAAGGAGTACGGCCTGTGAGCAGCGCCTCCGCGGCACTTCCGCAGCCGGGACGCACCAAGGCGTTCCTCCGCCTGGTGATGATCGAGCACTCGGTGTTCGCGCTTCCCTTCGCCTACATCGCCGCGCTGACCGCGATGTACCAGTGGGACAGGAACATCCACTGGGGCCGGCTCCTCCTCGTCACGATCTGCATGGTGGGCCTGCGGACGTTCGCCATGGCGGTCAACCGGATCATCGACCGCGAGATCGACGCCCGTAACCCGCGTACGGCCCATCGCGAGCTCGTGACCGGCGCCATGTCGGTGAAGCACGCCTGGACGGGCGCCCTGATCGCCCTGGTGGTCTTCCTGGGCGCGGCGGCCCTGCTGAACCCGCTCTGCCTGGCCCTGGCACCCATCGCGGTGATCCCGATGGTGGTCTACCCGTACGGGAAACGGTTCACGAACTTCCCGCAGGCCATCCTGGGTCTGGCCCAGGCGATGGGCCCGGTGGGCGGCTGGCTCGCCATCTCCGGCGAGTGGTCCTGGAACGCCGTGATCCTCGGCCTCGCCGTCGGCATCTGGATCGGCGGTTTCGACCTGATCTACGCCTGCCAGGACGTCGAGACCGACCGCGAGATCGGCGTCATGTCGGTCCCGGCCCGCTTCGGCATCCCGGCGGCGATCTGGGGCGCGCGGGTCTGCCACACGGTCACCACCGCCCTGTTCGTCTGGTACGCCCTGGCCACCCACACCGGCGCGTTCTTCTGGCTGGGCCTGGTGATCGTGGCGGCCGCCTTCGGCTACGAGCACCGCATCGTCCGCCCCCACGACCTGTCCCGGCTGAACCGGGCGTTCTTCAGCGTCAACGGCTTCATCGGCATCGCCCTGTTCGTCTGTGCCCTGCTCGATCTCCTGGTCCGGGGTCTGACCGTCTGAGCAGCGTGCGGCCCGTCGTGGAGTGCACGGACCCGGCCTCGGCACCGGTTGCCCTCCCGCGGAGATCCCGAGGCGGCCGACCGGTCCTGAACACTCCCCGTCCCACCGGTACGCTCAAGGTGTGAACGCAGGAGAATCGCAGCGCGCGCCTTGGATCGTGGGGGTGTCCGGAGCTTCCGGGACGCCGTATGCGGCGGCCGTGCTGCGGGCGCTGGTGGACGCGGGGGAGGCGGTCGACCTGGTGGTCAGCCGGGCCTCGCGGCTGACCCTGCTGGACGAGACGGGGATCTCGTTCCGGGACGCGCACTGGCAGGAGGACCTGCGTGAATGGCTGGCCCGGGGCGCCGACGGGAAGCCCGGGACCTTCGATGTGGACGTCAGCGGGATCCGGTACTGGAGCGCGGGGGATCTCGCCGCCGGGCCGTCCTCGGGGTCGTACCCGGCGAAGGGGATGCTGGTCGTCCCGGCCTCCACGGCCTGTGTCGCCGGTGTCGCCCTCGGACTGTCCAAGGATCTGCTGCAGCGCGCGGCGAGCGTCACACTGAAGGAGCGCCGGCCGCTGGTCGTGGCCGTACGGGAGACCCCCCTGAACGGGCAGACGCTGCGGCACCTGGTCGCGCTGGACGACGCGGGAGCGAGCGTGGTGCCGGCCTCGCCCGCCTTCTACGCGGGCGCGACCCACATCCAGGATCTGGTGGACTTCGTGGCCGGGCGGGTGCTGGACGCGGCGGGCGTCGGGCACGGTCTGTACCGGCGCTGGAAAGGCGAACTGGGCGGCGGCTCAGCGGCGGTCCGGTAGTCGAGCAAGTCGCAGTACCTCTCATCACTTCAGGAACTTTCAGAACTTTCCAGGGGAAGGCTTCGATCGCATGGACGCGGTGGACAGGCAGCTCATCCAGGCCCTGAGGGAGAACGGCCGGGCCTCCTACGCGGAGCTGGGACGCCTCGTCGGCCTGTCGGGACCCAGCGTCACCGACCGCATCAACCGGCTGGAGGCGGCCGGCGTCATCACCGGCTACCGCGCCACCGTGAACGCGGCCTCCCTCGGCCTCGGTGTGACCGCCCTGATCGGGATCTCGCTGTCCGACGCCGCCGACCACGAGGACGTGGCCCAGCGGGTGAAGGAGCTCCCCGAGATCGAGGACTGCTGGTTCATCGCCGGTGACGACTCCTACATGCTCAAGGTGCGGGCGGCGGACGTGGACGGGCTGGAGAGGATCATCCGCCGGCTGAGCGGTACCAAGGGCGTGTCCCGGACCCGTACCACCATCGTGCTGTCCACGAAGTGGGAGAACCGGGTCGGGGAGCTGCCCGAAGAGGTGTAGGGCGCTCCGCGCCGTACGGGGGCTCCGCCCGCCCGGAGCGCGGGGGAGTAAGTTTGGCCAGGCTGTCGTAGAAAGGTGTTGGCATGGACGTCGGGCTCAAGCGCGAGCTGGAGGAGAAGGTCCGTTCCGGGGAGCGGCTGACCCGCGAGGACGGCATCGCGCTGTACGAGTCGGACGACCTGGCCTGGCTGGGCGGGCTCGCGCACGAGGTGCGGACGCGCAAGAACGGTGACGTCGTCCACTTCAACGTCAACCGGCACCTCAACATGACCAACGTGTGCACCGCCTCCTGCGCCTACTGCTCCTTCCAGCGCAAGCCGGGCGAGAAGGACGCGTACACGATGCGCATCGAGGAGGCGGTGAAGCTCGCCAAGGGGATGGAGAGCGAGAACCTCACCGAGCTGCACATCGTCAACGGCCTGCACCCGAGCCTGCCGTGGCGCTACTACCCGCGCTCGCTGCGCGAGCTGAAGGCCGCCCTGCCGCACGTCTCGCTCAAGGCCTTCACGGCCACCGAGATCCACCACTTCGAGACCATCTCGGGGCTCTCCGCCTCCGAGATCCTGGACGAGCTGATCGACGCCGGTCTCGAGTCCCTCACCGGCGGTGGTGCCGAGATCTTCGACTGGGAGGTCCGGCAGCACATCGTGGACCACAGGACCCACTGGGAGGACTGGTCCAGGATCCACCGGCTGGCGCACGAGAAGGGTCTGAAGACCCCGTGCACCATGCTGTACGGCCACATCGAGGAGCCCCGTCACCGCGTGGACCACGTGCTGCGGCTGCGTGAGCTGCAGGACGAGACGAACGGCTTCCAGGTCTTCATCCCGCTGCGCTACCAGCACGACTTCGTGGACATGAAGGACGGGAAGGTACGGAACCGGCTCCAGGCGCGCACGCAGATGGCGACCGGTGCCGAGGCCCTCAAGACCTTCGCGGTCTCCCGGCTGCTCTTCGACAACGTCCCGCACGTCAAGGTCTTCTGGGTCATGCACGGCGTCCAGACCGCGCAGCTCGCGCTCCAGCACGGCGCCGACGACATGGACGGCTCGGTGGTCGAGTACAAGATCACGCACGACGCGGACAACTACGGCACCCCGAACAAGCTGACCCGCGAGGACCTGCTGGACCTGATCCGCGACGCCGGCTTCCGTCCGGTGGAGCGCAACACCCGCTACGAGATCATCCGCGAGTACGACGGCCCGGACCCGCTGCGCCGGGAGTCCCCGCAGCCGATGCGGGTGTGAGCCGGTGACGTTGTCCTTCGAGCTGGATCCGGCGGTTTCGCCTGCCCTCAGGGACGATGTGCTCGGGCTGTGGGCGGACGTGTCGAACGAGGGCGGATCGGTCGGCTTCGTGCCGCCGGTGACCGCGGACGACATACGCCCCGAGCTGGTGAAGCACCTCGTCGCGATGGCCGAGGGCCGCACCCGGCTGCTCGTCGGCCGGGACGGCACGGGAGTCGTCGCGGCGACCGCGTTCCTCACGTACAACACGCACCGGCTGATGAAGCACTGGGTCTGGCTGTACACGGTGATGGTGCATCCCCGGCACCAGGGCAAGGGGTACGGGCGCGACCTGCTGGCGGCCGCCGCCGACGCCGCCCGCGGCCTCGACGGCATCGAGGCCATACGGCTCACCTGCCGTGGCGGCCTCGGCCTCGAACGGTTCTACGGCTCCTGCGGCTACAAGGAGGTCGGGCGGATACCCGGCGCGATCCGGGTCGCGCCGGGAGACGACCGGGACGACATCCTCATGCTGCTGCCACTGGCCTGACCCCCCTGCAAGATCGGGTCCGTACCGTGCTTCACTGGACGGTGCCCCTTTTTGGAATCGGAAGAGTGGATTGAGATGCTCCGCTACACGCTGATGCGCCTCGGCGTCTTCGCCGGCTGCCTCTTGGTCGTCTGGGGAGCCGTCTACTCGGGCATCTTCCCGCGTGGCTTCGGCGACTCCAACTTCCTGTGGGTGCTCCTGCTCTCGATGTTGCTCTCGGCGCCGATCAGCTGGGTGGTGCTGCGCAAGGAGCGGGACCGGGCCTCCGTGCGGATCGTGCACAAGGTCGACCGGATGAAGGCCAACCTGGATGCCAACCGCAACCAGGAGGACGGGGCCGACGACACCGCCCGGGCGCAGGGCCAGCCCTCCTGACCGTCTGCCCCGCTCCGGGGTCGCTCCGGGTGCCCGGAAGCCCAACTAGTCTTGCCCCATGGGTGCCGTGAGGACCAAGCGGATGCCGCGTGCGGTGCGGGAGCAGCAGATGCTCGACGCCGCCGTACGGATTTTCGGCCGACGCGGGTACATGGCCGCGTCGATGGACGAGATAGCCGAACTGGCGGGCGTGTCCAAGCCGTTGGTGTACCTGTACCTGAACTCCAAGGAAGACCTCTTCACGGCGTGCATCCGCCGGGAGGCCGCCGCGCTGACCGAGGCGGTCCGCACCGGCGTCCGCCGCGACCTGCCCGCCGACCGTCAGCTGTGGGACGGGCTGCGGGCCTTCTTCGCGTACACCGCGGAGCATCCCGACGGCTGGTCCGTGCTGCACCTCCAGGCCCGCACCCACGGCGAGATGTTCGCCGCCGAGGTCGCCGCGATGCGCGAGGAGATAGTCGCGTTCGTGACCCAGCTGATCGCGGCCGCGGCCCGCGCGGCACACTGTGACCCGGACCTGCCCGAGCGCGAGGTCGCCGGCCTCGCCGAGGCCCTGGTGGGCGCCGCCGAGTCCCTCGCGGCCTGGGCGAACGCCACCCCGGGCGTCACGGCACGGCAGTCGGCGGCGACCCTGATGAACTTCGCCTGGGCGGGCCTGGGCAACCTGATGAACGGCCGCCCCTGGACCCCGCCCGCCGCGGGGGATTAGGACCTGTCCGGCGGATCGGGCCGGATTCGCGGGGCCCGGGGAGCCGGACGAGCCCTGGCTCACACCGCCCCCACCTCCGCAGTGCCGGGGCCACCCGTCTGCGGCCCACCCCGTACGGCTTCTTCGCGCCCGGCCGGCCAGGGCGAAGCCATGGCGTTCACCCCGGCAGCGGCCGCACCTCACCGGTGAGGTGGAGCTCGTCCCGGGCGCCGCGGAGTTCGAAGCCGGTGCCGTCCGCGCCGTACACCACCGTCCCCGGCAGCAGCACCGGCGCCCGGAACCGGGCCCGGACGAGGGCCGCGCCGGGCGTGCCGTGGGCGGCCAGGCAGCGGGCCACGGTCCACATGCCGTGCGCGATGGCGCGGGGGAAGCCGAAGAGGCGGGCGGTGAGGGGGTGCAGGTGGATGGGGTTGCGGTCGCCGGAGGCGGCGCCGTACCGGCGGCCGACGTCCTCGGCGATCCGCCACTCGGCCAGCACGGGCAGCGGGGGCTCGGGCTGTTCCTTCCGGGGTTCCCGGAGTTCCCAGGGTGCGCCGGGTGTGCCGGCGGTCCGGTGCCGCGCCAGGTAGGTGCTGCGCGACTCCCATACGACGTCCTCGCCGGCCCGCAGCTCCGTGACCACGGTCGCCTCCGTCCCGCGCCGGTGCGGCGCCAGCCCCTCGACGTGAACGGTGAGTCCGTACTCCCCGGCGGCGGGCAGAGCCGTGCGGCGGACGATCTCGATCGAGGTGTGGACCAGGCCGAGCAGCGGGAGCGGGAAGTCCCGGCCGCTCATCAGGCGCATGGCCAGCGGGAAGCCGAGGACGTGCGGATAGGTGACGGGCAGCGCGTCCTCGCCGTCGGCCGAGCCGGTGGCGAAGCCGCACACCCGCTCGTAGGCGGCCAGCCGGGCCAGGTCGACGCGCAGAGCGGGCAGCACCAGACGGGTGCGCGGGAAGTCCGCTTCCGGAGACGGCCGTCTGAAGGGGGAGCGCAGGGCGCCGCGGACCAGCAGCGGGGCCAGTGCGGGGGTGGCGGCCAGGGTGACGGCGGCGGGGGCTCGGCCCAGGCGCCGGGTGAGGAAACGGCCGGGCGCCGTGCCGGTGAAGCCCAGGTGGCGGTCGGCCATGCCAACTCCCGTGAGAATCGGTCCGAAGTTCTTACCCTGGAGTAAGGTTACCGGAGGTAAGTTCACGCCGGGGGTCGGACGGCTGCCACGGAGGCGGCGGGAGGGGCGGAAGTTGAATCACCCTCACGAAACCGCCGAGGCTGCACACCCCTGGCTCCGGACCACCCCCGAACCCGCACACGCTCGCCACAGTGGCCTCGTACGATCACCTGCCTAACCGTCGGTAACCCCTGTTCGCGGCCCGCCGGTGAACGCCTCGGTGCGCGAGGCACGTACGTCATGCAGCAAGCAGTTCACCGCTGCACGCCCGAGGAGCCGCCCGTGTCCACGCCGTACCCGAACGCCCCTGTCTCCTCCGGCGCCACCGTCTCGGCCACCGACTACGACGGCCGCCCGGTCCTCGTGGAGCCCGAGATCCGGCGGCTGGACGGCGCCGTACGGGAGGTGCTCGTCCCGCCGTTCGCGCCCCCGGTGAAGCACGGCTCGCTCGCGGACCTGCCGTTCGACAACGCCGAGGCGGACCCCGGCGCGATCGTGCTCAGCCGCAGGGCGGGCGACGGCAGCTGGGCGGACGTGACGGCGGCGCACTTCGCCGAGCAGGTGCTCGCGGTGGCGAAGGGGCTGATCGGGGAGGGGCTGATGCCGGGCGACCGCATCGCCGTGATGGCCCGCACGACGTACGAGTGGACGCTGCTCGACTTCGCCGCCTGGGCCGCCGGCCTGGTCACCGTCCCCGTCTACCCCACCTCCTCCGTCTTCCAGACCCGCTGGATCCTGCACGACTCCGGCGCGGTGGCCCTGATCACGGAGACCGCGGGCGAGGCCGCGGCCATCGGCCCCGAACTGGAGCGCATGCCGGACCTCAGGCACCTGTGGGTGATGGAGAGCGGGCACGTGGAGCGGCTGGCGGAGCTGGGCGCCCAGGTGCCGGACGGTGAAGTCGCCGTACGCCGGGGCATGCTGGGCCCCGCCACGCTCGCCACGCTCATCTACACCTCGGGCACCACCGGCCGCCCCAAGGGCTGCGCCCTCTCGCACGGCAACTTCTTCGCCGAGGTCGACAACGCCATTGAACTCCTCTACCCGATCTTCAAGGCGAAGGCGGACGAGGAGGTGTCGGTGCTGCTGTTCCTGCCGATGTCCCACGTCTTCGGGCGCATGGTGGCGATCGCCTGTGTCCGCGCCCGGGTCCGGCTCGGGCACGCGCCCAGCCTGAAGGCCGAGGACCTGCTCCCGGACCTGGCCGCCTTCAGGCCGACCTGCCTGCTGACCATCCCGTACATACTGGAGAAGGTCTACAACTCCGCGCGTGCCAAGGCGGAGTCGGGCGGCCGGGTGGCCGCCTTCGACCGGGCGTCCGCGGTGGCCGTACGGTACGGCGAGGCGCTGGAGGCCCGGCAGACCGGCACCGGCGGCGGCCCCGGCCGGGCCCTGAAGACGACCCGCTCCTTCTACGACCCGATCGTCTACCGGCGCATCCGCAACGCCATGGGCGGCAAGGTCAAGTACGCCATCTGCGGCGGCTCACCGCTCGGCCGCCGCCTGGCCGCGTTCTACGCCGGTGCCGGCATCGAGATCTTCGAGGGCTACGGCCTGACGGAGACCACCGGCGCCTCCACCGTCACCCCGCCCCTCAAGCCCCGCCTGGGCACGGTCGGCTGGCCGCTGCCCGGCACCCGGGTGCGGATCGCGGCGGACGGCGAGATCCTGATCGCCGGCGACCACGTCCTGCGCGGCTACTGGGACCCGCAGGCGGGCGGAGTGGTCCCCGCGACCCGGGACGGCTGGCTGCCCACCGGCGACCTCGGCGAGCTGGACGACGAGGGCTATCTGACCATCACCGGCCGCAAGAAGGAGCTGCTGATCACGGCGGGCGGCAAGTCGGTGGCCCCGGCGCCGCTGGAGAACTGGCTGCGTCAGCACCCGCTGATCTCCCAGTGCATGCTCGTCGGCGACCGGCGTCCCTACGTCGCCGCCCTCGTCACCCTCGACCCCGACGGCATCACCCACTGGCGCCAGATGAACGGCAGGCATCCGGTGCCGCCGGAACTGCTCGTCGGCGACCCGGAGCTGTCGGCCGTCCTGCAGCGGGCGATGGACGAGGCCAACAAGCTGGTGTCCCGGCCCGAGTCCATCCGCCGGTTCGCCGTACTGCCCGTGGACTTCACCGAGGAGGCGGGCCATCTGACACCCTCCATGAAGCTGCGGCGGGAACAGATCATGCGGGACTTCGCACCGGAGGTGGAAGCCCTCTACGAGCGGTGAGAGGGTCGGCACCCGCTCCCGCCGGCCCCGCCTCGGTCCGGACTCGGTGGGGAGCGTGGAGCGGGTTGCCGCCTGGGTCGGTCACGGCCCGCCACCGATCCTCGTACGGCCCCGGGAGCCAGTCAATCCTAAGGTTTTCTCGGCAAACCCAAGTGTTAGCTTGGGTGTTGTGACCCTCGACGACCTTCGTGTGTTCGTGGCCGTGTGCCGGGCCGGGAGCCTCAGTTCCGTCGCGAGAGAGCTGGGCTGCACCCAGTCCGCCGTCAGCCAGCACGTCAAGCGGCTGGAGCGGGAGACCGGTGTGGCGCTGCTGGAGCGGCAACCGCGCGGGGTCGTGCCCACCCGCGCCGGGCGGATCCTCGAAGCCGCCGCGGCCGAGGGGATCTCGGGCCTCGATCTTGCGGTACGGCAGCTGCGCGATCTGCTCGACGGACACAGCGGGCACGTCCGGGTGGCCACCGGCGCCACCACCGTCCGGCACTTCATGTCCGACGCGGTCGTCGCCTTCCGGCGCCGCCATCCTCGAGTCAACCTCGAGTTCCGGACCGTAAGTTCGGGTCGCGGCAGCTTCGACGCACTCACCGACGGGACGCTGGACCTCGCATGGATCACTCTCGGCCCCCCGGTACGCGGCATCGAGCAGCGCGCCGTGGTCGAGCTGCCCTGGGTGCTCGCCGTACCCGCCGACGACCCGCTCGCCACGCGCAACCGTCTGGATCCTGCCGATCTGACCGACGTACGGCTCATCCGGCTGCCGCCGAACTCCGCCTCCGCCGCACACCTGGAGGCGGCCTGCGCCGAGTGGGGCGTCCGGTTCGGCCACGACACCAGCGTCGCCGACTGGGACACCGCACTGCTGCTGGCCGAGCTGGGGGCGGGGCGGGCCGTCGTCCCCGCCGTACCGGGGCTGCCGGTGCCCGGCGAAGGTGCGCTGCGGCTCGTGCCGCTGCCGGGGCTGCGGCCCCTGCCGGTCGGCTGGGCGGTGCGCCGCTGGGACGCGCTCAGCCCGCCGGCCCGGGCTTTCGCGGACACGGTCGCCGAACGCTGTGGCCCGTCCCCGGTGCGATGAAAAGGCCGGACAGCGCGGTAAACCGGGTGTTCTGTTTTTGCCGTGAATCCGCCGACGGCAAGTGCCGGAGAGCGGGTAGCGTAGGAGGGATTCACTCGTGTCCACGGTTGGTCACGCACGCGGGAGAGATGAGCGTCTTGGACAAACGCACCACCTCGGGAACCGGCCGGGACCGGATCGGTATCGCCCGCTCGTAGCCTGCCTTTCCCCCCTCGCCGACTCCGTCACCACGAGCAGAGGCATGAAAGAAGACAACGACGTCCGCCGGATCTTCCTGCTGAACCCCGACCAGCGCCTCCTCCGCGAGGCCGAGTTCGCGGGTGTCCAAGTGCGTTCGATCCGGGTCGACGCAACGGACGAGGCGGCGCTGCGCGCACCACTCGCGGAGGCCGCCGAGGCCGGGCTGTGCGTCAACTCGGCCCGCGCCCTTCGGATGCTCTCCGACCCCGCGGCGGTACAGCGCCTGGTCCGCGACAACCGGCTCTCCCCGGGCGGCACCAAGGTGGCGCCCGGGGACCTGCGGCTGACCGTGGAGACGCTGAGCGTCCACGGCATGCACCAGGCCGTCGGCATCACCGCCCGGACCCCCTACGGCCTCCTGCACCCCGCCCCGGTCACGGACGACACCGCCGCCGAGGTGCGTGCGGTGGTGACCGCACTGCTGGATCTGACCGGATACCAGTACGGACCGGCGCATTCGAGCGTGACCCTCACCCCGCGCGGACCGGTGATCACCGGATGCCGGGCGGGACTCGGGGACGACCCGGTGCCGGAACTGGTCAAGGTGGCCGGCGGGTTCGACCTGGCGGCGGCGGCCATCGAGGTGCTGGCCGGGCGGCTGGTCGACGCGGTGCGGCCGAATCGGTTCGCCGCCGCGGCCCTGCTGAGCCCGCCGTGGCGGCTGGAGACCACCGCGGTGGGGATACTGCCGCACGTCCGGTACGTTTCGCCGCCCCAGGCGCTGCGCCCCGGACACCTCGTGGTGCACGCCGACTCGCCCGAGGTGGCGGCCCGCCGGGTGGCCTCCGTCAAGGCGCTGGTCATCGGCGACGACCGCTGAACCGGCGACCGGGAACAGATCGGGAACGATCCGGTACGGGGTGACCGCACCGTTGATACGTCGCCGGATTCAGGACGACGACGCCAGCGACATCAACGGGAGGCGGAGTCAGGATGCTGAAGTTCTCGGTCCTCGGGGCACTGCAGATCCGTACCGTGTCCGGCCCTGCGGAGATCTCCGGCGACCTGCAGCGCACCCTGGTGCAGACCCTGCTGATCAGCGAGGGCCAGCCGGTGTCCGGAGAGAGCCTGGTCGAGGAGATGTGGGGCGACTCCGTCCCCGACAACCAGGCCAACGCCCTGCAGGCCCATGTCAGCAGGCTGCGCCGCAAGCTGCGCAGCCTGGAGCCCGGCCGGCCCGGCTCCAGGGTGACCATCCACCCCTCCGGCTACCGGCTCCTGATGACCGAGGGCGAGCTGGACGCCGCCGAGTTCGTCAGGACCGTACGGCTGGCCGAGTCGGCGTCCCCGCACGACGCGCCGCGTATCGCGCGGCTGCTCGGCGAGGCCCTGGCGCTGTGGCGTGGTCCCGTCTTCGGCGGGTTCTGCGGCGGGACGCTGTGCCAGCTGGCGGGCGCCCGCTACGAGGAGTACCGGATGCGGGCCATGGAGCTGCGCTTCGACGCCGAGTTACGGATCGGCCGGCACGCCGCGGTCCTCGCCGAGCTGTCCGAGGCACACACCAACCACCCGCTGCGGGAGCACTTCTGCGAGCAGCTGATGATCGCCCTGTACGGCTCGGGACGACAGGCCGACGCCCTCGACGTCTTCCGCCGGATGCGCCGCCATCTCGACACCGAACTGGGCATCCAGCCCTCTCCGGCCCTGCGCCAGGTGGAGAGCGCCATCCTCCGTCATGACCCGGCTTTGGCCGGTGATGCGCGATCCTCCCTCCTTCAAATCGCCTGAAGATGGTTAGCTTTTGGCTGGACCGAGACGGACGCAGGTAACGGGAAGTCGCCTTCCAGCGTGGCCTGTTCGGGTACAACCTAGGATTGACCCGAACATCTCGGGCTGGGCAACGCGATGGGGCGGGGGGGACGGGTTCGTGGAGTCGGCGGCATCCGGTCGGCCTGTCGTGCGCTTCAGCATCCTCGGCTCGTTGGAAGGCTGGCACGGCGAGCGTCGGCTGAGACTCGGCAGTCCCACCCAGGAGCGCGTTCTCGTCACGCTCTTACTGGAGCCGGGGCGCATGGTGCCGGTGCCCCGGCTGGTGGCCGCGGCCTGGGACGACGAGCCGCCGCAGACCGCCGGCCACCAGATACGCAAGGCGGTCGCCGCGCTGCGCACCCGCATTCCGGGCGGGTCCTCGCTGATCGTCACCGACGGCGCCGGCTATCGGGCCGTCCTCCAGGAAGACCAGCTGGACCTGCACGAGTTCGGCCGGCGCGCGGGCGAGGCCCGGCAGGCGGTGTCCGCCGGGCGGGGCGCCGAGGCCGTCGGGCATCTGCGGGCCTGTCTGGATCTGTGGCGCGGTCCGGTCATGGCCGGCGCCGGCGGCTCGGTGATCTCCGCGGCCTCCGCGGCGCTCGAGGAACGGCACATGGCGGTCGCCGAGCAGTACTTCGAGCTGCAGCTCGAACTCGGGCAGTCAACCGAACTCATCGGCCCGCTGCGCGAATTGGTCACCGCGCACCCACTGCGGGAGACCCTGCGCGGGCGGCTGATGCTCGCCCTGTACCGGGGCGGCCGGCAGGCGGAGGCGCTGGAGGAGTTCGGCCGGGTGCGCGAACTGCTCGTCGAGGAGCTGGGCATCGATCCGGGCGCCGAGCTGACCCGGCTCTACGAGGCCATCCTGCGCGACAGCCCCGAGGTGGCGCCCCGCGTACCGCAGTCCGTGTCCGACCGCGCCGCCCTGCTCGTACCCGCCCCGCTCGACCGGCCGTCCGAAACCGACCCGGCACCCTGCACCCTGCCCTACGACCTGCCGGACTTCACCGGCCGGGACGAGGAGGTGGCCCGGCTGCTGGAGGTGGGCCGGGCCCCGGCCGGCGGCAGCACCCGGATCGTCGGCGTGGACGGCATGGGCGGCAGCGGCAAGACCGCCCTCGCCGTGCATGCCGCCCACCTGCTCGCGCCCGACTATCCCGACGGGCAGCTCTTCGTCGACCTGCGTGGATTCAGCCCCGGCGAGAAGGCGCAGGAGCCGGGTGCCGTCCTGCACTCCCTGCTGCGCACCGTCGGTATCCCGGACGACCGGATACCGGACGACCTGGAGAGGCGCACCACCCTCTGGAGAACCGTTTCCGCCCAGCGAAAGCTGCTGCTCCTCCTCGACAACGCCGCCGACGCCGCCCAGGTACGGCCGCTGCTGCCCGCCTCCGAGGACTGCCTGGCGATCCTCACCGGCCGGGTCCGCATGCTCGAACTCGACGGCACCGAGTGGCTCCCCCTCGGCCTGCTCTCGGCCGACGACAGCACCACCCTGCTCACCCGGATGCTCGGCACCGACCGCACGGCCGCCGAGCCCCAGGCCGTCGACCATCTGGCCCGGCTGTGCTGCGGCCTGCCCCTCGCCCTGCGCATCACCACCGCCCGGCTGCGCAACCGGCCCCGCTGGACCGTCCAGTACCTGGTCGACCGGCTCGCCGACGAGACCCGGCGGCTGCGCGAGATGAGCGCCGGGGAACGCAGTGTCGAGGCCACGCTCAGGCTGTCGTACCAGGCGATGGAGGAGGACCGGCGCGCCGCGTTCCGGCTGCTCGGCCTGCATCCCGGCAGCGCCATCGACGTCCACTCGGCCGCCGCGCTGCTCGGCACCGACGGCCACGAGGCCGAGGACATCCTGGAGCACCTGCTGGACGCGCATCTGCTGGAACAGCACGAGGCGGGGCTCTACGGCTTCCACGACCTGGTGCGCACCTACGCGATGAGCGTGCGTGAGGCCGAGGACGACGAGGAGGCCGCCGTCGAGCGGCTGGTCTCGTACTACGGCCTGACCACCGACGTGGCCTGCGAGGTGCTCTTCCCCGGCCGCAACCGCTACGGCGACCCGCCGCCGGGCGGCGCGCCCGAGCTGCCCCGGCTGGACGGCGGCGACCGGGCGCTGCGCTGGTTCGACCGCGAGTACGACGCACTGCTCGCCGTCGTCGCCCGGGCGGGCACCCAGGGCCTGCACCGCCCGGCCGCGCTGCTGGCCCGCAACGTCCTGTTCTATCTGGACCTGCGCGGACACTACGAGGAGTTCCGGGTGGTCAGCCGCATCGGCGTGGACGCCTGCCGGCAGCTCGGCGACCCCGAGCTGCTCAGCATCAGCCTGGCCAACCTGGCCGTGGCCCACTGGTGGCTCGGTGACTTCCAGGACGGGATCAGCACCGCCCAGGAGGCCCTGGAACTGGCCTCCGGCAACGACCGCCGGGGCGAGGCGATGTGCCTCGGCGTGCTCGGCCTCCTGCACGGGGCGCTCGGCAACTTCGACGAGGCGCGCGCCTACCTCACCAAAGGCATCGCCCTGCACGGGGAACTGGGCTCGACCCGGATGGAGGCGCAGGCGCTGGACAACCTCAGCACCGTGGAGACCTGGTCGGGGCACTACGCCGAGGGCGCCCGGTACGCGGCCCGGGCCACCGAGCTGAACCGTCGTCTCGGCGATCGCAGCAACGAGATCGCCTCGCTGACCTGGCTGGCGCTGGCCCACCTCGGCACCGACGAGGACGAGCGGGCGCGGGCCTGTCTGTCCCAGGCCCTCGAACTGTGCGACGAGAGCCGGAAACCCGCGAACGTGGCCGTCGTCGTCGCCCACTGGGCACAGGTCTGCCAGCGCCTCGGCGAAGTGCGCTCGCCGGCGGAACACGCCGAGCGCGCCCTGGAGCTGGTCTCCGCCGAGGGCACGGCCCTGCGGCAGGCGGGCGTGGTGAACGTGGTGGCACTGGTCCACCTGCGCCGCGGCGCACCCGAACGGGCGATGGAACTGCACCGTCACGCCCACGACTTGGCCTCCCGCCTCGGATACCGCATCGAGATCGCCCGGGCCCTGCTCGGCATGGCGGAGGCGGCGCGGGCGCTGGGCGACGAACCGACGGAGCAGCGGCACCGGCGGGCGGCGGAGGCGCTGTACGACGCGATGGGAGTGGCCGAGGCGGGGCGTCGGCTCTAGTGCCGCCGCGGGCGGCGTCCGCCCCGTCGCGACGCCCGGCACGCTCCCCGAGTGGGGGTACCCCCACGCGCCGCATCGGGCGAAAGCCCGAGTACGTCCGGTACGAGGGCTTCCGGCCGGCACTCCCCCCGGCCTCCGGCCGGGGGGAGTGCCGGAGCAAGCACCGCACGCCGCTCCTCGACGGGCGAACGCTGCCCGCCGCGGCTCTAGGGTCCGTCCGGCCTGATCCGCCGGACGGGCCCTGAACCACGGGTCTGTGCGCTGCGGCCCTTGCCGGAGGCCGGCGCTCATGAGAAACGGCACCGGCGGGGCCTGAGCCCGGCCGGTGCCGTCGCTGTCGCGGGGTCCGAGACGCGGCGTCCTGCGTGCTCAGCCGCGGACGAAGCCGGGGCCCTGGCCGTTCGCCAGGACCGGGGCGGACTGCGCCTGGTGCCCCGAAAGGCCGGAGGCGATGCGCACCAGGGCGTCCTGCACGCCGGTCGCCGGAAGTGCCGCGGTGGTCCCGAGCGCCAGGACGCCTGCGCCGGTGAGGGCGGTCAGAGCCGTCTTCGTACGCAGAGCGATGGAGCGCATAGGTTACCCCCAGGAAGAAACGGATCGTGATCCGGTCGCCGGGCTCTCCCCGACGCCGCAACCGATGCTCGGTGCGAGCGATCCTGATACCGTCCCCGCCGGTTCCCGTCCCGGGTCGGGCTCCCGGTACTCCCGGTTTCAACCGTCCGAGGGCTCCTGGGGCCGGGCGGGCTTCTGGGCGAACAGGAAGGCCTGGGGGACCGGTTCGCCGCGGTGCTCGACAGGTTCGCGTACCGTGCGGGAGCCGAGCGTGAAGCCGGCCGCGGTGAGCAGCTCCGCCAGCCGCTCGGGGCGGCGCCGGTGGAAGTCGAGCGCCACCGGATGGCCCCAGGGACGGTCGATGCGACGCGGGTGTTCCCCGGCCTGGAAGGCGAGCAGGAGGTGGCCGCCGGGAGCCAGGACCCGGCGGAACTCGTCCAGGAGGGCGGGCAGTTCGTCCACCGGGGTGTGGATGGTCGAGTACCAGGAGACGACACCCGCCAGCGCGCCGTCGGCGACGGCGAGGTCGAGCATGGAGCCGTGCTCGAAGCGCAGCCGCGGGTTCTCGCGGCGGGCGATCGCGAGCATGGACTCGGACAGGTCGACCCCGAAGACGTCCAGGCCGAGCGAGGCGAGGTACGCGGTGATCCGTCCGGGACCGCAGCCGAGGTCGGCCACCGTCCCGTCGGCGCCGACGAGCTCGGCGTAGACGGCCAGAAGGGCCCGGTCCAGCGGGTCGGCCACGTGCGCGTCCCGGAAGTGCTCCGCGTAGTCGTCGGCGATGGTGTCGTAGAAGGTACGGGTGGCGGCGAGGAAGTCATGGGTGCCGGTCATGGGCCGGGACCGTACTCGTGGCCACTGACAGTGCTCAGGCCACACCCGCCAGCCGCAGCAGGGCCGTTGTGGCCGCCGCGCCCAGGACGACCACCGCGAACGGTGCCCGGCGCCAGGCCAGGACGCCGCCGGCCAGTACCCCGGCCGGGCGGGCCCAGCCCGCGAAGCCTCCGCTCTCGGTCAGGGCGCCCGTGGTCAGCAGGGCGACCAGCAGCACGATCGCGCCCGCCGACGCCAGCTCCTGGACCCGGGGCGGGACCGTCACACGGCCGTGCAGCAGCGGGCCCACCAGGCGGAATGCGTAGGTGCCGACCGCAAGGGCCAGGATCACGGCGAGCGTGGCGTTCATGCGGCGGCCCCCGTCGGGCGGCGGTGCAGGAACAGTCCGGCGAGCGCGAGCAGCACCGGCACCCCGGCCGGCACCGCGGGCGTCGCGGCCAGGGCCAGGGCGGCGCCGAGCAGGGCACAGCGCCGTACCGCCGCGTCGGCGCGGAGGGCCGGCAGGACCAGGGCCACCAGGACGGCCGGGAAGGCCGCGTCGAGGCCGTAGCGGGCGGTGTCGCCCAGGGTGCTGCCGGCCAGCGCGCCCGCCAGCACGCCCGTGTTCCACACGGCGAACAGGCCGAGCCCGGAGATCCAGAACGCCCTGCGCCGCCGTGCGGGATCGGGCTGGGCGAGGGCGAAGGCGACCGTTTCGTCGGTGACCAGATGCGCACCGAGGAAACGGGTCGCGCGACCGGTATCAAGGGTGTCGGCCACGGCCAGACTGAAGGCCGCCGTGCGGGTGTTGAGGAGCAGGCCGGTGGCCGCCGCGGCCAGCGGGCCGCCCCCGGCGAGCAGCACGGCGACCGCGCTGAACTGGGCCGATCCCGCGTACACCACCAGGGACATCAGTACCGGTACCCACACTGGCAGTCCGCCCGCGACGGAGACCGCGCCGAAGGAGACACCGACGATGCCGCCGGCCAGCCAGACGAGGGAGCTGTCCCGGACCAGTGAGGCGGTCTCGGGTGTTCGGGGAAGCGAACGCATGTTTTCTACAATGAACAGCGGGCACCCTGTCCGTCAAGGCGAACGATCGTACCGATGGAGCGAACGACATGTCCGAGCCCCCCGCCCGGCTCCCCATGGAGTGGATCGCCGCGTCCCTCAAGCGCGAGCGCACCCGCACCGGGCTGTCCCTGTCCGAGCTGGCCAAGCGCGCCGGGATCGCGAAGTCCACGCTGTCCCAGCTGGAGGCGGCGAGCGGGAATCCGAGCATGGAGACGATCTGGGCGCTGGCGGTGGCGCTCGGGGTGCCCTTCAGCGCGCTCGTGGAGCCGTCCGTGTCCGCCGTCCAGGTGATCCGGGCCGGCGCGGGACCCGCCGTGCACTCCGAACAGTCCAGCTATCTGGCCACGCTGCTCTCCGCGAGCCCGCCGGGCGCGCGCCGGGATATCTATTACGTCTGGCTGGAGCCCGGGACCGTCCGGGATTCCGAGCCGCACATTCCCGGGACCACGGAGCACATCGTGGTCGGTGAGGGGCGGGTCAAGGCCGGGCCGCGCGGGGAAACGGCGGAGCTGGGGCCCGGGGATTACATGTCGTACCGCGGGGATGTGCCGCACACCTACGAGGCGCTCGCCGCCGGGACGAAGTTCGTGCTGATCATGCAGCACATGTGAACCGGAAATGAACGGGAAAAGGCAGGAGCCCCGTTGCCGGAAGGCGCGGGGCTCCTTGGGTACTGCACTCAGGTTCTGCGATCAGGCAGTGATCAGACGGGGGTGACGTTCTCCGCCTGCGGACCCTTCGGGCCCTGGGTCACGTCGAAGGAGACCTGCTGGTTCTCCTCGAGAGAACGGAAACCCTGCGCGTTGATCGCGGAGTAGTGGACGAAGACGTCGGGGCCGCCGCCCTCCTGGGCGATGAAGCCAAAGCCCTTTTCGGCGTTGAACCACTTCACGGTTCCGGTAGCCATAAGCCCTCCTTGGGCTCAAAAGGGTTGCCCTGCTCCAGAACCTGCAAGTGCGAAACGGTGCTGCACAACTGCATACGTCTGAAAACGACGAGAGCCCGCGGTCACATGCTCCGCAGGCTCTGTACTGCAAGGGAAACCAAACTGCAACTTGCGGCGAGCCTAGCACGCAGGCAGCCGAAAGCAATAGAGGCCAAGATCACGTCACCCGAATGTTTGAACCGCCGGATGGGTGGGTTGACGGAGGGGCCGGTCTCAGCACGGTACAGCACGGGGTCTAGTCTCGCGATGTGGACAATTCTCGCACCCGGCCGCGCGTCGGCCACATCCAGTTCCTGAACTGCCTGCCCCTCTACTGGGGGCTCGCGAGAACCGGCACGCTCCTCGACTTCGAGCTGACCAAGGACACTCCGGAGAAGCTCAGCGAGCAGCTTGTGCGCGGCGACCTCGACATCGGGCCCATCACCCTCGTCGAGTTCCTGCGCAACGCCGACGACCTGGTCGCCTTCCCGGACATCGCCGTCGGCTGCGACGGCCCGGTGATGTCCTGCGTGATCGTCTCTCAGGTCCCGCTCGACCGGCTGGACGGCGCCCGGGTCGCCCTCGGCTCGACCTCGCGCACGTCGGTCCGGCTCGCCCAGCTGCTGCTGGCCGAGCGGTACGGCGTGCAGCCCGAGTACTACACCTGCCCGCCCGACCTCAGCCTGATGATGCAGGAGGCGGAGGCCGCCGTCCTCATCGGCGACGCCGCCCTGCGCGCCAACCTCCTCGACGGGCCCCGCTACGGCCTCGAAGTGCACGACCTGGGCGAGTTGTGGAAGGAGTGGACGGGCCTGCCGTTCGTCTTCGCGGTCTGGGCGGCCCGGCGCGACTACCTGGAGCGCGAGCCGTTCATCACCCGCCAGGTCCACGAGGCCTTCCTCGCCTCCCGCAACCTCTCCCTGGAGGAGGTCGGCAAGGTCGCCGAGCAGGCCGCCCGCTGGGAGTCCTTCGACGAGGCCACCCTGGAGCAGTACTTCACCACCCTCGACTTCAGCTTCGGCGGGCCGCAGCTGAACGCGGTCACCGAGTTCGCCCGCCGGGTCGGCCCGACGACCGGCTTCCCGGCGGACGTGAAGGTGGACCTGCTCCAGCCGTGACCGCGACGGATCCGCTCCGGCCGTGACCGCGACGGATCCGTTCCAGCGCTGACCGAGGTGGATCTGCCGCAGTCGCAGTCACTACGCTGCGGGCAGTGAGGCGTACCGGGGGAGAGGTGGACGCCATGCAGCCGCTCGGAGCCGACGAACCGGCCGCCGTCGGGCCCTACCGGCTGCTCGGCCGGCTCGGCTCCGGCGGCATGGGCCGGGTCTACCTGGGCCGCAGTGCCGGCGGCCGTACGGTCGCCGTGAAGATCGTGCATCCGCACTTCGCGCTGGACGAGGAGTTCCGGGCCCGCTTCCGGCGCGAGGTGGACGCCGCCCGCCGGGTGGGCGGCGCCTGGACCGCGCCCGTCCTCGACGCGGACCCGGAGGCCGCCGTGCCCTGGGTCGCCACCGCCTACGCGGCCGGCCCCTCCCTCGCCGCGGCCGTCGCGGAGGGCGGCGCGCTGCCCCCGCACACCGTGCGGGCCCTGGGCGCGGGCCTCGCCGAGGCGTTGACGGCGGTGCACGACCTGGGTCTCGTCCACCGGGACGTGAAGCCCTCCAACGTCCTGCTGACCCTGGACGGCCCGCTGCTGATCGACTTCGGTATCGCGCGGGCCACGGACGGAACGGCGTCCCTGACATCGACCGGCGTCTCCGTCGGCTCGCCCGGCTACATGTCCCCCGAGCAGATCCTCGGCAAGGGTGTCACCGGGGCGGCCGACGTCTTCTCCCTCGGCGCGGTGCTGGCCTACGCGGCGACCGGCCGGCCCCCGTTCCCCGGCGACTCCTCGGCCGCGCTGCTCTACAAGGTCGTCCACGAGGAACCTGAACTCGGTGATCTGACCGGTGAGGTGCGGGACGCGGCCGCCGTCTGTCTGGCGAAGGACCCGGCAGCCCGCCCGAGCCCGGCCGGGCTGGCCCGCCGGCTCGCCCCCGAGGGCGCCGCCCGCATGATCACGGGCGGCTGGCTCCCGGGCCCCCTCGTCGAACAGGTCAGCCGCAGCGCCGTACGTCTCCTGAATCTGGAGACGGTGGATGCGGCTCCCTCGGGTCCGGTGCAGTTCAGCAGCCCTTCCGCAGAAGGTGTTTCGGAGGTGGGGCCTGGAGGGTCCGGTGCCGTCGTGGGCGGGCCGGATGCGGTCGCGGGGCGGTTCGGGGCGGTCGCGGGCGATTCGGCGGCGGCCGTGGGGCAGTTCGGGCCGGCTCCGGTGATGAGTCCGCCCGTGCCGTCCGGGGCTCCGGCCGTGCCCTCAGGTGCTTCGGCGGCGCAACCCGGCACGTCGGACGTCGAGTCATCGGTCGTGCCCGGGCCGCGGGACGCGGTGCCCTCTCCCCCCAAGGTCAGCGTGAGTGTGGCGGCGACCTCCGTGCCGGGGGAGAGCGGGCGCGGGCGGCGGGTGAGCTGCACCGTCGCGCTGGCCGTGGCCGGAGCGCTGGCCGTGACGGCCGTGGGGCTCGGGGTTCTGCTGCGGCCGTGGGCCGGGAGTGACAAGGACACGGCAGGCAGTGCGCCGGACACCTCCCACTCCACCGGCCCGTCCTCGACCGACGGCGCCGACTCGCAGGAGCCGGGCTCCGCGCAGGGCGCGATCCCGGCCCGCTACCTCGGCACCTGGGAGGGCCAGGCGACCGGGCTCGGCGGCAGCCTGCCCATGGGCACCTTCCGGGTCACCGTCCACCAGGCCGCCGTCGGCAAGGAGTTGGGGCGGCTCAGGCAGACCGACCAGCTCGGCGGGGTCTGCACCGACATCCTCACCCTGAAGCAGGTGACGAAGACCCGGATCGTGGCGACCTCGGTGGGCGCGAAGAACAACCACGTCGGCTGCAACCCCGAGCCGCACCCGGTGGAGTTGATGCCGGTCGGCGACGACCTGCGGTACTCCTCGGAGAGTTCGGCCGAGGGCGATCCCGTGGCGCGGATGTCGAAGGTGGACTAGGGCTGGACCAGGGCCTGTCCGGCATGATCCGCCGGACGGGCCCCAAGGGCCGTTCCGTTCCGCGCAAGCCCCCGTCATCCCGGCCTCCCCGGCTGTCACTACTGTGTCTGCGTTGGCGAACACCGACAGCGCAGCACCACGCCGGCCGTCGGCCGGGCAACGCCTCACAACGCATTGCACAGCAGCGCGAAGCATCGCAACGGGGAAGGACGGGGAACGCCCGCCATGGAGACACTGCAGGCCGACGATCCGCGGGAGTTGGGCAGTTATCGCATGCTGCGCAGGCTCGGAGCCGGCGGCATGGGCCGGGTCTACCTGGCCCGCTCGCCCGGCGGCCGCACCGTCGCCGTGAAGGTCGTACGCCCCGACCTGGCCGCCGACACCGACTTCCGCCGCCGCTTCCGGCACGAGGTGGAGATCGCCCAGGCGGTCTCCGGCCAGTACACCGCCTCGGTCGTGGACGCAGACCCGGACGCCCCGCTGCCCTGGCTGGCGACGTCGTACGTGCTCGGCCCGGATCTGACGGACGTCGTGGACACGCACGGCGCGCTGCCGGAGCGCACCGTGCGCGCGCTGGGCGCCGGGCTCGCGGCCGCCCTCCAGGAGATCCACGCGGCCGGTCTCATCCACCGGGACCTCAAGCCGTCGAACGTCCTCCTGGCCGCCGACGGCCCCCGCGTCATCGACTTCGGCATCGCGCGGGCGGTGGACGGCAACCGTATGACCCAGACGGGAGTCGTGGTCGGCTCGCCCGGCTACATGCCCCCGGAGCAGGCCCTGGGCCAGGACGTCGGTCCGGCGGGCGACGTCTTCTCCCTCGGTGCCGTCCTCGCCTTCGCGGCCACCGGCCGTAACGTCTTCGGCGACGGTGCCGCCTCGCACGCGGCGATGCTCTATCAGGTCGTGCACGGCGAACCGGACCTGACGGGTGCACCGCAGTCCCTGCTCGGACTGGTGCGGGCCTGTCTGCTGAAGGACCCGGCCGCCCGGCCCGGCCCCGCCGAGATCGTGGCGGCGCTGGCCCCGCAGGGTGTCGAGGGCGTACTCGGCGACTGGCTGCCCTCGGCGCTGGCGTCCACCATCGCCACGCACGCGGCCGGGATCCTGGACCTGGAGGCGCCGGAGCAGCCGGGAGCACCGGCCGCCGCCTCCTTCGGCCCGGCCCCGACGATGGCGGCCGGTCCGCAGACTCCGGCGGGCACCCCCGCGGCGGGCTACGGCTATCCGCCGGCGCCCCCGGCCGGCTACGGCACACCGCCGGCCGGCACGCCCGCACCGGTTCACGGGACGCCGCCGACGGGAACGCCCGCGCCGGCCTACGGGACTCCCGCCCCCGGCTACGACACTCCGCAGCCCGGCACCGTCCGGCTCGGCGCCACGGACGCCGCCTCCCCGGCCCCCTCCCGTCGCCGCGTCCTGTCCTACGCCCTCGGCGGTGGCGCGGCCGTCGCCGTCGTCGGCGGGGGCACGGCCTGGTGGCTCGGCCGGAAGGACGGCGGCACCGGCGCGTCCACCGGCGGAGGCGGCCGCGCCGGTGCGGGCCGGCCGGCCGGCGAGTCCTTCACCACTCCGCCCGCCGGCGTGGCCCCGCAGCCGCTGTGGCACAAGAGCGCCGCCGAGGACAGCACCGCGACCGGCGTACCGCTCCTCACCCACGACGGGCTGCTGCTGGTCAGCGGCGACCCGCTGGTGGCGTACGACGTGAAGACGGGCAGGGCGCGCTGGTCCCGGAAGGGGATCTGCCCGGCCGGAGCCCAGCTCCTCTTCCACGGCGGCAAGGTGTTCCTGAGCGACGGCGACTACGACGGTGTCCTGGTCGCCTACGACGTCACCACGGGCAAGGAGGCCTGGCGCAGCCGGCTCGGCAAGCAGCTGAACATCGAGCGGACGATCGCCATCGACGACAAGAACGTCTACGTCACCCTGACCGACTACGGCCAGGCCAAGAGCGCCACCAAGTACCGCACGGCCATCGCCGCGGTCAGCCACTCCACCGGCAGGACGGTGTGGCTGCAGCGGCGCGACTGGGGGACCAAGGACTACGACGTCGAGGGCACGGTCTGGGGCAAGTACCTCGTGTACGCCGACTCCAACTACAACCTCACCGTGCGCGACACCGCCACGGGCGCGCAGCTGTGGACCAAGAAGATCGGCGACGACTGGAGCTGGCAGCCCACGGCCGCCGGCGGGGTGGTGTTCCTGCCGGGCAAGGAACTGGCGGCCGTGGACCTCGAGACGGGCAGGGCGCGCTGGACGCTGTCGACCAACGGCCGCCGCGGCTTCAAGAACCCCACCGTGATCGACGGCGTGGCCTACGTCTGCGACTACGACCACGGCATCTGGGCCGTGCACGTCAAGGACGGCCGGCGGATCTGGCTCTGCGAGGACGGCAACCGCGCGACGAGGGAGTCGTTCCTGAAGGCCGGGACGACGCTGTACGCGGCTGCCGGCGCACTGGGCGGGGGCATCGTCGCCCTGGACGCCAGGACCGGCAAGGTCCGCTGGACCTGGGTCGACGGCACGGACGCCACCGACTACTGGCAGATCGCACTCTCGGGCAACCGGCTGCTGGTGACCGGCGGTCAGGAGGTCTACGCGATGCCGGCCGTCTGAGACCGGCCTCACCCAGCGGCCCCACTCCCTAGGATTTCCGCCATGACGCCACGCGGCACGACGAGTTCGACGGGAAGTCCGGCGCAGTGAGCACGGGCGCGCTGGCCCTCGTCGCCGCGCTGTGGGGCGCGGTGGCGGGCGCGCTGCTGCCCCGGGCGGCCTACCGCTTCGCCGTCCCGGAGGAGGAGCCCTGGCGGGAGCGGTGTCCGGCCGGGCACCCGATCCACGGGTGGCTCGGACGGGCGCGGTGCGGGGAGTGCGCGCAGACGCCGTCCCGTCCCTCCGCGGTGCTCTTCGCCGCCACCACCGCCCTTGCCTGCGCCGCCCTCGCCGCCGCCACCGGTACCCGGCCCGAGCTGGCTGTCTGGCTGCTGCTCGCGCCGGTGTGGGTGCTGCTGGCCGCCGTGGACCTGCGGGTGCGGCGGCTGCCCGACCCGCTGACCCTGCCGCTCGCGGCCGCCGGGCTCGGCCTGCTGGGTCTTGTCGCGCTGGTGCCGGAGCACGCCGGCGACTGGTCCACCGCGCTGTACGGCGCCCTCGCGCTGGGCGGCGGCTACTTCGTGCTGTTCCTCGTCAACCCGGCCGGCATGGGCTTCGGCGATGTGAAGCTGGCGCTCGGCGTGGGAGCCGTCCTCGGCTGGTACGGCTGGCCGACGGTCCTGCTCGGCACCTTCGCCGGCTTCCTGCTCGGGGCGCTCTACGGCGGCGCGCTCGTCCTCGCCCGGCGCGCGGGGCGCAAGACGGCGATCCCGTTCGGGCCGTTCCTCCTGGCGGGGGCCTTCGCCGGGCTGCTGATCGGCGCGTACACAGCCTGAGCGCGGGCGGCCGAAACGGCTGGCGTAGGCTGGTTCGGTCCGTCCACAACCCTTGACGAAAGGGATCCCCTGGTGACCGAGAAGACCGACCTCCAGTCTGTCCTCGACCGTGCCGCAGCCGGTGGGCGGATCACCCCGGACGAGGCGCTCGTCCTCTACCGCGACGCCCCGCTGCACGCGCTGGGCGCCGCCGCGGACGCCGTGCGCCGCCGCAGGTACGCGGGCATCGAGCACATCGCGACGTACATCATCGAGCGCAACATCAACTACACGAACGTGTGTGTCACGGCGTGCAAGTTCTGCGCCTTCTACGCGGCCCCCAAGGACACCGCCAAGGGCTGGACGCGCGACCTGGACGACATCCTGCGCCGGTGCGCCGAGACCGTGGAGCTGGGCGGCACCCAGATCATGTTCCAGGGCGGCCACCACCCGGACTACGGCGTCGAGTACTACGAGAAGCACTTCAAGGCCATCAAGGACGCCTTCCCCCAGCTGGTGATCCACTCGCTGGGCGCCTCCGAGGTCGAGCACATGGCCCGGATCTCCGGAGTGTCGGTCGAGGAGGCCATCACCCGGATCCACGAGGCCGGCCTGGACTCCTTCGCCGGCGCGGGTGCCGAGCTGCTGCCCGAGCGGCCGCGCAAGGCCATCGCCCCGCTCAAGGAGAGCGGCGAGCGCTGGCTGGAGATCATGGAGGCCGCGCACGGGCTGGGCGTGGAGTCGACGTCCACCATGCTGATGGGCACGGGCGAGACGAACGCCGAGCGCATCGAGCACCTGCGCATGATCCGGGACGTACAGGACCGCACGGGCGGCTTCCGCGCCTTCATCCCGTACACCTACCAGCCCGAGAACAACCACTTGAAGGGCCGCACCCAGGCCACCCTCTTCGAGTACCTGCGGATGATCGCGATCGCCCGCCTGTTCATGGACAACATCCAGCACATCCAGGGCTCGTGGCTGACCACCGGCAAGGAGGTCGGCCAGCTGTCCCTGCACTACGGCGCGGACGACCTCGGCTCGATCATGCTGGAGGAGAACGTCGTCTCCTCGGCCGGCGCCAAGCACCGCTCCAACCGGCTGGAGATCATCGACCTCATCCGCAAGGCCGGCCGCGTCCCGGCCCAGCGCGCCACGACCTACGAGCACCTCGTCGTGCACGACGACCCGGCGAACGACCCCGTCGACGACCGCGTCGCTTCCCACATCTCCTCCACGGCCATCGAGGGCGGCACGGCACATCCCGAGCTGAAGCTGCTCACGTCCAACTAGAGCCGACCAGGGGTTCCGTGCTGACACTTCACGTCGCCGAGCAGTCGCCCGAGTCCGCGGTTCTGGTCGACGGGGCGTCCGTCGCAGCCATCGGCCGGTACCAGGAACTGGCCGACGCCCACCCGGCGGCGAGGGTGCGGCGCTGGCCCGGCATCCTGACGCCGGGTCTGCTGAACCCGTACGGTCCGGAGCTGCTGGAGCGCACGTACCATCCCGACCCGCGCGAGGCCGATGTCCTCGGCACCGAGCCCGTCGGCGGGGAGCGGGCGCGGGAGATCTTCCGCACCGATCCCGCACGCCTCGGCGCGAGCGCGCGGCGCGGGGTGCAACGGATGCTGGCGCACGGCACGGTGGCGGTGGCCGGGGAGCTGCGGTCGCGGGCTGTGGTCGACGCCGTGCGCAGGGCCGGGCTCGCGGTGGGACAGCGGCCGGACCGCCTCCCGGGCCCGGCAGCGCTGTCCCCGACCCCGCTGATCCTGCTGCCGAAGCTGGTGCCGGGCGGTCCCGCCCGATTCGCCGTTTTCGACGTCGCGGACCGTGCCGAACTGGTCCGACGCGGCGCCGGGACCTGCGTGGCGACGGTGATCGGCGGGCGGCTGGTGTACCGCGGCCGCTGATCCGGCCCGGGTCGCCGCCCCGTTTCGGGGGACGTCGGGGAACGCCGGGCTCAGGGCTCAGCCCGCGAACGCCTCCGCGAAAGCCCCCGAACTCTGGCTCACGCCACTGCAGTCGGTCGCTGCGTCGTCGGACGCGGAGGCGGCGTCCCGGCACTGCCGGTCGCGGAAGCCGGACCACATCGAGACCCAGGCGATCTCCTTCTCCTCGGCGAACGCCCGCACCTGCGCGGCGTCGGAGAGCGTGAACGTCTCCCCGTCCACGTCGTTGACGCCGATCATCGAAGTGAGCGCCATGCCCCGCCAGGTGCCCGCGTCGGACAGCCCGAACACCTTCTTCAGCCGGGCGTGCGCCGCCCCGGCGGGGGTGAGGGCGTAGCCGCCCATGTCCCCGGTGTACGACTCGCCGTAGTTCATCGTCATGAGGTTGACGGTGGAGACCTGGACGTCGTGGGTGTTCGCGGACTCCAGCAGCGCGAGGCCGGCCGCGTCCAGCCCGTTGGACATCACCGGGAGGGTGAAGGAGACCTCCACGTCGGGCCGTTCCTGCTGGAGACGGGCTATCGCCTTCGAACGCAGGGCGACCGAGGCGGAGTCGGTCAGCTGCTCGCCCTCGATGTCGAAGTCGGCCTGCGCGGAGCCGGCCGCGTCCAGTGCCTCGGCATAGGCGGCGGCCAGCGCGGAGGCGCTGTCGCAGGCGGCGGCCAGTTCCTTGCCGGAGGCCCCGCCGAAGGAGACGCGGACCGTGGCGCCGTCCCGCTTCAGCCGCGAGATCCGGGACTTCACGGAGGAGTCGCCGATCGCCTCGCTGCCGTTCCACTTCGGTGTGCAGGCGCCGCCGTCCGAGATCACGAAGGCGAGGTTGTACGTCGTCGGGGATCCGGCGGAGTCGGTGGCGGAGGCTTCGGTGGCGCTGACGTAGGGGGCGTAGGCCGGGGAGTTCGGACTGCCTTCCGAGTCCGTGGAGCAGCCCGCCACGCTGCCTGTCACGACGAGTGCAAATATGCAGGTGAATCCAGCCACCGGCGTCAGAAATCTCCTCCTCGCCCATGTACCCGCTCTCGTGATTTCTGTCTCAGGACGGCAACAGAGTTCGTTTCCAGGAGAGGAAATGTCTCACACCGCACTACGGGGCATGGTGATTGATCGGCCTTGGTATGCCCAGTTTGCGAAGGCGGTTTTCCCGGTTCATTCGGAATATGCTCATTGGATTTCTCAGGGAAATGGCAGGCTGGGAGGTTTCTCATGGGCGGCTCACAAGAACCGCCGAGAAAAGGCCATGTAAACGCTGCCTAATATCCGGGGAATGCAATCCGAACCCGCCGTCGAAAGTCGCGCCACCGGGCGTGGTCGCCGTCGCAAACATGGCAACGGGTCTGCCGAGGGACCCGTGTTCGTCGACTCCAGCGGACGCCGGTCGAAGGCGCTGCGCCGGATCGGCCTGCTCGTCGGCGGCGCCTGCGCGAACGCCTGCGCGGGCGTGCTCGGCGCCGCGTTCATGGGCTGGGGCACCTCCCTCGCCCCCTCCTCACTGCTTCCCTTCGGCAACGCCCAGGGCGACCGGGCCCCCGGCGGCATCCGCCCGCAGGGCGGAACGGGCCGCCAGGCGGGCCTGCCCGGCGGCGCCCCCTCGGCGCCGCCCTCGGATACCACCGCCGCTCCCTCGGCGTCCCCCTCCGCGTCCGCTTCCGACACCGCCGACTGACCGGAACACAGGCCACCTCCATGACTGCATCGACGCCCTCACGCGGCCGCCGGCGCGCCCCCACCCGCATGGAGCGGGCGGCGGGCAGGGCCGCGGCGCTGCAGAAACCGCGTGTCATTTCCGGATCGACTTCGCCTGGCTCACCCGGTCGAGGCGCGTGGACCGGACGGTCACGGTGTTCAAGGCGCGCACGGTCGCGATCTACCTCTGGCACGAGATCGCGCTGATCCTGGCGGTCCCGCTCATCGACCGGTTGTGGACAGTGCCCGCCTTCGAGACGTACCTGCCGCTGGAGAGCCAGTGGTTCATGTTCGGCATCGGCTGGGTCCTGATCGCCGTCTTCGTCCTGGCGTGCGGCTGGGTGGAGGACGTGGCCGCCAGGAAGAAGCCGCGACTGATCCCGGGCGGCCGTGCTGCAAGAATGGGCGGGTGACCCGCGCTTCCCTGAACAAGCAGCCGCACGAAGTCGCCTCGATGTTCGACGACGTGGCGGAACGGTACGACCTGACGAACGACGTGCTGTCGCTCGGCCAGGACCGGCGCTGGCGCAAGGAGGTGGCGAAGGCGGTCGACGCGCACCCCGCGCAGAAGATCCTCGACCTCGCCGCCGGTACGGCGACCTCCTCGCTGCCCTTCGCGCAGTCGGGCGCGTACGTGGTCCCGTGCGACTTCTCGATCGGGATGCTCCAGGTCGGCAAGAGGAAGCACACCTGGCTGCCGTTCACGGCGGGCGACGCGACGCGGCTGCCGTTCAAGGACGACACCTTCGACGCCGTGACGATCTCCTTCGGGCTGCGCAACGTCCAGGACACGGACGCGGCCCTCAGCGAGATGTACCGGGTGACCCGGCCCGGCGGCCGGGTGGTGATCTGCGAGTTCTCGCACCCGACGTGGGCGCCCTTCCGGACCGTCTACACCGAGTACCTGATGCGGGCCCTGCCGCCCGTCGCGCGCACGGTGTCCTCGAACCCGGACGCCTACGTCTACCTCGCCGAGTCCATCCGCGCCTGGCCCGACCAGCCCGCCCTCGCCGAGCGGCTGCGCAAGGCGGGCTGGTCGAAGGTGGCCTGGCGCAATCTGACCGGCGGTGTGGTCGCGCTGCACCGGGGCTTCAAGGAGAGCTGAGCCCCTCCGGAAGGTGCCGGTGTCTCACCGGTTGATCATCTCGAAGGCGTCCCCGGGCTCACCCAGTTCGCGCTGCATGCCGCCCGAGGGCGGTCGTGGGATGCGTGGCTCGCGCACGCCCCCGCCGCCCTCCCCCTCACCGAAGTCGAACCACACGTACACCATGGCGTCCGGCGGCACCTCGGCACCGGGCTGCGGAAACTGGCGTACGACGTAGTCGACGACCGTGTGAGGGAAGTCCGGGCGGTCCGGCGCGTTGAGGAACAGACCCCGCGCCCGGGCCGTTTCGCGCGCGTCCATGGCCATCAGACCGACCAGACGAGGAACGCGCACTTCGGGTGTTTTGGGTGTTATACGCACAGATGTCACCCCCAGCGGTACTGGCAGGGTAACTCGGTCGCGCGCCGCCCGGAAGCTCCATGTGGCGTTCTGTAACACTCGATTACTCAGGGTCACAGATCAAGTCGGTAGCAATGCCCCTCCCTTACCGAGGCCGGCGTCATGAACGTCTCCGCGAGCCGCATGCCCAGCCGTCGGGTGACCGCGATGGAGCGTTCGTTGCGCGCGTCGACCATCGCCACCACGCGCGGCACGCCCGCCGCCCGCAGCCGCTCGAGGGTCTCCTCGGCGGCCGCCGTGGCGTAGCCCCTGCCCCAGTGCGTCCGGCCGAGCCGCCAGCCGATCTCGATCTCGCCCGACGGGCCCCATGCGTGCGGCCACGGCTGGGCGCCGGTGAAGCCGATGACGTCACCGGACTCGTCCGTCATCGACCACAGGCAGAACCCGCGCTCGGCGTCATGCCGGCGCTGGCGCGCGGTCAGCTCCTCGTAGACCGAGAGTTCGGCGGCCCTGCCGCCGTGGAACTCCATGACCTCGGGGTCGGCGAAGACCCGGTGCCAGGCGAACGCGTCCTCGTCGGTGGGCACACGCAGGCGTACTGCGGGCAGAGCTTCGTTCACTGGGCAGCCCTTCAGCCGGGTGATCAATCCTGCTGAATAGACTGCCCGTGTCCAGTGCCGGTCGGCACGCAGATTTTGAACCTTGGGGAGATCCCGCCGTGACCGAGCCCCTCTCCGACAACACCGCCGATGTGATCGTCGTGGGCGCGGGGCCAGCCGGCTCCACCACCGCCTACCACCTCGCCAAGGCCGGACTCGACGTCCTCCTGCTGGAGAAGACCGAGTTCCCGCGGGAGAAGGTCTGCGGCGACGGCCTCACCCCGCGCGCGGTCAAGCAGCTCGTGGCGATGGGTATCGACATCTCCGAGGAGGCCGGCTGGCTGCGCAACAAGGGCCTGCGCATCATCGGCGGCGGCTCCCGCCTCCAGCTGGACTGGCCGGATCTCGCCGCCTACCCGAACTACGGCCTCGTCCGCAAGCGCGACGACTTCGACGAACAGCTCGCCCGCCAGGCCCAGAAGGCGGGAGCGCGGCTCTTCGAGCTATGCAACGTCAGCGGCCCCGTCATCGACGACCGCACCGGCCGCATCACCGGTGTGAGGGCCAAACTCGGCGAGGAGAAGCGCGAGGTCACCTTCCACGCGCCGCTCGTCGTCGCCGCCGACGGCAACTCCACCCGCCTGTCCCTGGCGATGGGCCTGCACCGGCGCGAGGACCGCCCGATGGGCGTCGCGGTGCGCACGTACTTCACCTCCCCGCGCCACGAGGACGACTACCTGGAGTCCTGGCTGGAGCTGTGGGACCGCCGCGGCGCCCAGGACCGCCTGCTGCCCGGCTACGGCTGGATCTTCGGCATGGGCGACGGCACCTCCAACGTGGGCCTCGGCGTGCTCAACACTTCGGCCGCCTTCAAGGAGCTGGACTGGCGCGAGATCCTCAAGGCCTGGTGCGCGTCCATGCCTCAGGAGTGGGGCTACACCCCGGAGAACATGACCGGCCCGATCCGCGGCGCCGCCCTGCCCATGGCCTTCAACCGCCAGCCCCACTACACCAAGGGCCTGCTGCTCGTCGGCGACGCCGGCGGCCTGGTGAACCCCTTCAACGGCGAGGGCATCGCCTACGCCATGGAGTCCGGCCAGATCGCCGCCGACGTCATCGTCCAGGCCCACGCGCGGGCCACGCCCGCCCAGCGGGAGATCGCCCTCCAGCGCTACCCGCGCGTCCTCAAGGACACCTACGGCGGGTACTACACCCTGGGCCGCGCCTTCGTGAAGCTCATCGGCAACCCGAAGGTCATGCAGATCGCCGCCCAGCGGGGCCTCACCCACCCGGTGCTGATGAAGTTCACCCTGAAGCTCCTCGCGAACCTCACCGACCCGACGGGCGGCGACGCGATGGACCGCATCATCAACGGCCTGAGCAAGGTGGCGCCGAAGGCGTGATCAGGCGCTGAGGGCCGCAGCGTTGGCGGCTCGGCGGGCGTACACCTCGTCCCGCCGGTCCGCCATCTGCCGCAGCGCGTCCTTTTTCTCCTATTCTGGGAGCCGGTCCAGATAGATGTGCCCGCTGGTGTGGCCGGTCTCGTGGGCGAGGCAGCGTGCGAAGTGCCCCGTGCCCTCGATGGCGACGGGACTGCCGTTCCGGTCCTTGTCCGCGCACCACGGCCCGGTCCGGCCGCGGTACGGCCATGACGGCACCCGGCACCGACAGGCACCCTTCGCCCTCGTCGATCAGCCGCCGTCCCACCGAGGCGGTCGCCAGTACCGGATTGACAAGGTGTCCGACATATCGGATTCCATCATCGTCGGGGCAGTCGTACACGAACAGGCGCAGATCGACCCCGATCTGATTCGCGGCCAGTCCCGCCCCTCGGCGACGTACATGGTGAGGAACATGTCGTCGATGAGCGCGGCGAGGTCGGGCCCGAACTCGGTGACGTCCCGGCAGGGCTTGTGCAGGACCTCATCGCCGACCTCGGTGATGCGGCGCACCGCACCGCGCCCGGCCTCGGGGGCATGGCGCGGGTAGTGGTCGGCGGGGCTGCCCTGGACGAACACGCGTGGCATCGCGCGGTCTCCTTCGCTCGTGGACGGGCCACCGCCCGGGGCCCGTGCCGAGCATGTCAGGAGACGCGGAAGGGCCGCTGCCCCCGAGCGGCTGCGGCCCTACGCGTGTGAGTGGCGTCCTGAGGCGCTCAGAGCACCCGCACGGCGCCGGTCGGCGGGTCGTACGACAGGTCGTGCTCCCCGACGCCGCTGGACGGGTTCTGCGCGCCGACGAACTTACCGTCGCCGACGTACACCGCCACGTGGTACGCGCTGCCCGCGCTGCCCCAGTACAGGATGTCGCCCGGCTGCAGGTTGCTCAGCGACACCTGGGTGCCGGCCGTCGACTGGTCCTGGGAGACGCGCGGCAGGCTGATGCCCACCTGCTTGAAGGCCGTCTGCACCAGGCCGGAGCAGTCGTAGGCGCTGGGGCCGGTCGCGCCGGAGACGTACGCCTTGCCGATCTGCGCCTTCACGAACGAGATGACGGCCGCGGCCGAACCGGTGGCCGTGGACGTGCTCGTGCTCGTGGAGGTGTCGGTGCCCGCCGTGGTGGAGAGCGTCGTCCGCTCCGCACTGCGCGAGGCGCGCTCGGCCGCGGCCTTGCGGGCGGCCTCCTGGGCCTTCTTCTTGGCCTCCGCCGCCTTCTGCTTGGCGTCCGCGAGGTCCGCCTTGGCCTGCTTCGCGGCGTTTGCGGCGGCCTGGTCGCGCTCGGCCTGCAGCTGGTAGTTCGCGGCGGCCTGCTGCGTGGCGTCCGCGGACTGGGCGACCTGAGCGGCCAGGTCGGCCGTCAGGGTGGGCAGTTCGAGGGTCTGCGTCACCGGCTCGGCAGCGTTCGCCGAGCCGGACGCCCCGGCGACTGCCAGGGTGCTGAGGACGCCACCGGCAACTCCGGCCCGCACGGCGATGGTCGACGCGCTGCGGCGGGGCTTCCGGTGGCTGCGTATGTGAGCGGTGTGGGACATGGGAATAACCGGTACCAGGGGCTCCTTCATATCTTCAAGAAACGTGTGCTGCGCCACAGTTGTTCAATCGAGACCGCAAACCCCGGGCGCGTCACTCTTTATTGACGCCGTAACGGACATTGCGGACGACCGTGATCAAGCCCTTGATCACGGCCTTTGATCATTAAGTCCGAATTGCCCCGCACCTACCACTGGTTCGGATGGATGGCCAAGCCCGGTTCTCATGCCGCTCTCATGGATGTGGCGGAGGTCACGGAACGGTCACCGGAAGGGCGGCGTCACGCGCGGGCGGGACTTCGTGAACGCGTGCACGCACCCGCGTCGCGTCCACATCCCGCCGCGAGCCTCCCTCTGATGTGTGAACGGGTCCTCTATCAAGGCGTCGCGCCGAGCACCAATTTGCATGCAGCGGAACTCTCTTGATATTGAGACGACCCTCCCGGCCTGCGACGACGAGCGGAAATGTCACTTCTGGTGACCACCTGAACGCTTCGAGTATGAAGATCACTCATCATCCGACTTCATGATCCTTCGTCAGGTGGTGGAGATCACAAAGCTTGTGTAATACCCCGTGTCGCAGATCACAGAGCGGCGGGCATAAGATGCGAGGCAGTTGGGCTTGTGACCTGCTTCACATGTTCTCGATCTTCGCCCGGGACGAGCGGGGTTCGTGGGACCGGTGGGGCGGATGTGAGCCCAGTGCAACCGCCACCAGTCAGTGCCGACTGAGAGGAGCGAGGAGCGGTGAACGCCTATGCGCCCATCCTCGTACTGGGAGCCCTCGGGGCAGGCTTTGCGATCTTCTCCGTGGTCATGGCCACGCTGATCGGTCCGAAGCGGTACAACCGCGCCAAGCTCGAAGCCTACGAGTGCGGTATCGAGCCGACCCCCACGCCGGCCGGCGGCGGGCGCTTCCCCATCAAGTACTACCTGACGGCGATGCTCTTCATCGTCTTCGACATCGAGATCGTCTTCCTCTACCCCTGGGCCGTCACCTTCGACGCCCTGGGTGTTTTCGGGCTCGTGGAGATGCTGCTCTTCGTGCTCACCGTCTTCGTCGCGTACGCGTACGTATGGCGGCGCGGCGGCCTGGAATGGGACTGAGGGGCCTTTAGAGACATGGGACTCGAAGAAAAGCTGCCGAGCGGCTTCCTGCTGACCACCGTCGAGCAGGCCGCGGGCTGGGTGCGCAAGGCATCGGTCTTCCCGGCCACCTTCGGCCTGGCCTGCTGCGCCATCGAGATGATGACCACCGGCGCCGGCCGCTACGACCTCGCGCGCTTCGGCATGGAGGTCTTCCGCGGCTCGCCGCGCCAGGCGGACCTGATGATCGTCGCCGGCCGGGTCAGCCAGAAGATGGCGCCGGTGCTCAGGCAGGTCTACGACCAGATGCCCAGCCCGAAGTGGGTGATCTCCATGGGTGTCTGCGCCTCCTCGGGCGGCATGTTCAACAACTACGCGATCGTCCAGGGCGTCGACCACATCGTCCCGGTCGACATCTATCTCCCCGGCTGCCCGCCCCGGCCCGAGATGCTGATGGACGCCATCCTCAAGCTCCACCAGAAGATCCAGACCTCCAAGCTCGGCGTGAACGCCGAGGAGGCGGCCCGGGAGGCGGAGGAAGCGGCGCTCAAGGCCCTGCCCACGATCGAGATGAAGGGGCTGCTGCGGTGAGCGACGCGAACGGCACCAACGGCGCGAACGGGTCCGCGAACGGGTCCGCGAACGGGGTGAACCCCGAGAAGGACCTCGCCGCCTCCAACCTCCCCGGCCAGCGCGGCCAGGGCGGCGAGGAGATCCGCGTCCAGCGCGGCATGTTCGGCGCCGACAATGGAGGCGACACCTCCGGCTACGGCGGCCTGGTCCGCTCGGTCCGGCTCCCGGGACCGGCGACCCGGCCCTACGGCGGCTGGTTCGACGAGGTCGCCGACGAGCTGGAGGGCGCCCTGGAGGAACAGGGGCTCCTCCCCGAGAACGCCATCGAGAAGACGGTGGTCGACCGCGACGAGCTGACCTTCCACATCGAACGCGAGCACCTGCTGCGCGTCGCCCGCACGCTGCGCGACGACCCGGCCCTGCGCTTCGAGCTGTGTACCGGCGTCAGCGGCGTCCACTACCTGCACGACAAGGGCCGCGAGCTGCACGCCGTCTACCACCTGCGCTCGATCACCCACAACCGGCTGGTCCGCCTCGAGGTCAGCGCCCCCGACAGCGACCCGCACATCCCGTCCCTGGTCTCCGTCTATCCCACCAACGACTGGCACGAGCGCGAGACCTACGACTTCTTCGGGATCGTCTTCGACGGTCACCCGGCCCTGACCCGGATCATGATGCCGGACGACTGGCAGGGCCACCCGCAGCGCAAGGACTATCCCCTCGGCGGCATCCCCGTCGAGTACAAGGGCGCCCAGATCCCGGCTCCGGACCAGCGGAGGTCGTACTCGTGAGCACGCAGTCAGCATCCGCGGCCTCCGCCGCTTCGGCGCGCGAGACCACCGAAGGCACCGTCTACACGGTCACCGGTGGCGACTGGGACGAGGTCGTCCAGTCCGCGGCCCGCGCCGACGACGAGCGCATCGTCGTCAACATGGGTCCCCAGCACCCCTCCACCCACGGGGTGCTCCGGCTGATCCTGGAGATCGAGGGCGAGACCGTCACCGAGGCCCGCTGCGGCATCGGCTACCTCCACACCGGCATCGAGAAGAACCTCGAGTTCCGCACGTGGACGCAGGGCACCACGTTCGTGACGCGCATGGACTACCTGACGTCCTTCTTCAACGAGACCGCCTACTGTCTCGCCGTCGAGAAGCTCCTCGGCATCGAGGACGAGATCACCGAGCGCGCAAAGATCATCCGGGTGCTTCTGATGGAGCTGAACCGGATGTCCTCCCACCTGGTGTGCATCGCCACCGGTGGTATGGAACTCGGCGCCACCACGATCATGATCTACGGATTCCGTGATCGTGAAATGATTCTCGACATCTACGAGCTCATCACGGGCCTGCGCATGAACCACGCGTACATCCGGCCCGGCGGACTCGCCCAGGACCTGCCGCCCGGCGCGGTGGACCAGATCCGCGAGTTCGTGAAGAAGATGAAGAAGAACCTCCCGGAGTACGACAAGCTCGCCACCGGGAACCCCATCTTCAAGGCCCGCATGCAGGACATCGGCTACCTCGACCTGGCCGGCTGCATGGCCCTCGGCGCCACCGGCCCGATCCTGCGCTCCGCCGGCCTGCCGCACGACCTGCGCAAGACACAGCCGTACTGCGACTACGAGACGTACGACTTCGACGTCCCGACCGCCGACAGCTGCGACTCCTACGGCCGCTTCCTGGTCCGCCTGGAGGAGATGCGCCAGTCGCTCAGGATCGTCGAGCAGTGCCTGGACCGGCTCCAGCCCGGCCCGGTCATGGTCGCCGACAAGAAGATCGCCTGGCCCGCCCAGCTCGCCCTGGGGCCGGACGGCCTCGGTAACTCCCTCGACCACATCAAGAAGATCATGGGCACCTCCATGGAGGCCCTGATCCACCACTTCAAGCTGGTCACCGAGGGCTTCCGTGTCCCGCCGGGACAGGCGTACGCGGCCGTCGAGTCACCCAAGGGCGAACTCGGGGTGCATGCCGTCTCCGACGGCGGCACCCGCCCCTACCGGGTCCACTTCCGCGACCCGTCCTTCACCAACCTGCAGGCCATGGCGGCGATGTGCGAAGGCGGCCAGGTCGCCGACGTCATCGTCGCCGTCGCGTCCATCGACCCCGTGATGGGAGGCGTCGACCGGTGACCACCAGTTCCTCGGAGCGGGGCGTCAGCCTGGGCATGCCCCAACTGCCCGCACCCGCGTTCCCGGACGACGTCCGGGCCCGGCTGGAGACGGACGCGCGCGAGCTGATCGCGCGCTACCCGGACTCCCGGTCCGCCCTGCTGCCGCTGCTGCACCTCGTGCAGTCGGAGGAGGGCCATGTCACGCGCACCGGAATGCAGTTCTGCGCGGACCTGCTGGACCTGACCACGGCCGAGGTCACCGCCGTCGCCACCTTCTACACGATGTACCGGCGCAAGCCCTCCGGTGACTACCAGGTGGGCGTGTGCACCAACACGCTGTGCGCGGTGATGGGCGGCGACGCGATCTTCGAGACCCTCCAGGAGCACCTGGGCGTCGGGAACGGCGAGACCACCGACGACGGCACGGTCACCCTGGAGCACATCGAGTGCAACGCGGCCTGCGACTTCGCGCCGGTCGTGATGGTCAACTGGGAGTTCTTCGACAACCAGACGCCCGGCAGCGCCAAGCGCCTGGTCGACGACCTGCGTGCGGGACGGCCCGTGCAGCCCACGCGCGGTGCGCGGCTGTGCACCTTCAAGGAGACCGCGCGGATCCTGGCCGGCTTCCCCGACGAGCGGCCCGGGGCCGTCGAGGAGAGCGGCAGTGCGGGACCCGCTTCGCTGATGGGCCTCCGCCTGGCAAGGGGAGAGGCCGCACCCGCGCGCGTGGTCCATCCGCGCGACGGCGGTCCGCACGACGAACCACAGGACCGGACAGTGCACGATCCGTCGTCGGCCGAGCACCTCAGCTCGCACGACGCGCCGCAGGAGACATCGGCCTCCGACCCGGCCCACCCGGCAGGGCCCGGCGCCGAGGAGGGGGAGTGATGACCGTGGTTCCCGAACTCAAGGACACCAGCCCCGAGAAGCTGCTCGCACCCGTGCTGTCGGCCTTCTGGGACGAGGACCGGTCCTGGACCCTGGACGTCTACCGGAGGCACGAGGGGTACGAGGGGCTCCGCAAGGCGCTCGCCATGTCGCCGGACGACCTGATCGCGTACGTCAAGGACTCCGGTCTGCGCGGGCGCGGCGGCGCGGGATTCCCGACCGGGATGAAGTGGCAGTTCATTCCGCAGGGCGATGGAAAACCGCACTATCTGGTTGTCAACGCCGACGAATCGGAGCCCGGGACCTGCAAGGACATCCCGCTCCTCTTCGCGAACCCGCACAGCCTCATCGAGGGCATGGTGATCGCGTGCTATGCCATCAGGTCGTCGCACGCCTTCATCTATCTGCGTGGTGAGGTCGTCCCCGTTCTGCGGCGGTTGCACGAGGCCGTGCGGGAGGCCCGCGCGGCCGGCTACCTCGGCGAGAACATCCTGGGCAGCGGCCTCGACCTCGAACTCACCGTGCACGCCGGCGCCGGCGCGTACATCTGCGGTGAGGAGACCGCACTGCTCGACTCGCTCGAAGGCCGCCGTGGTCAACCGCGGCTCCGTCCCCCCTTCCCCGCGGTGGAAGGCCTCTACGCCTGTCCGACTGTGGTGAACAACGTCGAATCGATCGCGTCAGTTCCCGCCATCCTGAAAAACGGCAAGGACTGGTTCAGGTCGATGGGGAGCGAGAAGTCGCCCGGCTTCACGCTCTACTCGCTCAGCGGTCACGTCGCGAGCCCCGGCCAGTACGAGGCGCCGCTCGGCATCACGCTCCGCCAGCTCCTCGACATGAGCGGCGGAATGCGAAGCGGGCATCGCCTCAAGTTCTGGACGCCCGGCGGCTCCTCGACGCCGATGTTCACCGACGAGCACCTCGACGTCCCTCTCGACTACGAAGGAGTGGGCGCCGCGGGTTCCATGCTCGGCACGAAGGCCCTGCAGTGCTTCGACGAGACGACCTGCGTGGTGCGGGCGGTGACCCGGTGGACCGAGTTCTACGCCCACGAGTCCTGCGGCAAATGCACACCCTGCCGTGAAGGGACGTACTGGCTGGTGCAGTTGCTACGGGACATCGAGGCCGGCAAGGGCGTCATGTCCGACCTGGACAAGCTGAACGACATCGCCGACAACATCAACGGCAAGTCCTTCTGCGCTCTCGGCGACGGCGCGGCCTCACCGATCTTCTCCTCGCTGAAGTACTTCCGCGAGGAGTACGAGCAGCACATCACGGGCCGGGGCTGCCCCTTCGACCCGGCCAAGTCGACGGCCTGGGCGGACCGCCCGGAGGTGAACGCATGACCGTGACCACCAGTGCTCCCTCGGGAGGGGGAGAGGCGGCGGTCCCGCCGGAGGACCTCGTCACGCTGACGATCGACGGCGCCGAGATCAGCGTGCCCAAGGGCACCCTGGTCATCCGGGCCGCCGAGCAGCTCGGCATCGAGATCCCCCGCTTCTGCGACCACCCCCTCCTGGACCCCGCCGGTGCCTGCCGTCAGTGCATCGTCGAGGTCGAGGGCCAGCGCAAGCCGATGGCGTCCTGCACGATCACGTGTACGGACGGGATGGCCGTGAAGACCCATCTCACCTCCCCCGTCGCCGAGAAGGCCCAGCAGGGGGTGATGGAGCTGCTGCTCATCAACCACCCGCTGGACTGCCCGGTCTGCGACAAGGGCGGCGAGTGCCCGCTGCAGAACCAGGCCATGTCGCACGGCAACGCGGAGTCCCGTTTCGAGGGCCGCAAACGGACGTACGAGAAGCCCGTCCCGATCTCCACACAGGTGCTGCTCGACCGCGAGCGGTGCGTGCTGTGCGCCCGCTGCACCCGGTTCTCCAACCAGATCGCGGGCGACCCGATGATCGAGCTGCTGGAGCGGGGCGCGCTGCAGCAGGTCGGCACCGGCGAGGGCGACCCCTTCGAGTCGTACTTCTCCGGGAACACCATCCAGATCTGCCCGGTCGGCGCGCTCACCTCGGCGGCCTATCGTTTCCGCTCCCGCCCCTTCGACCTGGTCTCCTCGCCGTCGGTGTGCGAGCACTGCTCTGGCGGCTGCGCCACCCGCACCGACCACCGGCGCGGCAAGGTCATGCGGCGGCTCGCCGCCAACGACCCCGAGGTCAACGAGGAGTGGATCTGCGACAAGGGACGCTTCGCGTTCCGGTACGCCCAGCTCAAGGACCGCCTCGACATCCCGCTCGTGCGCAACGCCGAGGGCGTCCTGGAGCCCGCCTCCTGGCCGGAGGCCCTGGAAGCGGCCGCGCGCGGGCTGACCGCCGCCCGCTCCCGGGCCGGTGTCCTCGCCGGTGGCCGTCTGACCGTCGAGGACGCCTACGCGTACAGCAAGTTCGCGCGCGTGGCGCTCGACACGAACGACATCGACTTCCGCGCGCGCGTGCACAGCGGCGAGGAGGCCGACTTCCTGGCGGCCCGGGTGGCCGGCCGAGGCCGTGACCTCGACGGTACGGGCGTCACGTACACCTCCCTGGAGAAGGCGCCCGCCGTCCTGCTCGTCGGCTTCGAGTCGGAGGAGGAGGCGCCCGGCGTCTTCCTGCGGCTGCGCAAGGCCTGGCGGGGCCACAGGCAGCAGGTGTTCGCGCTGGCCACACACGCCACGCGCGGCCTGGAGAAGGCGGGCGGCACGCTGCTGCCGGCCGCTCCCGGGACCGAGACCGAGTGGCTGGACGCCCTCGCGAGCGGCGTCGTCCTGGAGGAGCCCGGCACGAAGGCCGCCGAGGCCCTGCGCGCAGACGGCGCGGTGATCGTCGTCGGAGAGCGGCTCGCCGCCGTGCCCGGCGGGCTCACCGCCGCCGCACGCGCGGCCGGCGCGACCGGCGCCGAGCTGGTGTGGATCCCGCGACGGGCGGGGGAGCGCGGTGCCGTCGAGGCGGGCGCACTGCCGTCGCTGCTGCCGGGCGGCCGCCCCGCGACCGACCCGCGCGCGCGGGACGAGGTAGCCGCCGTCTGGGGGCTGGCCGAACTGCCCCTGCGCTACGGCCGTGACACCCACCAGATCATCGAGGCCGCCGCCACCGGCGAACTGTCCGCGCTCGTGGTCGCCGGTGTCGAGGCCGCCGACCTGCCCGACCCGGCACGCGCGCGGGAGGCGCTCGACAGTGTCGGCTTCCTGGTGTCGCTGGAACAGCGGCCCAGCGAGGTCACCGAGCGCGCCGACGTCGTCCTGCCGGTCGCCGCGGTCGCCGAGAAGGCGGGCACCTTCCTCAACTGGGAGGGCAGGGTCCGCTTCTTCGAGGCCGCTCTCAAGCCCGAGCAGATGACCCGCCGCCTCGCCCCGACCGACGGGCGCGTGCTGCAGATGCTGGCCGACGCCATGGACGTCCACCTGGGCCTGCCGGACCTGCGCACCACGCGCGCGGAGATCGACCGGCTTGGCGCCTGGGAAGGTCCGCGGGCCACCGGGCCGACGGAGACGGCGGGCGCGCTGCCCCGTCCCGCCGCGGGCGAGGCCGTACTCGCCGGACACCGGCTGCTGCTCGACCACGGTGTCCTGCAGGAGGGCGACGAGGCGCTCGCCGGCACCCGGCACGCCGCACGCGCGCGTGTGTCGGCCGCCACCGCCGCCGAGGCCGGCGTCGAGGACGGCGGGATGCTCGCCGTCACCGGATCGGCCGGCACGACCGCACTCCCGCTCCAGGTCACCGAGATGCCCGACCGGGTGGTGTGGCTCCCGCTGAACTCCGTCGGCTCGGGCGCCGCCTCCGACACCGGCGCGCAGCCCGGCTCCCTCGTCTGTATCGGTCCGGCGGCACTCGCCGAAGAGACCCCCAAGGAGGTGGAGGCATGAGCCCGTATCTCGCCGCTGAAGACCTCTCGATGTTCGGCCGCGACCCCTGGTGGCTGGTCGTCGTCAAGGCGGTGTTCTGCTTCGCCTTCCTGATGGTGACCGTGCTGTTCTCCATCGTCTGGGAGCGCAAGGTCGTCGCCTGGATGCAGCTGCGCATCGGGCCCAACCGGCACGGGCCCTGGGGCATGCTCCAGTCGCTCGCCGACGGCGTGAAGCTGATGCTCAAGGAAGACCTCATCGTCAAGCGCGCTGACAAGGTGGTCTACGTCCTCGCGCCGATCGTCGCGGCCATCCCGGCCTTCATGGCGATCGCGGTGATCCCGTTCGGCCCGGCCGACAACGAGATCTCGATCTTCGGGCACCGCACCACGATGCAGCTCACCGACCTGCCGATCGCGATGCTCTACATCCTCGCGGTCGCCTCCGTCGGCATCTACGGCATCGTCCTCGCGGGTTGGAGTTCCGGATCCACCTACCCGCTCCTCGGCGGCCTGCGCTCCTGCGCGCAGATGATCTCCTACGAGATCGCCATGGGCGCCGCGTTCGCCTCCGTGTTCCTCTACTCGGGGTCGATGTCGACGTCGACGATCGTCGAGCAGCAGCACGACCGCTGGTACATCCTGCTGCTGCCGGTCTCCTTCATCCTCTACATCATCACGATGGTCGGCGAGACCAACCGCGCCCCCTTCGACATGCCGGAGTCCGAGGGCGACCTGGTCGGCGGCTTCAACACCGAGTACTCCTCGATCAAGTTCGCGATGTTCATGCTCGCCGAGTACGTGAACATGGTGACGGTCTCCGCCGTGTCGGCCACCCTCTTCCTCGGCGGCTGGCGCGCCCCGTGGCCGATCAGCGCCTTCTGGGAGGGCGCGAACCACGGCTGGTGGCCGCTGCTCTGGTTCGTCATCAAGGTCCAGCTGCTGCTGTTCTTCTTCATCTGGCTGCGCGGCACGCTCCCACGCGTCCGCTACGACCAGCTGATGAAGCTCGGCTGGAAGGTCCTCATCCCGGTCTCCGTGACCTGGCTGATGCTCGTCGCGACCGTGCGGGCGCTGCGCAACGAGAACTACGACTTCGCCGACATCGCCCTCTACGTCGGCGGCGGTGTCCTCGCCCTGCTGCTGATCTCCTTCGTCGCCGACATGTTCCGCGAGAAGGCCAGGCCGGCCGAGCAGCCCGCTGCCCAGCCCGCCGGATTCGACCCGATGGCGGGCGGATTCCCCGTACCGCCGTTGCCCGGACAGGAACTGCCGCCGGTGCCGAGGCGCAGCCCGCGCCGCGAGCGGGAGCTGATTGTCAGTGGCGGCTCGGACACTGTCAGTGACGGATCTTCGGATGGAAAGGAGGCGTCCGATGGCTGAGGAGCCCAAGGAGGCCGGGCAGACGAAGCCCGGCTTCCAGAATCCCGTGGCCGGCTTCGGCGTGACCTTCAAGGCCATGTTCAAGAAGCGGCTGACCGAGCAGTACCCGGAGCAGCAGAAGACCACAGCTCCGCGGTTCCACGGACGGCACCAGCTCAACCGCCATCCGGACGGTCTGGAGAAGTGTGTCGGCTGCGAGCTGTGCGCCTGGGCCTGCCCCGCCGACGCCATCTATGTGGAGGGCGCCGACAACACCGACGAGGAGCGTTACTCCCCGGGCGAGCGGTACGGCCGCGTCTACCAGATCAACTACGCCCGCTGCATCCTGTGCGGGCTGTGCATCGAGGCGTGCCCCACGCGCGCGTTGACGATGACCAACGAGTTCGAACTGGCCGACTCCAGCCGCGCCAACCTCATCTACACCAAGGAGCAGCTGCTCGCCGGCCTCGAAGAGGGCATGGTCGACACCCCGCACGCGATCTTCCCGGGGACCGACGAACAGGACTACTACCGGGGTCTGGTGACGGAAGCCGCGCCGGGGACCGTGCGGCAGGTGGCCGTCTCCAAGGGCGAACAGTCCCAGATGGCAGGCCCTTCGAGCACGGCCGGGGACCAGGAGGTGGAGGCATGAGCCCGCAGCTCGCCGCCTACACCACCTCCACCGGTGAGGCCTTCCAGTTCTGGGTCCTCGGCACGGTCGCGGTGATCGGCGCCCTGTGCACCGTCTTCATGAAGAAGTCCGTGCACAGCGCGCTCTGCCTCGCCGGGACCATGATCGTCCTGGCGGTGTTCTACCTCGCCAACGGTGCCTACTTCCTCGGGATCGTGCAGATCGTCGTCTACACCGGCGCGATCATGATGCTGTTCCTGTTCGTGGTGATGCTGGTCGGCGTCACGGCCGCGGACTCGCTGAAGGAGACCATCAAGGGCCAGCGCTGGCTGGCCCTTGTGTGCGGGGTCGGCTTCGGCGTCCTGCTCCTCGCGGGCGTCGGGAACGCCTCCCTGACGGAGTTCGCCGGCACCGGTCAGGCGAACGCCAACGGCAACGTGGAGGGCCTCGCGTCCCTCATCTTCACGAAGTACGTCTTCGCCTTCGAAATCACCGGCGCCCTGCTGATCACGGCCGCCGTCGGCGCCATGGTGCTCACCCACCGCGAGCGCACCGAGCGTGCCAAGACCCAGCGCGAGCTGGCCGAGCAGCGCGTCCGCGAGGGCAAGCACCTGCCGCCGCTGCCCGCCCCCGGTGTCTACGCCCGGCACAACGCCGTGGACATCGCGGGCCTGCTGCCCGACGGCACGCCGTCCGAGCTGACCGTCAACAAGACGCTGCGCGAGCGCGGTCAGATCCGTGACGTGTCCGCCGAGGCGCTGAACGACCTGCGGGCGCTGGAGCAGCGCGCGGAGGAGCGCCTGGAGCGCACGGAGATCGAGCCGGCGCACTTCAAGCGGTCCGAGGAGGCGTCGAAGTGAACCCCGTGAACTACCTCTATCTCTCTGCCTTGTTGTTCACGATCGGCGCCACCGGCGTGCTGATCAGGCGGAACGCGATCGTCGTGTTCATGTGCATCGAGCTGATGCTCAACGCCTGCAACCTCGCGTTCGTCGTCTTCTCCCGGATGCACGGCAATCTCGACGGCCAGATCATCGCCTTCTTCACGATGGTCGTCGCCGCCGCGGAGGTCGTGGTCGGGCTCGCGATCATCGTGTCGCTGTTCCGTACCCGCCACTCGGCCTCGGTCGACGACGCCAGCCTGATGAAGCTGTAAGGGGCGCTGGACCGTATGAACGCAGAGAACCTGATTGCGCTGCTGATCGCGGCGCCCCTGCTCGGAGCGGCCGTCCTGCTGGTCGGTGGCCGGCGCCTGGACGCCGTCGGCCACTGGATCGGCACGCTCCTGTCGACGACCTCTTTCGTGTTCGGCGTGATCCTCTTCGCCGATCTGCTGGGCAAGGACGCCGAGCACCGCACCCTGATCCAGCACCTGTACACCTGGATTCCGGTCGAGAGCTTCCAGGCGGACGTCACCTTCCGCCTCGACCAGCTGTCGATGACGTTCGTCCTGCTGATCACCGGCGTCGGCTCGCTGATCCACCTGTACTCGGTCGGGTACATGGAGCACGACGAGCGGCGCCGCCGCTTCTTCGGCTACCTGAACCTGTTCCTCGCGGCGATGCTGCTCCTCGTCCTCGCCGACAACTACCTGCTGCTGTACGTCGGCTGGGAGGGCGTCGGTCTTGCCTCCTACCTGCTGATCGGCTTCTGGCAGCACAAGCCCAGCGCGGCCACGGCGGCGAAGAAGGCCTTCCTGGTCAACCGGGTCGGCGACATGGGCCTGTCCATCGCGATCATGCTGATGTTCACGACGTTCGGGACCTTCGCCTTCGGTCCGGTGTTCAGCCACGTCGGCGACGCCTCCGAGGGCAAGCTCACCGCCATCGCCCTGATGCTTCTGCTCGCCGCCTGCGGCAAGTCGGCCCAGGTGCCGCTGCAGTCCTGGCTCGGGGACGCGATGGAGGGCCCGACCCCGGTCTCGGCCCTCATCCACGCCGCGACGATGGTGACCGCGGGCGTCTACCTGATCGTCCGCTCCTCCGCGATCTTCAACGCGGCACCCGACGCGCAGCTCGTGGTCACCGTGGTCGGTGCGGTCACGCTCCTCTTCGGTGCGATCGTCGGTTGCGCGAAGGACGACATCAAGAAGGCACTGGCCGGCTCGACCATGTCGCAGATCGGCTACATGGTGCTGGCCGCGGGCCTTGGCCCCATCGGCTACGTCTTCGCGATCATGCACCTGGTCACGCACGGCTTCTTCAAGGCCGGGCTGTTCCTCGGCGCCGGCTCGGTCATGCACGGCATGAACGACGAGGTCGACATGCGCAAGTACGGCGGCCTGCGCAAGTACATGCCGGTCACCTTCGTCACCTTCGGCCTCGGCTACCTCGCCATCATCGGCTTCCCGGGCCTGTCCGGCTTCTTCTCCAAGGACAAGATCATCGAGGCGGCCTTCGCCAAGGGCGGCACCGAGGGCTGGATCCTCGGCGGCGCGGCCCTGCTGGGCGCGGCCATCACCGCCTTCTACATGACGCGCGTGATGCTGATGACCTTCTTCGGTGAGAAGCGCTGGCAGCCGGACGAGAACGGCAGCGAGCCGCACCCGCACGAGTCGCCCAAGGTCATGACGATCCCGATGATCGTGCTCGCGTTCGGGTCGGTCTTCGCCGGCGGCCTGTTCAGCTTCGGCGACCGCTTCCTGAACTGGCTGGAGCCGGTCACCGGCCACAGCGAGGGCGACTCGCCGCTCAGCGCGGCGACGGTCACCGGCGCGACCATGGTGTGCCTGGTCGTCGGTGTGGCCGTCGCCTGGGCCCAGTACGGCCGCAAGCCCGTCCCGGTCCTCGCCCCGCGCGGGTCGCTGCTCACCCGGGCCGCCCGGCGCGACCTGCTCCAGGACGACTTCAACCACGTCGTCCTGGTGCGCGGCGGAGAGCACCTCACGCGCTCCCTGGTGTACGTCGACCACACCCTGGTCGACGGCGTCGTGAACGGCACGGCGGCCGGCTTCGGCGGCCTGTCCGGGCGGCTGCGCCGGATCCAGAACGGCTTCGCCCGCTCCTACGCGGTCTCGATGTTCGGCGGTGCGGCTCTCCTGGTCGCCGCGACCCTGCTGATGAGGGCGGTCTGATACCGATGTCCTTTCCCCTGCTGACAGCGACGGCGGCACTCCCGGCCGTCGGAGCGGTCGTCACAGCCGCCGTACCGGCAGCGCGGCGCACGGCCGCGAAGTGGCTGGCGCTGATCGTCTCGCTCGCCACGCTCGGCCTGGCGGCCACCGTCCTGGTCCGCTTCGACCCGGACGGCTCCCGCTACCAGCTCACCGAATCCCACGCCTGGATCAAGGACTTCGGGGTCCGCTACGAGCTGGGCGTCGACGGCATCGCCGTGGCGCTCGTCGCGCTGACCGCCCTGCTGATCCCGTTCGTGATCCTCGCCGGCTGGCACGACGCCGACCCGCTGGAGACCGGCAGCCGCCGCTGGCGGCCCACCCAGGGCTTCTTCGCGCTGATCCTGGCCGTCGAGGCGATGGTGATCATCTCCTTCGAGGCCACCGACGTCTTTCTCTTCTACATCTTCTTCGAAGCCATGCTCATCCCGATGTACTTCCTCATCGGAGGCTTCGGGGACCGTGCCCACGAGCACGGCGAGGAGGCGGCCTCCACACAGCGGTCGTACGCGGCGGTGAAGTTCCTGCTCTACAACCTGGCCGGCGGCCTGATCATGCTGGCCGCGGTGATCGGCCTCTACGTGGTCGCGGGGAACTTCTCGCTCACGGAGATCGCGCAGGCCCGCGCCGACGGCTCACTGCACATGGCGACCAACACCGAACGCTGGCTCTTCCTCGGCTTCTTCTTCGCCTTCGCGGTGAAGGCGCCCCTGTGGCCGCTGCACACCTGGCTGCCCAACGCCATGCAGGAGTCCACCGCCCCGGTCGCCGTCCTCATCACCGCGGTCGTCGACAAGGTGGGCACCTTCGCGATGCTCCGCTTCTGCCTCCAGCTGTTCCCGGAGGCCAGCAAGTGGGCGACGCCCGTCATCCTCGTACTGGCGCTCATCAGCATCGTCTACGGCGCACTGCTCGCCGTGGGCCAGCGGGACATCAAGCGACTGGTGGCCTACGCGTCGATCTCGCACTTCGGCTTCATCATCATGGGCATCTTCGCGATGACCAGCCAGGGGCAGTCCGGTGCCACGCTCTACATGGTCAACCACGGCATCTCCACGGCCGCGCTGATGCTGGTCGCCGGATTCCTGATCTCCCGGCGCGGCTCGCGCCTCATCGCCGACTACGGCGGTGTGCAGAAGGTCGCCCCGGTGCTCGCCGGCACCTTCCTGATCGGCAGCCTCGCCACCCTGTCGCTGCCGGGGCTCGCCCCGTTCGTGAGTGAGTTCCTGGTCCTGGTCGGCACGTTCACGCGATATCCGGTGATCGGCATCATCGCCACCTTCGGCATCGTCCTCGCCGCGCTCTACACCCTGGTGCTGTACCAGCGGACGATGACGGGCCCGGTGAAGCCCGAGGTCTCGGCGATGCCCGACCTCCGCGCGCGCGAGCTGGTGGTCGTCGCCCCGCTGGTCGTGCTGCTGATCTTCCTGGGCGTCTACCCGAAGCCCGTCACGGACATCGTCAACCCGGCGGTCAAGCAGACCATGTCCGACGTACACAAGACCGACCCCAAGCCCTCGGTGGAGGCGGCCAAGTGAGCGCAACAGCTGTCCACAGCCTGTGGACAACCGCGGCCGATCCGATCTCGAAGATCCCGGCACCGAAGATCGAATACGGACAATTGTCGCCGACCTTGATCGTCGTCGGTGCGGCGCTGGTCGGAGTGCTGGTCGAGGCGTTCGTCCCGCGCAGGTCCCGCTACTACGCGCAGGTGTTCGTGTCGGTCGTCGCGCTCTGTGCCGCGTTCGCCGCGGTCGTCGCGCTGGCGGCCGACGGGTACGGCACCACGAAGGCGCACATCGCGGCCATGGGCGCGATCGCGGTCGACGGGCCCTCCCTGTTCCTGCAGGGCACGATCCTGCTCGCCGGCCTGGTCGGCCTGTTCACCTTCGCCGAGCGGCGCCTGGACCCGGAGGCGCACGGCAACCGGGTCGACTCCTTCGCCGCGCAGGCCGCCTCCGTGCCGGGCAGTGACGGCGAGAAGGCCGCCGTGAAGGCCGGGTTCACCACCACCGAGGTCTTCCCGCTGCTGCTCTTCGCGATCGCCGGCATGCTGGTGTTCCCCTCGGCCAACGACCTGCTGACGCTGTTCGTGGCCCTGGAGGTCCTCTCCCTGCCGCTGTACCTGCTGTGCGCGCTGGCCCGCCGCAAGCGGCTGATGTCGCAGGAGGCCGCGGTCAAGTACTTCCTGCTCGGCGCGTTCGCCTCGGCGTTCACGCTGTTCGGCATCGCCCTGCTGTACGGCTACGCGGGCTCGGTGTCGTACGCGCGCATCGCGCAGGTCGTCGACGGCACGGTCGCCAACGTCGACCCGGCGCTCGCCGACACCATGGGCAACGACGCGCTGCTGCTGATCGGCACCGGGCTGGTCGTCATGGGCCTGCTGTTCAAGGTGGGCGCGGTGCCGTTCCACATGTGGACGCCCGACGTCTACCAGGGCGCGCCGACACCGGTGACCGGCTTCATGGCGGCGGCGACGAAGGTGGCGGCGTTCGGCGCGCTGCTGCGCCTGCTGTACGTCGTCCTGCCCGGCATGCGCTGGGACTGGCGGCCGGTCATGTGGGCGGTGGCGATCATCACCATGCTGGGCGGCGCGATCGTCGCGATCACGCAGACCGACATCAAGCGGCTGCTGGCCTACTCGTCCATCGCACACGCCGGATTCATCCTCGCGGGTGTCATCGCGACCTCGAAGGACGGCGTGTCGTCCGTCCTGTTCTACCTGGCCGGGTACTCGTTCGTGACGATCGGCGCCTTCGCGGTGGTCACGCTGGTGCGCGACGCGGGCGGCGAGGCGACCCACCTGTCCAAGTGGGCCGGGCTCGGTCGCCGTTCGCCACTGGTGGCGGCCGTGTTCGCGGTGTTCCTGCTGGCCTTCGCCGGTATCCCGCTGACCTCCGGCTTCGCCGGGAAGTTCGCCGTGTTCAAGGCGGCGGCGGACGGTGGCGCGGCCCCGCTGGTCGTGGTCGGTGTGATCTCCTCGGCGATCGCCGCGTTCTTCTACATCCGCGTGATCGTGCTGATGTTCTTCAGCGAGCCGAAGCCCGAGGGCCCGACCGTGGCCGTGCCGTCGCCGCTGACCATGGCGGCGATCGGCATGGGAGTGGCGGTCACCGTGGTGCTCGGTGTGGCACCGCAGTACTTCCTGAACCTGGCGAGCCAGGCGGGAGTGTTCGTGCGCTGACGCTCGCCGCGTACATGACGTTGCCCGGCCCCCTCGTTCAGAAGGGTGCCGGGCAACTGCATGTTTCCGGCATCACTGACTCCTGTCGCGGCGTACCTTGATCTGTGTGAGGTCGAGGTCCAGCGGGAACGGCACGTCCAGCTTCATCCGCTCGCGGAAGATACCGGTACCGGTGTAGGTGCCGGTCGTCGGCTCCAGCTCGAAGACGTGAACCGCGGCCCGGCCCTCCTCGTTCTCGACCCGCCAGTAGTGGGGGATCTTCGCGCGCGCGTACTTCAGCGGCTTGGTCTCGCGGTCACGGGAGACCGAGTCCTCGGAGACGACGTCGATGGCCAGGACGACGGACTCCGCAGGGAAGCGGGTCTGGTACGGGTCTTCCACCACGTCCGCCCGCACGACGACGACATCCGGCTCGGGCCGGTTCTGGCGGTCGATGTCGATTGTGAACTCGCGGATGACCTCGAATTCCTCGGGTGCCAGCGACCGCAGCTACCAATTGAAGAAGTCGACAGCGCGGGCATGAAACAGAGTCTGCGGACTCACGAAGACCAGGCTCCCGTCGATCAATTCCGTGTGCGGAGGAAGATTCGGAAGCCGGTCCAGGTCGTCTGCGGTCCAGCCGCCCTCCGGCGGCATCGGCCAGCTCGACGCGGACGCCTTCGGTGCGACGCTCATCAGTGCTCCCATGGGACGGAGTCTCGCCGGTGCATTCAGACTATCGGCCGGAAAAGGGCGAGTCTCCGCGAACGTGTGAACGACATTCGTGTCCTTGACGCGGGGTTCCTCGGCCGGCCTGTGGATAACTCCGAGGCTGTCGGTTCGGGCCCCTATGGTGGAGGCAGCGGTCGAGAGACGACACACGGGGGACCGGCGGGGGACAGGACGATGGGCGCGACGGGCGGGATCAGCGAGATGGCACAGATGACCGAGGGGCCGGGCGAGGCCGCGAGCGAGGCGCTCGTCACACTGCACCGGGTCTTCGGGTACGAGGCCTTCCGCGGTGAGCAGGAAGCGATCATCGAGCATGTGGTGGCGGGCGGGGACGCCCTCGTCCTCATGCCGACCGGCGGCGGCAAGTCGCTGTGCTACCAGATCCCGGCCCTGGTCAGACCCGGCGCGGGCGTGGTGATCTCACCCCTGATCGCGCTGATGCAGGACCAGGTGGACGCGCTGCGCGCCCTCGGTGTGCGGGCCGGCTTCATCAACTCCACGCAGGACTTCGACGAGCGGCGGATGGTCGAGGCCGAGTTCCTCGCGGGCGAACTGGACCTGCTGTACCTGGCCCCGGAGCGGCTGCGGGTCGAGGCCACGCTCGATCTGCTCTCGCGCGGCAAGATCTCCGTCTTCGCGATCGACGAGGCGCACTGTGTGTCCCAGTGGGGCCACGACTTCCGCCCCGACTACCTGGCCCTCTCCCTGCTCGGCGAGCGCTGGCCGGACGTCCCGCGGATCGCCCTCACGGCCACGGCCACGGACGCCACCCATAAGGAGATCACCCAGCGCCTGAACCTGCCGACGGCCCGCCACTTCGTCGCCAGCTTCGACCGGCCCAACATCCAGTACCGGATCGTGCCCAAGGCCGACCCCAAGAAGCAGCTGCTCGCCTTCCTGCGGGAGGAGCACGCGGGCGATGCCGGCATCGTGTACTGCCTCTCCCGCAACTCGGTGGAGCGGACGGCCGAGTTCCTGAGCAGCAACGGCATCGAGGCGGTGCCCTACCACGCGGGCCTGGACGGGGGCACACGCGCGGCCCACCAGTCCCGGTTCCTGCGCGAGGACGGCCTGGTCGTGGTCGCCACCATCGCCTTCGGCATGGGCATCGACAAGCCGGACGTGCGATTCGTCGCCCATCTGGACCTGCCCAAGTCGATCGAGGGCTACTACCAGGAGACGGGTCGCGCGGGCCGCGACGGACTGCCCTCCACCGCCTGGATGGCCTACGGCCTCAACGACGTCATCCAGCAGCGCAAGCTGATCCAGTCCGGCGAGGGCGACGAGGCGTTCCGCCGCCGGGCCGCCTCCCACCTCGACGCCATGCTCGCCCTGTGCGAGACCGCCCAGTGCCGGCGCGGCCAGCTCCTGGCCTACTTCGGCCAGGAGCCCTCCGCCACCGGGTGCGGCAACTGCGACACCTGCCTCACCCCGCCGGAGACCTGGGACGGCACGATCGCCGCACAGAAGGTCCTGTCGACGGTGGTGCGGCTGCAGCGGGAGCGCGGGCAGAAGTTCGGCGCCGTGCAGATCGTCGACATCCTGCTCGGCAAGCGCACCGCCAAGGTGATCCAGTTCGACCACGACCAGCTGTCCGTCTTCGGTATCGGTGAGGACCTGGCCGAGGCCGAGTGGCGGGGCGTCATCCGTCAGCTGCTGGCCCAGGGGCTGCTCGCGGTCGAGGGCGAGTACGGCACGCTGGTGCTCACCGAGGCGAGCGGTTCGGTGCTGCGGCGGGACCGGGAGGTACCGATGCGCAAGGAGCCGAAGAAGCCGGCCACGTCCCGGTCGGGTTCCGGCGGCTCCTCCGGCCGGGGCGACCGCAAGGCCAAGGCCGCCGCGGCCGAGCTGCCCGACGCGCTGCTTCCCGCCTTCGAGGCGCTGCGCGCCTGGCGCGCCGAACAGGCCCGGGAGCAGGGCGTCCCGGCGTACGTCATCTTCCACGACGCCACCCTGCGGGAGATCGTCACCAGCCGCCCCGGCTCCGTGCGGGAGCTGGGCACGGTCAGCGGCGTCGGCGAGAAGAAGCTGGCGACGTACGGGGAAGGCGTGCTCGAGGTGCTGAACTCCCTGGACGGGCCGGGCCCGGCTGCCGCTGCCCCGCCGACGGGCGGTGCTTCGCCCGCACCCGGTGAGTCCGTGGAGGACGACTGGCCGGAGCCGGCGGACGAGCCGGAGCCGGACGACTGGATATAGCGCGCCGGAGACATCGGAGTCCCGTCGTCGTCTCGAGTGCCGCGCCCGAGGCGATGCGGGGGATCCTCACAACCCCCGTGCCGCGTAGGCCCTGACGTCCGCGTCCGAGTCGGTCGTGGCCGTGGCCAGGGCCGCGCGGGCCTCCTCGCCGGCGTTGTGCCGGGTCAGGGCCAGAACCGCCGCCTTGCGCACATCGGCGTTCGGGTCGGCGAGGGCCTTGGCGAGGGCGGGGACAGCCGCCCCGGCGGGCGCGACCGACAGTGCGGTGGCGGCGCCGGAGCGGACCTGCCAGGCAGGGTCCGACAGGGCGGCCACCGCACGGGCTGCGAGCGGTGCCGGGCAGCCGGCCGTGGCCAGCGCACCCAGTGCGGCACCGCGCACCAGCGGGTCGGTGTCCTCGGTGAGCCGGTCCAGGGTGCCGGTGAGCAGCTCCTGGGCCCGCGGGTCCACCGGAGCCTGGCTGACGGCGGCCAGCGCCTTGGCCACGGTGACGCGGACCTCCCGGGAGGGATCGTCCGCGGCGGCCGCGAGCGGCTCGGCCGCGTCGACCGAGACGAGGGCGCGTACGGCCTCGATGCGGACGGAGATCTCGGGGTCGCCCAACGCGTCGGCGAACACGGCGGCTTCGCCCAGCCGCAGGGCGCGCAGGACATCGAGGGCGGCGGCGCGGACCACGGGATCGGGCACGGCGAGCGCGTCGGTGAGAGCGCCGCCCAGGGCGGGTTCGGGCGGCAGGGTCTCGACGAGTTCGCGCAGCGACGCCGCCGCGGCCGCGCGGACCTCGATGTCGGGGTCGGCGAGGGCACCGGCCAGGGCCTGCCCGGTGCCGGGCGGCACGGTCTCGGTGAGGACCGAGACGGCCGTACGGCGGACCCCTGGATCGGGGTCGGTCAAGTAGGGCTCCAGAGAGGCGAGTTCGGGCTCCCCCTCGGCCAGCTCCAGCAGTTCCAGGAGCCGGGGCGAGGCGGTGCCCCGGGCGCCGCTCGGGTCCGGGGCACCGGCGGCGCGGATGGACGTCGGACCGGCGGCGACCGGTGCCACGTCGCGCGGACCGGCCGTGGCGACGTCCTCGGGACGGACCTCGCCCAGCTGCCGGGAGGGACCGCCGGCCGGGGCGAAGCCGTCGACCGGAACCAGATAGGGAGCCACGGGACGGGCCGTGAACTCCATCGCACCAGAGGGGGACTTGTGCAGATCGAGATGGTGGAACCAGGAGGCGTCGTCGCGCCGGGGGTGGTCGATGCGGTCGTGATAGAGCCCCCAGCGGGACTCGGTACGGGCGAGGGAGGCTCGGGCGGCCATCTCCGCGCAGTCGCGGATGAAGGTGACCTCGGCGCAGCGCATCAGCTCGTGCGGGGTGCGGGCACCCATCGCGGAGATGTCGGCGCGCATCCGCTCGAAGGCTTCCAGAGCGAGGGAGAGCCGCGCACCGGACTTGGGCGGTGCCACGTAGTCGTTCACGAAGCGGCGCAGCTTGTACTCGACCTGGGGCTGCGGCGCGCCGTCCGGGTTGCGCAGCGGGCGGTAGATCAGCTCGTGCGCCTCGCGCACCTGGTCCGCGGGAAGCTCTCCGTCGTACGCCGTGTACCGGGCGGCGTCCGCACCCGCGAGGTCGCCGAAGACGAAGGCGCCGATCATGTAGTTGTGCGGGACGCAGGCCAGGTCGCCGGCGGCGTACAGACGGGGGACGGTCGTGCGGGCGTGGTCGTCGACGCGGACGCCGGAGGCGGAGTGGCCGCCGCACAGGCCGATCTCGGAGATGTGCATCTCGACGTCGTGGGTGCGGTAGTCGTGCCCCCGCCCGGTGTGGAAGGTGCCGCGGGTGGGGCGCTCGGTGGAGTGCAGGATGGACTCCAGGGCCGAGATCGACTCCTCGGGAAGATGGCTCAGCTTCAGGTAGACCGGGCCGCGGTCGCTCGCCACCTCCGCCGCGAACTCCGCCATCATCTGCCCGGACCAGTAGTCGGAGTCGACGAACCGCTCACCGTGCCGGTTGACCTGGTAGCCGCCGAAGGGGTTGGCGACGTAGGCACAGGCCGGACCGTTGTAGTCCTTGATCAGCGGGTTGATCTGGAAGCACTCGATTCCGGTCAGCTCGGCGCCCGCGTGGTAGGCCATGGCGTAGCCGTCGCCGGCGTTGGTGGGATTCTCGTAGGTGCCGTAGAGGTAGCCGGAGGCGGGCAGGCCGAGGCGGCCGCAGGCGCCGGTGGCAAGGATCACCGCGCCCGCGCGGACGGTGACGAAGGCACCGGTGCGGGTGTGGAATCCGACGACTCCCACGGCCCGTCCGTCGTCCGGCGCCGTCAGCACGCGCACCGGCATCACCCGGTTCTCGATGCGTATCCGCTCCCGCATCTCACGACGCCGCAACTGCCGGTACAGGACCTTCTTGACATCCTTGCCTTCCGGCATCGGCAGTACGTACGAGCCGGAGCGATGGACCTGGCGGACCGCGTACGCGCCATGCTCGTCCTTCTCGAACTTGACCCCGTACGACTCCAGTCGCTGGACCATCGCGAAGCCGCGGGTGGCGGTCTGGCGGACGGTGGACTGGTCGACGATGCCGTCGTTGGCGCGGGTGATCTCGGCGACGTAGTCGTCGGGCTCGGCGCGGCCCGGGATGACCGCGTTGTTGACGCCGTCCATGCCCATGGCGAGCGCACCGGAGTGGCGGACATGGGCCTTCTCCAGGAGCAGCACGTCCGCGCCGCGCTCGGCGGCGGTCAGAGCGGCCATGGTGCCGGCGGTGCCGCCGCCGATGACGAGGACGTCACAGGTCAGCTCCTCGGCGTCGGTGACGGCGGGGATCTCCAGGGGGGTCTGCGCGGGGGCGTTCGCGGGGGTGGTCACCGGGGTGCCTTTCAGATGCCGAGCGAGGAGAGGACGGTGCGGCGCAGGGCCACACGGTCCGGGTCGTCGAGGGCGCCGCGATCACGCGGCCGCGGTACGTCGCGTACGGCGGCCACGCGACCGGAGCCGAGGAGGGCGATGCGGTCGCCGAGGAAGAGCGCCTCGTCCACGTCGTGGGTGACGAAGACGACGGTCGCTCCCGTGCCGCGCAACACCTCCACCAGCAGGTCCTGCATGCCGGACCGGGTCTGGGGGTCGAGGGCGCCGAAGGGCTCGTCCATGAGGACGGCCCGGGGCCGGCCGGCCAGCGCACGAGCCAGCTGGGCACGCTGGCGCTGCCCGCCGGACACGCGGTGCGGCAACTGCCCGGCCTGTTCGGCGAGTCCGACCCGGGCCAGCCAGGACCCGGCCTGGGCGCGGCGCTCGGGTCGCGGAACTCCCTTGACGGCGAGGGGCAGTTCGACATTGGCGCGCAGCGTGCGCCAGGGCAGTAGCGCGTCCTCCTGGAAGACCAGTGCGCGGTCCGCAGACGGCCCGGTCAGCGGGATGCCGTCCTGCTCCACTGCCCCGGCCAGCGGGGACAGCAGTCCGGCGAGCGTGCGCAGCAGCGTCGACTTGCCACAGCCCGAGGGGCCGACGACGGTGAGGATCTCGCCCGGCGCGACGTCCAGGCCGACGTCGTGCAGGACCGGTGCGTCCGGCCGGCCGAGGACGGCGGCCCGCAGGGCGAGCCGGGTGCCACGTACAGCCACTCGGGCCGGAGCGGCCGGAGCGGCCGGAGCGGCCGGAGCGGCGACGGCCCCGACCGTCTCAGACGAGGTGCTCATCGCGCGCCTCCTGCTCGGTGTCGTCGTGGCCCTGGTGCTGGGCCTCGGGTTCGTTCTGGGACTTGCCGCCGGTGTGCACGGCGACGTGGACGGCGCGTGGGGGCACCGGGGTGCGGGGCCGGCCGCCGGGGACGTAGGAGGTGCGGGGCAGCCAGCGCGTCAGGCGCCGGCCGAGGAGTTCCACGGCCGTGGAGGTGACCCAGCCGAGGACGCCGATCGTGACCATGCCGACGAAGACACCGGGGTAGTTCACGACCGTGTAGTCCTGCCAGGTGCGGTATCCGACGCCGTACTGGCCGGAGATCATCTCGGCGGAGATCACACAGATCCACGAGACGCCGATGCCGACCGACAGACCGCCGAAGATGCCGGGCAGCGCGCCCGGCAGCACGACCGAGCAGAGGATCCGCAGCCGGCCGCCGCCGAGGGTGCGCACCGCCTCCTCCCAGACGGGGGTGAGCGCCTGGACCGCGTGCCGGGTGGAGACCAGCACGGGGAAGAAGGCGGCGGTGCAGGTGATGAAGACGATGCCCTGCTCGTTCGAGGGGAAGAGGAGGATCGCCACGGGGACGAGGGCGATGGCCGGGATCGGGCGGACGACTTCGAGGACCGGGCCGAGCAGGTCCTCGGCGAGGCGGGAGCGGGCCACGAGCACGCCAGTCGCCACGCCGAGGACGGCCGCCAGGGCGAAGCCGGTAAGGATCCGGGTGAGGCTGTCGGTGAGGTCGGTCCAGTAGTCGGCTCCGGAGACCCGGTCGGCGAAGGCCCGGGCCACATCGGTGACCGTCGGGAACTGCGAGAAGCGCAGCCACAGATCGACGTCCAGGCCGGTCAGCAGCTGCCAGAGCCCGAGGGCGGTGGCCAGGGATGCCGCGCGCAGCGCATACCGGGCGAGCGGCCGCCGGGTCATGAGGAGCGTCCGAGCGCGTCGGCGTACGAGACGGTACGGGCGCCGCCGTGAGCGGTGAGGTACGCCTGCGCGGTCGCCGGGGCCACGAAGGGCAGCAGCTGGTCGCCGTCGGTCACCCAGACCGCCTTGTCGGCGAACCAGAGGGTGCCGGTGGTGGCGTCGGGGACATACGCGGCGCGGATGCCGTCCCGGTGCCCGGCCACATAGGCGAGCAGCTTCTTCGGGGAGGTGAAGGACACGGTCTTCTCGCTGCCCTTGGCCCACACCTCGCTCGTGGCGGGTGCGGGCGTGGTGGCGAGCCGCTTGGCGTAGGAGGCGCCGAGAGCCTTCTTCACGTACTGGTCGTCGACGAAGGAGTCCACGTCGATGTCACCGGTGAGCTTGGCGGCCTTGAGGACGGAGACGTCCTGCTTCAGTGCGGCGACGAGCTGGGGTTTGACGGCCGGGTCGAAGGTGGCGATGCCATGGGCGCCGTTGTAGAGGTAGACGACCTCGGCGGGCAGGCCGGTAGCCCCGGCGACCTTCTCCGCGGCGGTCACCGGATGGTCGTCGAGGTAGTCCGTGGCCTGCGCCTGGGCCTTCAGGAAGGCTTCCAGGACGGCCGGGTGCTGTTTGGCGAAGTCCTGGCGGGCGGTGACGCCGTGGAAGGTGGGCAGGTCCAGCTGGGCGCCGTCGTACAGGGCCTTCGCCTTGCCCTGGTAGGCGAGCAGGCCCGGCCAGGCCACGAACTGCGACAGTGCGTCGACGCTGCCCGCGGAGAGGGCCGAAGCGCCCACGGCGGGCTGCTGGTTGAGCTTCGAGACACCGGTGTTCGGGTCGATGCCGGCGCGTTGCAGGGCCCGTACGAGGGTGCCGTCGGCGGCGGACCCGATGCTCGTGGAGACCTTCTTGCCCTTGAGGTCCTTCAGGGAGGCGAGCTTGGAGTCCGGGGCGGTGACCACGGTGTTGAGGCCGCCGCGCAGGTTGTAGCCGGTCACGGACACCAGCTGGGTGGGACGGCCGAGTTGCTTGCCGCGGGCCGCGTTCAGCAGCAGCGGGAAGTCGCCCATCGAGCCGATGTCGATCTTCCCTGCGGTCATCTGGGCGGTGATCGGGGCGCCCGTGGCGTAGTCCTGCCAGTCGACCTTGTAGGTGTGGCCGTCGTGCAGGGAGTCGAGCTGCTTCTCGAAGTAGCCCAGGGAGCGGAGCAGGGTCCCGGCGGTGACGGTGTTGATGGTCTTGGACTGGTAGCCGACGGTCACGGTGACCGTGGAGCCGCTGCCCGCCTCGGCGCTGCCACCGCAGGCGGACAGGGGGAGGAGAAGTGCCGCAGCGGACAGGGCAACTGCTGTGCGTTTCATGGTCGTTCGGCCTCTCGCCGGAGCAGGTCGGAAGGGTCAGCGGAGCAGGTAGGGCATGTTGACCGTGACGGCTCCGGTGGGGCAGCGGGCCGCGCACGGGCCGCAGTACCAGCACTCGTCGACGTGCATGTACGCCTTGCCGTTGCTCTCGTCGATGGCGAGGGAGTCCAGCGGGCACATGTCCACGCAGAGGGTGCAGCCGTCGATGCACTTCGACTCGTCGATGGTCACGGGCACGTCGGCCCGCTGGGGCGCCAAGGGCATGACTGTCTCCAGGAATCGGGTCAGGCAGGGGTTACAGGGGGCGGGAGCTGCGCGGCGGGTGGGCGGGAGCCAGGCAGCGGGTGGGTGGGACTACGTGGCGGGAGGGGGCTGCACAGCGCGGTGCAGGAGGCCGCTCATGGTGATGCGGTCGCCGCGGAAGCGGATGAACTCCAGGTCGACGGGGCGGCCGTCGGCGAGGTGAGTGAGGCGTTCCAGCATCAGCACGGCGGCGCCGCGCGGGGCCTGGAGCACGGCGGCGGAGTGGGCGTCCGCGTTCACCGCCTCCAGGGTGATCTCGGCGTGGCCGAGGTGCTGGCCGGTGATGGCTTCCAGGAGACGGAAAACATCGGTGTTCTCCAGGTCGGCGCCGAGCAGGGCGGTGCCGATGTCGAGCGGGATGTAGGTGAGGTCGAGGGAGAGGGGGAGGCCGTTCAGGCGGCGCAGGCGTTCGATGTAGAGGACGTCGGCGTCGGCCGGCACGCGGAGGCGTTCGGCCACCGGAGCGGGTGCGGGGGCGGGGCCCATGGTGCGGACCTCGTTGGTGACGCGGCCGTGTTCGCGGAGGGTTTCCGCGAGGCCCATCAGAGCGTCGAGCCCGTGCGGGTATTTCTGGGCGACGACGACGGTGCCGACTCCGGGCAGCCGCTCCACCAGGCCTTCCGCCCGGAGCAGGTCCAGGGCTTGGCGGACGGTGTTGCGGGAGGCGCGGTAGTCGTTGGCGAGGGTGGACTCGTGCGGGAGGGTGCCGTCCGTGAAGGCGCCGGTGAGGAGCTGGTGGCGCAGGAGGTCGGCGAGCTGCCGGGCCCGGTCCGCACGCAGCCGGCGACGCGTGCGGTGGGCGGCGACGGTGGTCGCGGCGCCCTGACCGGCGTGGTCTCGGGGGCGGTCGGTGGGTGGCATGGCTGGAACCATACCTAGTGGGTAGGGAATGGGGTGTTGCCGGAGTGTTGCGCCAGGTGAGGGTGTGTTGGATACGGCTCTGAGCTGGGGTTTTGTCCGAGAGTGGGGAAGATCTGCCACTCGGTCGACCCGGGGCGGTAGCCCCCGGGTGGGGGTCAGGACAGTGCCGTCAGCCCCGGAGCGAACGTGATGAGCAATGGCAGCAACGGCACCAGCGCGGCCACCGTCGTGGTGAGCGCGCGGTGCCGGCGGAGCAGTCGCGGCGGGGGCTCCAGGAGGCGGTCCACGCGCTCGCCGAGGAGGCGGCGGCTGGAGGCGCAGGACAGGACACCGCGGTGCTGGTTCAGCTCGATCAGGGCCAGGGCGGTGGTGAGGTGGCCGCAGCGCCGGGAGGCCGTGTCGTCGGCGGCCAGCTCGACCAGCCGGTGTGTCTGGTCGCAGAAGTGGGCGAAGAGCGGGATGCGCGGGAAGCCCGTGGCGAGCGCGGTGGACAGATGGAGCAGCCAGTCGTGGTGGGCGCGCGCGTGGCCGCGCTCGTGGGTGAGGACGGCGTCCAGCTGGTGGTCGGTGAGCCGGTGCAACGCCCCGGTGGTCACGACCAGCTGGGGCGGGTGCCCGGGCATCCACCACGCGTCCGGGTACTCGTCCTCCAGCACCAGCATCGGCCCGCGCGCCGCCGGCAGTCCCGCGGGCAGGTCGGGCGCGCGTTCGCGCAGATGCGCCCGGGCCCGGCCACGGCGTCGGCGGACCTCGGCGAGTTCCCGCGCGAGCATCGCCGTCGTCCAGGCGGCCCCGCAGGCCAGCAGCACGGTGAGAGCGGCGGCCCAGACCGGGGCGGCGGAGAGGTCGTACGCGGCGGTGACGGCGGGCGGCGCGGGGGCGAACACATGGTCGCGGACGGTGTGGAAGACGGCCGCCGCCCCCAGCACCAGCGCGGTCAGACAGCACAGCAGGACGGTGGCCACCAGGCACTGCCACACCCACAGGGCGACCACGGGATCCCGCTCGGGCCAGGCGGCCCTGGTCAGCGCGCGCGGCGCCGGTACGGCAGCCGTCATGGCGACGACGCTCAGCAGGAGCAGGCAGACCGTCATGCCGGGGCTCCGGTTCCTGATCGGAGTGGTGTGCGGGTGTCAGGTGGTACGGGTGCGCCGCGCCGGGGCGCGTCGCACGGTGCGTGTCCCCGCCAGTATGACGGTGAGAGACGGAATGAGTCAGGTGTCGATGTCGATCCGGTCGTCTGCTTCGAGTCCGGCTTGCCCGTGGCGTCGGACCCGGCCGTCCTCCCCCCCGCCTACTCCCGCCACGCTCGTCGCACAGCCTCCAGCACCTCGTCCTGCCCGAACCCCAGAGCTTGTGCCCGCGCCACGAAGTCCCTGGTCGTTTCGACGAGTTCCGTTTCGCGTCGTTGTGCCCCGGGCGGCAGCGGAGCCACCCGCGTACCCGCGCCCCGCCGGGTCCGGATCAGGGACGCGGCCTCCAGTTCGCGGTAGGCGCGGGCTACCGTGCCGGCCGCCAGGCCCAGGTCGGCGGCCAGCTGCCGTACGGTCGGCAGGCGTTCGCCCTCCGGCAGGCGCCCGGTGGTGATCAGAGCGGCGAGCTGGGCGCGGATCTGCTCGTAGGGCGGGACAGGGCTGGCCGTGTCGACCCGTACCGCGGCGCCGCTCACCGGCGGTCACCCGAGGCGGGCCGACGCTGGCCGCGCCGCCGTGCCGCCCCGTCGACCGTGCGCCGCCAGGACGCCCGTGGTGAGCACACGGTGACCAGCGCCCATGACAGGGTGACCAGCGCGGCCACGGCCAGCGGCGACAGCACCGCGGTGGCCACGGTCCCCGCGGTCCCGTCGCAGGTCACGCCCATCAGTGAGGCGGCGGCCGTGGAGGCCGCGCCCACCAGCAGGGCGGACACCACCAGGCCCCAGGCCGCGACCACGGCCAGGGTTCGGTCGCGGCGGGACTGCTCGTCGCCGGGCCGGGTGGCGATCCGCCTCAGGGACCAGCCGCAGGCGACGGTCGCGACGGCCAGGGAGGCCACCATCGGCAGGCCGTAGCGGAAACCCGGCCATGGGCCGTGCGACTCGGTCACACCTCGGCAGGTCAGGGTGAGCGTGCGGCCGGCCCGGCCCAGATCGTCCGGGGAAGCCGTCGCGCCCGCCACGACCAGCAGCACCAGCAGCGCACCGGCCAGGGCGACCAGGAACCAGGTGAGGCGGGGCGGCATGTGGTCGCGGACCCGGCGTGGTGCGAGTCCGGCGATGCGGACGGCGCCTCGGGCCGGTGTGGTCAGCGCGTCGCCCGTCAGTACCCCTGCCACCGCGCACAGCCCGAAGGCCGGGATGGCGTAGAGGATGCCGGCGCCGCCGTCCAGGGGCGTCAACCAGCCTGCGGCGAGGGCCCCGACGAGCAGGCCGGTCCAGCGGGCGTAGCGATCGACCGGCGCGCGGGACGCGGTCGCCGCGGTGGCGATGTCGAGTTCGGGCATGGCAGGTCCCCCGTGAGTCGCATGACTTGTACTCACCGCTTGTATCAAGCGGTGAGTACAAGATGCGTTGCCCGGGCGACTTGTGTCAACTAGTTGCTACAAGCGGTGGTCCGCCCGGCACAAGCTGCCGCTCACGCCGAGACAACCCGCCCGCTGACCTCCCCCAGCCCGACCCGGACCCCGTCCGGCCCCGGCGCCCACGCCGACAGCGTCACGAGATCCCCGTCCTCCAGGAATGTCCGCTTGCCGTCGGGGAGTTCGAGGGCGTCCCGGCCGTTCCAGGTCAGCTCCAGCAGTGAGCCGCGCTGCGCCTCCGCCGGGCCGCTCACCGTGCCCGAGCCGTAGAGGTCGCCGGTGCGCAGCGAAGCCCCGTTCACCGTCATGTGGGCAAGCTGTTGGGCGGCGGTCCAGTACATGGTGGAGAACGGCGGCTCGGACACCGTGTGACCGTTGATCGCGACGGAGATCCGCAGGTCGTAGCCGCCGGGCTCGATCCCCGGTGCCGAGTCGTCCAGGTAGGGCAGCAGCGGGTACGTGCGCTCCGGGGGCGCCACGCGCGCGTGGTCCAGCGCCTCCAGCGGGGTGATCCACGCCGACACCGAGGTCGCGAAGGACTTGCCGAGGAACGGGCCCAGGGGGACGTACTCCCAGGCCTGGATGTCCCGCGCGGACCAGTCGTTCAGCAGGCACAGTCCGAAGACGTGGTCCCGGAAGTCGCCGAGCTCGACCGGACGGCCCAGATCGGAGGGTGCGCCCACCACGAAGCCGACCTCGGCCTCGATGTCCAGCCGGATGGAGGGGCCGAAGACGGGGGCAGGGTCACCGGGGCCCTTGCGCTGCCCGGACGGCCGTACGACGTCCGTGCCCGACACGAGCACCGTGCCGGAGCGGCCGTGGTAACCGATCGGCAGGTGCTTCCAGTTGGGGGTCAGCGAGTCCTCGGCGTCCGGGCGGAAGATCTGGCCGACGTTCCGGGCGTGGTTCTCGGAGGCGTAGAAGTCGACGTAGTCCGCCACCTCGAAGGGCAGGTGGAGGTTCACCGACGACAGGGGATGGAACAGGGATTCGATCGCCGACCGGTGTGAGGGCACCGTCACCCACGCCGTCAGCGCGCGCCGCACATCCGACCAGGCCGTGCGCCCGGCGGCCAGCAGAGGGGTGAGGGTGGGCTGTGCGAGCAGTGAGACGTACGGCGAGCCCAGGACGGCGGCCGCGGCGCCCGCGTCGAGGACGTGGTCACCGAGCCGGACGCCGACCCTCCGCTCCGTGCTGCCGGAGGGCGAGAACACGCCATAGGGAAGGTTGTGCGGACCGAAGGGGTCGCCCTCGGGGACGTCGAAGGGGGGCATGGGGTACTGCCTCACTCTCATCCGCGCCATGCATGGCGATGCGTTCCATGTGGTCGCGCCACACGTTACGGCTGAGTCGCCTGTCTTGGGCAGTGCCTCGATGGTTGCCCGGGCCGTGTCTAAAGAGTTCGCAATGTCCGAATAGGCCTTGTGGGAGGCGGCAATTCCGGCTTAGCGTCCTTTGGGGGACACGGACGGGGTGGGTCCGGTCCGTAGGGGGGACACGTGGGGGGACCCGTGGCCGGAAACGCCGTCAGCGTGCCTTTTGAGATGGACCGTGACGTGCCGGGCCTGATCGTCAAGTTCGGCGAGTACCCGCTGCACCATGGCGGCGTCGGCGCGATTCGCAGCCTGGGCCGGCTGGGCGTCCCCATGTACGCGATCACCGAGGATCCCTACACCCCCGCGGCCGCGTCGCGTTATCTCAAACGGTCGTTCGTCTGGCCGACTACCGGCGCCGAGGAACCGGGCCGCCTGGTCGAGGGCCTGCTGCGCATCGGCCGTAGGATCGGCCGTCCGGCCGTCCTGATTCCGACGGACGAAGAGGCGGCCGTCCTGATCGCGGAGCACCAGCACGATCTGGCCGGTTCCTTTCTCTTCCCGCGGGTCGACCCCGCACTGCCGCGCCGGCTGGCCAGCAAGCAGGGCCTGCACGAGCTGTGCGTGGAACACGGCATCGCGAGCCCGTCGGCCGCCTTTCCGGAGTCGTACGACGAGGTCGTCGCCTTCGCCGACACGGCCCGCTTCCCGGTGGTGGCCAAGAACCGCGAGGCGTTCGTACGGCGCAGCCGGCCCGCCGTCAACGGCACCACGCGGATCGCCACCCGCGAGGGCCTGCTCACCCTCGCCCGTGACTGGGGCGAGCAGCCGGGCGTGATCCTCCAGGAGTACCTGCCGAGGGAGGAGGCCGAGGACTGGATCGTGCACGCCTGCTTCGACGCCGACTCCAGCCCGCTCACCTTGTTCACCGGCGTCAAGGTCCGCTCCTGGCCGCCGCACGCGGGCATGACGGCGAACGCGTACGTCGTCGACAACCCGGAACTCGCGGACCGCGCCGCACGTTTCATCAAAGAGATCGGCTTCAGCGGCATCATCGATCTCGACCTGCGCTTCGACCGGCGCGACGGACAGTACAAACTCCTCGACTTCAACCCGCGCATGGGCGCCCAGTTCCGGCTCTTCGAGAGCGAGTCGGGCGTGGACGTCGTACGTGCGATGCATCTGAACCTGACCGGCCGCCCCGTTCCGGAGGGGGAACAGCGGGCCGGCCACCGCTACATCGTGGAGAACATCGACCTGCCCGCCCTTCTCGCCTACCGCCGCAGTGGCTATACGACGCCGCACGCGCCGGCGAAGGCGAGCGGGACGGAGCTGGCCTGGCTCGCGGGTGACGACCCGATGCCGTTCCTCACGATGCTCGCCCGCTTCGTGCGCCCGGGCGCGAAGCACCTCTATCAGCTGTGGCGGACCAACCGCCGCGGCAGCAGCACCACGCCCACCACGAAGTAGGCAAGGCCACGAATGTGGCGCACCGCGTCCTGGGGAGGGACTTCGTGATTCGACCGGTTGCAGTCATCGGGGCCGGGCCGTTCGGCCTGTCCACCGCCGCCCATCTGAGGGCGCGCGGCATCCCCGTCCGCGTCTTCGGCGACCCCATGGTCAGCTGGCGCGACCACATGCCCGAGGGCATGGTGCTGAAGTCGACGCCCGTCGCCTCCAATCTCGACTGCCCGCAGCCAGGCCACACCCTCGCCGACTACTGCGACGCCGCCGGCATCCGCCGGCTGGTGACCGACGAGGACCTCATCTCGGTGGAGACCTTCATCGCCTACGGCGAGTGGTTCCAGCAGAAGCTGCTGCCCGACCTGGAGCGGGTTCGGGTCGTCTCCGTCGACCGTGACAAGAGCGGCGGGTTCGAACTCAAGCTGGACTCCGGCGAGTTGTTCACCGCGCGCGCGGTCGTGGTCGCCACCGGCCTGTCCGGGCTCGCCCATCTGCCGGCGGAGCTGGCGCCGGCGGCTGCCGACGGGCCGACGCCCACGGGCCCGGTCTCCCACAGCTCCCAGCACCACGACCTCACCCGCTTCGGCGGCAAGGACCTGATCGTCGTCGGCGCCGGCCAGTCCGCGCTGGAGACGGCGGCCCTCGCGGCCGAGGCCGGTGCCCAGGTCCGCGTGGTCTCGCGCGGCCGCGGGCGGGTCGCCTTCGGCGCTCCGCCCTGGGACCAGCCGAGGCTGCGCCCCGAGTCCCCGTTCGGCCGCGCCTGGTCCCTGTGGGCGCTCAGCTACTACCCCCACCCGTATCGCTTCCTGCCCGCCCGGACCCGTCACTACCTGGTCCGCCGGGTCCTCGGCCCGCTCGGCGCCTGGTGGCTGCGCGACCGCTTCGAGGGCAAGGTCCAGGTCCATGACATCGAGCGGGTGGTGGGCGCCGAGGCCCCGGACGGCAGCCCGGTCCTCACCGTCCGCGGCCATGGCGGCCGCACCGAGCGGCTGTCCGCGGACCACGTCATCGCCGCCACCGGATACCGGGTGGACATCGCGGCCATGGACTTCCTCGGGCACGAGCTGCGCACCCGGCTCGCGGTGAGCCGGGGCGCGCCCAGGCTCGGCGCCGGGTACGTCTCCTCCGTGCCCGGCCTGTACTTCACCGGCCTCCCGGCGGCGTCCTCGTACGGCCCGGTGATGCGCTTCGTCTGTGGCACGGAGTTCGCGTCGCCACGGCTGGCCCGGCATCTGGCGGCCGCGCACGGCTGAGGCCGGGTCCTCCGCATCACTCCTCCTCGGCTGCCCGCTGCCACTCCAGGAACCCTTTGATCAGCCCGGGCGGGTTGGCGGCCTCGGTGGCCTCCACCTCCCAGCCCGGGCGGTACATGTCGAAGATCACGACGGGCAGCGGCCGGCCGAAGAGCTTCTCGATCCGGCCCTCCTCGTGCAGCCGCCGGGCCAGCTCGACGCAGGCAGCCGCGAAGTGCTCCCACAGCAGCTCGCGTAGGGTGTCCCGCTCGTCGTCGTCGGGGCCGTCGTCGTCGGGGCCGCCGTCCGGGAACCACAGCCCGAGGTCCTCGGCCTCCGCCACGTACAGCCGGGCACCGGCCGGGTCCTCCGGCACGTTCCCGAGTGTCTCGAAGCCGTCCAGCAGCCAGCACGCGTAGTTCCAGCGGGCCTCGCCGGGGTCGCCGTGGCGTTTCTCCCGCTCGTACTGGGTCTCGGTGTTGTAGCCGATGGCCACATAGGGACGCCGGTCGTCGTCGTCCGCCCGCCAGATGCGGAAGGAGAGGGCGTAGATCTCCGGCTTCAGCTCCCCGGGGAAGCGCTCCAGGATTCCGGTCGCCGCTTCCAGAAGGTGTGCCGAGAAGGCCGAAGGCGATGTCCGCCGGTCTGTCACAGGTCCCGCCCCCGCTCCGTCAGTGCAGTGGCAGCAACCTAGCGTGCGCCACTGACATGCGTGGCCGCCATCAAGGCGCCTGCGGACACCACTTGGGGCCGGGCAGCACACAAGTACAGGTACAGCGCGGTGAGTCGGAGGGGCACACTGTCCGTATTCTCTGATCATGGCCGCACCCCCCGCACCTTCACTGATCGCCACCGACCTGGACGGGACGCTGCTGCGTGGCGACGACACCGTCTCCGACCGCTCGCTCGCCGCGCTCGAGCGGGTGGCCCGGGCCGGTGCCCGGCACCTGGTCGTGACGGGCCGCCCGGCCCCCCGGGTGCGGCCCCTGCTGGACGGCCTCGGCTGCACGGGGCTCGCGGTGTGCGGGCAGGGTGCGCAGGTCTACGACGCCGCCGCCGGCCGCCTGCTGTGGTCGGTCCGGCTGGACCGGGAACTGGCCGAGACCGCGCTCGGCAAGATCGAGGCGGAGGTGGGGCAGGTCTACGCGGCCGTCGACCAGGACGGCGTGGACGGGCTCACGCTGATCGAACCTGGGTATCTGATGCCGCACCCGACCCTGCCCGCCGTGCGGGTCGGGCGGCGCGACGACCTGTGGCGCGAGCCCATCAGCAAGGTGCTGCTGCGCCACCACTCGCTGTCCGACGACGAATTGGCGGCGATCGCGCGCTCGGCGGTGGGCTCGCTGGCGACGGTCACGATGTCGGGACCCGGGACCGTGGAGCTCCAGCCGAGCGGTGTCACCAAGGCGACGGGGCTGGCGCTGGCCGCCGAGCACCTGGGGATCGAGGCCGGACAGGCCCTCGCCTTCGGGGACATGCCCAATGACATCCCCATGTTCGACTGGGCCGGACGAGGCGTCGCCATGGCCGACGCCCACCCCGAACTCAAGGCCGTCGCCGATGAGATCACCATGTCGAACGAGGACGACGGCGTCGCCGTCGTCCTCGAAAGACTCTTCCCGACCGACTGACCGGGATATCAGTAGGGCGTGTCGCCGGTGCCGGTCAGTAGGCGCCGAAGACGTTGTCCATCGACCCGTAGCGCGCGGCCGCGTAGTTGCAGGCGGCCGTGATGTTCGCGACCGGGTCGTAGATGTCGAACGACGTTCCGGCCACGTGGTAGGAGTTGAACGTCGGGTCGATGACCTGGAGCAGGCCCTTGGACGGGATGCCCTTGGCGGCGTTGGAGTCCCAGAGGTTGATGGCCTTCGGGTTGCCCGACGACTCGCGGATGATGTTGCGGTAGATGCCGTTGTACGAGCCCGGGATCTTCTTCTCGGCCATGATCGCGAGCGACTCGCGGATCCACCCGTCGAGGTTGTTCGGGTACCCGGCCAGCGTGGTGGACGGCGTGGTGGCCGTGGGGGTGGCCGCGGAGGCGCTGGCAGCGCCGACGAGCGGAAGGGCGAGCACGGTGGCACCGGTGCCGATGGCAGCGAGCTTGCGGACGAGGCGGCCGGTGCGGGCGCGGCGGGACTGAGCGGCAGCAGACATGGGGGAAGTCCTCTCCGTCGCCTGCGAGGTGAGCTGTCGGGTTCGGGCGGGGAGGTGCCCGGCCGTGCCCCTGGGGGGAGGCACGACTTCACCCCTAGCCGTTCCGGTGTGGCGAGTGCTGTCCGGTCCGGCGGCTTACCTGGGTCCCCCGCTCCTGCCGTACGAATGAGTTCGTCGATGGGTTGTGTCAGGCGCGGCAGGATTCGGCGTTCGCCTGACTGGCCCGGAAGCTATGCGAGAGCACATGTCCGAAACAAGTGTCGGATTCGCATAAAGTGCCAGTTGACCTTGATCTTCGGGATATGGGGTGCTTGATCCTTTGCGGTTGCCAACCCTCAACTGGCCGATACGGCAAGGGGGAATCGGGTGCGGTGCGGCAGGCGGGGTCCGGAGGCGCACGTGACCCAACTCACGAAGTGGCGAAGTGTATCAAACTGGACATGAGGGATTTAGGGGATTCGCCGACCGTGGCGCAAAAGGATTACTCCACTCACTACTCAGTTCGCGACAAAACGGGCAAGAAGCTGTTAAGTCAACAGATGTATGCCCTTATCGCATGATCAAAAATATTTCGGCCGTGATCCGATACCGCCCGGGCTGGACCGGTGGGCGCTATCGGTGATCGAAACAGGACCGGATACGCTGACTTGAGTGATGGCAGCGACCTATCGACAAACCGTGTAACCGCCAGCAGACACCTGCAGACAGGAGACCCCTCGTGACCGTCGTCGGGCCGTTCGGGCTGAGCGTGCGGGACCAGGCTCTGGAGGCCGATGTCCAGGCCGGATTGGCGGCTGTCGAGGAAGGCTTGCTCGAAGCCACCAAGAGCGAGGTCCCGTTCATCACGGAGGCCGCGCAGCACCTCGTACGGGCCGGTGGGAAGCGGTTCCGGCCGCTGCTCGTGATGCTCGCGGCACAGTTCGGCGATCCGTACGCGCCGGGCGTCGTACCGTCGGCCGTCGTCGTGGAGCTGACCCACCTGGCCACGCTCTACCACGACGACGTCATGGACGAGGCGTCCGTGCGACGCGGTGTGGACAGTGCCAACACGCGCTGGGGCAACTCGGTCGCGGTCCTCACCGGCGACTTCCTCTTCGCCCGCGCCTCCCAGATCCTCGCCGACCTCGGTCCCGAGGCGGTCCGGGTGCAGGCCCTCGCGTTCGAACGACTCGTCACCGGGCAGATCCTGGAGACCGCGGGCCCCTCGGACGGTCGCGATCCGGTCGAGCACTATCTGGACGTGCTCGGCGGCAAGACGGGCTCCCTGGTGGCCGTGTCGTGCCGGTTCGGCGCGATGATGTCCGGCGCCGACGAGACCGTCGTCGACGTGCTCACCCAGTACGGCGAGCGGCTCGGTGTCGCCTTCCAGCTCGCGGACGACGTCCTGGACATCGCCTCCGACTCGCGCGAGTCCGGCAAGACCCCGGGGACCGACCTGCGCGAGGGCGTCCCGACGCTCCCCGTGCTCCGGCTGCGAGAGCGGGCAGCCCGCCTCGGCCTGCCGGAGGACATCGCACTGTGCGAGCTGCTGGACTCCGACCTCAGCGACGATGCCCGGCACGCCGAGGCGCTGACCGCGCTCCGCGTGCACCCCGCCCTTGAGCAGGCCCGCCGCGACACCGTGCGGTACGTGGAGGAGGCGCGGTCCGCGCTGGCCCCGCTGCCGGAGTGCGACGCCAAGGCGTCGCTGATCGAGCTGTGCGACGCGGTGGTGCATCGGGCGGGTTGATCCTCGCTCTCGGCCTGCCTGTCGCTCCACGCGCGTCCACCGGAGCGACAGACGAGTGACGCAGGTCATATATCTGGACTGAGTCCAATTCAAGATTCTTTCCGTACTCATGCCCGGAAGCCGACGCAGGGGGCGTCGGCTGAAATACGGGGAGAAAACAGAATCATGGGTATGAACGGGACGTTCTCGGCACGCCGTAAGAGCCTGACCGTCGCGGCGGTCGCCGTGGCCGCCGCCACGGGCATCGCCGCCGCGGTGATCCCGGCCCACGCCACCGCGGGCCACACCGGCAAGGACGTGACCATCCTCGCCGCCGCTCTGCGGGGAGCCAACGAGGTGCCCGTCGCGGGCGGGCCCGCCGTCGGGGACAAGGACGGTGCCGCGCTCGAGTTCATCAAGGTCCAGGGCGACAAGGTGTCCGTCGCCGTGACCTGGCGCCACACGGGCAGGCCGACCTCGCTCCACATCCACCAGGGCGCCAAGGGCACCAACGGCGGCGTCAAGGTCGACTTCGGCAAGCTGCTGGAGAAGGCCGAGGGCCACACCGTCACCGGCACCGTGAAGGTGAACGACGCGGCCCTGCTCAAGAAGCTCACGACCGACCCCGGTTCCTTCTACGCCAACCTGCACACCGCCCGGTTCCCGGGCGGCGCCGTCCGCGGCCAGCTCCACAAGGTCACCACGGCCGTCACGTTCCGCCACGTGGCGGACAGCTTCCAGGCGTCCGTGGTCAGGGGCAAGCAGATCTACGAGTGCAAGCCGGCCGACGGCGGCGGCTACGCCTTCGCCCAGCGGGACGTCGACGCCCTGCTCGGCGCCGGCATCCGGCACTCCTTCGTCAAGCCCAACTCCGGCACCCCGCAGTGGATCGCGCCGGACGGCAGCGCGGTCACGGGGGCCCTGATCAGCAAGACGGCCAACGGCGACGGCAACATCCCCGAGCTCGACCTCAAGGCCACCCGGTCGGGCAAGCGCCACGGGCTGCTCGCCGGCACCGCGGAGATCCTGCGGCTGAACACCGTCGGCGGAGTCGCCCCGGCCGGCTCCTGCACCCCGGGCGCGATCGTCGGGGTGCCCTACCAGGCGGACTACGTGTTCGTGCAGCGCTGACCCAGGTCAGGGCGGGCCGCGGCGGCGTCTCCCCCGCCGACCCCTACGGGTCGGGGGAGGCGCCGCTCCCGTATGTCATACCGCAGGCGTACGCGGAGTTGGCTCCGAGGTCTGACGCTTCTTCACGGCCGATTTGGTCAGATGGAAACCACGGAAATCACCACTCCTCACCGATTCGGGTGAGAATGGCGGCTCAGGTGGACCAGTGTGGGGACAGCCGCCGCCGACGACGGAGGTAAGGCACAGATGGCACCGTACGAATCCGACGAGGCAACGGCCGCCGCGCAGGACGAAGACCTGCACACGGGACGCCGCAAGGCCGCCCGGTACGTGGTCCCGGTTGCGGTGGTGGGGGTGGCGGCGGCCACGATCGGGCTGGTCCCGGCGCTCGCCGACTCCGGTGACCCGGACCTGCCGAAGATCACCGCACAGCAGCTCATCGACAAGATCGCCAAGTCGGACGTGCAGCAGCTGTCCGGCACGGTGAAGATCACCACCGACCTCGGCCTGCCGAACCTCGGTGGCCTGGAGAGCAGCCTGGTGTCCGGCGCGGCCCAGGGCGGTGGCGACGGTTCCTCCGCCGACCCGGAGTCCAAGCTCACCGAGCTGGTCTCCGGCACGCACACGCTGCGCATGGCCACCGACGGCCCGGACCGGCAGAAGCTGTCGCTGCTGGAGAGCGGCGCCGAGTACAGCCTCATCCACGACGGCAAGGACGTCTGGGGCTACGACAGCAAGAGCAACGAGGTCTACCACGGCACCGCCGCCGACTCCGGCAAGGAGCACACGGCGGAGCCGCAGGCCACGCCCAAGGGCTTCGCCGACGAGGTCCTCAAGTCGGTCGACGACACCACGTCCGTGACCGTCGACGGCACCGCCCAGGTCGCCGGACGCGACGCCTACAAGCTGCTGATCAAGCCCAAGCAGTCCGGCACCACGGTCGGCGCGATCAGCATCGCCGTGGACGCGAAGACGGGCATGCCGCTCAAGTTCACGCTGACCCCGAAGAGCGGCGGCTCCGCCGTCCTCGACGCGGGCTTCACCCAGGTCTCCTTCGCCAGGCCGGCCGCCTCCACCTTCGACTTCACCCCACCCAAGGGCGCGAAGGTCACCGAGGACAAGGCGGAGTCCAAGGCGCCGCGCCAGGCCCCGGAGTCCGGCAAGGGCTTCGCCGAGGGCCTGAAGGGGTCCGATGTGCTCGGGAAGGGCTGGACGTCCATCGCCACCTTCGACACCGGCGCGGAGGGAGGCATGCCGTCCGGCTCCCGGGGCGGTGACCTCGACGGCTTCCTCGGCTCGCTCGGCGACCAGGTCTCCGGGAAGTTCGGCAAGGGCACGGTCTTCTCCACCCGCCTGGTCAACGCCCTGATCACCGACGACGGCAAGGTGTACGCCGGAGCGGTCACCAAGGACACGCTGGTGAAGGCGGCGAACGAAGCGAAGTAGCCCGTCCGGGGGCACTCCTGGGTGCCCCCGGAGTCACTCCTGGGACATGACGAATCGAGGGAGCCGATGGACGAACCGTCCACCACGGAGCGGGACTCGGGAGACGCGCCTGGGCACGCCATCGCCACGCGCGGCCTCACCAAGCGCTACCGCGGCGGACAGCTCGCCGTCGACGGTCTCGACCTGACCGTCCCGGCGGGCAGCGTCTTCGGCTTCCTCGGCCCGAACGGCTCAGGCAAGACCACCACCATCCGCATGTTGATGGGCCTGATCGAGCCGACCTCGGGCACGGCCCGCGTGCTGGGCCGCCCCATGCCCCGGGCCACCCGCACAGTCCTCCCTCAGGTCGGCGCGCTGATCGAGGGCCCTGCCCTGTACGGCTTCCTCTCCGGCCGGGACAACCTGCTGCGCTACGACGCCGCCGACCCGACCGCCGACCCGCGCACCCGGCGGGCCCGCGTCGCGGCTGCCCTGGACCGGGTGGGCCTCGCGGCCGCGGCGGGCAAGAAGGCGAGGGCCTACTCGCTCGGCATGAAGCAGCGGCTGGGCCTGGCCTCGGCCCTGCTCCAGCCGCGCAGACTGCTCGTCCTGGACGAGCCGACCAACGGCCTCGACCCGCAGGGCATGCGCGAAATCCGTGCGCTGATACGCGAGTTGGCCTCCGACGGCACGACCGTGTTTCTCTCCTCCCACCTGCTCGACGAGATCGAGCAGGTCTGCACACACGCGGCGGTGATGACACAGGGCCGTCTGGTCACACAGGGCGCGGTGTCCGACCTGGCGGCCGGGGCGCGCGGCCGGCTGGTGGTGACCACGCCGGACCCGGGCGAGGCGGCCCGGGTGCTGAAGGAGCAGGGCGTCGGGGACGTGACCGCGGACGGCGACCGCGTGACCTGCGAACCGCCCGTACGGGACCTCGCCGAGGTGAACGCGGCCCTGGTCACGGCAGGCGTCCGCGTCCGGGGATTCACGCTCGAACGGGCCTCGTTGGAGGACGCGTTCGTGGCACTGACGGGGGAGGGGTTCGATGTCGCGGGCTGAGGCACTCCCGGCACCGGCCGCACCCGGCCCCGGCCGCCCGAACCCCCTGTGGACCTTCGGCCTGCTGCGCAGCGAGCTGGTCACCACCGTCCGCCGCTGGCGCACACTCGCGCTGCTCGGGGTGCTGGCGGCGGTGCCGGTGCTGGTCGGGATCGCCGTGAAGATCGAGACGCGGGGCGGCTCGGCGGCGGGCCCGAGCGGCGGCGAGGGCCCGGCGTTCATCGCGCAGATAACCAACAACGGCCTGTTCCTGGTGTTCACGGCGCTGGCCGCGACCCTGCCGTTCTTCCTGCCGATGGCCGTCGGCGTCGTCGCGGGTGATGCGATCGCGGGTGAGTCGGCCGCCGGCACCCTGCGCTATCTGCTGGTCGCCCCGGCCGGCCGTACCCGTCTGCTGCTCACCAAGTACACGACCGTCATGTCCTTCTGCGTGCTGGCCACCCTGGTCGTGGCCGGCAGCGCACTCGTCGTCGGAGCGCTGCTGTTCCCGCTCGGCGACCTCACCACCATCTCCGGCACCCGGATCAGCTTCACCGAAGGCCTCGGCCGCGCACTGCTGATCGCCCTGGTCGTCGCCGCCTCACTGGTGGGCGTCGCGGCCCTCGGCCTGTTCGTGTCGACGCTGACCAACAGCGGTATCGCGGCGATGGCGACCACCGTGGGCCTGCTGATCACCGTCCAGATCCTCGACCAGATACCCCAGTTGCACGCGCTGCAGCCGTACTTCTTCTCCCACTACTGGCTGTCCTTCGCCGACCTGATGCGCGAACCCGTCTACTGGGACGACCTGGTGACGAACCTGGGCCTGCAGGCGCTGTACGCGGCCGTGTTCGGCTCGGCGGCCTGGGCGCGGTTCACGACGAAGGACATCAGTGCTTAGGACGCCTCACGCGTCCTGGAACGGGAAGCGGGCAGGGGGCGCCTCCTGCGCGAAGAACGTCTTGGCACGCGCCAGTGCGTCGGTGTCCTTGCGTACGTCCCCGCGTGCGCTGCCGTTGCCCAGCAGCACCCCGCCGAAGCGCATCCCCAGGTAGGCGGCGGAGTTGTTGAGCGTGCCGGCCAAGGGATCGGCGACCGACGGCTCCCGGTCCGCGAGCGCCGCGACACCCCACAACGTGCGTCCGGCCATGGTGGCCTTGAAGTCGAGGCCCGGGGTGCGCAACCAGGCCGACCAGTAGTCCAGGTACCGCTTGGTGAGGCTGGACACCGAGTACCAGTACAGCGGTGAGGCGATCACGATGTCCGTGGCCGCGAGGGTGGCGTCCAGCAGCAGACCGGTCTCGGTGTCCGAGGGCGGCCGTACGTGGTCGCTGTCGTGCCGCAGGTCCGTGAAGTCGGGCAGCGGATGCTCGGCCAGGCGGATCCACCGCTGCTCCACGTCCCCGGGCAGCTGCTCGGCGGCCTCGCGGGCCAGCAGCTCGGTGTTGCCGTCGAGGCGGGCGCTGCCCAGCACGAAAAGGAAGCGGCGGCTCATGGGTCCCCCAGAGAGAGTGATGTCGTTCCGCGAATATCAGCGTGTGCATTTTATGCACACGCAAGCAGTCTACTTCAAGGGGGTGCGGCTGGTGCGAGGCTGTGACGTCGTGGTGACGCGCGAGCCGGGCTGAGCAGACAGACTGGTTGGTAGGGCGCGTACGACCGGAGCGCGACGCCGGGGGAGTGAGGGAACCGATGTCTCGACTCAGCTTCGAGAAGAAGCGGGCGCAGAAGCCCGCGGCACACCCTGTGGCGGTGCAGGTCAGGGTGTCCGGTGCGGGCAGTGCGTCGGTGGGCGGGACGACGGTCGTCGCGGCGCCGGGCGAGGAGATCCAGCAGGCCGTGTTGAACCACCTCCAGCGCCTGGCCATCAGCCTGGGCACCCCCATACGCGCCACGATCCACGACGACCGCGCCGGCTGTGTGGTCCCGCTGGAGGTCTCGGCGGACGGTTCCAGCAAGGTGGCCGGAGACCCGGTACGGGTCGCTCCGCGGGGTACGCCGGGTACGGAGGGGGCCCGGGCGGCCGCGCCGGGCGTCCCGGGTGTGGTGCAGACACCCACGGGGCGCTTCGGGCCGCCGCCCGTCATGGATGCGCGCGCGGCGCGCGCCGCAGCACGTGACGCCGTGGACGCACGTCCGGCCGGGGCCGCTGAGCCGCCGGACGTGGACGCGCGCCCCGCCTCCCCCGTCGTGACGCAACCTGCCCCGGAGTCCGCCCGGCAGCCCGACCCCGCACCTGCATCCGCGCCGGCGCCCGCGGCGGCGCCCGCGCCGAACGCGCCGCTTCTGCTCGACCCCGAGTCCGTGCGGGCCTCGTCCGCCACCCCCACCCCGGCCCGTGGCTTCGACGCCGTGGCCGAAGAGGTGCTGGGGGACGAGCCCGTGGCCGAGACCGCGGAGGGGGCCGAGCTGCTCACCGGGCCGATGGCGCGGATCAACGAAGCCGTTCGGGACGGTCGTATCGAGGCCGCGGCGGAACTCGCCGACCATACGGTCGTCGAGGCCTCCGGGGTGCTGGGTCCCCGTCATCCCGAGGTGCTGCACCTGCGCGAACTGACCTCCTACATCGCCTACTTGGCGGGCAACCCGGTCCGCTCCTTCCAGCTCTCCCTGGACCTCGCCCGGCTGCGCCGGCAGGCCCGGGACGCGGAGGCGGCCTACGGCAACGTGCGGAGCGCGGCCACCGCCTGGCGGGCGGTGCGCGACCCGGAGCAGGGCCTGCGGATGGGCCGCGACCTGATCGACCTGTGGACCGAGCTCATGGCGGAGCCGGGACCCGCGGCCGACGAACCGGAGCCCCTGGAGTCCGCCCGCGCCCGCATGCTCCGGCTGACCGACCGCGCGGCCAAGGCGGCGCGGGCGTAACCGGCCCGCACGAACCCCTTTGGCACCGCGCGCGGACGTCGCCCGTCAGTGCACGCAGAACTCATTGCCCTCGGGGTCCGCCAGCACCACCCACTCGCCTCCCGGCTGCTTCACCTCGCTGAGAACGCGTGCGCCGAGGGCCTCCAGGCGTGCCACCTCGTCCGCGCGCAGCCGGTCGCCGGGGTGCAGGTCGAGGTGGAGCCGGTTCTTCACGGTCTTCGTCTCCGGGACGCGCTGGAACAGCAGCCGCCGCCCCAGCCCGGTGCCGGAGTCAGGGTCGTAGGGGTCGTCGGGGTGCCGTACGGCGATCAGGTCACGGAAGGCGGGGCGGCCGTGATACTCGGCGGTGGCCTCTTCGGGCAGCGCGCCGAGCGACAGCAGCCGCTCGACGAGCGCGCTGTTGTCCTCGGCCGCGTAGTGCAGTGCGGCCGCCCAGAAGTCGGCCTGCGCGTGCGGGTCGGCCGCGTCGATGACGAGCTTCCAGTGCAGTGGTGCGGGTGTCTGCGTCGACATGGGCACCACTTATAGCGTCTGCCACTGACAGCGCCCCCCGGTTTTGATGCGGACCCGTCAGGCGTCCACCGGAGCGGAACTGGGCGTCTGCGCAGGGGGCGCCTCCACGCGGGGCGGCACGACCAGCCTCCTCGGCCTCCTTGCCGCGCGCAGTGCGTCCCAGGTGAGCAGGACCAGCGCCAGCCAGACCAGGGCGAAGCCGGCCCAGCGCTCGGCGGGCATGGCCTCGTGGAAGTAGAGGATGCCGAGCAGGAACTGGAAGACGGGGGCCAGGTACTGCAGCAGCCCCAGGGTGGAGAGGGGCACGCGGATCGCCGCCGCGCCGAAGCAGACCAGCGGCAGCGCGGTGACGAACCCGGTGGAGGCGAGGAGGGCGGCGTGCCCGCCGCCGCCGGTGGTGAAGGTCGCGTCGCCGTGGGCGGTGAGCCAGAGCAGATAGCCGAGCGCGGGCAGGAACTGGATCGCGGTCTCGGCGGTCAGCGACTCGATGCCGCCGAGGGCGACCTTCTTCTTCACCAGCCCATAGGTGGCGAACGAGAAGGCGAGGCAGAGAGAGATCCACGGAGGTCGGCCGTAGCCGACGGTCAGCACGACCACGGCGGCGAAACCGACCCCGACCGCCGCCCACTGCACGGGCCGCAGCCGTTCCTCAAGGATCAGCACGCCCATCGCGATGGTCACCAGCGGGTTGATGAAGTACCCGAGGGAGGCCTCGACGACATGGCCGGAGTTCACGGCCCATATGTAGACGCCCCAGTTCACGGTGATGACGGCTGCGGCAACGGTGACCAGCGCCAGCCGCCGCGGCTGGCGCAGCAACTCCCCGGCCCAGGCCCAGCGCCGTACGACGAGCAGGGCGACGGCGACGAAGACGAGGGACCACACCATGCGGTGGGCCAGGATCTCCAGGGCCCCGGCGGGCTTCAGCAGCGGCCAGAACAGGGGGACCAGTCCCCACATGCCGTACGCGGCAAAACCGTTCAGCAGGCCTGTCCGGTGCTCTCCCTTGGACGTCCCGGTCATGGGCCCCTCCTCCTCGCCTCTCCACGCACGCGAGAAAGAAGGTAGCGCCGACCACCCTCACCTGTCATGTCCGTATCGCCATACGGTCATGACAGGTGAGGTCAGGGGTGCTCAAGGGCTCACGGTCCAGGAGTTCAGGCCTTCAGCGCGGCGGTGACCGCCTCGGCGAGCGGGGTGGTCGGGCGGCCGGCCAGGCGGGCCAGGTCGCCGGTGGAGACGACCAGTTCGCCCTGCCCGATCGAGGCGTCGACGCCGACGAAGATCTCGACCAGGGGCTCGGGCAGCCCGGCGCCGGCCAGGATGCCCTTCAGCACCTCGCCGGAGACGGCGTTGTAGGCGATCTTCTTGCCGGTCTGACGGCTCAGCTCGGCGGCGTACTCGGCGAAGCTCCACGCCGCGTCGCCGCCCAGCTCGTACGTCGTGTTCTCGTGTCCCTCGCCGGTCAGCACGGCGACCGCGGCCGCGGCGTAGTCGGCGCGGGAGGCCGAGGAGACCCGGCCCTCACCGGCGGCCGCGACGACCGCGTCGTGCTCCAGCACCGGGGCCAGGTTCTCGGTGTAGTTCTCGTGGTACCAGCCGTTGCGCAGCAGGCTGTAAGGCAGCCCGGAGGCGAGCAGCACCTCCTCGGTGGCCCGGTGGTCGTCGGCGAGCGCGGCCTTGAGGCTGCCGGGGGCGCTGGTGTACGCCAGCAGTGCCACACCCGCCGCCGCTGCGGCGTCGATGACGACCTTGTGCTGCTGAACCCGGCCCTTGGCGAACTCGTTGCCGGAGATCAGCAGGACCTTGTCGCCCGCGGCGAACAGCCCGTCGAAGGTCTCGGGTGCGTTGTAGTCGGCGACGGCCAGTCCGACCCCGCGGGCCGCGAAGTCGGCGGCCTTCGCCTCGTCGCGCACGACGGCGGTGATCTGCTCCGCCGGAACCTTCTCCAGCAGCTGCTCGACGATGTGGCGGCCGAGGTGTCCGGTGGCTCCGGTGACGACGATGCTCATGCTTCAGAACTCCTTGTGGGGTGGCTGTGGCACTCACCCTAGGAGCTGCACTAACCAGAAGAAAGTACCCACTTTGAAGTAAGGTACTGGCATGGTGGTAAGTACCGCGCGAGTGCGCAACGGAGCCGACGCCGAAGCCATGTGCCCCTACCGGCTCGTCCTGGAGCACGTCACGAGCCGCTGGGGTGTCCTCGTCCTGATCGAGCTGATCGACGGCTCCCTGCGGTTCAGCGAACTGCGTCGGGCGATCGACAAGGTGGGCCGCATCAGCGAGAAGATGCTCACCCAGACCCTGCAGACCCTGGAGCGCGACGGCCTGGTCCACCGGGACGCCAAGCCGGTCATTCCGCCCCGTGTCGACTACTCGCTCACCGACCTCGGCCGCGAGGCGGCGGAGCAGGTGCGGTCGCTGGCCCAGTGGACGCACGACCGCCTGGGCGCGGTCGAGAAGGCCCGCCGGGACTACGACGAGGCCCGGGAAATCCAGTCCCGGGCCTCGCGATCGGAAGGCGGCGTCAGCCGATGACCGTCCAGGTGTCCCCGCCGGCCAGCAGGGCGGCCAGGTCGCCCTTGCCGTGCTGTTCGATGGCCGTGTCCAGCTGCTCGGACATCTGGCTGTCGTAGACCGGCCGCTCGACCGAGCGGAACACACCGATCGGGGTGTGGTGCAGCGTGTCGGGATCGGCGAGGCGGGAGAGGGCGAAGGCGGTGGTGGGGGACGCGGTGTACGCGTCGTGCACCAGGATCTCCGCCTCGTTCTCCGGGGTCACCGTCACCACCTCCAGGTCGCCGGTCCGCCGGTCTCGTACGACGCCACGCGCTCCGTCGGCGCCGAACCGGATCGGCCGCCCGTGCTCCAGGCGGATCAGCGCCTCTTCGGCCTGCTGCTTGTCCTTGAGTGCGTCGAAGGCGCCGTCGTTGAAGATGTTGCAGTTCTGGTAGATCTCGATCAGGGCCGTGCCCTGGTGGTCGGCGGCCGCGCGCAGTACCTCGGTCAGGTGCTTGCGGTCGGAGTCGATCGTGCGCGCGACGAAGGACGCCTCCGCGCCGATCGCCAGCGACACCGGGTTGAACGGCGCGTCCAGCGAGCCCATCGGGGTCGACTTGGTGATCTTGCCGACCTCGGAGGTCGGGCTGTACTGGCCCTTCGTCAGGCCGTAGATCCGGTTGTTGAACAGCAGGATCTTGAGGTTGACGTTGCGCCGCAGGGCGTGGATCAGATGGTTGCCGCCGATGGACAGGGCGTCGCCGTCGCCGGTGACCACCCACACGCTCAGGTCCCGGCGGGAGGAGGCCAGGCCCGTCGCGATGGCGGGGGCGCGGCCGTGGATGGAGTGCATCCCGTAGGTGTTCATGTAGTACGGGAAGCGGGACGAGCAGCCGATGCCGGAGACGAAGACGATGTTCTCCTTGGCCAGGCCCAGCTCCGGCATGAACCCCTGGACGGCGGCCAGGATCGCGTAGTCACCGCAGCCGGGGCACCAGCGCACTTCCTGGTCGGACTTGAAGTCCTTCATCGACTGTCTGGCCTCCGCCTTGGGGACCAGCTGCAGCAGCCCGTTGGTGGCGTCACTCATCGATGGCCTCCTTCAGCGCGGCGGCGAGCTGCTCCGCCTTGAACGGCATGCCGTTGACCTGGTTGTACGAGTGGGCGTCGACCAGGTACCTCGCCCGGATCAGGGTCGCCAGCTGACCGAGGTTCATCTCGGGGACGACCACCTTGTCGTACCGCCCCAGCACCGCGCCGAGGTTGCGCGGGAAGGGGTTGAGGTGGCGCAGATGCGCCTGTGCGATCGACTCGCCGGCCGTGCGCAGCCGCCGTACCGCCGCCGTGATCGGCCCGTAGGTCGAGCCCCAGCCGAGGACCAGCGTCTTCGCCTCGTGCGGATCGTCGACCTCGAGGTCCGGGACCTCGATCCCGTCGATCTTGGCCTGGCGGGTGCGGACCATGAAGTCGTGGTTGGCCGGGTCGTAGGAGATGTTGCCCGTGCCGTCCTGCTTCTCGATGCCGCCGATGCGGTGCTCCAGGCCCGGCGTGCCCGGGATCGCCCACGGGCGGGCGAGCGTCAGCGGGTCCCGCTTGTACGGCCAGAAGACCTCGGTGCCGTCCTCCAGCGTGTGGTTCGGGCCGGAGGCGAACTGCACACGCAGGTCCGGCAGCTGGTCCAGGTCCGGGATCCGCCATGGCTCGGAGCCGTTCGCCAGATAGCCGTCGGAGAGCAGGAACACCGGCGTGCGGTACGTCAGCGCGATCCTGGCGGCCTCCAGCGCCGCGTCGAAACAGTCCGCCGGGGTCTTCGGGGCGACCACCGGGACCGGCGCCTCGCCGTTGCGCCCGAACATCGCCTGCAGCAGGTCCGCCTGCTCGGTCTTGGTCGGCAGACCGGTCGAGGGGCCGCCGCGCTGGATGTCGACCACCAGCAGCGGAAGTTCCAGCGACACCGCGAGCCCGATCGTCTCGCTCTTCAGGGCGACACCGGGGCCGCTCGTCGTGGTCACCGCGAGCGAGCCGCCGAAGGCCGCCCCCAGCGCCGCGCCGATGCCGGCGATCTCGTCCTCCGCCTGGAAGGTCCGCACGCCGAAGTTCTTGTGCTTGCTCAGCTCGTGCAGGATGTCCGACGCCGGCGTGATCGGGTACGAGCCCAGGAACAGCGGCAGATCCGCCTGCTGCGACGCGGTGACCAGGCCGTAGGCCAGAGCCAGGTTCCCGGAGATGTTCCGGTAGGTGCCGACCGGGAAGGCCTTGGCGGCCGGGGCGACCTCGTAGGAGACCGCGAAGTCCTCCGTCGTCTCCCCGAAGTTCCAGCCCGCCCGGAACGCGGCGACGTTGGCTGCCGCGATGTCGGGCTTCTTCGCGAACTTGGTCTTCAGGAACTTCTCGGTGCCCTCGGTGGGCCGGTGGTACATCCAGCTCAGCAGGCCGAGGGCGAACATGTTCTTGCTGCGCTCGGCCTCCTTGCGGGAGAGCTCGAACTCCTTCAGCGCCTCGACGGTGAGAGTGGTCAGCGGTACCGGGTGCAGGTTGTAGCCGTCCAGCGAGCCGTCCTCCAGCGGGGAGGCGGCGTAGCCGACCTTCTGCAGGGCACGCTTGGTGAACTCGTCCGTGTTGACGATGATCTCGGCGCCGCGCGGCAGGTCGCCGATGTTGGCCTTCAGGGCGGCCGGGTTCATCGCGACCAGCACGTTCGGCGCGTCGCCCGGGGTGAGGATGTCGTGGTCGGCGAAGTGGAGCTGGAACGAGGAGACGCCGGGCAGGGTGCCGGCGGGGGCGCGGATCTCGGCGGGGAAGTTCGGGAGAGTGGAGAGGTCGTTGCCGAAGGACGCGGTCTCCGAGGTGAACCGGTCACCGGTGAGCTGCATGCCGTCACCCGAGTCCCCCGCGAACCGGATGATCACCCGGTCCAGGCGCCGCACGTCCTTCGCTCCGCCCGGTTTGCGCTGCTCTCCGACCACGGTTCCGTCGGCCTGCTCCGCTGGGCTGCTGACCTGGCTGGTCACTGAACTGGACCTCCTTCGAGGCGGCTGTCCGGGCGTGGTCTTCCCAGGGACCATCCCAGAATCAACCCTACGTCGGTTAGGGTCGCCTTCCCGTGGCCATCCGCATGGTGGACGGCTTTTCGAGACGGCAGGTAGCGCTGACTTCTAAGCCTTCCCGCAGCGCTGGAACATCGATCAAGTCGCTCCCGCGCATTTCCTCGGTCTCCGCTCCGGCCTCCGCCCGGGTGTCCGGCTCCCAACAGAAGCCGGACGGACTGACATACTGCTGACACAGTGTCAGCCCGTTACGAGTTCAGGTAGGTCAGAACGGCCAGAACACGCCGGTGGTCGCCGTCACTCTGGGACAGTCCGAGCTTCACGAAGATGTTGCTGACGTGCTTTTCCACGGCACCGTCGCTGACCACCAGCTGCCGGGCGATGGCCGAGTTCGTCCGCCCTTCGGCCATCAGCCCCAGCACCTCGCGCTCACGCGGGGTGAGCCCCGCCAGTACGTCCTGCTTGCGGCTGCGCCCGAGCAGCTGTGCGACCACCTCGGGGTCCAGTGCCGTACCGCCCTCGGCCACGCGTACCACCGCGTCGACGAACTCCCGCACCTCGGCGACCCGGTCCTTGAGCAGATAGCCCACGCCCCGGCTGGATCCGGCCAGCAGTTCGGTGGCGTAGCGCTCCTCCACGTACTGTGACAGCACCAGCACGCCGAGCCCCGGGTGCGCCTTGCGCAGCCGTACGGCCGCCCGCACCCCCTCGTCGGTGTGCGTCGGCGGCATCCGTACGTCCGCCACCACCACGTCGGGCAGCGTGCCCTGGGCGTCCAGGTCGGCGATGGTCTTGATCAGCGCCTCCGCGTCCCCGACGCCTGCCACGACGTCGTGCCCGCGGTCGGTCAGCAACCGGGTCAGGCCCTCCCGAAGCAGCACCGAATCCTCGGCGATGACCACCCGCACCCTGTCCTCCACGATCTCCCGGCCCCCCACTGCCCGACCTTCCGACGGCATCCTGTACGGAAGTCCAGCATTCCAGCATTCGGGCTTTTGTGCGCAGGAGCCAGGGAATCAGGGGTGTTGTAGGGGGGTGTCGTCACGGATGCGGGCACTCAGGCCCGCCAGGGCAGCTCGGCGATCACCCGGGTGGGGCCGCCCGCCGGTGAGTCCACCACCAGGACGCCGTCCACCGCGTCCAGGCGTCCGGCCAGGCCCGCCAGGCCCGAGCCCCGCATCGCGTCCGCGCCGCCCACCCCGTCGTCCATGATCTGGACCAGCAGCCGGTCCTCCGAGCGCCACACGTCGACCGAGGCGGACCGGGCCCGGCTGTGCTTGCTGATGTTCTGCAGCAGCTCGGACACGGTGAAATAGGCGATGCCCTCGATGGCCGGGGCCGGCCGGGCCGGCAGGTCGACCTCCACCTTCACCGGGACCGTGCAGCGGGAGGCGACCGAGGACAGGGCCGCGTCCAGGCCCCGGTCGGTCAGTACGGCCGGATGGATGCCGCGGGCCAGGTCACGCAGCTCCTGCAGGGCCGTCTTCACCTCGCCGTGGGCGTCCTCCACCATCCGGGCAGCCGCCCGCGGATCCTCCTGCAGCTTCTCCTTGGCCAGGCCCAGATCCATGGCCAGGGCCACCAGCCGGGCCTGGGCCCCGTCGTGCAGGTCCCGCTCGATGCGGCGCAGATCGGCGGCCGCCGTGTCGACCACGACCCCGCGGTCCGACTCCAGCTCCACGACCCGCGCCGACAGTCGCGACGGCCCGAGCAGCCCGCGCACCAGCAGCCCGTCCACCGTGGTCAGGGCTCGTACGATCCACGGCGTGGCCAGCGTGAACAGCAGGCCGACCAGCGCGGTCACGGTGATCTCGAACGGGTTGTCGAGGTAGACGCTGTGGTGCTCGTCGCCGTACAGCTGCAGACCGCCCTGACCGCCGTACATCGGGAACAGCCAGAACCACAGCGGGTACGTCAGCAGCGCCCAGCCGTACGTCCAGAAGCTCACCGCCACGACGAAGGAGAACACCGCCCAGGGGAACTGCAGCAGCGCGTACAGCAGATGCCGCCACGACGTGCCGCTCTTCAGCACCGCGCCCATCCACCCGAACACGCCGGGCTTGGCCGACCGCAGCGGCTCCGGATCGGCCACCTCCAGGCGCAGCAGCGCGCGCGCCCGCGTGCGCTCCAGCGCGCCGAAGCCCCGGCAGCCGGCGAGCGCCGCAGCCAGCACCGGGATCCCGAGGAAGGTCACCAGCAGGCCCGCGCCGAGCGCCACCATGGTCACCGTCCAGCTGAACAGCACGACCGCGATGGGCAGGCTGAGCAGCACATAGCCGAACTCGCGCCAGCTGCGTGCCTCGACGGGCGCCCGCAGCGCGGCGGGCAGCAGGTGGCGGCGTTCCCCGCCGGGGGCGGGGAAGCCGGATCCGGCCGGGTGTCCGTGTCCTTGCCCGTACCCCTGTCCGTACTCCGTGGCCATCGGTGTCGTCCCGTTCTCCTCGTCCTGGCGGCGGTGCTGCCGTCACTCCAAGCCTGGTGCGCAGCGGCTTCGCGGGCCATGGAGGCCGTCGGCCTCTTGAACCGGGGGTTTTCCCCACCCCGGGGGCGGGCCCGCGCCCGGGGCGCCGGCCGCGCCGGTGCCGCTACTCCGTGCGGTCCCGCCAGGGCAGCTCGGCCGTGACCACCGTCGGACCCCCGACCGGCGAGTCGACCATGAACAGGCCGTCCACCGCGCCCAGCCGGTCCGCCAGGCCCCGCATCCCGCTGCCGCTCTCCAGCCGGGCGCCCCCGCGGCCGTCGTCCCGGACCTGGATCAGCAGCCGGTCCTCCGAGCGCCACACGTCGACCGAGGCGGAGCGCGCCCCGCTGTGCTTGCTGACGTTCTGCAGCAGCTCGGAGACGGTGAAGTAGGCGATGCCCTCGATGGCCGGGGCCGGCCGGGCCGGCAGGTCGGCGGTCACCTTCACCGGGACCGTGCACCGGGAGGCGACCGAGGACAGGGCCGCGTCCAGGCCCCGGTCGGTCAGCACGGCCGGATGGATGCCCCGGGCGAGATCCCGCAGCTCCTGCAGCGCCAGCTTCACCTCGCCGTGCGCCTCCGCCACCATCGCCGCGGCCGTGTCCGGGTCCTCCAGCAGCTTCTCCTTGGCCAGGCCAAGGCCCATCGCCAGGTTCACCAGCCGGGCCTGGGCCCCGTCGTGCAGGTCCCGCTCGATACGGCGCAGGTCGGCGGCCGCGGTGTCGACCACGACCCCGCGGTCCGACTCCAGCTCGGCGATACGGCGCTCCAGCTCGTCGGAGGGCGACAGCAGGCCGCGCACCATCGCCCGGTCCACGTTGGCCAGCCCCCGCGCGATGAACGGGAGCACCGGCCACAGCACGAACAGCGAGGTCAGAGCGATGCAGAAGGTGAGAATGCCCCACGGCAGCCGGATGAAGTCGTACAGCAGCGTCCGCCAGCCCACCGGGTCCTTCAGCGCCAGCCACAGCCGCTGCATCGGCCCTCCGCCTCTGGCGATCGGCAGGGGCGTCGGCTCCTCGACGTGCACCCCGAGCAGCGCGCGGGCCCGGATCCGCTCCAGCTTGCCCAGCTGCCGGGCGCCCAGCAGACAGGCGGCCAGCAGCGGAAGTCCGATCACCGTGAGGGTGAGGACTCCGCTGACGAGCACCACGGTGAACACATAGGTGAAACCGAACAGCGACACCGGCAGGTTCAGCAGGAGATGCGAGATCTCCTTCCAGGTGTGCGTTTCGAGGGCGAACCGGGCCGGCGGAAGGCGGTCGGTGCCGTCGGTCCGGTCGGCGGCGGAGGCGGGAGCGGTCATACCGGCCAGCCTGCCGTGCCCGGCACCCGTTGCGCCATGCGGTCCACCGCCCCTGTGCACTGGGGAAAACCCCACCCCGCGCACGCTCCTCACGTCTCACGGTGTGACGGGCTGCTTACCGTGTCTTTATCAGGGCCTAGACTCCCGTGCGTACAGATCCTCGAATCACGTTGCATCACAGGGTTCACCAAGTCACGAGGTCAGGGAGCGAGGCGACGGTGCGGGAGACGTTGGGGGACTCGACGGTCGCCGCGGCGGACGTCGCGGCCGACTACTTCCAGTCCTACTCGGTCGTGGGACTGCTCGCCCTCGTGGGCGTGCTCTTCGTCGCGGTCGCCTTCGGCGCCGGCCGCCTGCTGCGGCCGGTCGTGCCGACCCCGGAGAAACTCCTGACCTACGAGTGCGGCGTCGACCCCGTCGGCGAGGGCTGGGCCCACACCCAGGTCCGCTACTACGTCTACGCCTTCCTCTACGTGATCTTCGCGGTCGACTCGATCTTCCTGTTCCCCTGGGCGACGGTCTTCGCCGCCCCCGGCTACGGGGCGACGACCCTGGTGGAGATGTTCATCTTCCTCGGCTTCCTCGCCGTGGGTCTGCTGTACGCCTACAAGAAGGGGGTTCTGACATGGACGTGAACCCGTCTGCTCCGGAGCCGCTGCCGATTCTCGAGCCGAAGCGGCTCGGCGCCCTCGCCCGGCTCGCCCCCGAGCCGATGAAGGTGGTCCTGAACTGGGGCCGCCGCTACTCGCTGTGGGTGTTCAACTTCGGCCTCGCCTGCTGCGCGATCGAGTTCATCGCCGCGTCGATGGCCCGCCACGACTTCATCCGCCTCGGTGTCATCCCCTTCGCGCCGGGTCCCCGGCAGGCCGACCTGATGGTCGTCTCCGGCACCGTGACGGACAAGATGGCCCCGGCCGTGAAGCGCCTGTACGAGCAGATGCCGGAACCCAAGTACGTCATCTCCTTCGGCGCCTGCTCCAACTGCGGCGGCCCGTACTGGGACTCGTACTCCGTCACCAAGGGTGTCGACCAGATCATCCCGGTCGACGTGTACGTCCCCGGCTGCCCGCCGCGCCCCGAGGCGCTGCTCCAGGGCATCCTCAAGCTCCAGGAGAAGATCGCCCGCGAGTCGCTGGCGGAGCGGTACGGGACCGGCCGGGCGTCCACGGCCGCCCTGCAGAGCGGCCTGGTGAAACCCCCGGCGCCCACATCGGCCTCCGTCTCCGCTTCCGCCTCCGCTTCCGCCTCCGCTTCCGCCGAGGGGGACGTGCGATGAGCACGGCCGGCTGGCTGCCCGCCCCCGCCGAGGAACTCTTCGGTACGCAGGCCACGGCCGAGGAGTCGTACGAGGTCCTGACGGTGGACGTCCCGCCGTCCTCCTGGCTCACCGCCCTGGAAACGGCCCGTACGACCCTGTCCTGCACCTACTTCGACTGGCTGAGCGCGGTCGACGAACCGGGCACGGGCTTTCGTGTCTCCGCCCACGTCGTGGCCCTCTCACCGGTCCGCCGCCTGCTGGTGCGTACGACGGTCCCGCACGAGGCACCGACGCTGCCCTCCGCCGTCGGCGTCTACGCCGGCGCGGCCTGGCACGAGCGCGAGACCCACGAGATGTTCGGGGTCGTCTTCGAGGGGCACCCGGGCCTGGAGCACCTTCTCCTCCCGGAGACCTTCGAGGGACACCCCCTGCGCAAGGACTTCGTGCTCGCCGCCCGCGTGGCCAAGGCCTGGCCCGGCGCCAAGGAGCCGGGCGAATCCGACCACGGCGGCCCGAAGCGCCGCCAGATGCTGCCGCCGGGTGTCCCGGACCCGAACGAGTGGGGCCCGCTCAAGGGCCAGCTGCCCGCCGCTCCGGCCCGCCCGGCCCGGGGGGCGCGCGCCGCGGGCGAACGTCCGGTGCGCGCGGCCGGAGAGCGCGCCGCGGCCGGAGAGCGCGCCGCGGCCGGAGAGCGCCCGGTACGGCGGACACGCACGGCGGCGGAGGGCACGGCGAGCCAGACGGGGGAGGCCGCAGAGGCTGCTGGTGGCGCCGGTGCGGCTGCTGGAGCTGCTCCAGCAGCCGGAGCCGCTGCCCGGCCGCGTCGGACGAGGAGCGCGAGCGAGGGCTCGGTGAGCCAGGCGGAGACACCGGCCGAGGGCACGACGGAGGAACCGGCCACGGAGGCCCCGGCGGCGCAGGAGCCCGGTTCGGCGCCGGCACGGCCGGTGCGCCGCGCACGCACCGCCTCGCAGGGCTCGGCCTCCCAGGGGGCCCAGGCACCGGAGCCGGCTTCGGCCGAACCGGCGTCGGCCGAACAGGACAGCGCCGCTCGCCGGAGCGCGGCCCCGCGCAGCTCGGACGCCCCCTGGCACCACGCGCGCCCGGCCTTCGACGAGCAGCAGAAGCGGGAGCAGGCACGGGAGCCGGAGCAGGCACCGGAGCCTGAGCAGGCAGCGGAATCGGAGCAGGCACCGGAGCAGAAGCGGGCACCGGAGGCGAACCGTGCGCCCGAGCCGCAGCCGGAAACGCAATCGCAACCGCAATCGCAACCGCAGCCGGAAACGCAGCCGGAAGCCCCTACGCCGACCGAAGACCGCAGCACCCCCGACGAACCCACAGGAGGCCCGCAGTGAACGACGCGCTGGACGTCGCCCTGCGACTCCTCGTCGTGTTCGTCGTCTTCCTCACCTTCCCGCTGATCGTCGGCCAGACCGAGCACAAGGTGATGGCCCACATGCAGGGCCGCCTCGGCCCGATGTACGCGGGCGGCTTCCACGGCTGGGCCCAGCTCATCGCCGACGGCGTGAAGTTCGCGCAGAAGGAGGACGTGGTCCCGGCGGGCGCCGACCGCCGTGTCTTCCAGCTGGCACCCGCCGTGGCCCTGCTGCCGTACCTGCTCGTGCTGCTCGCGATCCCGATCGGGCCGAGCGAGGGGGCGGTCGGCCAGGTCCTGGACGCGGGCGTCTTCTTCGTGCTCGCGGTGATGGGCGTCGGCGTCCTCGGCTCGCTCATGGCCGGCTGGGCAAGCGCGAACAAGTTCTCCCTGCTCGGAGGCCTGCGCACGGCCGCACAGCTGCTCGCCTACGAACTCCCGATGCTGCTCGCCGCGGCCTCCGTGGCCATGGCGGCGGGAACCGTCTCCCTCCCGGGCATCCTCCACGCCTTCCACTGGTGGTGGCTCCCCTGGCAGATCGTCGGCGCGGTCGTGTTCTTCGTCGCCGGTCTCGCCGAGCTGCAGCGCCCGCCGTTCGACATGCCCGTCGCCGACTCGGAGATCATCTTCGGCGCGTACACCGAGTACACCGGCCTGCGCTTCGCGCTGTTCCTGCTCGCCGAGTACGCCGGAATCATCGTCCTGTGCGGTCTGACCACCGTCCTCTTCCTGGGCGGCTGGCACGGCCCCTGGGGCGCCGAGGGCCTGGGGTGGGTGTGGACCCTGCTCAAGGCCGCGATCCTCGCCTTCGTGGTCATCTGGCTCCGCGTGACCTACCCCCGCCTGCGCGAGGACCAGCTCCAGAAGCTCTCCTGGACCCTGCTCGTCCCCCTCTCTCTCGCCCAGATCGCCCTCACCGGCATCGTCAAGGTGGTGATCTCGTAATGTCCCGCCCGTCGCCCGACCACCGCCCCTCAACGACGCCCTCCGGGCGGCCCCGCCTGTCGATCCCCGGCTCCGGCCTTGCCAAGGGCCTGGCCGTCACCCTCCGCACGATGACCAGGAAGTCGGTCACCGAGCAGTACCCGGACGCCCAGCCCGAGCTGCCGCCCCGCACCCGCGGGGTGATCGGCCTGTTCGAGGAGAACTGCACGGTCTGCATGCTGTGCGCCCGCGAGTGCCCCGACTGGTGCATCTACATCGACTCCCACAAGGAGACGGTCCCGCCGGCCGCCCCGGGCGGGCGCGAGCGCAGCCGCAACGTCCTCGACCGGTTCGCCATCGACTTCTCCCTGTGCATGTACTGCGGTATCTGCATCGAGGTCTGTCCTTTCGACGCGCTGTTCTGGTCCCCGGAGTTCGAGTACGCCGAGACCGACATCCGCGAGCTCACCCACGAACGCGACAAACTCCGCGAGTGGATGTGGACCGTCCCCGCCCCGCCCGCCCTGGATGCCGGCGCGGAGGAGCCGAAGGAGATCGCCGCCGCCCGCAAGACCGCCGAGAAGCTGGCGGCCGCCCAGGCCGCCCCGCAGGAGGGGGAGTCGTGAGCCTCGCCGCAGCCCAGCACGGCTTTCTGTCCCCGACCGGTGTCGAGATCGCCTTCCTGCTCGTCGGCCTGGTCACCTTCGGCGCGGCCCTCGTCACCGTCACCACCCGGCAACTGGTGCACGCCGCCCTGTGGCTGGTGGTCACCCTCGGCGGACTCGCCGTCGAGTACCTCCTGCTCACCGCCGAGTTCATCGCCTGGGTGCAGGTCCTCATCTACGTCGGCTCCGTCGTCGTCCTCCTCCTGTTCGGTCTGATGCTCACCAAGGCCCCCATCGGCCGCTCCCCGGACGCCGACTCCGGCAACCGGTGGGCCGCCCTCGCCGTCGCGGTGGCGGCCGCCGGCGCCCTGGTGTGGGTGGTCGTCGACGCGTTCCGCGCGACCTGGATCGACCTGGACGGCCCGGCCGCAGGCAGCACCCGTGTCACCGGCGAAAGCCTGTTCCAGAACTGGGTCCTGCCCTTCGAGGCCCTCTCCGTCCTTCTCCTCGCGGCCCTGGTCGGCGCGATCGTCCTGTCCCGCAAGGCGAGGGCGGACACGGCCTCCGGCACACCGGGTACGGCCTCCGGCACACCGGGCACGGCCTCCGGCACACCGGGCACCGCGGACACCCCCGTGGCCGCCTCCGGCGAGAAGGAAGGCACCCGCTGATGCACCTCGCCTATCCCGCCGTCCTCTCCGCCCTCCTCTTCTGCACCGGCCTGTACGGCGTCCTCGCCCGCCGCAACGCGATCCTGGTCCTGATGTCGGTCGAGCTGATGCTCAACGCCGTCAACCTCAACCTGGTCGCCTTCGACGTCTGGCTCAGCCGGGCCGCCGAGGAGACCCTGCACTCCGGTCAGGCGCTGACCCTGTTCACCATCGCCATCGCCGCCGCCGAGATCGGCATCGGCCTGGCGATCGTGCTCGCCGTGTACCGCAACCGCGGCACCTCCGACATCGACAAGCTTCGTGACACCGCCGAGGGCCACGGCGACGACACCGACGGCCCCGACACCGACGCCCCCGCGGCCGAGAAGGCTGAGGCCACCGCGTGACCACGACCACCCTCGCCGTCCTCGTCCCCCTTCTGCCGTTCCTGGGCGCCGTGGCAGGCCTGCTCCTGGGCCGTACCGCCCCCGGTTTCGTCCGCCCGCTCGCCGTGCTGCCGGCCCTGGCCGCGCTGGTCCTGGCCGCCCTGGTCGCCGTACGGCAGGGCGGCGGTCAGGCCATCGACTCCCGCACGGAGCTGACACCCACCGGCTCGGTGCCGATCGAGCTGGGCCTGCACATCGACGGCTTCGCCGCGCTCGTCGCCGTCCTGGTGGCCTTCGTCGCGACCTGCGTGCAGATCTACTCGACGGGCTACCTGCGCGACGACCCGCGCTACCCCTCCTACGCGGCCCTCGTGTCCCTGTTCACCTCCGCGATGCTCCTCGTCGTCTACTCGGGCGACCTGATCGTGCTGCTGGTCGGCTGGGAAGTCATGGGCATCTGCTCCTACTTCCTGGTCGGCCACTACTGGGAGACACCCGAGGCCCGCGCCGCCTCCCTCAAGGCCTTCCTGGTCACCAAGCTCGGCGACGTGCCGTTCCTCATCGGTCTGTTCGCCCTGGCCACCGACGCCGGGTCGTTCCGCATCACCCGGGTCCTCGGCATGGCCGCCGCCGGCGGACTCGACCATCCGACCCTGATCGCCCTGCTGCTGCTCGCGGGCGTGGCCGGCAAGTCGGCGCAGTTCCCGCTGCACACCTGGCTCCCCGACGCGATGGCGGGCCCGACGCCCGTATCGGCACTGATCCACGCCGCGACGATGGTCGCCGCCGGTGTCTACTTCGTCGCCCGTCTCCTCCCGGTGTTCGAGGCGTCCCAGGCCGCGATGGTGGTCCTCGCCGTGATGGCCGCCGTCACGATGGCCGGCTCCGGCCTCGCCGCACTGGCCCAGGACGACATCAAGCGGGTCCTCGCCTACTCGACGATCGGCCAGCTCGGCTACATGACCGGCGCCCTCGCCGTCGGCGACCGCGGTGCCGCCGTCTTCCACCTCCTGTCGCACGGCGCCTTCAAGGCGTTGCTGTTCCTCGCGGCCGGCGTGATCATCCACGCCGCCGGCACCAACTCGCTGGCCGCCATGTCCCGCATGAGCCACCTGCGCGACCGCGTCCCGGACGCCTACTGGACGATGACCGTGGCGCTCCTCGCGCTCGCCGCCGTCCCGCCCTTCAGCGGCTTCTTCTCCAAGGAGTCCGTCCTCGGCGCCGCCGAACACGTGGCCACCGGCCACACCGACCACGCCCCCGGTGCGGCGGGCTGGATCGTCCTCGTCGCCGGTCTGCTCTCGGCCCTCTTCACCGCCGCCTACGCCACGCGCCTGTGGCTGCTGGCTTTCCGCGGCCGAGGTGCCGAGGCTCCCGACCACGGCCGCCAACCGCTCACGATGACCGTGGTGCTGTGGGTCCTGACCGTGCCGTCCCTGGCCTTCGGCGGGCTCGCCTACCGCTCCCTGCCCGGGTGGTTCGACGGTCGTGACCTGACCCCGACGCTCCTCACCTCCATCCTCGGCACCGGCCTCGCGCTGGTCGGCGGACTCCTCACCTACGGCGCCTGGCAGCGCACCCGTGCCCTCGCCGCACACGTCCCGGCAGCGCCCGCGCCGACCTTCGACTGGGAGCGCCTCGAGGGAGAGGCCGCCGCACACCCGGAGGGCGACGCGAGCCTGGTCGAGGCCCACGCCCTCACCGACCACGGGCCGGCCCGGCGCGACCTGGCCCACGCACCCGACCCCGGCCGGCTGCTGCTCGGCCCGCTCTACCGGCCCGCGGCCGTCGGCTTCCACCTGGACGCCGTGTACGCGGCGCTGTTCGTCCGCCCGGTCCAGGCCGGAGCGAGTCTCGTCCGGTTCCTCGACCGCGAGGTCGTCGACACCTACGTGCGCGGCGCGGCCGCCCTGCCCCGGATCCTCGGGGCCGCCGTACGGCGCGCACAGACCGGCAACGTGCAGACCTATGTGAGCGCGCTGCTCGCCGGCACCGTCGTCCTGGCGGTGGCCGTTCTCCTCGTCGCCACGGGAGCGTGAGCAGGCGTGATCGATATCAACGAGTCCGTGATGCAGTTCCTTCTGGCGTTCGTCGTCGTCGGCCCGCTCCTCGGTGCCGCCGCCGCTCTCCTGCCGGCCCCGCCCGGGCTGAAGGGGAAGTCGCCGGGGCAGGCCGTGCTGCGGCACGGCGTGACCGTGACCGGCGTGATCCTCATCGCCGCGATCGTCCTCGCGCTCGGCTTCGACCACGACCATCCGTCGAAGATGCAGGCCACGACCGACATCAGCTGGATCCCGGCACTCGACGTGCGGATCCACCTCGGAATCGACGGCATCTCCCTCCCCCTTCTGGTCCTCACCGCGCTGCTGACCTTCCTCTGCGCGCTCTACTCGTACTTCAAGCTGCCGTCCGGCGGGTCCCCGAAGGCATTCGTCGCGCTGCTGCTCCTCCTAGAGTCCGGCACGCTCGCGACCTTCGCCGTCCTCGACCTGCTGCTGTTCTTCCTGGCCTTCGAGATGGTGCTCATCCCGATGTACTTCCTCATCGCCCGCTGGGGCGGCGAGGGCCGGACCCGGGCCGCGTGGAAGTTCATCCTGTTCACGCTGCTCGGCTCCGTCGTCATGCTGCTCGGCCTGCTCCTGATCGGAATCAAGGCGGGCACGTTCGACATGGTGGCACTCGCCACTGACAACGGCCGGTCGCTCACCACATCCGTGCAGGTCGTCGCCGTTTTGGCGATCGGGATCGGACTCGCGGTCAAGACACCGATGTGGCCGCTGCACAGCTGGCTGCCCGACGCCCACACCGCAGCCCCGACCGTCGGCTCGGTCCTGCTGGCCGGCGTACTGCTGAAGATGGGTACGTACGGATTCGTTCGAATCCTGCTGCCGGTGGCTCCGGACGGCTTCCGCACCTTCGCGCCCTACCTCGCCGCGTTCGCCGTGGTCGGGATCATCTACGGGTCCCTGGCCTGCCTGGCCCTCGCCAAGCGGGGCGCGAAGGGCGACCTGAAGCGTCTGATCGCCTACTCCTCCGTCGGCCACATGGGCTTCGTCCTGCTGGGCATCGCCACCATGACCCCGACCGGCGTGAACGGCGCGCTGTTCGCCAACATCGCCCACGGCCTCATCACCGGCCTCCTGTTCTTCCTGGTCGGCGCGTTGAAGGACCGCACGGGCAGCACCGACCTCGACACCCTGGCCGAGGAGACGGGCGCCGCCCTGTACGGCAAGGCCCCGCGCCTGGGCGGCCTGCTCGCCTTCGCCGCCGTGGCCTCGCTCGGCCTGCCCGGACTCGCCGGGTTCTGGGGCGAGATGCTCGCGCTGTTCGGAGCCTTCGACCCAGCCGCCGGCCTCAGCCGGCCCGCGTTCCTCACCTTCATGGCGATCGGCGCGTTCGGCACCCTGCTGACAGCCGCGTACATGCTGATCGTGGTCCGCCGGGTGTGCATGGGCGCCGTACCCCAGGACATGCCGAAGCTTGCGGACGTCCGCGGCTACGAGTTCGCGGCCTGGACCCCGCTCGTCGCCCTCACCGTCGTCGCCGGACTGTGGCCGAGGGCCCTGCTCGGCCTGACCGACCCGGCCGTGCAGCAGCTCCTCGCAGGAGGCACCCGATGAGCGCCCTGGCCCAGCCACTGGCCCAGTCCACGGCCCTGTCCGCGGTCCAGTCCGTCGACTGGCTCGCCATCGCGCCGCCGACCATCGCCGCGGTGGTCGCGCTCGCCGTGCTCGTCGCGGACCTGTTCGTGCCGGAGGCGCGCAAGCCCCTGCTCGGCTGGGTCTCCGTCGCGGGTCTCGCCGCCGCCACGCTGATGCTGCTGCCGCTGCTGGACGGCGACCGCAGCACCTTCTGCCTGACCGGCGACGCGCGCGTGTGCAGCTACACCGCCGACCCCTTCACCCTCGTCATCCAGTTCCTCGTCCTCGGCGGCGCCCTGCTCGCGGCCCTGCTGTCGGTGACGAACCTCAAGGACGAGCAGCGGCGCGTCCCGGCGGGGGAGTTCTGGTTCCTGCTGCTGTCCTCCGCGGCCGGCGCCGCCCTGCTGCCCGCCTCCCGCGACCTGGCCACGCTGATCGTCGCCCTGGAGGTCGCCTCCCTGCCCGCCTTCGCCCTCGTCGGCATCCGGCACGGCGACAAGCGGTCTTCCGAGGCGGCCCTGAAGTTCTTCCTGTCCTCGGTCAGCGCCACCGCGGTGAGCCTGATGGGCATCAGCTTCGTCTACGCCTCCACCGGCACCCTCTACCTCACCCAGGTCGCCCAGCGGATCCAGCACGTCGACGGACAGCTGCACACCCTCGCCCAGACCGGCGTCGTCCTCACCCTCGTCGGCTTCGCCTTCAAGACGGCCGCCGTCCCCTTCCACTTCTGGGTTCCCGACACGTACGTGGGCGCGCCGCTGCCCATCGCCGCCTACCTGTCGGTCGTCGGCAAGGCGGTTGGCTTCACCGGCCTGATCCTGGTCACCGTCGTCGCCTTCCCGTCGTACGCCGACGTCTGGGGGCCCGCGCTCGCCGCGCTGGCCGCACTCACCATGACCGTGGGCAACGTCGGCGCCCTGCGCCAGCAGGCCACGCGCGCGTACAGCGCCGTACGACTGCTCGCCTGGTCCTCCGTCGGCCAGGCCGGCTACCTGCTGGTGCCGATCGCCGCCGCCGGGTACGCCGAGGACGGCCAGAAGGCGATCGGCTCCACGGTCGCGTACGCCCTCATGTACGCCGCCGTGAACCTCGGCGCCTTCGCGGTGGCCGCCCTGGTGGGCCGTACCAAGTCCCTGAACCGGATCAGCGACTACCGGGGCCTGTACGCCTCCAACCCGGGTGCGGCCCTTCTCCTGGCCTTCTTCCTGCTGTGCCTCGCCGGGCTGCCGCCCGGCGTCATCGGCCTGTTCGCCAAGGTCACCGTCTTCTCGGCGGCCGTCGACGCGGGTCTGGGCTGGCTCGCCGTGGTGATGGCCGTCAACGTGGTGATCGCCCTCTTCTACTACCTCCAGTGGACGGCCCTGCTGTTCCGCGCCCCCGACGGCGAACCCGCCCGGCACCGGGCCCCGGGCCCCCTCACCGCCGCACTCGCCCTCACCGGCGTCCTCGGCGTGGCCCTCTCCGGCGCACCCCAGCTGGTCCTGCGCTTCGCGGCCACCGGACTGTTCTGAGGACACCCGCCACGCATGTCCTGAGGTTCCGCCCTCGCCTGTCCTGAGGGACCACCGCGCGTGTTCTGAGGACCCGCCACGCGCGTGTGTGGCGCATCCGCGCTCCCACGCGTGCGAAAGGCCGAAAGAGCACGTCATCCGTATGGCCGAACCGAGCCCCCGCACGCACAAGGGAACTTGCGACCGCCGCCTGGCGTTGACCAGAGCGGGAGGGTCCACTGGACCAAAGGGTTCCCCTGCTGCACGACTTGGAGGGCGTACCGTGCACCGCCGGCACAACGGGCTCAGGACCGCAGTACTCCTCGGGGGACTGTCCGCACTCATCATCGTCATCGGCAGCTTCTTCGGCCGTACGGGACTGATCGTGGCGGTCGTGATCGCGCTGGGCACGAACGCCTATGCGTACTGGAACAGCGACAAGCTGGCGCTGCGCGCGATGCGCGCCCGCCCGGTGAGCGAGTTCGAGGCCCCCGCGCTCTACCGGATGGTCCGCGAGCTGTCCACGCAGGCCCGCCAGCCCATGCCCCGCCTGTACATCTCCCCGACCGAGGCACCCAACGCCTTCGCGACGGGCCGCAACCCGCGCAACGCGGCCGTGTGCTGCACCGAGGGCATCCTGCGTCTGCTCGACGAGCGCGAGCTGCGCGGCGTCATCGGCCACGAGCTGAGCCATGTCTACAACCGCGACATCCTGATCTCCTCTGTGGCCGGCGCCCTCGCCTCGGTGATCATGTTCCTGGTCAACTTCGCCTGGTTGATCCCGATCGGCCGCTCGGACGACGACGACGGCCCGGGCCTGTTCGGCCTGCTGCTGATCATGATCCTGGGCCCGCTCGCCGCCACCCTCATCCAGCTGGCCATCAGCCGCTCCAGGGAGTACGAGGCCGATGCCTCGGGCGCCCAGCTCACCGGCGACCCACTGGCCCTCGCCAGTGCCCTGCGCAAGCTGGAGACCGGTATCCAGCAGCTCCCGCTGCCCCCTGAGCCCAAGATCGAGACCGCGAGCCACATGATGATCGCGAATCCCTTCCGCGCGGGCCAGGGACTGACCAAGATGTTCTCCACGCACCCGCCGATGGCGGAGCGAATCGCCCGGCTCGAGAAGATGGCAGGACGCAACCAGTGAAGACCATCCTGAACGTCATTTGGCTCGTCCTGAGCGGCTTCTGGCTGTTCCTCGGCTACCTGCTCGCGGGTGTGCTGCTGTGCATCACGATCATCGGCATACCCTTCGGCATCGCGGCCTTCCGCATCGGCGTCTACGCCCTGTGGCCCTTCGGGTACACCACGGTCGAGCGCCACGACGCGGGCGCGCCCTCCTGCCTCGGCAACGTGCTGTGGCTGGTCCTGGCCGGCTGGTGGCTGGCCCTCGCCCACATCACCACCGGCATCGTCCTGTGCCTGACGATCATCGGCATCCCGTTCGGCATCGCCAACTTCAAGCTGATCCCGGTCTCCCTGCTGCCGCTGGGCCGCGAGATCGTCCGTACGGACCAGCCGTTCGCGGCGCGCTGACCTACCGCCCCGGAGCCCGGTCGGCCTCGCCTGCGCCGCGTCCCGCCCACCATCGCCGTACGCCGTAGGCCGCCACACCCAGGGCCAGCACACCTGCCCCCACGGCGACCGAGAGCGCCGGGAGCGCGAACGCCAGCGTCACGCAACCCAGCAGCCCCACGGCGGGTACCAGCCGTGCCGAGAGGGCCGGGCTCAGCGTCCAGGCGGAGGCGTTGGCCACCGCGTAGTAGACGAGCACGCCGAACGAGGAGAAGCCGATGGCGCCGCGTACGTCCACCGTCGCGGCCAGCGCGGCGACCACGGCGCCCACGGCCAGCTCCGCCCGGTGCGGGACCCGGAACCGCGGATGAACGGCGGCCAGCGCTCCGGGCAGATGGTGGTCGCGGGCCATGGCGAGCGTCGTCCGGGACACACCGAGGATCAGCGCGAGCAGCGACCCCAGAGCGGCCACCGCGGCCCCCGCCCGCACCACGGGCGCGAGCCCCGGCGCCCCGGCCGCCCGCACCGCGTCGACCAGCGGAGCCGCAGCGTGCCCCAGCCGGTCCGCGCCGAGGACACCGAGCACAGCCACGGCCACGCACACGTACACCACCAGTGCGATACCGAGAGCCAGCGGGACGGCGCGCGGAATGGTGCGCGCGGGATCCCGCACCTCCTCGCCCAGGGTCGCGATCCGCGCGTACCCGGCGAAGGCGAAGAACAGCAGACCGGCCGCCTGAAGCACCCCGCCCACACCCGACGGCAGCCCGATGCCGAGCCGCCCGGCATCCGCCTCCGCGGAGGCAAGACACACGACCACCACGCAGGCGAGGACGGCCAGCACCACGGCCACGATCACGCGCGTCAGCCACGCCGACTTCTGGATGCCGCCGTAGTTCACGGCGGTCAGCGCCACCACGGCCGCCACCGCCACCGCGTGCGCCTGCCCCGGCCACACATACGCCCCCACGGTGAGCGCCATGGCCGCACAGGAGGCCGTCTTGCCGACCACGAACGCCCAGCCGGCGAGATACCCCCAGAACGGGCCCAGTCGCTCCCTGCCGTACACGTACGTTCCGCCCGACGCCGGATAGCGGGCCGCCAGGCGGGCCGAGGACATGGCGTTGCAGTACGCCACCACGGCCGCGACCGCCAGCCCCAGCAGCAACCCTGGCCCGGCGGCACGCGCGGCGGGGCCCAGGGCGGAAAAGACGCCGGCCCCGATCATCGAGCCGAGCCCGACGACCACGGCGTCCCGCACGCCCAGGGTGCGGCGCAGTCCGGCGCCGGAAGGTGTCATGGGCCGCACCCTACTGATCGCCGCAACCGGGTGGCGGATCCGTGGCGTCCTCTTCATCGACACGGCACGAACACGCGCGCGACGGACAGCCGATCCTCACCGGAATTTCAGAGGCAGGACAGTGCGGACACAGCGCGGGAGGGCAGGTTCACGGCATGACGATCATCAGTTGGATCATTCTGGGGCTTCTGGCCGGAGCCATCGCCAAGGTCCTGCTGCCGGGCCGTGACCCGGGCGGCTTCATCGGCACGACCCTCATCGGCATCGCGGGCGCGTTCATCGGCGGCTGGATATCGGCCCGCTGGCTGGACCACCCGGTCACCAAGAACTTCTACGACGGCGCGACCTGGGCCGCCGCGATCGGCGGCTCGCTCGTCCTGCTGATCGTCTACCGCGTTCTGTTCGGCAACTCCCGCGACTGACACGACGACGCACGCGTCAGAAAGGGTGGGCACCCGAAGGTGCCCACCCTTTCTGCTCGTCACCTGCCGGTGTCCTACCGGTAGTTCACGAACTGCAGCGCGAAGTCGAAGTCCTTGCCCTTCAGCAGGGCGATCACGGCCTGCAGGTCGTCACGGTTCTTGGAGGTGACCCGCAGTTCCTCGCCCTGGACCTGGGCCTTCACGCCCTTGGGGCCCTCGTCGCGGATGATCTTCGCCACCTTCTTCGCGTTCTCCTGGGAGATGCCCTCCTCGATCGACGCGAAGATCTTGTACTCCTTGCCGGAGAGCTGGGGCTCGCCCGCGTCCAGCGCCTTGAGCGAGATGCCCCGCTTGACCAGCTTGGACTGGAAGACGTCGAGGACTGCGTTCACCCGGTCCTCGGAGTTCGCCTCCATGAGGATCTTTTCACCGGACCACGAGATCGAGGCACCCACGCCCTTGAAGTCGTAGCGCTGCGAGATCTCCTTGGCGGCCTGGTTGAGGGCGTTGTCGACCTCCTGCCGCTCGACCTTCGAGACGATGTCGAAACTGGAGTCGGCCATGTCCTGTGGCTCCTTGTATCGGGGTGCTTGTCGGTGTGCGTATCGGGTGCGTGGCGGCGGCCGCCGAGCCCGGCCCGGAGCCGAGCCGCATCCGCACCAGCCGAGCCGCATCCGCACCAGCCTAGCCACCCCGCGACCTGAGAGGCGCAGATCAATCGGGTGGCGAAGCACCCCTCGGCATCGGGTATTGTTTACGTCGTTGCCAGGGAGCACCGCCGAAAGGCGGTTCGAACGGCAGCAACCCCGGCGGTGTGCCCGAGCGGCCAAAGGGAGCAGACTGTAAATCTGCCGGCTCAGCCTTCCCAGGTTCGAATCCTGGCGCCGCCACACTGGGGAAAACCCCCTCCAATCAGCCATTACGGCAGGTGGGAGGGGGTTCCTTCGTTCTTGCCCGTTGTTCGATGCAGCCTCGGAATCGAATGCCCGGTCTCACCCCGTGCCGCCCGAATCTCACCTCTGATCAGGGCGTGTCCCCCGGGCAGAGCACGGGTCACTAGGGCTCGTTCCACTCACGCATGGCAGGTCCACAGACTGCCCGACTCGCCGGAAGCTCAAGGGGCCATGATCGCTCGCCCCATGGCAACTCCCGCCCAGAGTCTCGCAGCCAACCTCTCAGCGTCGTCGACCGCAGACCGGCAGGCGCCGGTGGCGAGCGGCCTCACCTGGGCGTATACGATCCCCGGCCATGAAGCGTTCGATGATCGCGCTGGTCAGCGCAGGAGCAATCACACTGGCCCTGGGCGGCTATGCCGTCGGCGCGACGCGGCACGACAGCGCGGCCGAGCGGTCCGCGACGTGTGAGCAGGCCAACCAGGACTTTGAGAAGCGAGCCGGACAGCTTCGGAAGCAGAAGCAACGAGAGTCCCACGATGACGACTACCTCAACTCCATGAGCGCGGACGTGACAACGACACGAGTGAAGATCCTCAGCACGATCGTGGTGCAGAATCCGACGTGCTTCGGAGCTGGAACTCGTGCGACAGCGGCGTATCTTCAGCAACATCGTTCCGAGGGCGAGGAGGATGCTGCCACGTGTGAACTTGCCGGCGTCCCCTCCAAGTACTGCCTGATCGCGACTGGCTGAAGTGGGCGTCTGCTCGGCGTCCCGTCCGGGCAGACCTCCCCGGGGTGCGCTACAGCAGCGAAGTACAGCAACCTCCGCGCCCACGATCGACCGTTACCGAACCCGAGCAGCCGACTGACATGCCTCGCAGACCTCAGTGACCGCCCCTCCCATAGTTCGCATCGAGGGGCCCGAGGCACGGTGGCAGCCCCGTACCCTTCGCGTGCCCGCTCCGGCGGGAAGCCACGGGAGCGCTGCGAGAGACGGTTCGGGCCGATCTCCATCACGCTTGGATGTCTTCGCCCACCGAGTCGAGTTGACCGTCGGCGCAAGAGCGGTCAGCTGCTGACCCGGCTGAGACTGCAAATTCACCGACCTCATTTCGAGCCCGCCCCGCTCTCGCTCTGCTGCCTGAGTCCGTCCTGTCGTACGCCGCCGAGGCAGGGCGTTCACCGGGGGATCGAGGTGCCGACGCGGGCGATGAGGAGGGCGATGTCGTCCTGCGCGGGGGTTGGGGCGAGGCGGTTGATGAGGGTGTCGGCCAGCTCGTCGAGGGACGGATGGGTACCGGCGAGGAGGTGGGTGAGCTCCTCCAGGCGCTCATCGAGGTCGTGCTCTCGGTCTTCGACGAGCCCGTCGGTGTAGAGGACGAGCACGGTCCCGGGAGCGACGGGGATCTCGGTGGTCGTGTAGGAGATGCCACCGATGCCGAGCGGTGCGCCGGGGGGCAGGTCGATGAGGCGGGCAGTGCCGTCGGGGGCGATCAGGGCAGGTGGGGGGTGTCCGGCCCGAGCGAGCCAGCAGCGGTTGGCCGCGGCGTCACACACGCCGTACAGGCATGTGGCGAGGATCTGGCCGTCGAGGTCCTGCATGGTCTGATCAAGGTGGTGCAGCAGCTGGTCGGGGGGCAGGTCCAGGCGGACGAGAGCGCGGAGTGTGCTGCGCATCTGCCCCATGACGGCGGCGGCGGCGATGCCGTGCCCCATGACGTCGCCGATGGCCAGGGCGGCCTTGTCGGGGGTCGTGGCGGCCACGTCGTACCAGTCGCCGCCCACCTCACTGGCGTCGGAGGCGGGCAGGTAACGGTGGGCGATCTCGATACCGCCGGGGGGGTTGAAGCTGCGGGGCAGCATGCTTCGTTGCAGCGTCAGAGCTGTGTCGTGCTCGCGGGCGTAGCTGAGGGCGTTGTCGATTGCCACGGCGGCCTTGGCCGCGATTTCCTCGGCATCGGACAGCTCGTCCTCGCCGAACGGGCTGCGGTTCTCCGCGCGCCAGAGGCCGATCGCACCCACGAGTGCGCGCCGTGAGTACAGCGGGGCGGTGATCAGCGAGTGCATGCCGTAGTCCAGCAGTTTGCGGGCCTGGTGGCCGTGATGGGCCTGCCATACGGAGGAGGTACGAAGGTCCGGTACGAAGGTCGCGCTCGCGGTCGCGAGGGCGATCTGTGAGTCCACAGGGTCGAGAGGGGGGTCATCGCGGACCCCACCCAGTGCGACGCGGCGAGCCCATGCGCTGTGGCCGGCGAGCGGCTCGTCGACGAGCAGGACGGGCAAGGCCAGATCGACGGTGACGAAGTCGGCGAAGCGTGGGATCAGCACGCGCACCAGTTCCTGTGCGGTCTGCTTCGCGTCGAGAGTCGTGCCGATGACGATGCTGGCTTCGTACAGCAGTCCGAGGCGCTCGTGAGCGTGACGTGCCTGCTCACGACTCTCCTCAAGTGAGCAGGCCATGGTGTTGAACGCTGTCCCGAGCTGCCCGATCTCGCCCCTGCCGGCTTCGGGCATCCGCACGGCGAGGTCGCCGTCAGCGAGCCGAGTCGCCACGCCGGCCGCCTTGCGGACCGGCCGGACAACGGCCCGTATCACGTACCCGGCGAAGGTCGCGATGAGGAGTATCGAGCCGGTAAGGCCGATCGACGCGGCCACGACCGCTCCCCGGGCGTCAGCGTTGGCCGCGCTTTCACGCGCCGCGATCAGGGCTTCCTGTGTCGAGCCGTACCGGTCGAACTGCTTCCTGAGTGCGTCGACGCGCTGCTTCCCTTCCAGCGTCGCCGCCACGCCGTGGGCACGGGGATCCCCTCGGCTCGCAGCCGCGACCAGCGGAATCGAGTAGTCGTGGATGAGGGACTCGCCGGCCTGCCTGATTTGCCGGGCCAGTTTCTTCTGGCCGGGGGTGGTACTGAGGCCCACGAGTTGCTTTGCCTGACCGGAGAACGTGGTCCGGGCGGTCTGCCATGGCTCGAGGAACTGCTTCTCCCCCGTGATGACGAAGCCGCGCTGGCCTGTCTCCAGGTCGACGATGAGTCCCTCGACCGTCCTCGCCTGGGCGAGCGCCGTCTGTGTGCGGCGACCGGCAGCCGTCGACTCGCCGAGCCCGAGGATCGACCAGAGCAGCATGGTGAAGGCAAGCCCGATCAGTAGGGCGAGCAGCCCACCGGCCACGGTGGTAAGCGGCACCAGCCCCACACGTGCGCGCCTCTTTCGTGGACCTGGCATGCGCATCCCCTACCCTGCGCACAAACCGGTGGTTGAGTCATCAGCAGGGCGGTCTCGCGGTGAGCTCCGTCCCCTTGAGTCTAGGTTGGGTGCGCCGGACCTGCCGGGAGCGGTTGCAAGGCTGCGGTCGGCCGCCTGCCGACTCGTTTCCCCAGGTGTCCCCCGGTAGTGCCTGCATCAGAGAAGGCGCAGGTCGCAGTGCGTGGGCGGAGCCCGCTGTAAAGCTGCCGGCTCAGCCTTCCCAGGTTCGAATCCTGGCGCCGCCACACGGACCCTTCGTCAGCCCCTTGGAGATCAGCGCACCGTCTCACGCCGTCTCGTGTTCGAACGCCCCGTCTCGAAGTGTGTGGACGGGGCGTGGACGGGATTTTCGGCATCTCAGCCGCGTTGGCCCGGTCGAGCGGAGATCTTGCCGGGCTTTCGCCGGCCCGCGCCGCGGTGGGAATGGAGGGCACTACGCGGCGCTGCGCTGGTCGCCCCCGTCGGAGCACACGGCAATGAGCGCTTGGAGGGGGCGCGGATTGCCGTCTCGACCCGCCGAATCCCGGCTGCCGCCACCCGCGGCCGGTGTCGGCGTCCACTGATTACTTGGTGTCGACGTAGTCGCCGGCGGCAGTGGCGGAGGCCGTCGTGGTGGTGCCCGCGAAGGTGTAGCGCCAGTAGCCGTCGCTGGCAGCGGCGACGGTGGTCCTCAGGGTGCCGGTGCTGCTTGTGGCGACGGTCTTGACCGTGGTGTAGGTGCTGGTGCCCGCCTTGCGGAACTGCAGCTTCACCGACTGGTTGGCGTACCCGTGATACGCGTTGTCGTCCCAGTTGGCCCGGCTGAGCTTGCCCGTCACGGTCAGCGTCGTGCCCTTGCGTACGGGTTCGGGCGAGGCGTCGGTCGTGAGCTTGGCATACCGCTTGACGTAGAACTTGTCCGGGAAGTTCTCCGTTATGACGTCGTGGTCCTTGGAGCTGATGTCCACGTACGCCCGCCAGGCCCCGGCCTGCGCGTTCTCCAGTCCGTAGTGGCCCGGGTCCATGACGTAGCTCATCGAGCAGGTGGCGGTGGTGGCGTTGACGGCCTTGCAGCCCAGGTTGTCGTGGTAACCGAAACCGGTGGCGGTTGCTGTGCTGAAGATGTCGGAGTAGGCCGCGTTGATCCCGGAGCTGTCCGTGGCGGTGATCGCCAGGATGAAGGTCTTCTTCTCCGTGGTGCCGACCACGACGGACTTGCCACCGTTGAACGACACCTTTGTGATCTTCAGATCTCCGTTGCCGGTCACGGCCTCGGCGGCCGGACCGCTCAGAGCTGAGAGCGCCACCGTGCACGGCAGCAGAATGCCGACAGCAAGTCTGCGCATGAAACCCCCCACAGGGCAGGCCCACCGTCCTGATCCATGACGGTGGGGTGAACAGGTGTGCGGAGTGTAGAGGCACGCGCCCAGGCCGATTTCGGCGGGGCGGCGATAGACGTTGACCTGTGCGTGCACTGTTCCGACCGTCGAGTACGCGGTGATCGACGCATGGCCATCGGCCAGTGGGCGAGCGTCGGCGCAGCGCGGGCGGAGCGGGCCCGAGCAGGAGCGTCGCCCGCAGTGGAGCTCGGCAGTGCAGCGACCGGCTGTCGGTGAGGGCGGTGCTTCGCCCTAGGACGGCGGCCCTGCGGAACGCTGTGCCAGTTCGTTGAACCCGGTGCCGGTGTCCATGACGGTGACCTGGTCCTCCACCAGGGGCAGTTGCGCGGCGAGGGCAGGATCGACCAGGCCCGTCTGGGCGAGTACGGCCGCCTGGTCCCAGTAGATGTGCTCGCTGTCGATGGCGCCGTCGTGGAAGGCCACGATCGCCACGAGGGGGATCCGTACCGCCCTGCCGGTCGGGCTCACGCCGGGGAGGATCCAGGGGACCTCCATGTCGTGAGTGAAGGACACGATCAGCTCGTCGACGATCCGCTCATCCCCGACAGTGCGGGAAACCGATCGCAGATCGAAGTCGGAGGGATTGCGGCCGATGAACCAGCGGGCGTAGAAGTCGGAGACCTCGCGTCGTCCGCTGGCGCCCATCGCGGTGGGCACATGGAGCACGGTCGGACGGTCGGTCATCGTGCTCATGGTGGCCTGCAGGTCCAGGTGCACGAACTCGCCGTCCGTGTGCGCCGCCCAGCAGCGCTCCATGGCCGCGTGGTCAACCATGAGGATCTCCTCGGGACGGGCCTTCAGTATGTGGGCCGCCGTGTCCGCCTGCTACCGCAGCCCACCAGGCCAGGACCCAGGTCCCGGTGTCGGCGGAGCCGGGGACCCGGACCGTGTCCTCGAGGCGGTACTGGCGGTACTGGCGGTACTGGTGGAAGCACACGGGATCTCCGGCCGCCACCCGGCGCCGAGACCCGTCCCGCCTGAGCCGCGCGGAACTCTTGGCGTCGGCGGTTTGGTCCCCGCCCTTCGGAACTCGGCGTGCACCTGGAAACAGGACGGCCGGATCGGGCGGGAGCGGCACGTGCCCGCGCCGGCACGTCGGGGGCGGATTTCCCTCAGCCGGAGCAGGTCCCACCCTGGCCAGTGCAGGTCGCAATATCAACGCAGGGAACCTTGACCACTGTTGGCGCGTGCCATGAGCCGGGTGTGAGTACGGGTGCTCATGACACCGCGCGACCGCCGGGGTGAAAGTCGCGGGGTGAATGCAGAAGCCGAACGTACCGGTAAGGGCGTGGCCATGGCCTTGGCTGCCGTCGAGCTGGCGGCCCTTGTTCTGATCTGGCTGTCCTGGGTTTCGTCGTACTGGTCGTGGGATCCGCAGAGTTACGGCGATCCACCGGGCCCCTACCTGCAGAAGGCCGCGTTCGTGCCGGCCGCCGCCTTGGTTGCCGCCGTCGTGGCCGGAATCCGGCGCGTACGCGTGGTCGCCGTTGGCCAGGTCATCATGGCCGTCGTCATCTGCGGGATCTTGATCGTCGCGAAGGATGCCGGAGAGCACGCTTACGAGACCTCCTACCGGGACGCCTGTCACGCTGGTGTGGTCTGTGACGCCCCGCCGTCCGCCCGGTGAGCCGTTCACGGAACGCGGCAGCAACCTGACCGGCAGCGGTCCCGTTTCCGTGGCATGGGGCAGCCCCGTTTTGTGAATGCCAGGGAACGGCCCGCCTCCTGGAATCGCGCGCGTGAACGATCCTGTCGGCGCCGGTACGGCTGATCCACTACGGACTGAACAGGGTGAACGTGGACCGGGTCCACGCCGGCGACTGCTGGGCGGCGAAGAAGAGCGGCCGGTGCCGGCCGGTCACCCGCGAGCAGGCCGCTCGACGCACTCCGCCAGCAGGTACCGGCGTGCGTTCACTGCCGGCCGGATACGGAGCTGGGCTGCCTGGACTAGTCGTGTGTGTGGTCGGCGCGGTCGGTGTGGTCGCGGTTGTTGCAGGCGTCGTCCACATCTTGACCGGTCCATGGCGCGGCCACGGGGACGAGCGCGAGCGCCTGCTTGCAGAGGTCGGCGGTGGAGAAGTGCCGGTAGCCGGCGACATTGATGCCGCGGCCGAAGTCGCCGCCGTTGTCGGCGTGGGCTGGGGTGGCGAGCGCGAGACCGGCCATGGTGAGCGCGGCGAGCGCGCTGGTCTTCTTCATAACCGGGTCAACGACATCGGATCGGACCAGGTCACGCCGCTGCTGCTCGTCCGGCGGTGGGGTGGTGGTCGACGGTGCGCCGAGCCGAGCCGAGCCGACCGGCAGTGAACTTTGTCTTAATATGATCGGTTCCGGCAACTCCGGGGTCTCCCGGGACGGTTGCCCGGTTCGGGTGCCGGACGGGTGCCGGATGGGCGCCTGGCGGGCGCCGGCCGTGGTGCTGGTCGAGCCTGTCCCACTCCCCGGCTTCCTCCCGCGCTACGCGCCACACCGAGCCGGCTCACGTCACCTAAGTGTGATGTGAATTCAAGACAACCATTTTCGGATGCTGCGGGTCGTCATTGCGTACGCTTTCGGCCACTCCTGCCCCCGAGGTTCGCATGAAGCTTCGCCGCTCTCTGGCTCTCGCCGCCGCGACGGCCGCCATTCCGGCCGTCCTGCTGGCGGCGCCGCTCGCCCATGCCACGGACGACGACGGCGGGATTTCGCCCACCGTCAGCGAGACAGCACCCGCCAGCGAGCAGTCCACGCCCGCTGCCGACGACACGACGCCCGCCGCCGAGGACACCCCCCCGGCCGCGGACGAGACGACTCCGGCGGCCGACGACACCACGCCGGCGGCCGCCGAGAACGTTCCTGCCGCCACCCAGTCGGCTTCCCCCAGCGTCTCCGCGTCGACCTCGGCATCCGCCACTCCCTCGGCGTCCGCGTCCGAGTCGACGGGTCCGTTCGAGTGCGGCAGCGAGGAGCCCAAGGTCGACAAGGACCTGCACACCAGCCTCTCGGGCCTGCCCTCGAAGATCGTCGCGGGCAGCGGCTTCCACGGCTTCCAGCTGAAGGTGAACAACACCGGGGACCGCTCCTACCAGCGTGTCGACCTCGGTGTGTTCGCCGCCCAGACGGACCTGGACGACTACTTCATCGACACCAGCCACCTCACCCTGCAGTACGAGGACCCGACCTCCGGCAAGTGGGTCGACATCTCCCTGGACGAAAACGACGAGGGCGCCGGCTACCTCGGTTACACCGACGTCAAGGCCCACGAGTCCTTCTCCATCGACCTGCGCCTGGCCGTGGACAAGACCGCTCCGGCCGGCCTCGGCTACGCCATCAGCATCGGCATGTACGCAGACGACGAGGGCAACTGCGTCTTCTCCGGCGACGACAGCTTCTACGAGTTCGACATCCTCAAGGCGGGCTCCGCGCCCGGCGAGCCCGGTGACGCCAAGCCGCAGGGCGGCAAGAAGCCGCTGCCGAAGCAGCCGTCCGGCAACACGAAGATCGAGCCCCAGGGCCACCTCGCCCAGACTGGCTCCAGCTCCGCACTTCCCATGATCGCCCTGGCCGGCGGCGCCGCGGTGGCTGTCGGCGCCGGCGCGGTGTTCGTGGTGCGCCGTCGCAAGTCGGCAGGACCGGGTGCCGCGGTCTGACAACGGCTGGCCGCTCCCCTGAACGCAAGGTCCGCGGGTCCGCGCGTCCGCCAGTGGCGGACGCGCGGACCCGCGCCCCAGGGGATTCGGCGATCAGCTACCGGTGAGGAGCCGGTCGGCTGCTGATCAGCTACAGATCAGCTGCTGGTCAGCAGCCGCCGGACGACGTATCCGGCGGAGTCCACGCCGGAACTGCCGCCCTCGACGAGGGCCGCGACCGAGACGCGGGAGTTGTAGGCGGTCAGCCAGCCGTTGGTGTGATCCCCCTCCTCCGCGGTGCCCGTCTTGGCGCCGACACCCGCCAGCCCGCCGAGCCGGGGAGCCGCAGTACCGCTGGTGGCCACGCTGCGCATCATCGACTGCAGATATCCGGCCGTGCGGGCGGAGATGGGCCGGGGCGCGGTGTCCTGATGCTGTCCCGGCAGGATGACCGGCTGTTCGAAACCGACGTTGCGGACGGTCGCCGCCACGGACGCCATGAACAAAGGGGTGGCCGTGACCTTGCCCTGGCCGATGAACTGAGCCGCCTGGTCGCCGCCCTGGACGTCCGGCGGGATGCTCGGGTCGGTGGTGGCGACCCCGCCGCCGATGGACCAGTTGCCCATGCCGAAGACGTTCACCGCCTCGTCGTGCAGGGCGGAGGCGTCGCCGTCGTGCACCAGGTGGTGGAACCCGTCCTTGATGAAGGAGGTGTTGCACGACACGGTGAACGCCTGGGCGAGGGAGGATCCTGGGTTGGCCCTCACCCCGGGGTCGTTGTGGAACATCTGGCTGTTGGCCATCAGTGAGTCGGTGCACGGCGCAGGACTGCTCGCCGTGAGGCCCGCCCGGTCGAACAGGGCCGCCGAGGTGATGATCTTGATGGTGGAGCCCGGCGACTTGATGCCGTTGATGGCGATGTCCCCGTCCGCGCCCGTATGCGCGATCGCCAGAATGCGGCCGTTCCTCCAGTCGAGCGCCACGGTCCCGGCGGGCATCCCCTGAAGGTGGGAGTCCTTCACCGCGTTCTCGGCCACCGCCTGGAGGTGCGCGTCGATGGTGGTCCTGATGACGGGCGCCCGCCCCTCGGTGAAGACCTTCAGTGTCTCGACGCCCGCGCCGCCGCCGTCGACCACGGCCACGCCCGTGCCGGTGCTGCCACCGGTGGGCCTCGCGTTCTGGCGGATCGTCGTCGTGATGTCCTGCAGGGACGCGAAGGCGGAGAGGTCCGTCTTCCCGTCGTTCGCGACCACCTTCACCGCGTTCGCGCCGGCCGGAAGTCTGCCCGCGGTCAGCGACTGGCCGTCTCCCAGGCCCGGATAGAGCACCGAGTTGTTCCAACGGACCGCGAGCAGGCCGTCCGTGCTCTTCAGCACCGCCACCGCACTCGAGTAGCTCCAGGTGCCGCCCGCGACCCGGGCGGTGACGTCGAAGGTGACCTTGGTGGCGCCCCGCGTCACCGTCGACGGTCCCTCGGAGAGAATGTGATCGAACGACAGCTTCTTCAGGTGCAGGCCGTGCGTGTACTCCCGCAATGCCTGCGACGCGCTGTCCGGTTGGTCGGTATCGCTTGCCGCGCCTTCGAGATGCTGCCGGGACCAGCTGTCGAGGAACGCACGAGCCAGTCCGACCGCTTCGGCGTCCGACGGCGGCGTGCTCGACATCGTCGCCGGGTCGAAGCTGCGCGCGGCCTTCGGCGTGCCGTAGCCCGCGGGATCAGCGGTCAAGCCGTGCACGATGTTGTAGGTACCGATTCCCCCGAGGGCGAGCAGTGCGGTGCACGTACCGGCGAGGCCGATCTTCACAGCTCTGTTCATGCACCGGATCGTATGTATGTTCCATGTAGGTGTGTGCCGGGCTTCGGTGGATCGTTACCGGACCGTCAGCCGGTGCCGGGGCGTCGGCGTCGACGGCCGTGTCGGGTCACCCGTGAAGAGCTTCACCGAGGCGGGGAAAACGCACTGTCAAAGACGCTGCTTCGGTCGCCTTCGACCAAGGGGAGTTGCCCGCAGAGTCCCTTCGTCTGCGGAAGGGATTCCGCTCCTGCGGACCTTGCTTCGCAACTCAGAACGTGCGCGCCTTCGTTCGGGCAGGCAACGGGGCACACTGACGGCATGGCCTCCCGTCGCAGAACCTGTCCTGTGTGCCGTCGCGAGATCGCCGTCGTCGCGGGGCGCTTCGCGCGGCACGACCCGCCCGGGGCGCGCGAGGGCGGGGAGCTGGTCTCGTGCTCCGGTTCCCGGCAGCAGGCCCAACTCGGGGCGGTCCAGTCGGCGTTGGACGGATATACCGTGCCGGACTTTCCCGGGCAGCTGCCTCTCTTCTGACGGGTGAACGGCCGGCGGCCGGCCTCAGTTCCCGGCGACCGACTTCACCGCGACCGACACCGGCGTCGACCCGCTGATCAGCTCCAGCGTCAGACCCGCCGTCGCCGAGGTGTCCACCAGCTCGGCCAGGACGGCCGCCACGTCGTCCCGGGGGATCGGGCCGCGCCCGGTGTGGGCCTCCAGGCGGACCAGACCGGTGCCCGCGTCGTCCGTCAGCGCACCGGGGCGCAGGATCGTCCAGTCGAGGGCCGCCTGCCGGGTGACGTGCGCGTCGGCCTCGCCCTTGGCGCGCAGGTACACGTCGAAGACGTCGTCGCCCTTGTGCGCGGGGTCCGCGCCCATCGAGGAGACCATCACGAAGCGGCGTACGCCCGCGCTTACGGCCGCGTTCGCGAACAGCACCGCCGCACCCTTGTCCACCGTGCCCTTGCGGGCCGTGCCGCTGCCCGGGCCGGCGCCTGCCGCGAAGACCGCCGCGTCCGCGCCCCGCAGATGCGCCGCGACCTCCTCCGCCGAGGCGGACTCCAGGTCGAGCACGACCGGTTCGGCGCCGACCGCTCGCAGATCGTCGCTCTGCTCGGCCTTGCGGATGATCCCCGCGACCTCGTCCCCGCGCGCGGAGAGCAGCCGCTCCAGCCGCAGCGCGATCTGACCATGACCACCAGCGATGACAATGCGCATGATTCCGACCGTACGCCCGAAGAGGTGCGACCGCTGCGCAAGTTAAGGCCGGGTCGCGCCGTGGCGCACCGCGACTCCAGGGCGCCTTGGCGTACGGCCAGGGGCGCGCAGACATGAACACGCGCCCCTGACCCGAAGCGCGCGCCTCGGACGGAGACGCTCGCTCCGCACGGAAGGCCACGGCGCCTCGGATCGAAAGCACCCGCCTCGGACGGGAACGCCCGCCTCGGATGATCGCCGGCGTCCCGGACGAGAGCCACCACCCTGTCCGAGCCCCAGTCCCAGATGACCGCCCGCGCCCCGGGCAAGAGCCCGCGCCCCTCAGGACAACTCCTTACGCCCCTGCCTCGGCAGTCCGAGCTCTGCTGCCGCCGCCGAGTTGCAGTACTCGCGGACCGCGCTTGTGCGCGCCACCACCCGCCCCCGGTGCACCACGATCCGGCTGTAGGCGAGGGAGAGGGCGCCGGAGAGGCAGTCGCCGCGTACGGCGAGGAGTTCGGCGGGGAAGCCGGCCTCCACGCGGACCTCGGGCAGGCCCAGGACCGCGCGGGCCGAGGCGCTCACCGCGTCGTAGGCGTCCTCGGGGCGGAGCCCGTGGGCGGAGGCGAGGAGGTAGGCGGCCTCCAGGGGGTCGCCGCGGCCGACGGGGTTCGAGACGTCCCGGAGGGCCCCGCTGCCGGCCGCCACCCGCACCCCGGCCGCGCGCAGCAGCCGTACCGGGGCCGCGCCCCGCCGCTCCGTGCTTCCGCAGCCGCCCTGGGGCAGGCACACCACCGTCACACCGGCCGCCGCGAGCTGGTCCGCGAGCCGGGTGGCGCCCTCGGTGGGCAGGCGTGCGAGACCGGCGCACGGGCCGACCGTCACGCCGGGGCGAAGACCACCCGCCATGGCCGCGATCCGGGACAGCCGGGCCGGGTCGGCGGCGTCCGTGTGCAGGTCCACCGGGCAGCCGTGCTCCGAGGCCACCTCCAGCACCGCCTCCACATAACCCGTGGGATCCGGGTCCACGTCCGGGCAGCCGCCCACCACGGAGGCGCCCATCTTCACCGCGTCCCGCAGCATCGCGAGCCCGTCGGCCCCGGCCGCCCCGGTCAGCAGGCGCGGCATCGCCACCGTCGTCAGCTCCGCGAGCCCCCGCAGGGAGCGCCGGGCATGCAGTACGGCGCCGAGCGCGCCCAGGCCCTGGACGTCGCCCACGCGCACGTGCGTGCGTACGGCGGTCGCACCGTGGCCGAGTTGGAGCAGTGCCGCCTCCGTGGCCCGGCGCTGGACGTCGTCGGGCGCGTACGAGACCGGTCCGGGGGGCTCGGCGGAGAGCGCGGTGTCGCTGTGGGCGTGCGGTTCGGCCGGGGCCGGGAGGAGCAGATAGCCCCCGAGGTCCACGCGCGCGGCGCTCTTCCGGGCCGGCCCCGGCGTCAGGCTGCCGGCCGTGCCGACCGCCTCGATCCGCCCGCCGCCCAGCCGTACGTCCACGGTCCGGCCGTCCGTGAGCCGCGCCCCGCACAACAGCAGGGCGGCCGGGTCGCGCTGTCCGGAGGACCCTGACGAGTTCGACGACGGGGGCGGCTGCGGCTGGCTGTCGGGCATCGGACTCCAGGGGTCGGGCCGGGGGCTCGGGGCAGGGCCGTGTGAGGGGCTCAAGGCCGCTAGGGACTCAAGGCCGCTACGGACTCAAGATCACGCAGAGTGAGTCGAGCCTAGGGTGGCGAGCCGTGCGGAGCGCGGAGGAGCGCAATAGTCGTACCGGCGTGGTCCGCCCCTGGCAGTACACGTGTCACTCGCCGGTATCACCAGCGCTCACGTGCGTGTGCAAGGCGCGCGCCGGTCGTTCATGACCCGCCTCCGCACGCGCGCGTGCCCGCGTCGCAGCGGGACTCGGGAGGCCGCCGGGAGACCCGGTAACGGCCGGGGAAGGGGCCTTCGACGGGTGCCCGGATACGGATTTGGGTGAACGGCGGCGGACCGTGTAATGTCTTCATCGCTCGCCCCAATAGCTCAGTCGGCAGAGCGTCTCCATGGTAAGGAGAAGGTCAACGGTTCGATTCCGTTTTGGGGCTCTGGTGTGAGAGGTCCCCGTCGCGAGGCGGGGTTCGATCTCATCAAAGCGGTGTAGCTCAGTCGGTAGAGCAAGCGGCTCATAATCGCTGTGTCACCGGTTCAAGTCCGGTCACCGCTACTGACAGTAGCCGATTGCGGGGTCGGTCCTTCGATCGGCTACTCTTTCTTGCGTTGAATTAGTCCATCCGTTCGTCTTAGGAGCACTCACGTGGCTGCCACCGACGTCCGCCCGAAGATCACGCTGGCCTGCGTGGAGTGCAAGGAGCGGAACTACATCACCAAGAAGAACCGGCGTAACAACCCGGATCGTCTTGAGATGAAGAAGCACTGCCCGCGTTGCAACGCGCACACCGCGCACCGCGAAACGCGATAAATCAGGCTCGTACGTGAGGCCGCCCCCGCAAGATGGGGGGCGGCCTCACGTCGTTTCACACGTGGCTGAGACCAGACACGTTGCCGAGACCAGGAGGTGCCGGGCCATGGCGCTCGACCAGTCCTTCGTGGGGCGGTCCTACCCGCCCACCGCGCCCTATGAGGTGGGCCGGGAGAAGATCCGCGAGTTCGCCGAGGCGGTCGGGGAGACCAACCCCGCGTACACGGACCCGGAGGCCGCCAAGGCGTTCGGTCATCCCGATGTGATCGCCCCGCCGACCTTCGTGTTCTCCATCACCTTCCGGGCCGCCGGACAGGTCGTCCAGGACCCGCAGCTCGGTCTCGACTACAGCCGCGTGGTGCACGGCGACCAGAAGTTCGCCTACACCCGCCCGGTGCGCGCGGGCGACCGGCTCACGGTCACCTCAACCATCGAGGGGATCAAGTCCCTCGCGGGCAACGACGTGCTGGACATCCGCGGCGAGGTGCACGACGAGGCGGGCGAGCACGTGGTGACCGCCTGGACCAAGCTCGTGGCCCGTGCGGCCGAGGAGGCGTGAGGTACCGATGACGGCGAAGATCGCGTACGACGACGTCGAGGTCGGCACCGAACTTCCGGCGCAGGCCTTCCCCGTGACCCGCGCCACGCTGGTGCAGTACGCGGGTGCCTCCGGGGACTTCAACCCGATCCACTGGAACGAGAAGTTCGCCAAGGAGGTGGGCCTGCCGGACGTCATCGCGCACGGCATGTTCACCATGGCCGAGGCGATCCGGGTGGTCACCGACTGGACCGGCGACCCGGGCGCGGTCGCGGAGTACGGCGTCCGCTTCACCAAGCCGGTCGTCGTGCCGAACGACGACCAGGGCGCGGTGATCGAGGTCAGCGGCAAGGTCGCGGCCAAGCTCGACGACAACACGGTCCGCGTGGACCTGATCGCGATGAGCGGCGGTCAGAAGGTGCTGGGCATGTCGAGGGCGGTCGTACGACTGGCCTGACGGCCCGCAGGAAGTACTGGGGCAAGGGGCGTCCGCCACTGCGGTGCGCCCCTTGCCTGTGTCCGCGGCCGGCGCGTCCGCAGACCCCCTTGCGAAGTTAGTGATTGAGTACTAACTTCTCTGCATGCCCAGGATGAGTGCAGAGGAGCGGCGCGAGAGCGTCATTCGCGCGGCGATCACGGAGTTCGCGCGGAGGGGCTACTACGGCACCTCCACCGAGGCGATCGCCCAGCGGGTCGGCGTCTCGCAGCCGTACCTCTTCCGGCTCTTCCCGGGCAAGAAGGCGATCTTCGTCGCCGCCTCGCTGCGGTGCGTCGACGAGATGTGCCGGGTCTTCGAGGACGCGGCGGAGGGGCTGGAGGGCGAGGAGGCCCTGCGAGCCATGGGCACGGCATATGTGCGGCTGATCCAGGAGCGGCCCGAGCGGCTCCAGATGCAGATGCAGACGTACATCACCGTCGCGGCCGCGGAGTCGGAGGGTGAGCACGAGTTCGGTGAGCTGGTGCGGGCCGGCTGGATGCGGCTGTGGGAGACCGTGTACGGGCCCTCGGGGGGCGATGTGAACGAGACGACGACCTTCCTGGCCTACGGCATGCTCATCAACACCCTCACGGCCATGGGGTTCCCGCCCGAACACCAGGTATGGGAGGGGATGTATCCCGACGCCCGGGTCACGGGGCGGCTGGAGAAGTAGCGCGACAGGGGGAGATGGTTCGCCGTCTTTTCGTGCGCAGGAAAGTTAGTAAGCAATAACTAATCGAAGCGATCCAGTCGTTGATCGTGGAACACGCTCTGGGGGAGCGATGTCACAGCAGACCGAAGAGACACACGCACGTCGCGGGGGTGCCGTCTGGGCCCTCGTCATCACCAGCGTCGCCGGGTTCATGGCGGCCCTCGACAACCTCGTCGTCACCACCGCCCTGCCCTCCATCCGCGAGGATCTCGGCGGCGCGCTGGACGACCTGGAGTGGACCGTGAGCGCCTACACGCTCACCTTCGCCGTCCTGCTGATGTTCGGTGCCGCGCTCGGCGACCGCTTCGGGCGCCGCCGGCTCTTCCTCGCCGGCCTCACCGTCTTCACCGGGGCCTCCGCGGCCGCGGCCATGGCCCCCGGCATCGGCTCCCTGATCGCCGCCCGCGCGGTCCAGGGCGTCGGCGCCGCCGTGATGATGCCGCTGACGCTCACCCTGCTGACCGCGGCCGTGCCCGCCGCCAAGCGCGGTATGGCGTACGGCATCTGGGGTGCCGTCAACGGGCTCGCGGTCGCCTCCGGGCCGCTCATCGGGGGCAGCCTCACGGAGCACATCTCCTGGCACTGGATCTTCTGGCTGAACGTTCCGCTGGGCGTGGTCCTGATGCCCCTCGCCCGCCTGCGCCTGGCCGAGTCCCACGCCGCCGGCGCCCGGCTCGACCTCTCCGGCACCCTGCTCGTCAGCGGAGGGCTCTTCGGGATCGTGTACGGGCTGGTGCGCGGCCCCGTCGACGGCTGGACCGGCTCCGTCGTGCTGACCGGCCTGATCGCGGGCGCCGCGCTGCTCGCCGGCTTCGTGCTCCACGGCATCCGCAGCAAGAACCCCATGCTGCCGATGCGGCTGTTCCGCTCCCGGGCGTTCTCCGGGATCAACGCCGCGAGCCTGCTGATGTTCCTCGGGATGTTCGGCTCGATCTTCCTGCTCAGTCAGTACATGCAGGGCGTGCTCGGCTACTCGCCCACCGAGGCGGGCCTCAGGATGCTGCCGTGGACGGGTATGCCGATGCTCGTCGCGCCGGTCGCCGGCATCCTCTCCGACCGCATCGGCGGCCGCCCGGTCGTCGCCACCGGCCTGTTCCTGCAGGCCGCCGGCCTCGGCTACCTGGCCTACGTGGTCACAGCGGACGTCTCCTACGCGGTCCAGCTGCCCGGCCTGATCATCAGTGGCGTCGGCATGGCCCTGTTCTTCGCGCCCGCCTCCAACCTGGTCATGTCCAGCGTCCTCCCCAAGGAGCAGGGCATCGCCTCCGGCGCCAACAACGCCCTGCGCGAGGTGGGCGGAGCGCTCGGCATCGCGGTCATGTCGTCGATCTTCGCGGCCCAGGGCGGCTACGAGAGCGCCCAGGCCTTCGTCGACGGACTGCGGCCCGCGCTGGTCGTCGGCGCGGCGGTGGTCGCCCTCGCCGGGGCGGCGACCCTGCTGATACCGGCCGGGCGCCGGACCGTCCCGGCCGCCACGACCGAGCCCGCGCCGGTCCTGGAGACCGCCGCCCACTGAGCGCGCACCGCCCGGCACGTGCACGCGTACGGCCCCGTTCCCGCCGACGGGGCCGTACGCGCGCGCGTGCCCGGCGAGGGCATGGTCAGTGGGCCGGGCGCCGGTGCCGTCCCGCAGTGCTGTCGGTGCCGTCTCGTAGTCTTGAGCGCGTGCAGGAACTCCACGATGCCCCCCTCGCCCCGCTGACCACCTTCCGGCTGGGCGGCCCCGCCACCCGGCTGGTCACCGCGACGACCGACGCCGAGGTGATCGCCGCCGTCCGCGACGCCGACGACACAGGCACGCCGCTGCTGCTCATCGGCGGCGGATCCAACCTGGTCATCGGCGACAAGGGCTTCGACGGCACCGCCCTGCGCATCGCCACGACCGGATTCGAACTGCGCGGCACGACGCTGGAGCTGGCGGCCGGCGAGGTCTGGACCGACGCCGTCGCCCGCACCGTCGAGGCCGGGCTCGCCGGCATCGAGTGCCTGGCCGGGATTCCGGGCTCGGCGGGCGCGACCCCGATTCAGAACGTGGGGGCGTACGGCCAGGAGGTCTCCTCGACGATCACCGAGGTGATCGCGTACGACCGCCGGGCCGGCGAGACCGTAACGCTGACGAACGAGGAGTGCGCCTTCTCCTACCGGCACAGCCGCTTCAAGGCCGCCCCCGAGCGCTATGTCGTGCTGCGCGTCCGCTTCGAGCTGGAGGCCGCGGACGGGCTGTCGGCGCCGGTCAAATACGCCGAGGTGGCCCGTGCGCTCGGTGTGGGGCCGGGGGAGAGGGTGCCGCTCGCCGTCGCCCGCGAGACCGTGCTCAAGCTGCGCGCGGGCAAGGGCATGGTCCTCGACCCCGAGGACCACGACACCTGGTCCGCCGGGTCCTTCTTCACCAACCCGATCCTCACCGAGGAGCAGTTCGCCGCGTTCCACGCGCGCGTGCGGGAGCGGCTGGGCGAGGGCACCGAGCCGCCCGCCTACCCCGCCGGGGAGGGCCGCACCAAGACCTCGGCGGCCTGGCTGATCGACAAGGCGGGCTTCACCAAGGGGTACGGCTCCGGGCCCGCCCGTATCTCCACCAAGCACACGCTCGCTCTCACCAACCGGGGCGGCGCCACCACCGAGGACCTGCTGGCCCTGGCGCGCGAGGTCGTCGCCGGAGTCCGCGAGGCCTTCGGGGTCACGCTGGTCAACGAGCCGGTGACCATCGGAGTCGGCCTGTAGCCGCAACGGCGGTGGGCGCGCGGCCGGCGCGGCTCAGTACGCGACTCCCACCCCCTGCTTCACCGTCCCCATGTCGTCGACCATCGACAGCATCGCGTGGGCGACGTCCGCGCGGGCGATGAATCGGCCCTTGGGCGGGAAACCGCCGACGACCGTGCGGTAGTGGCCGGTGAGCGGCTTGTCCTGCAGGCGCGGCGGCCGCACCGACGTCCAGTCCGTGCCGCTGCGCGCCAGCTCGGCCTCCATCTCGCGCAGGTCGGCGTAGACGTCCTTGAGGATCGCCGACACCAGGCCCCGCGCCCCTCGGTCCAGGAAGCCGTCGTCCTCGGGCGCCGGTCCGACCGGGCCGGCACTGACCACCAGCACCCGTCGCACCTCCTCGGCCTCCATGGCTCCGAGGACCGCACGGGTGAGCCGGGTGGCCACCCCCGCGTCCTTGCGGCTGCGTGCGCCGAGGCCCGACAGGACGGCGTCCCGGCCGGCGACGGCGGCGCGCAGCTCCTCCGGGTCGCCGAGGTCCGCGCGGAACACCTCCAGGGCGTCACCCGTGACCCCCAGCCGGGACGGATCGCGGACGACGGCGGTCACCCGGTGACCCGCGCCGAGCGCCTGACGGACGATCTCCCGGCCTATCCCGCCGGTGGCGCCGAAAACGGTGAGCTTCATGGCGATTTCCATACTCCCCTCAGGTGGGTGAGTATTCACTCACCCTGCTGTCCTTCTAGAGTGGGTAAGCACTCACCCACTCGTCAAGCCCGATTGGACGTTCCATGGAGACGAAGCCGGCGCGTGTCCGCATCCTCGACGCCGCACACGAGTTGATGCTCACCGTCGGACTCGCCCGCGCCACGACCAAGGAGATCGCCAGGGCGGCCGGCTGCTCCGAGGCGGCGCTCTACAAATACTTCGACAGCAAGGAGGATCTCTTCGTCCGGGTGCTGGCCGAACGGCTGCCCCGGCTCACCCCGCTGCTGAGCGGCCTCGCGGCACAGCCGGGACAGGGCACCCTGGAGGAGAACCTCACCGAGATCGCCCGCCGGGCCGCCCTCTTCTACGAGCAGAGCTTCCCGATCGCCGCCTCGCTGTACGCCGAGACACAGCTCAAGCAACGGCACGACGACGGGCTGCGGAAGATCGGCTCAGGCCCGCACATGCCGATCGAGAGCCTGGACGCCTATCTGAGCGCCGAGCAGGCCGCAGGCCGCGTCCGCGCGGACGCCGACACCTTCGCGGCCGCCTCGCTCCTGCTCGGCGCCTGCGCCCAGCGCGCGTTCGCCTACGACGCCACCGAAAGCGGCGAACGGCCGCCCGTGGACACGTTCGCAGCCCGGCTCGTCCGGACCCTGCTGGGCGGCATCGCCGGGGGAAACTCCATGGCGCAGAGTGACGGCCGGCCGCGACCCTGAGGCCATGAGGGAACGCGCATGCGGCTGAGGCTGCGCGAATTCAGGCCCAGGACAGGGCCGTACGAGCACCGGGTCGTCCAGCCCCGCCGGCCCCTGCGCCACACCTCACTGCGCGCCCCCGAGCCCATCGGCCTGCTGTACGGCGACCACGACGGCCTGAACCGGCTGGCGGGCCTGTTCTCCTTCGCCTCCTGCTCCCGGCACACGATCGTCCATGTCCCGCTGCGCGACGGAGTCCCGCCCGCCGAGGGCGTGGGCGAGCGGATAGACCTCGTCCTGGCCCACCACTCGCTCGGCCTGCGCCCCAGCCAGTGGCCCGAACTGCGCCGCAAGCTGCGCCACAGCACCCCGCTGACCGTCCGCACCGACGAGGCACGCACCGCGCGGGACGCCGCGTCCTGGCGCGAGCGGCGGGAACGGACGCACTTCCGGGGCGAGCTGCGGCACACCACGCACGCCCGCACGTTCTTCCTGTTCGGCAGCCGGGACGTGTTCGCCGAGACCGCCACCGGACTCGCCCACACGGCAGGCTGGGGGCCGCGCCGGAAGGGCGTCGCCGAAGGGCGCCCGGCACTGATGGCGGCGCTGCCGTCGCTGGTCCAGCCGCCCGGCGGCGGGCATCCCCTCGAGGTCCTGATCGGCTTCCAGCCCTGTCCGCCCTACGGCCACTTCAGGCGACCGGGCGAGCCAGCCAGTCGTCGATACCGGCCAGCAGCCGCACCCTGACGTCCTCCGGCGCGGCCGAACCCCGCACCGACTGCCGGGCCAGCTCCGCGATTTCGGCATCCGTGAAACCGTGGTGGTGGCGGGCGATCTCGTACTGGGCGGCCAGCCGGGAACCGAACAGCAGCGGGTCGTCGGCGCCGAGGGCCATCGGGACCCCCGCCTCGAAGAGCGTGCGCAGCGGCACGTCCTCCGGCTTCTCGTAGACGCCCAGCGCCACGTTCGACGCCGGGCAGACCTCGCAGGTCACGCCTCGGTCGGCCAGCCGCTTGAGCAGCCGCGGGTCCTCCGCCGCGCGCACCCCGTGCCCGATCCGCGAAGCATGCAGGTCGTCCAGGCAGTCCCGCACCGATGCCGGACCGGTCAGCTCGCCGCCGTGCGGCGCCGCCAGCAGACCGCCGTCGCGCGCGATGGCGAAGGCACGGTCGAAGTCCCGTGCCATGCCCCGCCGTTCGTCGTTCGACAGCCCGAAGCCGACCACACCCCGCTCGGCGTAGCGGACGGCCAGACGGGCCAGCGTGCGCGCGTCCAGGGGGTGTTTCATGCGGTTCGCCGCCACCAGGACCCGCATCCCGAGCCCGGTCTCCCGCACCGCCGTGTCCACCGCGTCCAGGATGATCTCCAGAGCCGGGATCAGACCGCCCAGCCGGGGCGCGTACGACGTCGGGTCCACCTGGATCTCCAGCCAGCCCGAGCCGTCCGTCAGATCCTCCTCGGCGGCCTCCCTGACCAGTCGCTGGATGTCCTCCGGCTCCCTGAGGCAGGAGCGCGCCGCGTCGTACAGCCGCTGGAAACGGAACCAGCCCCGCTCGTCCGTGGCCCGCAGCTTCGGCGGTTCCCCGCTGGTCAGTGCCTCGGTCAGCGTCTCGGGCAGGCGCACGCCGTACTTGTCGGCCAGCTCCAGGACGGTCCCCGGCCGCATCGAACCGGTGAAGTGCAGGTGCAGATGGGCCTTCGGCAGCTCAGAGAGATCACGTACACGCTCCATCCCAGGATCCTGCCGTACGTCCCGGTCGCATCGGTAGCTCTTTCCCCGAACGTGGTCTTGCTCGCACATGCGAACGGGCCGCCTCCCGAAGGGAAACGGCCCGCACGCGCGCGTACCGCGAACAGGACCTCAGTCCTGCGCCTCCGCCAGCAGCTTCTGCATCCGGCTCACACCCTCGACGAGGTCCTCGTCACCGAGCGCGTACGACAGCCGCAGATAGCCCGGCGTGCCGAAGGCCTCGCCCGGGACGACCGCGACCTCGGCCTCCTCCAGGATCAGCGCGGCCAGCTCGACGGTGTCCTGCGGGCGCTTGCCACGGATCTCCTTGCCGAGCAGACCCTTGACCGACGGGTAGGCGTAGAACGCGCCCTCGGGCTCCGGGCAGAGCACGCCGTCGATCTCGTTGAGCATCCGCACGATGGTCTTGCGGCGCCGGTCGAAGGCCTCGCGCATCTTCGCCACGGCCTCCAGGTCGCCGGAGACGGCGGCCAGGGCGGCCACCTGGGCCACGTTGGAGACGTTCGAGGTGGCGTGCGACTGCAGGTTCGTCGCCGCCTTGACGACGTCCTTCGGGCCGATGACCCAGCCCACACGCCAGCCGGTCATGGCGTACGTCTTCGCCACGCCGTTGACCACGATGCACTTGTCGCGCAGCTCGGGCAGGAGAGCGGGCAGCGAGGTGAACTTCGCGTCGCCGTAGACGAGGTGCTCGTAGATCTCGTCGGTGAGGACCCACAGGCCGTGCTCGACGGCCCAGCGGCCGATCGCCTCGGCCTCCTGCCGGCTGTAGACGGCGCCGGTCGGGTTGGACGGGGAGACGAAGAGCACGACCTTCGTCTTCTCCGTGCGGGCCGCCTCCAGCTGCTCCACGCTCACCCGGTAGCCGGTCGTCTCGTCGGCGACGACCTCCACCGGGACACCGCCCGCGAGCCGGATCGACTCGGGGTAGGTCGTCCAGTACGGGGCCGGGACGATGACCTCGTCGCCCGGGTCGAGGATCGCGGCGAACGCCTCGTAGATGGCCTGCTTGCCGCCGTTGGTCACCAGGATCTGGGACGCGTCGACCTCGTAGCCGGAGTCCCGCAGCGTCTTCGCGGCGATCGCGGCCTTCAGTTCGGGCAGGCCGCCGGCCGGGGTGTAGCGGTGGTACTTCGGGTTCTTGCAGGCTTCGACGGCCGCCTCGACGATGTAGTCCGGGGTCGGGAAGTCGGGCTCGCCGGCGCCGAAGCCGATCACCGGACGCCCGGCGGCCTTCAGGGCCTTGGCCTTGGCGTCCACGGCAAGGGTGGCGGACTCGGAGATCGCGCCGACTCGGGCGGAGACCCGGCGCTCAGTGGGAGGGTTTGCAGCGCTCATGGGGCCCATCGTTCCAGACCGGAAACGCCCCCGGCACACGGGTTTCACAGACTGAACAGCAAGGGGTCGAGGCATGAACAGGGGTCCGAATCCAGCCCCCGGCCAGGACGATCTTCGGTCAGGTGGCTCCGGACGGGCACTTTCTGTTCGACGCCGGGCCGCAGACCACGTACACTCACACCTCGTTGGCCTTCAGCAGCCGCACACAACCGGTGCACACCGAGCACCCGGTCGGATGCGGTACGTTGGGGGACACACAAAGGGTCGTAGCTCAATTGGTAGAGCACTGGTCTCCAAAACCAGCGGTTGGGGGTTCAAGTCCCTCCGGCCCTGCTACACACACCGCCAGGATGTGTGCGCATGTACGTACAGCATTGCACCGCCGTGCGGCTCAGAAACCGGGCGCGGCACGGCCACGACCCGGGATCAGGTGAGGACGAATGACGGACGCCGTGGGCTCCATCGACACGCCTGATGCTCAGGACGAGGTGCCCGAGTCCAAGAAGAAGGCCCGCAAGGGCGGCAAGCGCGCCAAGAAGGGCCCGCTGAAGCGCCTCGCCATCTTCTACCGCCAGATCATTGCGGAACTTCGCAAGGTCGTCTGGCCGACGCGCAACCAGCTGACGTCGTACACCACCGTGGTGATCTTCTTCGTCGCCATCATGATCGCCCTGGTGACCGTGATTGACTATGGGCTCAACCACGCGGCCAAGTACGTCTTCGGCTGAGCCAAGAGCGAAGGGCGCCGTGGTACCGGCGCCCGTTTTCGCATGTTCCACCCCTATGTATCCAGGAAGAAGCAGCCATCGTGTCTGACCCGAACCTGAACGACGCCACCGAGCCTCGCGAGAGTGCCGCCGAGACGGTGGACGACGAGCTCGACATCGTCGAGGGCGCGGACGAGCAGGACGAGTTCGAGGCTGCCGAGGCCGAGGCGGGCGAGCCGGCCGAGGAGGCCGCGCTGCACGTCGAGGACGAGGAAGACGAAGACGCCGAGGAGGCCGAGACCGTCTCCCCGGCGGACGAGGACGCCGAAGCCGTCGAGGCCGTCGAGGAAGAGCCCGCGGAGCCCGTCGACCCGGTCGAGGCCCTGCGCGAGGAGCTGCGCACCCTCCCCGGCGAGTGGTACGTCATCCACACCTACGCCGGCTACGAGAACCGCGTGAAGACCAACCTGGAGCAGCGCGCCGTCTCGCTGAACGTCGAGGACTACATCTTCCAGGCCGAGGTGCCGCAGGAAGAGGTCGTCCAGATCAAGAACGGCGACCGCAAGACGATCAAGCAGAACAAGCTGCCGGGTTACGTCCTGGTCCGCATGGACCTGACCAACGAGTCCTGGGGCGTCGTCCGCAACACCCCCGGCGTCACCGGCTTCGTCGGCAACGCCTACGACCCCTACCCGCTGACCCTGGACGAGATCGTCAAGATGCTCGCCCCGGAGGCCGAGGAGAAGGCCGCCCGCGAGGCAGCCGAGGCCGAGGGCAAGCCCGCCCCGCAGCGCAAGGTCGAGGTCCAGGTGCTGGACTTCGAGGTCGGCGACTCGGTCACCGTCACCGACGGCCCGTTCGCCACGCTCCAGGCGACCATCAACGAGATCAACCCCGACTCGAAGAAGGTCAAGGGCCTGGTGGAGATCTTCGGCCGCGAGACGCCGGTCGAGCTCTCCTTCGACCAGATCCAGAAGAACTGAGCCCCTGACGGACCTGCACGACCAGGGCGCCCCACCGGTGGACACCGGGCCGGGGCGCCTTCGGCGTTCCGGCGGCGCCCTCGCGTGCGGGGCCGCCGCGCTGCTCCTGCTGACGCTGACGCTCGTGGTCTGCTTCCCGGCCGCGTGGCAGCGCGTCGCAGCCCAGGGCGGCACCGAGGCCACGGGCACCTTCCACGACGGGGGCGAGGGCTGCTTCTTCGGCGGCTGCCAGGTGGAGTTCACGGTCGCGGGCGAGCGGGTGGTCGCGGAGCTGCCGGCCGGCACGAGCGCCGAGGGGCGCGACACCGGTGACACCGTGGTGGTGCGGTACGTGCCCGGGGAGCCGCAGCGGGCCGCCCTCGCGGACGACGTCGGCACGGCCGACGTGGCCCTGCTGCTCGCGCTGCCGGGCGGGTCGGCCCTGGTCGCGCTGCTTGCCGCCATGCTCTGGTGGAGACGGCTCAGCAGGCCCGCGCAGGCCGTCTGACCTGGTCGATTTCTTGTCCCAGGGCGACTGCGGCTATCGTTGTGCGGTATGCCATCTGCGGGATCATCCATTTCCCGGTACATCCCATGACGCAGATGGTAATCAACCTCTCAGTAAGGACCCGGAGAGAGCATGCCTCCCAAGAAGAAGAAGGTCACGGGGCTCATCAAGCTCCAGATCCAGGCCGGCGCCGCCAACCCGGCTCCGCCGGTCGGCCCCGCGCTGGGTCAGCACGGCGTCAACATCATGGAGTTCTGCAAGGCCTACAACGCCGCGACCGAGTCGCAGCGTGGCTGGGTCATCCCGGTGGAGATCACGGTCTACGAGGACCGTTCCTTCACCTTCGTGACCAAGACTCCGCCGGCCGCGAAGATGATCCTCAAGGCCGCGGGCATTGAGAAGGGCTCCGGCGAGCCGCACAAGACCAAGGTCGCCAAGATCACCGAGGCGCAGGTCCGCGAGATCGCCACCACCAAGATGCCCGACCTCAACGCCAACGACCTGGACGCCGCCGCGAAGATCATCGCCGGTACCGCGCGTTCCATGGGCGTCACGGTCGAGGGCTGACCTCAACCCCCGCAGGCAAGAAACCGTGGCAGGGCCTGCTCGGCCCGTACCACGACTCCTTTCAGAACACACAGGAGCAGTTGTGAGCAAGCGCAGCAAGGCTCTCCGCGCTGCGGACGCCAAGATCGACCGGGAGAAGCTGTACGCCCCGCTCGAGGCCGTCCGTCTCGCCAAGGAGACCTCCACGACCAAGTTCGACGGTACCGTCGAGGTCGCCTTCCGCCTGGGTGTCGACCCGCGCAAGGCCGACCAGATGGTCCGTGGCACCGTGAACCTTCCGCACGGCACCGGTAAGACCGCCCGGGTCCTGGTCTTCGCGACCGGTGACCGTGCCGAGGCCGCGCGTGCCGCGGGCGCCGACATCGTCGGTTCCGACGAGCTGATCGACGAGGTGGCGAAGGGCCGTCTGGACTTCGACGCCGTCGTCGCCACCCCGGACCTCATGGGCAAGGTCGGCCGCCTCGGCCGCGTCCTCGGCCCGCGTGGTCTGATGCCGAACCCGAAGACGGGCACCGTCACCCCCGACGTGACCAAGGCCGTCACGGAGATCAAGGGCGGCAAGATCGAGTTCCGCGTCGACAAGCACTCGAACCTGCACTTCATCATCGGCAAGTCGTCGTTCGACGACACCAAGCTGGTGGAGAACTACGGCGCCGCGCTGGAGGAGATCCTCCGTCTGAAGCCGTCCGCCGCCAAGGGTCGCTACATCAAGAAGGCCGCCATCACCACCACGATGGGCCCTGGCATCCCGCTCGACCCGAACCGCACCCGCAACCTCCTCGTCGAGGAGGACCCGGCCGCCGTCTGAGCCTCTCGCTCACCCCGGTAGCCGCGTCAGGTACGCGCAAGTAGAGGGCGGGCCCTGCAACCTTCGAGGTTCGGGGCCCGTCCTTTCTTTGTGCGACCTTTCGTACGATTGTCAGCGGCCTGGGCTACGGTGCAGGCACAGGACTCGCATAGGGGTGGGACTAGATGAAGAGCAGGACCGTACGCCGGGTGACCCTTTCCGTCGCTGTGATGACCGCGCTGGCCGGGGTGGCCGCCTGCGGCTCCGAGGACTCCGGCAAGGGCGACAAGGCGGTCGGCAGGAGCGTCACGCATGTCAGCCCCCTCGCGGCCCTGCGCTCGGCCGAGAAGTCGACCGACAAGGCCGAGTCCGCCAAGGTCCGGTCCAGCACGTCCATCGGCGACACGATGTCGATGACGGCGAACGGCGCCCTCGCCTGGGGCGACGGCCTCAAGGGCAATCTCACCATCACGTACACCGGCGGCAAGATGGCCGACGCCATGCGCCAGGCCGGCTCCACGTCGATGGAGGCCCGCTATCTGCCGGACGCCTACTACGCGAAGATGAGCGAGAAGTTCGCCCAGCAGTTCGGCGGCAAGCACTGGATCAAGTACGCGTACGACGACCTCGCCAAGCTCGGCGGCGGCTCCGGCGCCTACCTGAAGGACCAGATGCAGAACACCACGCCGAACCAGTCGGTGAAGCTGCTGCTGGCCTCCGGCGACGTCAAGAAGGTCGGCCAGGAGAAGGTCTCCGGCGTCGACGCCACGCACTACTCGGGCACGGTCAACGTGGCCGACCTCGCCGACAAGAACAGCAACCTGACCGCCGACCAGCTGGCCGGCCTGAAGAAGCAGCTCAGCCAGGCGGGCGTCACCACGGAGACGGTCGACATCTGGGTCAACGACCAGGACCTGCTGGTCAAGAAGGTCGAGAAGGCGGACATGGCGACCGGCGCCATGACCAGCACGGCCTACTACAGCGACTACGGCGTGAAGGTCTCCGCCGAGGAACCCCCGGCCGCCGACACCAAGGACTTCAAGGAGCTGATGAAGTCCGGCGGCACCGGCACCAGCTCCTGAATCCAGGAGCCCCCCGTTACCCCCTGAGGTACGCTCGCGATCTTGCTGTGCGCGGACCACGCCGGCCATGTGTTCCTTGGGGGAGTTCCATGAGGTTGTCCATACGTCTGCCGCTCGCCGCCCTCCTCGCCACCGCCGCAGCGACCGGCTGTACGACGGCCGCCACCGGCGAAAAGGCCCCCGGGGGACCGGCAGCGGCGGCCGTCGCCCGGGCGGCCAGGAACACCGAGGCCGTCCCCTCGCTGCGCTATCTCGTCACCGGCCGGATGCCGGAGCCGGGCAGGGTGCGCATCGAGGGCCGGGTCGGCACCACACCCTCGGCGGCCCGGGTGAAGCTGATCACCCTCGCCGGCGCGGACGCGGGCACGGCCGAGCTGCGCCTGGTCGACGGGCATGTGTACCAGAGCATGAGCAAGCAGGGCGTGACCCAGGAAGCGGTCCCCGGCAAGCACTGGATCGACTTCGGCACGACCGGCAGATTCCGCTCCGGCGGTGGCCTGAAGATGGACGTCGGCGGACTGCGTGACCAGGCCGGACGCAATCCGGCCCGGGAGGCGGCCTTCCTGGGTGCGGCGGAGGACATCCACCGCGTGGGCACCGAGACCGTCGACAGGGCCCGCACCACGCACTACACGGGCACGGTCACCGTCGACGGCCTCCGCGGCTGGCTCAAGGGCCGGACCGGGCCGGGCCACGCGGGCCGCAAGCAGAGCCTGGACACGTACGCGAAGATGGGCGTCCTCGACCTCACCCTGGACGTGTGGATCGACGGCCGGGACCGCGTCAAGCGGCAGCGCGTCCAGGGCTTCGGCCGGCACGGCGAGCTGGACCTGACCGCCACCTTCAGCGAGTACGGCACCCCCGTGACCGTCGAGAAGCCCTCCGCCGGGGACACGGTGGACATCCAGAAGCCCCCGGCAAAGGGCCGCGGCTGAGCCCCGTAGAGCCCGATTTGCTCGACCGCGCCCCGGTCCCGTACTCTCCTAACGAAGCCAAAGACCGCTGGTCGTTGCCGCACGCTTGAATGAGGGTGCGGTGGCCGAAGGATCCGCTGAAAAGTGGGCGACCCGCGCAGGTGACAGTGGAAGAACTCCCGGGGCACGCGTTCACCCGTGTGCAGCCGGTCGAGTCCGCCCCGTGCGCCTGCGCCGGGGCGTTTCGTTTCCCCAGTCCTCCTTCGGGTCCGCGCGGTCAGAATCACCCGGAAGGAGGCCGAGGCTCTATGGCGAGGCCCGACAAGGCTGCCGCAGTGGCCGAGTTGACGGAGCAGTTCCGCAACTCCAACGCTGCCGTGCTGACCGAGTACCGCGGTCTCACCGTGGCGCAGCTCAAGACGCTGCGCCGGTCGCTCGGTGAGAACGCCCAGTACGCCGTGGTGAAGAACACGCTGACCAAGATTGCGGCCAACGAGGCCGGGATCAACACGCTGGACGACCTCTTCAACGGTCCGACGGCTGTCGCCTTCGTCACCGGTGACCCGGTGGAGTCGGCGAAGGGTCTCCGTGACTTCGCCAAGGACAACCCGAATCTCGTCATCAAGGGCGGTGTCCTTGACGGCAAGGCGCTGTCCGCCGACGAGATCAAGAAGCTTGCGGACCTCGAGTCCCGCGAGGTTCTGCTCTCCAAGCTGGCGGGTGCCTTCAAGGGCAAGCAGTCTCAGGCTGCTCAGCTCTTCCAGGCGCTTCCCTCGAAGCTCGTCCGCACCGTGGACGCTCTTCGCGCCAAGCGGGACGAGCAGGGCGGTGCCGAGTAATTCGGCTCGCTTTCTGACCTTGGCCGCCTAGGCGGCACGGGTCGCAGCGGGCCGACGTACGCCCGCCTCACCCAGTACATCCGGCACCAGCCGAATTAGTGGAAGGATCGCCCATCATGGCGAAGCTCAGCCAGGAAGACCTGCTCGCGCAGTTCGAGGAGATGACCCTCATCGAGCTCTCCGAGTTCGTGAAGGCGTTCGAGGAGAAGTTCGACGTCACCGCCGCCGCCGCGGTCGCCGTTGCGGGCCCCGCCGCCCCCGGCGCCCCGGCCGAGGCCCCTGAGGAGCAGGACGAGTTCGACGTCATCCTCACCGGTGCCGGCGACAAGAAGATCCAGGTCATCAAGGTCGTGCGTGAGCTGACCTCCCTGGGTCTGAAGGAGGCCAAGGACCTCGTGGACGGCGCCCCGAAGCCCGTTCTCGAGAAGGTCGCCAAGGACGCCGCCGAGAAGGCCGCCGAGTCCCTCAAGGGCGCCGGCGCCTCCGTCGAGGTCAAGTAAGACCTCTCCGAGTCTCCGCGACTCTCTCCGCGCGCTGAGTACGGCCTCCTAGGGCTGTAACGCGAACGCACCGAAGAGCGATCATCCATCCGGGTGGTCGCTCTTCGGCGTATCCGGAGGACCGGCCTCGGTTGCCTTGTACCCGTGGTGACGACGGGTATGGTGATCTTCGTTGTGTCTCCGGACGGTCCGGTTTGGGCTTGGGGGGCCTTGACGAACCGCACGCAGCGCGCAATTCTCAGGACGCGTCGTCACAAGGATCCGAATCCGAGGCATGGATCGACGACGAAGAGGGCAGTATCACCGTGCGTTGAGGGCAGGCATGCCGAGGGCGATGACAAGGGCGTTGAGAACAACGAGGGTCTCAAAAAACCCGCACTGGACATCAGTGTGCCAAGTGGCTACACTGACCCTTTGCGCTGCCTGTTAGCTGTCCCCTGCCCGTCACCAGGGGTCTGCCCTCACTCGAGCACCGATGACCGAAGCTCCCCTGACCTGGGGTTTCCGTCTCTGTGTCTGGGGGAGGGACCGGTACGCGCGTAGTGAGTCCGAGCCCTCGGAAGGACCCCCTCTTGGCCGCCTCGCGCAACGCCTCGACCGCGAATACGAACAACGGCGCCAGCACCGCCCCGCTGCGCATCTCTTTTGCAAAGATCAAGGAGCCCCTCGAGGTTCCGAACCTTCTCGCGCTCCAGACCGAGAGCTTCGACTGGCTGCTCGGCAACGACGCGTGGAAGGCTCGCGTCGAGGAGGCTCTTGAGAACGGTCAGGACGTCCCCACCAAGTCCGGTCTGGAGGAGATCTTCGAGGAGATCTCCCCGATCGAGGACTTCTCCGGGTCGATGTCCCTGACGTTCCGGGACCACCGCTTCGAGCCGCCGAAGAACTCCATCGACGAGTGCAAGGAGCGCGACTTCACGTACGCGGCCCCGCTCTTCGTCACCGCCGAGTTCACCAACAACGAGACCGGTGAGATCAAGTCCCAGACTGTCTTCATGGGCGACTTCCCGCTCATGACGAACAAGGGCACTTTCGTCATCAACGGCACCGAGCGTGTCGTGGTGTCGCAGCTGGTCCGTTCCCCCGGTGTCTACTTCGACTCCTCCATCGACAAGACGTCCGACAAGGACATCTTCTCCGCCAAGATCATCCCGTCCCGGGGTGCCTGGCTGGAGATGGAGATCGACAAGCGCGACATGGTCGGCGTCCGCATCGACCGTAAGCGCAAGCAGTCCGTCACCGTCCTCCTGAAGGCGCTCGGCTGGACGACCGAGCAGATCCTCGAGGAGTTCGGCGACTACGAGTCGATGCGCGCCACCCTGGAGAAGGACCACACCCAGGGCCAGGACGACGCGCTGCTCGACATCTACCGCAAGCTGCGTCCGGGCGAGCCCCCCACGCGTGAGGCCGCGCAGACGCTTCTCGAGAACCTCTACTTCAACCCGAAGCGCTACGACCTCGCCAAGGTCGGCCGCTACAAGGTCAACAAGAAGCTGGGTGCGGACGCTCCGCTCGACGCGGGCATCCTGACCGTCGAGGACATCATCTCGACGATCAAGTACCTGGTGCAGCTGCACGCCGGCGAGACCGAGACCACCGGTGACAACGGCGACATGATCGTCGTCGAGACGGACGACATCGACCACTTCGGCAACCGTCGTCTGCGCAGCGTCGGCGAGCTGATCCAGAACCAGGTCCGTACGGGTCTCGCCCGTATGGAGCGCGTCGTGCGCGAGCGCATGACCACCCAGGACGTCGAGGCGATCACGCCGCAGACCCTGATCAACATCCGGCCGGTCGTCGCCTCCATCAAGGAGTTCTTCGGCACGAGCCAGCTGTCCCAGTTCATGGACCAGAACAACCCGCTGTCGGGTCTCACCCACAAGCGCCGTCTGTCGGCTCTTGGTCCGGGTGGTCTCTCCCGTGAGCGGGCCGGCTTCGAGGTCCGTGACGTGCACCCGTCTCACTACGGCCGCATGTGCCCGATCGAGACGCCCGAAGGCCCGAACATCGGTCTGATCGGTTCGCTGGCCTCGTACGGCCGTGTGAACGCGTTCGGTTTCGTCGAGACCCCGTACCGCAAGGTGAACGACGGCCAGGTCACCGACGAGGTCGACTACCTGACCGCCGACGAGGAGGACCGCTTCGTCATCGCGCAGGCCAACGCGACGCTGGGGGACGACCTCCGCTTCGCCGAGGCCCGCGTCCTGGTGCGCCGCCGTGGCGGTGAGGTCGACTACGTCAGCCCCGAGGACGTCGACTACATGGACGTCTCGCCGCGCCAGATGGTGTCGGTCGCGACCGCCATGATCCCGTTCCTCGAGCACGACGACGCCAACCGTGCCCTCATGGGCGCGAACATGATGCGTCAGGCCGTGCCCCTCATCAAGTCCGAGGCCCCGCTCGTCGGCACCGGCATGGAGTACCGCTCCGCGGCCGACGCCGGCGACGTGGTCAAGGCCGAGAAGGACGGTGTGGTCCAGGAGGTCTCCGCGGACTACATCACCACCGCCAACGACGACGGCACGTACATCACGTACCGCCTGGCCAAGTTCTCCCGGTCCAACCAGGGCACCTCGGTCAACCAGAAGGTCATCGTCAACGAGGGCGACCGGATCATCACGGGCCAGGTGCTCGCCGACGGTCCCGCCACCCAGAACGGCGAGATGGCGCTCGGCAAGAACCTGCTCGTGGCGTTCATGCCGTGGGAGGGTCACAACTACGAGGACGCGATCATCCTGTCGCAGCGCCTCGTGCAGGACGACGTCCTCTCCTCGATCCACATCGAGGAGCACGAGGTCGACGCCCGTGACACCAAGCTCGGCCCCGAGGAGATCACCCGGGACATCCCGAACGTCTCCGAGGAGGTCCTCGCCGACCTCGACGAGCGCGGCATCATCCGCATCGGTGCCGAGGTCATCGCCGGCGACATCCTCGTCGGCAAGGTGACCCCGAAGGGTGAGACCGAGCTGACCCCCGAGGAGCGCCTGCTGCGCGCGATCTTCGGTGAGAAGGCCCGTGAGGTCCGTGACACCTCGCTGAAGGTGCCGCACGGCGAGACCGGCAAGGTCATCGGCGTCCGCGTCTTCGACCGCGAGGAGGGCGACGAGCTTCCCCCGGGTGTGAACCAGCTTGTGCGCGTGTACGTGGCGCAGAAGCGAAAGATCACCGACGGTGACAAGCTCGCCGGCCGGCACGGCAACAAGGGTGTCATCTCCAAGATCCTGCCGATCGAGGACATGCCGTTCCTGGAGGACGGCACCCCGGTCGACATCATCCTCAACCCGCTGGGTGTGCCGTCCCGAATGAACCCGGGACAGGTCCTGGAGATCCACCTCGGCTGGCTCGCCAGCCGCGGCTGGGACGTCTCCGGCCTCGCGGACGAGTGGGCGCAGCGCCTGCAGGTCATCGGCGCCGACCAGGTCGCCCCGCGCACCAACGTCGCGACCCCGGTCTTCGACGGTGCCCGTGAGGACGAGCTGGCGGGTCTGCTCCAGCACACCATCCCGAACCGCGACGGCGAGCGCATGGTGCTCCCGTCCGGCAAGGCGCGGCTGTTCGACGGCCGTAGCGGTGAGCCGTTCCCGGACCCGATCTCGGTCGGCTACATGTACATCCTCAAGCTGCACCACCTGGTCGACGACAAGCTGCACGCCCGTTCGACCGGCCCGTACTCGATGATCACCCAGCAGCCGCTGGGTGGTAAGGCCCAGTTCGGTGGCCAGCGCTTCGGTGAGATGGAGGTGTGGGCGCTCGAGGCGTACGGCGCCGCGTACGCCCTCCAGGAGCTGCTGACCATCAAGTCCGACGACGTCACCGGTCGCGTGAAGGTCTACGAGGCCATCGTCAAGGGCGAGAACATCCCCGAGCCCGGCATCCCCGAGTCCTTCAAGGTGCTCATCAAGGAGATGCAGTCGCTCTGCCTGAACGTGGAGGTGCTGTCCAGCGACGGTATGTCCATCGAGATGCGCGACACCGACGAGGACGTCTTCCGCGCTGCGGAGGAGCTCGGTATCGACCTGTCCCGGCGCGAGCCGAGCAGCGTCGAAGAGGTCTGACGGGAGTCCGGCGGGGCCCTCACCCACAGGGCCCCGCCGACCCCCAGGCCCCCGTTTCAGACCAAAGACTTTCGACCCTGAGAGGGATTGACGCATAGTGCTCGACGTCAACTTCTTCGACGAGCTCCGGATCGGCCTGGCCACCGCTGACGACATCCGTCAGTGGAGCCACGGCGAGGTCAAGAAGCCCGAGACCATCAACTACCGCACCCTCAAGCCCGAGAAGGACGGACTCTTCTGCGAGAAGATCTTCGGTCCGACCCGGGACTGGGAGTGCTACTGCGGCAAGTACAAGCGTGTCCGCTTCAAGGGCATCATCTGCGAGCGCTGTGGCGTCGAGGTCACGCGCGCCAAGGTGCGCCGTGAGCGGATGGGCCACATCGAACTGGCCGCCCCCGTCACGCACATCTGGTACTTCAAGGGCGTCCCGTCGCGCCTGGGTTACCTGCTCGACCTCGCTCCGAAGGACCTGGAGAAGGTCATCTACTTCGCGGCGTACATGATCACGTACGTCGACGAGGAGCGCCGTACCCGCGACCTGCCCTCCCTGGAGGCGCATGTCTCGGTGGAGCGCCAGCAGATCGAGAACCGTCGCGACTCCGACCTGGAGGCCCGCGCCAAGAAGCTCGAGACCGACCTGGCCGAGCTGGAGGCCGAGGGCGCCAAGGCCGACGTGCGCCGCAAGGTGCGCGAGGGTGCCGAGCGTGAGATGAAGCAGCTGCGCGACCGTGCGCAGCGCGAGATCGACCGCCTCGACGAGGTGTGGAACCGGTTCAAGAACCTCAAGGTCCAGGACCTCGAGGGCGACGAGCTGCTCTACCGCGAGCTGCGTGACCGCTTCGGCACGTACTTCGACGGCTCGATGGGTGCCGCGGCGCTGCAGAAGCGCCTGGAGTCCTTCGACCTCGAGGAGGAGGCCGAGAAGCTCCGCGAGATCATCCGCACCGGCAAGGGCCAGAAGAAGACCCGCGCCCTCAAGCGGCTGAAGGTCGTCTCCGCGTTCCTGCAGACGTCCAACAGCCCCAAGGGCATGGTCCTGGACTGCGTCCCGGTCATCCCGCCGGACCTGCGTCCGATGGTGCAGCTGGACGGTGGCCGCTTCGCGACCTCCGACCTGAACGACCTGTACCGCCGTGTCATCAACCGCAACAACCGCCTGAAGCGCCTTCTCGACCTCGGTGCGCCCGAGATCATCGTCAACAACGAGAAGCGCATGCTCCAGGAGGCCGTCGACGCGCTCTTCGACAACGGCCGTCGTGGTCGCCCGGTCACGGGCCCCGGCAACCGTCCGCTGAAGTCCCTCAGCGACATGCTGAAGGGCAAGCAGGGTCGATTCCGTCAGAACCTGCTCGGTAAGCGAGTCGACTACTCGGCGCGTTCCGTCATCGTCGTCGGCCCGCAGCTGAAGCTGCACCAGTGCGGTCTGCCCAAGGCCATGGCGCTGGAGCTCTTCAAGCCGTTCGTGATGAAGCGCCTGGTCGACCTGAACCACGCGCAGAACATCAAGAGCGCCAAGCGCATGGTGGAGCGCGGCCGCACGGTCGTGTACGACGTCCTCGAAGAGGTCATCGCCGAGCACCCGGTTCTGCTGAACCGTGCTCCCACCCTGCACCGCCTCGGCATCCAGGCCTTCGAGCCGCAGCTGGTCGAGGGCAAGGCCATCCAGATCCACCCGCTCGTCTGCACCGCGTTCAACGCGGACTTCGACGGTGACCAGATGGCCGTGCACCTGCCGCTCTCCGCGGAGGCGCAGGCCGAGGCCCGCATCCTGATGCTGTCCTCGAACAACATCCTCAAGCCCGCCGACGGCCGTCCGGTGACGATGCCGACCCAGGACATGGTCCTCGGTCTGTTCTTCCTGACGACCGACGGCGAGCTGCGCGACACCAAGGGCGAGGGCCGCGCGTTCGGCTCCACGGCCGAGGCGACCATGGCGTTCGACGCCGGTGAGCTCGCGCTGCAGTCCGCGGTCGACATCCGCTTCCCGGTGGGCACCATCCCGCCGCGCGGCTGGACCCCGCCGGCGCAGGAGGAGGGCGAGCCGGAGTGGCAGCAGGGTGACACCTTCCGCCTGCGTACGACCCTGGGCCGCGCGCTCTTCAACGAGCTGCTGCCCGAGGACTACCCGTTCGTCGACTACTCGGTGGGCAAGAAGCAGCTCGGCGAGATCGTCAACGACCTGGCTGAGCGCTACCCCAAGGTCATCGTGGCGGCGACGCTCGACAACCTGAAGGCGGCCGGCTTCTACTGGGGCACCCGCTCCGGTGTCACCGTGGCCATCTCCGACGTCGTCGTCCCCGAGGCGAAGAAGGCGATCGTCGCGGGTTACGAGGCGCAGGACGAGAAGGTCCAGAAGCAGTACGAGCGCGGTCTGATCACCAAGGAAGAGCGCACTCAGGAGCTCATCGCGATCTGGACCAAGGCGACCAATGAGGTCGCCGAGGCGATGAACGAGAACTTCCCCAAGACGAACCCCATCTTCATGATGGTTGACTCGGGTGCCCGAGGAAACATGATGCAGATGCGGCAGATCGCCGGTATGCGTGGTCTGGTGTCGAACGCCAAGAACGAGACCATCCCGCGGCCCATCAAGGCGTCGTTCCGTGAGGGTCTCTCCGTGCTGGAGTACTTCATCTCCACGCACGGTGCCCGTAAGGGTCTGGCGGACACCGCCCTGCGTACCGCCGACTCGGGTTACCTGACCCGTCGTCTGGTGGACGTCTCGCAGGACGTCATCATCCGCGAGGAGGACTGCGGCACCGAGCGCGGCCTCAAGCTGGCCATCGCCGAGCGCGGCGCCGACGGCGTCCTGCGCAAGGCGGACAACGCCGAGACCAGCGTGTACGCGCGCTGCCTCGCCGAGGACATCGTCGTCGACGGCAAGGTGCTCGCCCCGGCGGGCGTCGACCTCGGTGACGTCCTCATCGACCAGCTGGTCGCCGCGGGCATCGAGGAGGTCAAGACCCGCTCGGTCCTGACCTGTGAGTCCGCCGTCGGCACCTGCGCGATGTGCTACGGCCGCTCGCTCGCCACCGGCAAGCTGGTCGACATCGGTGAGGCGGTCGGCATCATCGCCGCCCAGTCCATCGGTGAGCCCGGTACCCAGCTGACGATGCGTACCTTCCACACCGGTGGTGTGGCCGGTGACGACATCACCCAGGGTCTGCCCCGTGTCGTCGAGCTCTTCGAGGCCCGTACCCCGAAGGGTGTCGCCCCGATCTCCGAGGCCTCCGGCCGCGTGCGGATCGAGGAGACCGAGAAGACCAAGAAGCTCGTCGTCACCCCGGACGACGGCAGCGACGAGACGGCGTTCCCGATCTCGAAGCGTGCCAAGGTCCTGGTTCGCGAGGGCGACCACGTCGAGGTGGGCCAGCAGCTCACCGTGGGTGCCACCAACCCGCACGACGTGCTGCGCATCCTGGGTCAGCGTGCCGTCCAGGTCCACCTGGTCGGCGAGGTCCAGAAGGTCTACAACTCGCAGGGTGTGTCGATCCACGACAAGCACATCGAGATCATCATCCGGCAGATGCTCCGCCGCGTGACGATCATCGAGTCCGGCGACGCCGAGCTGCTGCCCGGCGAGCTGGTGGAGCGCTCGAAGTTCGAGACCGAGAACCGTCGTGTGGTCCAGGAGGGCGGTCACCCGGCCTCGGGTCGTCCGCAGCTCATGGGTATCACCAAGGCCTCGCTGGCCACGGAGTCCTGGCTGTCGGCGGCGTCCTTCCAGGAGACGACCAGGGTGCTGACGGACGCGGCGATCAACGCCAAGTCCGACTCCCTGATCGGCCTCAAGGAGAACGTCATCATCGGTAAGCTCATCCCGGCCGGTACGGGCCTGTCCCGCTACCGCAACATCCGGGTCGAGCCGACCGAGGAGGCCAAGGCCGCGATGTACTCGGCCGTCGGCTACGACGACATCGACTACTCGCCGTTCGGCACGGGCTCCGGCCAGGCCGTTCCGCTGGAGGACTACGACTACGGTCCGTACAACCAGTAAGCGAGCTGCATGAAGGGCGGTCACTCCGTTTCGGGGTGGCCGCCCTTCGGCGTACCGATGGGCCGTGAAGAGCCGTCACGGGGCGGCCGGGGTGCTGCCGGCGCTGCCGGGAAGGGGGAGACCGTGCACTCGATGGCAGGGCCTGAGAACGGCACAGAGGGCCATGGGGTGGGCGTGGACCGAGATCGACGGCGCGCCTGGAACTGTCGATTCGAAGATCACGTAGGGTACAGCGGCTTGACATGCCTCGCAGGGTGAGGCCGCCGAGTTCCATTTGTTTTGACCACAGCGAATGAGGTAGGTACGCTCAGACCTTGTGCCTGGGGTGTGCCCTGGCTTTCGTGCGTGCCTTCAACCGCATGGCGAGCCGACACCGGCCACCGAAATCTGCGCCCTTTTCGCCTTGCGGCGAAGGTCTGCGGGATTCGACACACCCGACCGCGTGGGTCGGCGACGTTCCAGGTTAGCTGTACCTATCGGCACACAGAAACCGGAGAAGTAGTGCCTACGATCCAGCAGCTGGTCCGTAAGGGCCGGCAGGACAAGGTCGAGAAGAACAAGACGCCCGCACTCGAGGGTTCCCCTCAGCGTCGTGGCGTCTGCACGCGTGTGTTCACGACCACCCCGAAGAAGCCGAACTCGGCCCTGCGTAAGGTCGCGCGTGTGCGTCTGACCAGCGGGATCGAGGTCACGGCCTACATTCCGGGTGAGGGACACAACCTGCAGGAGCACTCCATCGTGCTCGTGCGTGGTGGCCGTGTGAAGGACCTGCCCGGTGTTCGCTACAAGATCATCCGCGGCTCCCTTGACACCCAGGGTGTCAAGAACCGCAAGCAGGCCCGCAGCCGCTACGGCGCCAAGAAGGAGAAGTAGAAATGCCTCGTAAGGGCCCCGCCCCGAAGCGCCCGGTCATCATCGACCCGGTCTACGGTTCTCCTCTGGTCACGTCGCTGATCAACAAGGTGCTGCTGAACGGCAAGCGCTCCACCGCCGAGCGCATCGTGTACGGCGCCATGGAGGGCCTGCGCGAGAAGACCAGCAACGACCCGGTCATCACGCTGAAGCGCGCGCTGGAGAACATCAAGCCGACCCTCGAGGTCAAGTCCCGCCGTGTCGGTGGTGCGACGTACCAGGTTCCGATCGAGGTCAAGCCCGGTCGCGCCAACACCCTCGCGCTGCGCTGGCTCGTCGGCTACTCCCGCGCCCGTCGCGAGAAGACCATGACCGAGCGTCTGCTCAACGAGCTTCTCGACGCTTCGAACGGCCTCGGTGCGGCCGTCAAGAAGCGCGAGGACACGCACAAGATGGCCGAGTCCAACAAGGCCTTCGCGCACTACCGCTGGTAGTCGCTACCCACATCGAGACCGAGAGAAGACTGAAGCCTTATGGCTACCACTTCACTTGACCTGGCCAAGGTCCGAAACATCGGGATCATGGCCCACATCGACGCGGGCAAGACGACCACCACCGAGCGGATCCTGTTCTACACCGGTGTGTCCTACAAGATCGGTGAGGTCCACGACGGCGCTGCCACCATGGACTGGATGGAGCAGGAGCAGGAGCGTGGCATCACGATCACCTCTGCTGCCACCACCTGTCACTGGCCGCTGGCCGACGTCGACCACACCATCAACATCATCGACACCCCGGGCCACGTCGACTTCACCGTCGAGGTGGAGCGTTCCCTGCGCGTGCTCGACGGTGCCGTGACGGTGTTCGACGGCGTCGCCGGCGTGGAGCCCCAGTCCGAGACGGTGTGGCGTCAGGCGGACCGCTACGGCGTTCCGCGTATCTGCTTCGTCAACAAGCTCGACCGGACCGGTGCCGAATTCCACCGTTGCGTCGACATGATCTCTGACCGCCTGGGCGCTCAGCCGATCGTCATGCAGCTCCCGATCGGTGCCGAGGCCGACTTCAAGGGCGTCGTCGACCTGGTCACGATGAAGGCGTTCGTGTGGTCCGCCGAGGCCACCAAGGGCGAGATGTACGACATCGTCGACATCCCGGCCACGCACACCGAGGCTGCCGAGGAGTACCGCGGCAAGCTGATCGAGGCCGTCGCCGAGAACGACGAAGAGATCATGGAGCTGTACCTGGAGGGCGAGGAGCCTTCCGTGGAGCAGCTGTACGCCGCGATCCGTCGTATCACCATCGCGTCCGGCAAGTCCAAGGACACCACGGTCACCCCGGTGTTCTGCGGCACCGCGTTCAAGAACAAGGGCGTCCAGCCCCTGCTCGACGCGGTCGTGCGCTACCTGCCGTCTCCCGTTGACATCGAGGCCATCGAGGGCCACGACGTCAAGGACCCGGAGACGGTCGTCAAGCGCAAGCCGTCCGACGAGGAGCCGCTGTCGGCTCTGGCCTTCAAGATCATGAGCGACCCGCACCTCGGCAAGCTCACCTTCGTCCGGGTGTACTCGGGCCGCCTGGAGTCCGGCACGGCCGTGCTGAACTCCGTCAAGGGCCGCAAGGAGCGCATCGGCAAGATCTACCGCATGCACGCGAACAAGCGTGAGGAGATCGAGTCGGTGGGCGCCGGCGACATCGTCGCCGTGATGGGTCTGAAGCAGACCACGACCGGTGAGACGCTCTGCGACGACAAGAACCCGGTGATCCTGGAGTCCATGGACTTCCCGGCGCCGGTCATCCAGGTCGCCATCGAGCCCAAGTCCAAGGGCGACCAGGAGAAGCTGGGCATCGCGATCCAGCGCCTGGCCGAGGAGGACCCGTCCTTCCAGGTCCACTCGGACGAGGAGACCGGCCAGACCATCATCGGTGGTATGGGCGAGCTGCACCTCGAGGTGCTGGTCGACCGTATGCGCCGTGAGTTCAAGGTCGAGGCCAACGTCGGCAAGCCGCAGGTCGCCTACCGCGAGACGATCCGCAAGGCCGTCGAGCGCGTGGACTACACCCACAAGAAGCAGACCGGTGGTACCGGTCAGTTCGCCAAGGTGCAGATCGCGATCGAGCCCATCGAGGGCGGCGACGCCTCGTACGAGTTCGTGAACAAGGTGACCGGTGGTCGTATCCCGAAGGAGTACATCCCTTCGGTCGACGCCGGTGCGCAGGAGGCCATGCAGTTCGGCATCCTCGCGGGCTACGAGATGACGGGCGTCCGCGTCACGCTCATCGACGGTGGCTACCACGAGGTCGACTCCTCCGAGCTCGCCTTCAAGATCGCCGGTTCGCAGGCCTTCAAGGAGGCCGCGCGCAAGGCCAGCCCTGTGCTCCTTGAGCCGATGATGGCCGTCGAGGTCACCACGCCCGAGGACTACATGGGTGAGGTCATCGGCGACATCAACTCCCGCCGTGGCCAGATCCAGGCCATGGAGGAGCGGGCCGGTGCCCGCGTCGTCAAGGGCCTCGTGCCCCTGTCGGAGATGTTCGGCTACGTCGGCGACCTCCGCAGCAAGACGTCGGGTCGCGCAAGCTACTCGATGCAGTTCGACTCCTACGCCGAGGTTCCGCGGAACGTCGCCGAGGAGATCATCGCGAAGGCCAAGGGCGAGTAACGCACCGCGTTCCCACGCCTTAGGCTTGACTCCGGAGCCTCAAGGGGCAAACAGCCACAATCCTGGATGTTTGCCCCGGGTTCCGGGCTTTCCAGCAAAGATCACCTGGCGCCGATGAAGTAAGGCGTACAGAACCACTCCACAGGAGGACCCCAGTGGCGAAGGCGAAGTTCGAGCGGACTAAGCCGCACGTCAACATCGGCACCATCGGTCACATCGACCACGGTAAGACGACCCTCACGGCCGCCATTACCAAGGTGCTGCACGACGCGTACCCGGACCTGAACGAGGCCACCGCGTTCGACAACATCGACAAGGCGCCCGAGGAGCGCCAGCGCGGTATCACCATCTCCATCGCGCACGTCGAGTACCAGACCGATGCGCGTCACTACGCCCACGTCGACTGCCCGGGTCACGCGGACTACATCAAGAACATGATCACCGGTGCCGCGCAGATGGACGGCGCGATCCTGGTGGTCGCCGCCACCGACGGCCCGATGCCGCAGACCAAGGAGCACGTGCTCCTGGCCCGCCAGGTCGGCGTTCCGTACATCGTCGTCGCCCTGAACAAGGCCGACATGGTGGACGACGAGGAGATCCTGGAGCTCGTCGAGCTCGAGGTCCGTGAGCTCCTCTCCGAGTACGAGTTCCCGGGCGACGACCTGCCGGTCGTCAAGGTCTCCGCGCTGAAGGCGCTCGAGGGCGACCCCGAGTGGACGCAGTCCGTCCTCGAGCTGATGAAGGCCGTCGACGAGAGCATCCCGCAGCCCGAGCGTGACGTCGACAAGCCGTTCCTCATGCCGATCGAGGACGTCTTCACGATCACCGGTCGCGGTACGGTCGTCACCGGCCGTATCGAGCGTGGTGTCCTCAAGGTCAACGAGACCGTCGACATCGTGGGCATCAAGCAGGAGAAGACCACCACCACGGTCACCGGCATCGAGATGTTCCGCAAGCTGCTCGACGAGGGCCAGGCCGGTGAGAACGTCGGTCTGCTGCTCCGTGGCATCAAGCGCGAGGACGTCGAGCGCGGCCAGGTCATCATCAAGCCGGGCTCGGTCACCCCGCACACCGAGTTCGAGGCGCAGGCCTACATCCTGTCCAAGGACGAGGGTGGCCGCCACACGCCGTTCTTCAACAACTACCGTCCGCAGTTCTACTTCCGTACGACGGACGTGACCGGCGTTGTGACCCTCCCCGAGGGCACCGAGATGGTCATGCCGGGTGACAACACCGAGATGACGGTGGAGCTCATCCAGCCCGTCGCCATGGAAGAGGGCCTGAAGTTCGCCATCCGTGAGGGTGGCCGGACCGTGGGCGCCGGCCAGGTCACCAAGATCAACAAGTGATCTTGAGCTGATCCGGCCCGGGTCTCCGACCTGGTAGCTGTCGGAGGGGCCCGTACGACTTCGGTCGTACGGGCCCCTTCGCGTTGTCCGGGGGCGGTGACCTGTGGGTGACGGACCCGGGACGCCATTCATTCCGCACCGGCGGAGGCTCCAACTCCTCGGTGGCGAACGGGACGTGGCGGGGCACATGGCGGGGCTCGTGACGGGATGGCGGGGCTTCCGACCGCTTCGGTCGACGTCAACGCGACGGCCATGAAACACACCGTGACCAAGATCGGCGTCCATCGGTTGATGTTCCGGAGGGCGGATCCGACGGTGGTGCTGCAACGGCTCCTGAGCGACACGGGAGGGCGGCCGGCGCCGTACCCGGGTCCGCCGGAGAGTCGGCGGCAGTAGTACGGCGAGGGGTGGGACTGTGGGGGTCCGGTCGGTGGCCCGGGGGCGAAGGGCCTGGCGTCCTCGCCTGCCGAGAAGCAGGCGTCGGCGAAGGCCATCGAGGACCACATCGAGCAGGACACCCGCAAGGCCGGGTGCTGGGCGGACGACGAGACCGCGGCGGCGGTGAAGACCTTCGGTACGCGGGACGGGGACGGCTGGCTGACCTCGTCGGCCCTGCGGAAGGCCCATGAGAGCTGGGGCGACCAGGTCAAGAACCTGATGGACCGGCTGGGCGCGGAGAAGGAAGCGCTGCGCGGTACGAACGTGGTCCTGACGAGCACGGACCTGGCCGTGGGGTCGACGCTGCGGCAGATGTCCGCCCTGGACCGGTACTGAGGGGGCACGGCCGGGGATGCCGACGTACCACGAGATCATGAGCACCGACCTCTCCGCACTCACCGCCGCGGCCGAGCGCTGGGACGGGACGGCGGGCGAGTTCGCGAAGCAGGAGAGGGCCTACCGCCGGGATGTGTACGGCATCTCGCTGGGCGTCGCCTGGACGGGGATGAGCGCGGAGGCGGCGCACGGACGGTTCGACGTCACGCTCAAGGAGTTCCGGTACGCGCAGACGGAGGCGAAGGCGATCGCCTCCCTGCTGCGGGACGCGCACGCCCAGTTCGTGGAGCTGAAAGGCCGGCTGACGGCGGTGCGGCGGGAGGCGATGGCGGCCGGGATGCGGGTCTCGGACCGCGGCCTGGTCTGCGTCGACGAGCACCACGCCGGGGACTCCCCGACCGACGCGGACCTGCGGTCCTGGCAGGACCGGATCGACAAGGCGGTTCGGGACATGACGGACGCGGACACAGGCGTCCAGATCGCGCTGACTGCGGCGGTGGTCGACTCGGACCCGCTGGTCGGGGGCCGGGGCTTCAACGGCAGGGCGATGGGGGACGTCGAGAAGTACGAGGCGCTGGAGGCGGAGGGTGCGCTGGAGAAGCTGAGCCGGGGCGGGCATCTGTCGCGGCGTGAACTGGCGGAACTGGAGCGGGTGTTCCGTGACAACTCCGAAGACGAGGCGTTCTCCCGCACGCTGCTGGACGATCTGGGTACGAGGGGCACGATCAGGCTGACGAACGAACTGAACGACCTGATCCACGTCCGGGGCGGGGCGGCCGCGCATACGTACTCCACGATTGAGTCGGGCCTCGCGGACACGCTGGCGACGGCGACGCGGGATACGGACTCGCCCTGGTACCAGGACTGGCGTGCCTCGATGAGGCAGGCAGGGACCGAGCACTGTGCGACCGATGCGCAGGGGGAGCGGCTGGACAAGGCGGTGGGATATCAGTCGCTGGTGACCCTGATGGGCAAGGGGCACGGGTATGCGCCGGAGATGCTCGAGGATCTGACGGACGACATGATCAGAGCGGAGCGGCAGCATCCGGGGATCTGGCAGCTCAAGGGCGAGTACGCCGGGAAGCGGGGCGGCTGGTTCGCCAACGACCCGGTGGACGGGATGCTCGGCATCATGAGCCATGAGCCGAGTACGGCGGCGCACTACCTGGGCTCGGACGCGCACATGAAGTACCTGATGCAGGAGCGCGACTGGAAGGTCACCCTGCATAATCAGGGGACCTCCAAGGCGGGCACGTACGCGGCCGGGCTCGACGGGGACGACCGAGCGGGCTTCGGAGCGGCCCTGCAGGCGGCGGCAACGGGAATCGACCCGGCTGACAAGCATGCGCACTATGTGGGTCACAGGCATGCGAATGATGTGGTCTTCAAGTTGGCGCTGGGTTATTTGGCGGACCGGGGCGACGACTTCCCACCATCGCTGCGACAACCCATGGCCGGCATCCTGGTCAACCATGGCGCCACGGTCCACGCGTCCATGAGCGAGATCGACATCGAGCACTCGCCTCTGCAGCAGGACCAGCTCTTCGAGGTGGTGAAGCAGGTGTCCAAGGACAAGGAGGCCTACGGCACCCTGAACGGAGGGCTGAACCAGGCGATGGTCGCGAACATCCACGGCGACCATTCCAAGTCGGCGGATTCCCTGACCCGAGCCGGCCGGACGGTCGGCTTCCTGGAGGAGGCGCGGATCCAGGCAGCGGGATCCCCGAAGTCCGCCGAGTTCGAGACCAAGCCGTTCTTCGACAAGGCGATCAGTTATATCCCAGTGGTCAACGACGATGTGCAGGCTGGGTTCGATTACGTCACCGACCAGTGGCTCGCTGATGAGCAGAAGAGACTCGATAACCAGCAGTCGGACGACAACATCAAGGCCTACTCCGCGAGGAACGGGCAGTTGATGGCGCTTGCAAAAGAGTGGGAGAAGGTGCATCACGTGGGCGAGAACCCGTACTACGATCCCAAGGAGGAGATTACTAGATCTTCGCAGGCAGGAATTGCGCACGCAGCCGGAATGTCTGGGGAGCGGCCGAGGTGAGGGCACTCTTTCGCATCAGTTTGCTGGGGCTCGTCATGCTGTCTCTTGGCGTCTTTGAGGTTTCCTGCAACCAGGCGGATGAAAACGAGATTCCGGAATCAGTCTGCGGAACGTCAATCGATCCGGATCTTACGCGCATGCTCGTGAAATCTACCGATGACCTGCATGAATTCGATCGTGTCGATCGGGCCGAGGCAGTCACCGGCCCCTGTGTGCTGCTATCAAGGCATGACCCGGTCCTCGAGTTTCGCTTTTCGTGGGACAAGAGTGCCACGGACCTCATGTATCTAGCTACGGGGAGTGGCTCAACCTCGCAGATCGCACAACCTCGTAGCGTCCACTCTGCCTCGAAAAGCGTGATTGGTGCCGATGGTGCGATTTCTCAGGCTCCCTGTAAAACCAAAGACGGCAACTACTTCACCCTCACCCTCCAGCTGCCCCAAATCAAATTGACGGACCAAACCCACCGCAGCGACATCGAAAAGTTCATGCGGGCCTACTTCCCGGCCACCCTCAAAACCCTCGGCTGTGCCTGAGGCGTTGTTCTTCATGGGGCGGTCAACGGTTGCTCATTGGCAGGTCGGCAACCGTTGAACGTCGGCGCTGGGGTCGGGGTACCGAAGCGGTCTCGGCTGCTCGGAGCTGGGGACGGCCGTCAAACACGCCGCGTTGGGGGCCATGGCGGGCAAGCACTCCCTTCGCCGACACGGACCAGATCCTGAGCGGCCGGCCGTCGCCCGGGCCCTTGACCGCATCGGACTCGGGCACCAGGCCCGCTTCACTCATGAAGTGGTGTCCCGGCGGTGCCCTCGCTGCCAGGAGCACAACATCGTGCGGGAGGGCGACTTCGTCTGTGTCTTCTGCGACGGCGATCTGCCACGGACTGGAATGTCGACCCCGCAGGCCCTGGGCGTCCCTCCGCGTAAACGCCTCGTCTCGTCGTCGGTGACACTCCGGGCGCGGCGGCCGTCGGTGCAGCCCGAAATCCGTCCGGTAGCTGCCCTGATCCCGGGTTGGGCAGGGACCTGGTCCTCGGTTCGTCGGTCAAGGCAACTTCACCGGCAACCCAGGAGCCGTTAAAGAAAGACCGGGAGCGGCAGCCCAAGTGCCCCTTGCAGTAGAGGCGTTGTTAGCGTGACGCGAGCACGCCAGAGACGCAGACGGGGGTTGGCATCATGGCAGGAAGTGGCGGCGAACAGGCCGTGGGAATGCAGCTCAACCAGTACCCTGCCGACCCCGGCGGTGGCGGATCGACGGGCGGCGGCCAGAAGGATCTCGCATCGTCGCCCGCCGAGAAACAGGCCGCGGCGAACGCCATCGAGAAGAACATCGAGCCCCACACCCGCACGGCAGGGGCGTGGGCGGACGACGAGACGGACTCCGTCGTCAAGGCGTTCGGAGCCAAGGACGGCCACGGGTGGCTCACCTCCGGAGCCGTGAGCACGACCCACAAGACGTGGGGCGAGTCGGTCCAGACCCTCATGACCCGGCTGGCGGGGGACAAGGGCGCACTGCGCGGCTCCAACACCGTACTGACGGGGACGGACACCGGAATCGGGGGCGGGCTGCTGAAGCCGTCGCCCATTACCGCGTACTGACCGCTTGGCCGCCGTATCCGCCATCGCTTCGCTCAACGGGGAACCATGCCGACCTATCACGAGATCCTGACGACCGACCTGTCCGCGCTGACCACCGCCGCCGAGCGGTGGGACGGCATGGCGACGAAGTTCCACGAGCAGGAGATCGCCTACCAGCGCGATGTGCACGGGATCTCCCTGGGGCCGACCATGCAGGGGCTGCACGCGGACGCCGCCAACGCACGTTTCGGCATCACGCTGAAGGAGTTCCAGAAGGCCCAGACGGAGGCGAAGGCGATCGCCTCGCTCCTGCGTGACGCTCACACCCAGTTCGTGGACCTGCGCAAGAAGCTGGAGTCGGCCCGGGACGACGCCATTGCCCAGGGGATGAAGGTGTCGGACCAGGGCGTGGTCTCGTACGACACCGGGAAGCTCAGCCAGGGCGACCGTCAGGCGCTGGCCCACGACCCCGACTACCAGGAGAGCATCCGCACGTCTGTCGCCTCCTGGCAGGCGCACGTCGACCAGCGCGTGAAGAACGCGGACGACGCCGACAAGGGTGTCGAGATCGCCTTCAAGGCCGTGGGCGTCGACTCCGACATCAACGACGGCACATTCAACGGCTTCAACGGCAAGGCCCAGGGCGACATCGAGAAGTACGAGGCGGACGAGGCCAAGGACATCGCGAAGCGCGTCGACGACGGCAAAGCCTCCGCCGCGGACTACAAGGAGCTGCAGCGCCTCTTCCACGACAACTCCGGCGACACGGCGTTCAGCCAGACCCTGCTGGACGACCTGGGGGCCAAGGGCACGCTGCAGCTCTCCAACAGCCTCGACGGCCTTGCCCATGACGGCGACAAACAGCACGGCGGCCAGTACCTGGACATTCAGAAGGGCCTGGCCACCACGCTCGCGACCGCGACGAAGGACCCGGACTCGGACTTCTACAAGAACTTCCGTGCGGACATGCGGAAGGCCGGAACCGAGCAGTTCAAGGTCGACGGCCTCAGCCCCATCCCGGACGAGAAGGCCCGCGGGTACCAGAGCCTCGTCACGCTGATGCAGCAGGGGCACGGCTACTCCGGGCAGTTCCTGAAGGACACCGCGGACGACATCCGGCACGCGGAGGAGTTGTACACGGCCCAGGGACACACCGAATCCATCTGGGGCCTGCGGGACAAGTTCAGCGGCGAGGACCGGGGCTGGTTCGCCAACGACCCGCTCGACGGCGTGCTGGGCATCATGTCCCAGGATCCCAAGCTCAGCACCGAATATCTGGACCCGGCCCACAACGACCATCTCGAGTACCTGCTCCACGAGCGGGACTGGGACACCGTCGTGGACCACTACGCGACCCCGCCCGGCGGAACGACGGTCGGCATACCCGTCATGGCGGAGGACGGTGACGTCCGCAAGGGCTTCGGCGCGGCCCTGGAGGCCGCCACGACCGGCGAGACGCCGGGCGGCTACCACGCGATCGACCGGCATACTGAGCCGCAGGCCCGCATCCTGCAGCAGACGATCAACACCCTCTACACCGACAAGCACGCCCAGGATCTGCCGAAGAACCTGGTCACGCCGTTGGCCCACATCCTGACGTCGTACACGCCCGACACGCACGAGACCTACGCGGAGTCGTCGTCGAAGTACGACATCGACTGGGAGGGCACGGGTTCCGTCTGGAGCGACAAGGACGGGGCGCACATGGCGGTGGGCCACCAGCGTCTCGCCGCCGTCATGCGGGGCGTCGCCAACGATCCGGAGGCGTTCGGCCATCTCTACGGGGCCGAACAGCAGTACTCCCACCACGTCCTGGACGGGATTCCCGCTGACGCCGGCGACAAGACGATCCGCGACCGCATCGTGGAGTCGTCCCGTGCCATGGGTGCCTACGACGGCATCCGGTCGGACATCATCTACGACGAACGGTTCAAGAAGACGCAGTGGGCCGCCGACTTCAACCACGGGCTCGGTACGTCCCTCAGCACGGCGCTGGTGTTCAACCCGGTGAAGGACCTCAGCCCTGTGGGAGACCTCAGCACGAAGGCCCTCGACGTGTGGGCGTATGAGTCCAACAAGGAGCACGTGGCCGAGGCGAACCTCGCCGCCACCGAAGCGAACGCCAAGACCTACGACGCGGGCCAGCACGACGTCGACAAGATGGTCAGGGCCTGGGCGGACAGCCGCGGCCATGCCGTCGACAGCGACTGGACGAAGGACTACGTCCACGCGGGCCAGAACGACTACGAGCACGGCCGTGACCGCACGCTGAGCACCCTGCGCGCGGACCGCTGACGCGGCACGGAACGGCCCCGACAGAATGAGCACGATGCAGACGAAATCCGGGTTCCGACGTATACACGCCGGGTGGTACGCAGGGGTGTGCCTGCTGGTTCTGGCGCTTCTGGGGCTTGTGCTCTACGGCACGGGGACGTTCGACTCATGGCGTGACGACCGCTCACTGGACCGGGCCTGTGACGGCACTCTGGCCCAGGGCGGGCTCCAGGCGGCTCTGCACTCGTCGCAGCCGAGCGCCGGCGAGGAGGGCGGCAGCGGCTACCTGACCGCCTGCACCGTCCACGGCTCGGGATCCGGGACCCAGCGCAGCACCCTGGAGCTGAAGCTGCGGTGGAGCACCTCAGGGGCCCCCTCCGACACCCTCACCTGGTACAACGCGGACTACAACGGAGTGAAGCCGCAGGCAGCCCCGCTCGGCCACGGCTGGTCCGGTGTCCTCAGGTACGACGGCGGCACCTACCAGGCCATGGTCGCGCTCGACTGCGTGAACCAGAAGAGCAAGGCCCTGGTCGCCTACGGTGACCTGCTCGGTACGTCGAACAGCACGACCCTGACCGGCCTCGGCCGGGTGACGACCGAGACCGCCCGGGAGGCAGCCGAGAAGTACGGGTGTCAGGTGAAGGCCGGCAAGCGACTCACCGGTGTGTCCCCAGCACGGCTCGGCAAGCCGGACACGGCCAAGCCCTTGCAGCAGGCTCAGGGGTCCTGTGTCGCGCTACGAGGTACGGCGGCGGAAGAGAGCAGCCCACCGGAGATCATGGAGTACCCGGCCGACACGGAGGCTCCTCAGACCAACTGCTACCTGGTCACAAAAGCCCAGAAGCCCGGCTACGGCCTGTACGCGTACTACGGTGCCGCCGCCAAGGACTTCGAGTCGGTTGCGTTCGCCCACAGTGACAACGACTATGCCTGGGCGACCGCCAAGTGCCCCCAGTCCACGCAGGAGGCGGTGTTCGCGCTCTATCGCCTCTATGACAGGGACACCGACAGCTACCCGGTCCCGCACTTCTCCGCCTCGTTCGCCGAATCCGCCCTGAAGGCGTTCGCCGGCCACGAGGCGAAGCAGCGCGGCTGTACCGACGTACGGATCATGTCCCAGCGGTGAAGCAACCGAGGCGGATGGCCGGCTCCGGGCGGGTCGGCTTTCAGCGTTCGCGTTCCCAGGTCCGCAGGACTGCCAGGGCGTAGGCGATCCGTGCGCCCAGGGCAGGAGGCGGCCGGCCCGGCGGGTGATCCGAGCCACGGGGGCGCCGTCGGCCGTGCGAGTGCGACGTCGTAGACGTCCGGAGCGGTGGGACGCACGCAACAGAACGGGCTGTCGTGCGCTCCGTCGTGGATCCAGACAGGTACGGGCGCCTGGCGGCTCCAGCGCTGAGCGGTACGGGGGGCGTGGCCCGCCGTCTCGCGTGCTGCGGGAGTGCCGCCGCTGCGATCGCCGAGCCAGGCCCGGGCGCCCGCAGCTCGGCGACCAGATCGGCCGTTCTCAACTGCCTGTCCTGGGAGGACAGTTCCCCGCGCCTCCGCCGTCCGTGTGCCTCGCGGGCCGGCGCTCACCCGGCTCCGGGCACCACCCGGTCGGCGGCCGCCGCTTCGGCCGGTCAGGGAAAGCGGCGCCATGCCGCTCACCTCCGTGGCTCACACGAGTGGCATGTGGGTTGCGCTTCGTGAAGATTTCGTTGCACAGCGGAGCGGCTGCCGGGAGATCCACTGTTCGGCATGGGCGTGTGGACACGCCGCACCACGACGGCTCACTCGAGGAACGACGAAGGGCACGACATGACAGATCCAGGCCGCTCGGTGCGGCGTTCATCCCGGTTCGGCGCAGCCTCGCTCGCCGCGGTGGCCGCACTGCTGGCGGCGGGCCTGTCGCTGCCGGCGTCCGCGGCCGCGGTGCCCTCCGCCACCGCCGTGGCCACGGTTGCCGCCGACGGCGCACCGGCCGGTGTCAAGACGCTCTCCACGGGATGGCAGACGCCCTGGGGCATCTCGTTCCTGCCGGACGGACGCTCGGCGCTGGTCACCGAGCGGCTGTCATCGGAGGTCTACCTCCTCGACCGGGACGGCTCCCGCAAGCGGGTCGGCGCGGTGCCGTACACGGTGCCCGAGCCCTACGACGAGGGAGCGGGCGGGCTGCTGGGTGTCGCTCCGTCACCGACCTGGAACGGCAAGACGGACAAGCGGGTGTTCTTCATGCACACCACGCAGACCGAGACCCGGGTCGTCAGGATGGACTACGACGGCACGTCGCTCAGCAACTACAAGGCGGTGCTCACCGGAATCAGGCGGGGCGGGGACCACAACGGCGGCAGGATCGCCTTCGGTCCCGACGGATACCTCTACGTGACGACCGGCGACGCCCTGCAGCCGAAGCTCGCGCAGGACAAGAGCTCGATCAACGGAAAGATCCTCCGGATCACCAAGACCGGCGCACCGGCCCCCGGCAACCCGTTCGGCAACCACATCTACAGCTACGGCCACCGCAATCCGCAGGGCCTGGCCTGGGACCGCAACGGCCGGCTGTGGTCGGTGGAGATCGGCGACCAGAAGTCCGACGAACTCAACCTGATCAAGCCGGGTGGCAATTACGGCTGGCCCTCCTGTGAGGGCTCCTGCGCCGCCAAGGGCATGACCAGCCCGAAGGCCACCTTCTCCCCGGAGCAGGGCGTGCCCGCTCAGCTCACCGTCGTCAACAACGTCCTCTATGTGTCGGCGCTCCGCGGTCAGCGGCTGTGGCGCGTCCCGATCGACGGGGACAGCGAGCGCGTCGGCACGAAAACCTCCTTCTACTCCGGCCAGTACGGCCGGCTGCGCGCCATCGCCCGGGTCCCCGGCACGAACGAACTGTGGCTGGGCACGAGCGACCTCGGATACGGCAAGGACAAGATCCTCCGCGTGTCCGTCAAGTGAGAGAAAGGACGTACCACCCATGAACGACGCCACGGAGCAGCTGCAGCCGCTCGAGCAGATCCCCTCGACCGAGCCGGACGGCGCCACCTGGCAGGCGCCCGCCTACGAGATCGTCGACACGGCTCTCGAGGTCACCGCCTACTCCCTCAGCTCCCGCTAGCGCCGCGGCAGGCAACGTTCGCCCCGTCGCGACGCCCGGCACGCTCCCCCAGCGGGGGTACCCCCACTCGCCGCACCGGCCGAAAGCCCGAGTACGTCCAGTACGAGGGCTTCCGGCCGGCACGCCGAGAGCACGCACCGGACGCCGCTCCTTGACGGGCAAACGTTGCCTGCCGCGGCACTGGCCGGGCCCGCTGCCGGTTCCCGGCACCGCCGCCGGTGGTGGCATCCGGCGGTGGCATTCCGGCCGTGGAGGCGCGCGTGCCCCGGACGCTCCGGGGCACGCGCGCTCGGCGTTCGCGTTCCCAGGTCCGCAGGACTGCCAGGGCGCAGGCGATCCGTGCGTCCAGGTGCCGGGGCGTGAGGCGGTGGGTCCTGCTGATGCCCCGGTAGTCCAGGACCGTGCCCGCGACAGGCGTACGCCGGCGGGTCCGGGTCGGTCGCCTGAACGAGGCGTCGTCCGCGGTGCCGTCGAAGAACGCGTCCCCGAGCGCTGCGCAGCCGGTCCGCCCCGGCCTTCGATCCGGCCCGTGTTTGACGTGCGTCACGCCCGGGGTATTCTCTCCGGCTCGATTGGCCAGGCCCCCGGCCCATATGGCAGACTGTCGGAGTTGCTCGGTCGAGTGTTGATGCTGTGCGCCTCCCGCCGGGAGGACCGGAAGCGAGTCCCACAGTACTCGTCGCCCTAACTGCCTGCGGGCAGCACTGGGGCGGACGTACGGGAATCTTCCGGGAAGTGTGGTGCAGCACCGACCAGGCGCCCGGTGGGCCTTTCGCCCTCGGCTTGCGGTTCCGGAAGGGCCGTGTGCATTCCCCGCAGGGATGTTCGAACAAGGGACATCTGTGTCAGCGGGAGCGCGACACGCCCGACCGCGTGGGTCGGAGAGCGGCAGTACGGAACACCGGGTTCCAGAGCGTAAGAAGAGACAGGACTACTGAGTAGCCATGGCGGGACAGAAGATCCGCATCCGGCTCAAGGCCTACGACCACGAGGTCATCGACTCCTCGGCGAAGAAGATCGTCGAGACGGTGACCCGCACTGGTGCGTCGGTCGCGGGCCCGGTGCCGCTGCCCACTGAGAAGAACGTGTACTGCGTCATCAAGTCGCCGCACAAGTACAAGGACTCGCGCGAGCACTTCGAGATGCGCACGCACAAGCGCCTGATCGACATCCTCGACCCCACCCCCAAGACCGTTGACTCTCTGATGCGACTCGACCTCCCGGCCGGTGTCGACATCGAGATCAAGCTCTGAGGGTCGGTGAGCTGAGAATGGCTAAGCAGATCAAGGGCATCCTGGGCGAGAAGCTCGGCATGACGCAGGTGTGGGACGAGAACAACCGTGTTGTTCCGGTCACCGTCGTCAAGGCCGGCCCCAACGTCGTCACCCAGGTCCGTACGAACGACACCGACGGCTACGAGTCGGTCCAGATCGCCTTCGGCGAGATCGACCCTCGCAAGGTGAACAAGCCCCTCAAGGGTCACTTCGCCAAGGCCGACGTCACCCCGCGCCGCCACCTCGTCGAGATCCGTACCGCTGACGCCAGCGAGTACACCCTCGGCCAGGAGATCACCGCCGAGGTGTTCGAGGCCGGCATCAAGGTCGACGTCACCGGCAAGAGCAAGGGCAAGGGCTTCGCCGGTGTCATGAAGCGTCACAACTTCAAGGGCCTCGGCGCCGGACACGGCACCCAGCGCAAGCACCGCTCCCCCGGTTCCATCGGTGGCTGCGCCACCCCGGGCCGTGTGTTCAAGGGCCTCCGCATGGCGGGTCGCATGGGCAATGAGCGGGTCACCACCCAGAACCTGACCGTCCACGCCGTTGACGCGGAGAAGGGTCTGCTGCTCATCAAGGGCGCGGTTCCCGGTCCGAACGGCGGCCTCGTCCTGGTCCGCACCGCGGCCAAGGGGGCCTGAGGTAACCGATGAGCACTGTTGACATCCTTTCGCCGGCGGGCGACAAGGCCGGTTCCGTCGAGCTCCCCGCGGAGATCTTCGACGTGGAGAAGATCAGCATTCCGCTGATCCACCAGGTCGTCGTCGCGCAGCTGGCCGCTGCCCGTCAGGGCACCCACAAGACCAAGACGCGTGGCGAGGTCCGCGGCGGTGGCAGGAAGCCGTACCGCCAGAAGGGCACCGGTCGCGCCCGTCAGGGTTCGACCCGCGCGCCGCAGTTCGCCGGTGGTGGCGTCGTCCACGGCCCGCAGCCGCGTGACTACTCGCAGCGCACCCCGAAGAAGATGAAGGCCGCGGCCCTGCGCCACGCCCTCACCGACCGGGCGCGTCACAACCGCATCCACGTCGTCTCCGGCGTGGTCGAGGGCGGCAACCCGTCCACGAAGGCCGCGAAGAGCCTGTTCGGCAAGATCTCGGAGCGCAAGAACCTGCTCCTGGTCGTCGAGCGTGCCGACGAGGCCGCGTGGCTGTCCGCCCGCAACCTGCCCCAGGTCCACATCCTGGAGCCGGGCCAGCTGAACACGTACGACGTTCTCGTCTCGGACGACGTGGTCTTCACCCAGGCCGCTTTCGAGTCCTTCGTGTCTGGCCCCAAGGCCGCTGACACCGAAGGGAGCGAGGCCTGATGGCTACGCGTCACCCGAGCATTGCCTCGAAGGCTGCCAAGCTCGCCAAGGCCGCGCGCGTCGCCAAGGCGAAGCGCCACGCCACCGAGGGCAAGAACACCGTCGAGACCCCGCTGAGCAAGTCGTACACGGACCCCCGTGACGTCCTGCTGAAGCCGGTCGTCTCCGAGAAGAGCTACGCGCTCCTCGACGAGAACAAGTACACGTTCATCGTCGACCCGAACGCCAACAAGACCCAGATCAAGCAGGCCGTCCAGGCGGTCTTCTCGGTCAAGGTCACCGGGGTCAACACGATCAACCGCCAGGGCAAGCGCAAGCGCACGAAGACCGGCTTCGGTCAGCGTGCCGGCAGCAAGCGCGCGATCGTGACCCTCGCCGAGGGCGACCGTATCGACATCTTCGGCGGTCCGACCGCCTAAGGGCGGTCCGGATCGTCCGATATCGGACGAGGACTGAGAAATGGGAATCCGCAAGTACAAGCCGACTACGCCGGGCCGTCGTGGCGCCAGCGTCGCCGACTTCGTCGAGGTCACGCGGTCCACGCCGGAGAAGTCGCTGGTCCGCCCGCTGCACAGCAAGGGCGGCCGTAACAACGCCGGTCGTGTGACCGTTCGCCACCAGGGTGGCGGACACAAGCGCGCCTACCGAGTGATCGACTTCCGTCGTCACGACAAGGACGGCGTGCCGGCGAAGGTCGCGCACATCGAGTACGACCCCAACCGCACCGCGCGCATCGCGCTGCTGCACTACGCCGACGGCGAGAAGCGCTACATCCTCGCCCCGCGCAACCTGCAGCAGGGTGACCGCGTCGAGAACGGTCCCGGGGCCGACATCAAGCCGGGCAACAACCTGGCCATCCGCAACATCCCGGTCGGTACCACGATCCACGCGATCGAGCTCCGTCCCGGTGGCGGTGCCAAGTTCGCCCGCTCCGCCGGTGCCTCCGTGCAGCTGCTTGCGAAGGAGGGCTCGATGGCCCACCTCCGCATGCCGTCCGGCGAGATCCGCCTCGTCGACATCCGCTGCCGCGCCACCATCGGCGAGGTCGGCAACGCCGAGCAGAGCAACATCAACTGGGGTAAGGCCGGCCGTAAGCGGTGGCTGGGCGTTCGCCCGACCGTCCGTGGTGTCGTCATGAACCCGGTTGACCACCCGCACGGTGGTGGTGAGGGCCGGACCTCCGGTGGTCGCCACCCTGTGTCCCCGTGGGGCAAGAAGGAAGGCCGTACTCGTTCGCCCAAGAAGGCGTCGAACAAGTACATCGTCCGCCGCCGCAAGACGAACAAGAAGCGCTAAGGACGGGTTGAGATGCCTCGTAGCTTGAAGAAGGGACCCTTCGTCGACGACCACCTGATCAAGAAGGTGGATGTCCAGAACGAAGCCGGTACCAAGAACGTCATCAAGACCTGGTCCCGTCGCTCGATGATCGTCCCGGCCATGCTCGGCCACACGATCGCGGTGCACAACGGCAAGACCCACATCCCGGTGTTCGTCACCGAGTCGATGGTCGGTCACAAGCTCGGCGAGTTCTCGCCGACCCGCACCTTCCGGGGCCACGTCAAGGACGACCGGAAGTCGAAGCGCCGCTAGTAGCGGATCGCATTCAGACACGTAAGTAACTGAGAGGGACAACCATGGAAGCCAGGGCCCAGGCGCGGTACATCCGCGTTACGCCCATGAAGGCCCGCCGCGTGGTGGACCTTATCCGTGGCATGGATGCCACGGAGGCTCAGGCTGTTCTGCGATTCGCTCCGCAGGCAGCCTCCGTGCCGGTCGGCAAGGTGCTCGACAGCGCCATCGCCAACGCCGCGCACAACTACGACCACACCGACGCCGACAGCCTCTTCATTTCCGAGGCGTACGTCGACGAGGGTCCGACCCTGAAGCGGTTCCGTCCGCGCGCCCAGGGCCGTGCCTACCGGATCCGCAAGCGGACCAGCCACATCACCGTGGTCGTCAGCAGCAAGGAAGGAACCCGGTAATGGGCCAGAAGGTAAACCCGCATGGGTTCCGGCTCGGTATCACGACCGACTTCAAGTCGCGTTGGTACGCCGACAAGCTGTACAAGGACTACGTCAAGGAAGACGTCGCCATCCGTCGGATGATGACGTCCGGCATGGAGCGCGCCGGTATCTCGAAGGTTGAGATCGAGCGCACCCGTGACCGCGTGCGGGTGGACATCCACACCGCTCGTCCGGGCATCGTCATCGGCCGCCGTGGCGCCGAGGCCGACCGCATCCGCGGCGACCTCGAGAAGCTCACGGGCAAGCAGGTCCAGCTGAACATCCTCGAGGTCAAGAACCCCGAGACCGACGCTCAGCTGGTTGCCCAGGCCGTTGCCGAGCAGCTCTCCTCCCGCGTCTCCTTCCGCCGCGCCATGCGTAAGAGCATGCAGTCGGCGATGAAGGCCGGCGCCAAGGGCATCAAGATCCAGTGCGGCGGCCGCCTCGGCGGCGCCGAGATGTCCCGCTCGGAGTTCTACCGCGAGGGCCGCGTGCCCCTGCACACGCTCCGCGCGAACGTGGACTACGGCTTCTTCGAGGCCAAGACGACCTTCGGCCGCATCGGTGTGAAGGTCTGGATCTACAAGGGCGACGTCAAGAACATCGCCGAGGTCCGCGCCGAGAACGCTGCGGCCCGTGCGGGTAACCGCCCGGCCCGTGGCGGTGCCGACCGCCCGGCCCGTGGTGGCCGCGGTGGCGAGCGGCGCGGTCGCAAGCCGCAGCAGGCTGCCGGCGCCGAGGCCCCCAAGGCCGAGGCTCCCGCGTCCGCTCCGGCTGAGAGCACCGGAACGGAGGCCTGACCGAAATGCTGATCCCCCGTAGGGTCAAGCACCGCAAGCAGCACCACCCGAAGCGCAGCGGCGCTGCCAAGGGTGGCACGACGGTTGCGTTCGGCGAGTACGGCATCCAGGCGCTCACCCCGGCCTATGTGACGAACCGTCAGATCGAGGCCGCTCGTATCGCCATGACGCGTCACATCAAGCGTGGTGGCAAGGTCTGGATCAACATCTACCCGGACCGTCCCCTCACCAAGAAGCCTGCCGAGACCCGCATGGGTTCCGGTAAGGGTTCTCCGGAGTGGTGGATCGCCAACGTCAAGCCCGGACGCGTGATGTTCGAGCTGTCGTACCCCAACGAGAAGATTGCGCGTGAGGCCCTCACTCGTGCAGCCCACAAGCTGCCGATGAAGTGCCGGATCGTCAAGCGCGAGGCAGGTGAAGCGTGATGTCGGCCGGTACCAAGGCGTCCGAGCTGCGCGAGCTGGGCAACGAGGAGCTTCTTGCGAAGCTCCGCGAGGCCAAGGAAGAGCTGTTCAACCTCCGCTTCCAGGCGGCGACTGGTCAGCTCGAGAACCATGGCCGTCTGAAGGCGGTCCGCAAGGACATCGCGCGGATCTACACCCTGATGCGCGAGCGTGAGCTGGGCATCGAAACGGTGGAGAACGCCTGATGAGCGAGAAGAACGTGACTGAGAACGCAGAGGCGCGCGGTTTCCGCAAGACCCGTGAGGGTCTCGTCGTCAGCGACAAGATGGACAAGACCGTCGTCGTCGCTGTCGAGGACCGCGTCAAGCACGCGCTGTACGGCAAGGTCATCCGCCGTACCAACAAGCTCAAGGCGCACGACGAGCAGAACGCTGCGGGTGTCGGCGACCGTGTCCTCCTCATGGAGACCCGGCCGCTGTCCGCGACGAAGCGCTGGCGCGTCGTCGAGATCCTCGAGAAGGCCAAGTAATTCCTGCGGGCATCCCCGCAGGACAGTTCCGCCAGGCTCCGGGAGCCGCTCACTGAGCGGCTCCCGGGGAACCGGCAGACAAACAGGAGATAGACGTGATCCAGCAGGAGTCGCGACTGCGCGTCGCCGACAACACTGGTGCGAAGGAGATCCTTTGCATCCGTGTGCTCGGTGGCTCCGGTCGCCGCTACGCGGGCATCGGTGACGTCATCGTCGCCACCGTCAAGGACGCGATCCCCGGCGGCAACGTGAAGAAGGGTGACGTCATCAAGGCGGTCATCGTTCGCACCGTCAAGGAGCGCCGCCGTCCGGACGGCTCGTACATCCGCTTCGACGAGAACGCCGCCGTCATTCTGAAGAACGACGGCGACCCTCGCGGCACCCGTATCTTCGGCCCGGTCGGCCGTGAGCTGCGCGAGAAGAAGTTCATGAAGATCATCTCGCTCGCGCCGGAGGTGCTGTAAGCATGAAGATCAAGAAGGGCGACCTGGTCCAGGTCATCACCGGTAAGGACAAGGGCAAGCAGGGCAAGGTCATTGCCGCTTACCCGCGCGAGGAGCGCGTCCTGGTCGAGGGTGTCAACCGGGTCAAGAAGCACACCAAGGCCGGTCCGACCGCTAGCGGTTCGCAGGCCGGTGGCATCGTCACGACCGAGGCGCCGGTCCACGTCTCCAACGTCCAGCTGGTCGTTGAGAAGGACGGCAACAAGGTCGTCACGCGTGTCGGTTACCGCTTCGACGACGAAGGCAACAAGATCCGCGTTGCCAAGCGGACGGGTGAGGACATCTGATGGCTACCACCGCTCCGCGTCTGAAGCAGAAGTACCGCGAGGAGATCGCGGGCAAGCTGCGTGACGACTTCAAGTACGAGAACGTCATGCAGGTTCCCGGCCTCGTCAAGATCGTGGTCAACATGGGTGTGGGCGACGCCGCCCGCGACTCCAAGCTGATCGAGGGCGCCATCCGCGACCTCACCACGATCACCGGCCAGAAGCCGGCCGTCACCAAGGCCCGTAAGTCCATCGCGCAGTTCAAGCTGCGTGAGGGCCAGCCGATCGGTGCCCACGTCACGCTTCGTGGCGACCGCATGTGGGAGTTCCTGGACCGCACCCTGTCGCTCGCGCTGCCGCGCATCCGCGACTTCCGCGGCCTGTCCCCCAAGCAGTTCGACGGCCGTGGCAACTACACCTTCGGTCTCACGGAGCAGGTCATGTTCCACGAGATCGACCAGGACAAGATCGACCGCACCCGGGGTATGGACATCACCGTGGTGACCACGGCGACCAACGACGCTGAGGGCCGCGCGCTCCTTCGTCACCTCGGCTTCCCCTTCAAGGAGGCGTGAGCGAGATGGCGAAGAAGGCTCTTATCGCTAAGGCTGCTCGCAAGCCCAAGTTCGGTGTGCGTGGCTACACCCGCTGCCAGCGCTGCGGCCGTCCGCACTCCGTGTACCGCAAGTTCGGCCTCTGCCGCGTGTGCCTTCGTGAGATGGCTCACCGTGGCGAGCTGCCGGGCGTGACCAAGAGCTCCTGGTAATCCCTGTAATAGGGGATTCCTGAAGCTCTCGGTAAGCATCTGGGTCGGCAGGGGCCCTTCTCCACATGCCGTAGGCTTGTGGGGTTGGGCGTCTGCCGCGCCCGTACGACTTACTACGCCGTAGGTCCACCGCACCGCACCCGCCTCGTCTCGGATCGAGGAGAGGGATGGGCACCTGGAAACCCCGGCGAGAGAGGCCGAAGGCCAATTCATGACCATGACTGATCCGATCGCAGACATGCTTACGCGTCTGCGGAACGCGAACTCGGCATACCACGACTCCGTGACGATGCCGGCATCGAAGATCAAGTCGCACATCGCGGAGATCCTCCAGCAGGAGGGCTTCATCACGGGCTGGAAGGTCGAGGACGCCGAGGTTGGCAAGAACCTCGTTCTCGAGCTGAAGTTCGGCCCGAACCGTGAGCGCTCCATCGCGGGCATCAAGCGGATCTCCAAGCCCGGTCTCCGGGTGTACGCGAAGTCCACCTCCCTGCCCAAGGTGCTGGGCGGCCTCGGCGTGGCGATCATCTCCACGTCGCACGGGCTCCTCACCGACAAGCAGGCCGGCAAGAAGGGCGTAGGCGGAGAAGTCCTCGCCTACGTCTGGTAACGGAAGGGAACGGAGGAAACAGCTATGTCGCGTATTGGCAAGCTCCCCATCACGGTTCCCGCCGGCGTGGACGTCACCATCGACGGCCAGACGGTCTCGGTCAAGGGCCCCAAGGGCACGCTGACCCACACCGTCGTGACGCCGATCGAGATCGCCAAGGGTGAGGACGGCGTTCTGAACGTCACCCGCCCCAACGACGAGCGTCAGAGCAAGGCCCTGCACGGCCTGTCCCGCACGCTGGTGGCGAACATGATCACCGGCGTGACCCAGGGTTACGTGAAGAAGCTCGAGATCAGCGGTGTCGGTTACCGCGTCACGGCCAAGGGCTCGAACCTCGAGTTCGCGCTCGGCTACAGCCACCCGATCGTCGTCGAGGCGCCCGAGGGAATCACCTTCAAGGTGGAGAACCCGACCCGCTTCCAGGTCGAGGGCATCGACAAGCAGAAGGTCGGCGAGGTTGCGGCCAACATCCGCAAGCTGCGCAAGCCCGACCCGTACAAGGCCAAGGGCGTCAAGTACGAGGGCGAAGTCATCCGCCGCAAGGTCGGAAAGGCGGGTAAGTAAGCCATGGCATACGGGCAGAAGATCCTCAAGGGCGACGCCTACAAGCGCGCCGCGATCAAGCGCCGTCACATCCGGATCCGCAAGCACATTTCCGGTACGGCGGAGCGTCCCCGTCTGGTCGTGACCCGCTCCAACCGCCACATCGTGGCGCAGGTGATCGACGACCTCAAGGGCCACACGCTGGCGTCCGCGTCCACCCTGGACGCGTCCGTCCGTGGTGGCGAGGGCGACAAGTCCTCGCAGGCCAAGCAGGTCGGCGCCCTGGTCGCCGAGCGTGCCAAGGCCGCCGGTGTCGAGGCTGTCGTGTTCGACCGTGGTGGCAACCAGTACGCCGGGCGCATTGCCGCCCTGGCGGACGCCGCCCGCGAAGCCGGGCTCAAGTTCTGAGCCTGCCGTAGCTAGCGGAAACAGAGAGAGGTAATTCCAATGGCTGGACCCCAGCGCCGCGGTGGCGGTGCCGGTGGCGGCGAGCGGCGGGACCGGAAGGGCCGTGACGGCGGCGCTGCTGCCGCCGAGAAGACCGCGTACGTTGAGCGCGTTGTCGCGATCAACCGCGTCGCCAAGGTTGTGAAGGGTGGTCGTCGCTTCAGCTTCACCGCGCTGGTCGTGGTGGGCGACGGTGACGGCACCGTGGGTGTCGGATACGGCAAGGCCAAGGAGGTGCCGGCCGCCATCGCCAAGGGTGTTGAGGAGGCCAAGAAGCACTTCTTCAAGGTCCCCCGCATCCAGGGCACCATCCCCCACCCGATCCAGGGTGAGAAGGCTGCCGGCGTCGTGCTGCTCAAGCCCGCGTCCCCGGGTACCGGCGTTATCGCCGGTGGTCCGGTGCGTGCCGTGCTCGAGTGCGCCGGTATTCACGACATCCTGTCGAAGTCGCTCGGCTCCGACAACGCGATCAACATCGTGCACGCGACCGTGGCGGCCCTGAAGGGCCTGCAGCGTCCGGAGGAGGTCGCGGCCCGCCGTGGTCTGCCTCTCGAGGACGTCGCTCCCGCGGCTCTGCTGCGTGCGCGTGCCGGGGCTGGTGCGTAATGGCGCAGCTCAAGATCACGCAGGTCAAGTCGTACATCGGCACCAAGCAGAACCACCGTGACACCCTGCGCTCCCTTGGTCTCAAGGGCATCAACACGCAGGTCGTCAAGGAGGACCGCCCCGAGTTCCGCGGCATGGTGCACACCGTCCGCCACCTCGTGACGGTTGAGGAGGTCTGATCATGGCGGAGAACAACCCGCTCAAGATCCACAACCTCCGTCCCGCCCCGGGCGCCAAGACCGCCAAGACCCGTGTGGGTCGTGGTGAGGCGTCGAAGGGTAAGACGGCCGGTCGTGGTACCAAGGGTACGAAGGCCCGTTACCAGGTTCCGGAGCGCTTCGAGGGTGGCCAGATGCCCCTCCACATGCGTCTTCCGAAGCTGAAGGGCTTCAAGAACCCGTTCAAGACCGAGTTCCAGGTCGTGAACCTCGACAAGCTGGCCGCGCTCTACCCCGAGGGTGGCGAAGTCACCGTCGAGGGTCTGGTGGCCAAGGGTGCCGTTCGCAAGAACAGCCTCGTCAAGGTCCTCGGCCAGGGCGAGATCTCCGTGGCGCTGCAGGTGACGGTGGATGCCGTCTCCGGTTCCGCCAAGGAGAAGATCACCGCCGCCGGCGGTACGGTCACCGAGCTGGTCTGAGCTAGCTCTTAGTTGCAAGCAGAGCCGCCCCCGCGCTGTCGCGGGGGCGGCTCTGCTTGTTCATGCAGACAGCGCCTGCTCTCAGGCCGGCTTTATTGACTTCTTCTCCGGCGTTGGACAGCCACACCTTCGAGTCCTTCTTAAGCGCACTTATGGAGTTCTCTACCTGGACACCGTGGTGGAAGTTCAATGCCGACGCTCTTTACTCTTTCATCGCTGTCGGATTGCACGGCCGGGAGTAGCGCACAGCGTTCATCACGGTGTCGAAAAGCCTATCCGGTCTTGTGCTCGCGTCATTCGAATCGACATACCGTCGATTCGAATTCGGTGGGGCTTCGTTCCCTTCATGAGAGTCTGCGCGGCGAATGTCGAGCAGCCACCCTTGGGAACGGCTTTACCGTTGTAGCGTCTCGGTGTTCCGTCCGGTGGTGAGCGCTGCGTGCACGTAGCCCGACGGCTGCCTTGACGGAGCTGATGTCATCACCGAGGTTGCCGTGATCGCCTCGGAACCAGTTCATTCCGTGGAAGTTCTTGCGTCCGCCCCTGAGGTCGTAGCAGCCCTCGTTCGTCTTCTGACCACAGGAGTCGTACACGCACGGCCCGGCCGCGGTCATCGCGATCCTGGCTGCGGCGGCTGCCGCGGCGTTGGCGACCGGGCGCACCTTCACCTTGGATCCCTCTTCTTGAATTGACTGTCTGTGTGTAACGCGCATGCGTATGAGCGTGATCAGTTCAAAGTTACTGATCGGTTTGGTCGGGAATGATCGCATCGGTGGTGGTCCGTATGGGAAATGCGGTTGTCCGATGCCTTGTGATATGGCCCCGCGGTACGGCTCCAGGCGGGCCTTGACGGCAATCAGCTGAGTCGTGCTGTGGGGGACGGGCAACAGGCGAGTTTGAGCAAGAACGCCATGGCCGTTCCCGGGGTGCGTGAGCCGGATACCTTTGCTCTTTGCGCAGCCGATCGCGCATGTCGTTACGAGCAGCGGGATCAAGTGGAGAGAGGGCAGTCGCACCGGAATGGCGAAGTGCCCGGGCGAGACGCCGAGGCGCGCTTTCCGTCGGCGCCGGGGCCGCGGGAACCAGTAGCGGGCCCGTCGCGGCAGCCGCTGCCCCGCAGGCGATGGCGGTCACAGCGGTGTGCTTGGCACCCCGTCCGTGCGCACCCCGCTTGTCCGTCGGGGAACAGGCAGCGGTCGGCCGCCCCGAGCCTTCCGCGGCATGATCCGGCGAACGATCAAGAGCCGTACAACGCACCCGTCGTGGGGTGCAAGCACTTTTTAGACATGTGTTCGAAATCGCCCCGAGGTGCGCGGGGTCGACGGCTCACCTCTGACGGGCCGTCGGTCGGCGTTCCGGCGGAGCCCTGATATAGGTAGGCTGTGGCGACTGGCATCCAGCGCTGTCTTGGCATGCCGTAACCTCGTTCACAGGTCATCAACCCGAATTTAGTCGTCACCTCACGCGCATACGCGGGGGTCGCAGGAGGCACCGTGCTCACCGCGTTCGCCCGGGCGTTCAAGACGCCCGACCTGCGCAAGAAGCTGCTGTTCACGCTGGCCATCGTCGTGGTGTACCGGGCCGGTACCCACGTCCCGATCCCGGGCGTCAACTACAAGAACGTCCAGCAGTGTGTCCGCGAGGCCTCCGGTAACCAGGGGCTCTTCGGGCTGGTCAACATGTTCAGCGGTGGTGCGCTGCTGCAGATTACGATCTTCGCGCTCGGGATCATGCCGTACATCACGGCCAGCATCATCCTGCAGCTGCTGACAGTCGTGATTCCGCGCCTGGAAGCGCTCAAGAAGGAAGGGCAGGCCGGCACTGCCAAGATCACGCAGTACACCCGCTACCTGACCGTTGCGCTCGCCATCCTGCAGGGCACCGGTCTGGTTGCCACCGCCCGCAGCGGAGCCCTGTTCGGCACCTGCTCGGTCGCCAACGGGATCGTCCCGGACCAGGCGATCTTCACCACCATCACCATGGTGATCTGCATGACCGCCGGTACGGCCGTCGTGATGTGGCTCGGTGAGCTGATCACCGACCGCGGCATCGGCAACGGCATGTCGATCCTGATGTTCATCTCGATCGCCGCGACCTTCCCGTCCGCGCTGTGGGCCATCAAGAAGCAGGGCACCCTGGCCGGCGGCTGGATCGAGTTCGGCACCGTCATCCTGGTCGGCCTGGTCATGGTCGGGCTCGTCGTCTTCGTCGAGCAGGCTCAGCGCCGCATCCCGGTGCAGTACGCGAAGCGCATGATCGGCCGGCGTTCCTACGGTGGTACGTCCACCTACATCCCGCTCAAGGTGAACCAGGCGGGTGTGATTCCCGTCATCTTCGCCTCGTCGCTGCTCTACATTCCGGCGTTGGTGGCGCAGTTCTCCGGAACCAAATCGGGCTGGAAGACCTGGGTCGAGCAGAATCTGACCAAGGGCGACCATCCGATTTACATCGCTTCGTACTTCTTGCTCATCGTTTTCTTCGCGTTCTTCTACGTGGCGATCTCCTTCAACCCCGAGGAAGTCGCCGACAACATGAAGAAGTATGGTGGCTTCATCCCGGGCATCCGGGCTGGCCGACCGACCGCTGAGTACCTGAGCTACGTGCTCAACCGGATCACCTGGCCGGGTTCGCTGTATCTGGGCGTGATTGCTCTCGTGCCGACAATGGCGTTGGTGGGCTTCAACGCGAGCGGGAACTTCCCGTTCGGCGGGACCAGCATCCTGATCATCGTGGGTGTCGGTCTCGAGACGGTGAAGCAGATCGAGAGCCAGCTCCAGCAGCGCAATTACGAAGGGTTCCTCCGCTGATGCGTATCGTCCTCGTCGGGCCGCCTGGTGCCGGTAAGGGAACGCAAGCCGTTCGGCTCGCAGAGAAGCTGGCCATCCCGCACATCTCCACGGGTGACCTGTTCCGGGCCAACATCAGCCAGCAGACCGAGCTGGGCAAGCTCGCGAAGTCCTACATGGACGCCGGCAACCTCGTACCCGACGAGGTCACCATCGCGATGGCCAAGGACCGCATGGAGCAGCCGGACGCGGAGAACGGCTTCCTGCTCGACGGGTTCCCGCGCAACGTCTCGCAGGCCGAGGCGCTGGACCAGCTGCTGGAGCGCGAGAGCATCCAACTGGACGCCGTCCTGGACCTGGAGGTCCCGGAGGAAGAGGTCGTCAAGCGGATCGCCGGCCGGCGCATCTGCCGCAACGACTCCTCCCACGTCTTCCACGTGACGTACAGCCGCCCGGAGCAGGACGGCGTGTGCGACGTCTGCGGCGGTGAGCTGTACCAGCGCGACGACGACTCCGAGGAGACCGTCCGCAAGCGGCTGGAGGTCTACCACACGCAGACCGAGCCGATCATCGACTACTACAAGGCGCAGGGCCTGGTCGTGACGATCTCCTCCCTGGGTCCGGTGGACGAGATCACGCAGCGGGCGCTTGAAGCCCTCAAGCGTGAGAAGGCCGAGAACAAGTAGGTCGCGGTCCTTCCGGCCGCGGTGCCCTTCCCCCGGGTTTCGTCCGGGGGACCCTCAGGGCGCCGCGGCCGTAGTGTTGTGTACGTAACCCAGCCCACGTGAGTGACGGAGAGCGCAGGCCCCCATGGTGCAGATCAAGACCCCCGAGCAGATCGCCAAGATGCGTGCGGCGGGCCTTGTCGTCGCCGCGATCCACGCGGCCACCCGGGAGACGGCTGTGCCGGGTGCCAGCACCAAGGATCTGGACGAGGTGGCCCGCAAGGTGCTCGCCGAGCACGGCGCCAAGTCGAACTTCCTCGGTTACGGCGGCTTCCCCGCGACGATCTGCACCTCGGTCAACGACGTCGTGGTCCATGGCATCCCGTCCGACGACGTCGTCCTGAAGGACGGCGACATCATCTCCATCGACTGCGGCGCGATCATCGACGGCTGGCACGGGGACGCGGCCTACACCGCCTTCGTGGGCTCCGGACATGCTCCGGAGCTGATCGAACTGTCCCGGGTGACCGAAGAGTCCATGTGGGCCGGCATCGCCGCGATGAAGCAGGGCAACCGCCTGGTCGACATCTCCCGGGCCATCGAGACGTACATCCGCCGCCAGCCCAAGCCCGGCGGCGGCAAGTACGGGATCATCGAGGACTACGGCGGCCACGGCATCGGCACCGAGATGCACATGGACCCGCACCTGCTGAACTACGTCGACCGCCGCCGCGGCAAGGGCCCCAAACTGGTCCCCGGCTTCTGCCTCGCGATCGAGCCGATGGTCTCCCTCGGCACCCCGAGGACAGAGGTCCTCTCGGACGACTGGACGGTCATCACGACGGACGGCACCTGGTCCTCCCACTGGGAGCACTCCATCGCCCTCACCGAGGAAGGGCCGCTGGTACTGACGGCTCCGGACGGTGGCAAGGCGAAGCTGGCGGAGTACGGAGTGACGGCCGCGCCGGATCCGCTGGGCCGATGACGGCCCCGGCCGCCGGCCGGAGGCCGGCGGCGAGGATCGGTCGAGGGCCGCTTCGGGCCGCTCCCGATCCTCTTGCATCAGCTGCTTCTGCATGAGGATCTTCTGCGTGGGGCAGGCTTTCCCGATTCGTGTTTCCGGGTGCCCTGACGTAGACTGACTCGTCGGCTCTCGTGCACCCGCATGTCCGCATGCGCCCGTAAGGGAAAGCAGGAGAGTCGATCAAGGTAGTCGATTCGAAGGGCGAAGCGTGGCCAAGAAGCAAGGTGCCATCGAGATCGAGGGCACTGTCGTCGAGTCTCTGCCGAACGCCATGTTCAAGGTCGAGCTCCAGAACGGCCACCAGGTCCTGGCACACATCAGCGGCAAGATGCGTATGCACTACATCCGCATCCTCCCTGACGACCGGGTCGTGGTGGAGTTGTCTCCGTACGACCTGACGCGTGGCCGGATCGTCTACCGCTACAAGTAGATCTTGCCCGCATCCCGGCTTCGGCCGGGGTGATGGCACTGACCCGGAGAACCTCACCAATGAAGGTCAAGCCGAGCGTCAAGAAGATCTGCGACAAGTGCAGGGTGATCCGCCGTCACGGTCGGGTCATGGTCATCTGCGAGAACCCGCGCCACAAGCAGCGCCAGGGCTGACGCACGACCGATCCCTCTGCATCCATCGCAGAGATTCGCGCGACGCAAGCTGAATTTGTTCATACGCAGGACCCGAGCCAACCAGCTCGACACCCCCGGTTCGGAGGCCGGGGACCCGGTTCGTACCTAGTACGGCGGCCGGGAACCGGTCCTGTGGAAGACCTCCGAAGATTCACCAGGAGCCATTGAATGGCACGCGTTTCCGGTGTTGACATCCCGCGCGAAAAGCGCGTGGAGGTCGCCCTCACCTATGTGTTCGGCATCGGCCGAACCCTCTCCCAGCTGACGCTGGCCGAGACCGGTATCGACCCGAACACCCGCGTCCGTGACCTGACCGAAGAGCAGCTGGTCGCGATCCGCGAGTACGTCGACAACAACATCAAGACCGAGGGTGACCTCCGTCGCGAGATCCAGGCCGACATCCGCCGCAAGGTCGAGATCGGTTGCTACCAGGGTCTCCGTCACCGTCGCGGTCTGCCCGTCCGCGGTCAGCGCACCAGCACCAACGCTCGTACCCGCAAGGGCCCGCGTCGCGCCATCGCCGGCAAGAAGAAGCCGGGCAAGAAGTAGTCCGCAGCGGACACCTGTCCACGGTCTTCGCTGTAGGACCGACCACCTCCCGTAGGAGTTAAAGGATGCCCCCCAAGGGACGTCAGGGCGCTGCCAAGAAGGTGCGCCGCAAGGAAAAGAAGAACGTCGCTCACGGCCACGCGCACATCAAGAGCACGTTCAACAACACGATCGTGTCGATCACGGACCCGTCCGGCAACGTGATCTCCTGGGCCTCCGCCGGCCACGTCGGCTTCAAGGGCTCCCGGAAGTCCACGCCGTTCGCCGCGCAGATGGCCGCCGAGTCGGCCGCCCGCCGCGCCCAGGAGCACGGCATGCGCAAGGTCGACGTGTTCGTCAAGGGCCCGGGCTCCGGTCGTGAGACCGCGATCCGCTCCCTGCAGGCCACGGGCCTCGAGGTCGGCTCCATCCAGGACGTCACCCCGACCCCGCACAACGGCTGCCGTCCGCCGAAGCGCCGCCGCGTCTGACGCACGGTTGCTCTGAGGATTCGGGCGGTACGACCCCGTAACAAGGGCCGTATCGCCCGTACCCTTGCAGTACCCGCACTTTTCACGGGTGCGGTTTCCGTCGGGCGTCAAATAGCGGGCGTCCACGAAAGAAGGATCTGATCCACCCATGCTGATCGCTCAGCGTCCCTCGTTGACCGAAGAGGTCGTCGACGAGTTCCGCTCCCGGTTCGTGATCGAGCCGCTGGAGCCGGGCTTCGGCTACACCCTCGGCAACTCCCTCCGCCGCACCCTCCTGTCGTCGATCCCCGGCGCTGCTGTCACCAGCATCCGCATCGACGGTGTCCTGCACGAGTTCACCACCGTGCCGGGCGTCAAGGAGGACGTCACCGACCTCATCCTCAACATCAAGCAGCTGGTCGTCTCCTCGGAGCACGACGAGCCGGTCGTGATGTACCTGCGCAAGCAGGGCCCGGGTGTGGTCACCGCCGCCGACATCGCGCCCCCGGCCGGTGTCGAGGTGCACAACCCCGACCTCGTCCTCGCCACGCTCAACGGCAAGGGCAAGCTGGAGATGGAGCTGACCGTCGAGCGCGGTCGCGGCTACGTCTCCGCCGTGCAGAACAAGCAGGTGGGCCAGGAGATCGGCCGTATCCCGGTCGACTCCATCTACAGCCCGGTGCTGAAGGTCACGTACAAGGTCGAGGCCACGCGTGTCGAGCAGCGCACCGACTTCGACAAGCTGATCGTCGACGTCGAGACCAAGCAGGCGATGCGTCCCCGCGACGCCATGGCCTCCGCCGGTAAGACCCTGGTCGAGCTGTTCGGTCTCGCCCGCGAGCTGAACATCGACGCCGAGGGCATCGACATGGGTCCGTCCCCGACGGACGCCGCCCTTGCCGCTGATCTGGCGCTGCCGATCGAGGAGCTGGAGCTCACCGTTCGGTCGTACAACTGCCTCAAGCGCGAGGGCATCCACTCCGTGGGTGAGCTTGTCGCCCGCTCCGAGGCCGACCTCCTCGACATTCGCAACTTCGGTGCGAAGTCCATCGACGAGGTCAAGGCGAAGCTGGCCGGCATGGGCCTTGCGCTCAAGGACAGCCCGCCCGGATTCGACCCGACCGCCGCCGCCGACGCCTTCGGCGCCGACGACGACGCGGACGCCGGGTTCGTCGAGACCGAGCAGTACTGAGTGCTCCGCGGGGAGGCCGTACTGCCACTGCGGACCGGTTGAGGCCGGTCGCGCAGTTCCCCGCGCCCCTTCCAGGCCCCTTCGGGGGCCTGGATCTTCGACAGACAACCGTCTGCTCGGATACTGACCTCGGTACCTGACACGGCCGGGGCAGACACACAGGAGAAGAATCATGCCGAGGCCCACCAAGGGTGCCCGTCTGGGCGGCAGCGCCGCGCACGAGAAGCTGCTTCTCGCGAACCTCGCGAAGGCGCTGTTCGAGCACGGCCGTATCACCACCACCGAGGCGAAGGCCCGCCGTCTGCGGCCGTACGCCGAGCGTCTGGTGACCAAGGCGAAGAAGGGCGACCTTCACAACCGCCGCCAGGTGCTGCAGGTCATCACGGACAAGAGCGTCGTCCACACGCTCTTCACCGAGATCGGCCCGCGCTACGAGAACCGTCCGGGTGGCTACACCCGCATCACCAAGATCGGTAACCGCCGTGGCGACAACGCGCCCATGGCCGTCATCGAGCTGGTCGAGGCGCTGACGGTGCAGCAGAAGGCCGTGGGCGAGGCCGAGGCCGCCACCAAGCGTGCGGTCAAGGAGTCCGAGGAGGCCAAGGTCGAGGAGACCAAGGCCGACGAGGTCGTCGAGGACGCGGCTGCGGCCGAGGAGTCCAAGGACGCCTGAGGCTCTGCCTGACGCTGGAAGCGGGTTCGCCCTTAGGGGCGGGCCCGCTTTCGCGTACTGAGAGGATCTGTTTGTGAGTGAAGTACAGCCCGGTCACGTCCGTATCCGCCTCGACCTGTCGTACGACGGCAGCGACTTCCACGGCTGGGCCAAGCAGGCCGGCGGCAGGCGGACCGTGCAGGGGGAGATCGAGGACGCCCTGCGTACGGTGACGCGTACCAAGGACACGACGTACGAGCTGACCGTGGCCGGACGCACCGACGCGGGCGTGCACGCGCGCGGCCAGGTGGCCCATGTCGATCTGCCCGCACCGCTGTGGGCGGAACAGCGGGAGAAGCTGCTGAAGCGGCTCGCCGGGCGGCTGCCCAAGGACGTACGGGTCTGGAGCCTCACCGAGGCCCCCGAGGGCTTCAACGCGCGTTTCTCGGCGATCTGGCGGCGCTACGCCTACCGCGTCACCGACAACCCCGGGGGAGTGGACCCCCTGCTGCGGGGCCATGTCCTCTGGCACGACTGGCCGCTCGACGTGGCGGCGATGAACGAGGCGGCGCGGCGGCTGCTGGGGGAGCACGACTTCGCCGCGTACTGCAAGCGGCGTGAGGGCGCGACCACGATCCGTACTCTCCAGGAGCTGAGCCTGGAGCGGGATGCGGACGGGATCATCACCGCGCGGGTCCGTGCCGACGCCTTCTGCCACAACATGGTGCGTTCGCTCATCGGCGCGCTGCTCTTCGTCGGTGACGGCCACCGGGGCCCGGAGTGGCCCGGGAAGGTGCTGGCCGCGGGTGTGCGCGACTCCGCCGTGCACGTCGTACGACCCCACGGGCTGACCCTGGAGGAGGTCGGCTACCCCGCCGACGAGCTGCTGGCCGCGCGGAACAAGGAGGCGCGGAACAAGCGCTCCCTTCCGTCGGCGGGGTGCTGCTGAGGGCTACTGGCCGGCGGCTGCCGAGGCCTGGGCCTCACCGCGGCGCCAGATCTGGCGGAAGGTGAACTGCTGCAGGTCGTTCGCGGCGGAGACGGTCTTGGTGTCCTTCTTGGTGACGTTCTTGCCGTTGGTGAAGCCGGTGATCGTGAAGTAGGCGTACCGGCCGACGGAGTTGCGGGTCGAGCGGCAGATCGCGCCGTCGCAGAAGGTCTTGACGCCCTTGCCGGCCAGCGAGCGCACGATGCTCCTGTCGTCGGTCTGGGCCTTGGCCTTCGCCGCTTGGGCCTCGGTGTCGAAGACGGCGACGCCGACGGTGATCGCGATGCCGTCCCTGCTGTAGCTGGTGCGAATCAGACGGGTGCAGCGGTTCGTGGTGAGGATCTTGGGCAGGCTGGCGTCCGCGGCGGAGGCACAGTTCTTGGTGTCGGCCGTGGCGCCCTTCTTGTACACCGCGTCGCCCATGGTCAGCCGGGTGCCTGGGAAGAGCGTCTCGGGGCTCAGCGGCGCCGTGTCCTTTTTCACGCTGGATATGAAGTCCTTCGGGTCCAGCGGCGGCGGGGCGCTGGTGGGTGCGAAGGACGGCGCCGTGGCCGAGCTGCTGGGCAGGGAGGCGCTGGCGGGAAGCTTGGTGGGGTTGCCGGAGGCGTTGTTGTCCCCGTTCGCGGACACGACGGCCATCGCGACGGCGGTGCCCACCGCGATCGTCGCGAGCGCGCCGCCGCCGATGAACAGCAGCCTGCGGCGTTTGTTCCGGGTCTCCGAGGCCTCCGCGAGGGCGGCCCAGTCCGGAGTTCCGTCGTCGCCACTGCTGTTCCAGGGCTGCTGCGAATGCGGTTTCCAGGGATCCCACTGAGACTGGGGTCCCCCCTGCCCGTAACTCATGGGGCGCATCTTAGACGGGGGCAGAGGGATGCTGGAGCGCGTCGGGCGGCATGCCACGTTTGTCCTGCGGCATGCCTCGTTTTGACCCGTCCCGGGGCACCCAGGTATTCTGCTTCTTCGTTGTGTATTGGCTTGCTCATTCTCACGGGACGGGCCCTTACACCGGTCCACCGGGCCGATGACCAGCGATCAGCACGCGGTTTGCGTCAACCGCGGTGCGGTCGAGGCTGTCGTGATCGTTTCGGTGACCTGTTCAGGACCATTCACTCGAAGCGAAGGCTACGAACCGTGCGTACGTACAGCCCCAAGCCCGGCGATGTGACGCGCCAGTGGCACGTCATTGACGCTCAGGACGTCGTCCTGGGTCGTCTCGCCAGCACCGCCGCCTCCATTCTGCGGGGCAAGCACAAGCCGATCTACGCGCCCCACGTCGACACCGGTGACTTCGTCATCATCATCAACGCCGACAAGGTGCACCTCTCCGGCAACAAGCGGACCCAGAAGATGGCGTACCGCCACTCCGGCTACCCGGGTGGTCTGCGCTCCGTCCGTTACGACGAGCTCCTCGACAAGAACCCCGAGAAGGCCATCGAGAAGGCCGTCAAGGGCATGCTCCCCAAGAACACGCTGGGCCGTCAGATGCTCTCGAAGCTGAAGGTCTACAAGGGTGACCAGCACCCGCACGGCGCGCAGCAGCCGCAGCCGTACGAGATCACCCAGGTCGCGCAGTAAGTCCGGCCACCCCCTAAGACTGAAGAGAATCTGAGGAGAATCGTGGCCGAGACCACCGTTGAGCAGCCGGTCGAAGAGACTGAGCTCGTCGACATCGACAGCTACACCACCGAGTCCGAGGTCCCCGTCGAGGGTGAGTACACCTCGGAGTCCATGGCTTCCCGCTTCGGCGAGCCCCAGCCGGCCGCCGGCCTGGGCCGTCGCAAGAACGCCATCGCCCGTGTCCGGATCGTCCCGGGCACCGGCAAGTGGAAGATCAATGGTCGCACCCTCGAGGACTACTTCCCGAACAAGGTGCACCAGCAGGAAGTCAACGAGCCCTTCAAGGTGCTCGAGCTCGAAGGCCGTTACGACGTCATCGCCCGCATCGCGGGTGGCGGTGTCTCCGGTCAGGCCGGTGCGCTCCGTCTCGGTGTCGCCCGTGCGCTGAACGAGGCCGACGTCGACAACAACCGCGGCCCGCTCAAGAAGGCCGGCTTCCTCAAGCGCGACGACCGTGCGGTCGAGCGCAAGAAGGCCGGTCTGAAGAAGGCCCGCAAGGCTCCGCAGTACAGCAAGCGTTAATCAGGAGCTGCCTGCTCGTACTCCGAACGCCCCGGCGGCACGCCACATGTGCCGTCGGGGCGTTCGTTTATCCCGGCCAAGGGCGTATAACGACACAAGACGCTCAAAGGCTGGTGTGATCGGATGACCCGGCGTCTGCCACCATTCATGGCAGCAAGGACGCTTCCTCAGGAGGACACGTGGGACGACTCTTCGGTACGGACGGCGTGCGCGGTGTCGCCAACGCGGACCTGACGGCCGAGATGGCGCTCGGCCTGTCCGTCGCGGCGGCGCACGTGCTGGCCGAGGCGGGCACCTTTGAGGGCCACAGGCCGACGGCGGTGGTCGGACGGGACCCGCGTGCCTCCGGGGAGTTCCTTCAGGCTGCCGTGGTCGCGGGCCTGGCCAGCGCCGGTGTGGACGTGCTGACCGTGGACGTGCTGCCGACGCCCGCGGTGGCGCACCTGACCGGCGCGCTCGGCGCCGACCTCGGCGTGATGCTGTCCGCCAGCCACAACGCCATGCCGGACAACGGCATCAAGTTCTTCGCCCGCGGCGGCCACAAGCTCGCCGACGAGCTGGAGGACCGGATCGAGGCCGTCTACGAGTCCCACCGTCACGGTGAGCCCTGGCAGCGGCCCACCGGTGCCGGCGTCGGGCGGGTGCGGTCGTACGACGAGGGCTTCGAGAAGTACGTCGGCCATCTGCTGTCGGTCCTTCCGAACCGGCTGGACGGCCTGAAGGTCGTCCTGGACGAGGCACACGGCGCGGCCGCGGGGGTCTCGCCGGAGGCGTTCTCGCGGGCCGGCGCCCAGATCGTCACGATCGGCACCGAGCCGGACGGGCTCAACATCAACGACGGCTGCGGCTCCACCCACCTGGACAAGCTGAAGGCCGCCGTGATCGAGCACGGCGCCGACTTCGGCATCGCGCACGACGGTGACGCCGACCGCTGCCTGGCCGTGGACCACACCGGCGAGGAGGTGGACGGCGACCAGATCCTGGCCGTGCTCACGCTGGCGCTGCGGGAGCGGTCCGAGCTGCGCTCCGACACCGTCGTCGCCACGGTCATGTCCAACCTGGGCTTCAAACTGGCCATGGAGCGGGCGGGGATCCGGCTCGTGCAGACGGCCGTGGGCGACCGGTACGTGCTGGAGGAGATGAAGGAGCACGGATTCGCCCTGGGCGGCGAGCAGTCCGGGCACGTGATCATCCTCGACCACGCGACGACCGGCGACGGCACCCTGACCGGACTGCTGATCGCGGCGCGGGTCGCGGAGACCGGCCGTACGCTGCGGGATCTTGCCTCCGTCATGGAGCGGCTGCCGCAGATCCTCATCAACGTGCCGGACGTGGACAAGTCGCGGGTGAAGACGTCGGCCGACCTTGCCGCCGCTGTCGCCGAGGCGGAGCGGGAGTTGGGGTCCACCGGGCGGGTGCTGCTGCGTCCGTCGGGGACCGAGCCGCTGGTGCGGGTGATGGTCGAGGCCGCGGACATCGATCAGGCTCGGTCGGTGGCCGGGCGGCTGGCCGATGCGGTGAAGTCGGCGCTGGGTTAGGTCAGCGGGCCGACACCCGATTGAGCGTAACAAAGAGTGCGTGACCGATCACTGATTGTTTGACTTGCGTCGAGGGGACCCGCGTGGCGCCCCACCTCGACGAAAGAGAGAAACACAGGATGAAGATCGTGCGCAGCACCCTGAAGCGAGCAGCAGGTCCGGCCCTGGTCGCCGGTTTTGTCGTCGTCTCGTTCGCCACCCCGGCCGCCGCCCAGACACCGGGCTCCACGGCGTTCCGCATCTTCGGCAACACCGTCGGGGTGCAGTCGCGCACCGGCGTCCAGAACCATGTCACGGCCGCCGTCTCCAACAACCGTCTGATCCTCAGTGACCAGGCGGGCATCGCGGCCGGACCGGGCTGCTCCCAGGTGTCCGCCACCAGCGCCGACTGCGGCAGCGTCGGCAGCGTCGCCCGGCTCCTCATAGCGACGGGCGACCAGAACGACAGCGTCCTGGTCACCGCTCCGGTCAACAGCACGGTCGACATCGGCACGGGTGTCGACAGCGTCACCACCGGCAGCGGCAGGGACGTGATCGACGTGGAGGACAACACCGGCAACGACACGGTGAACTGCGGCGGCGGCAGCGACCTCGTGTTCGCCGACTCCGGCGACACCATCGCCGCGAACTGCGAATCGCGGTTCTAGACGCCGCCCGCCTTCGCCGTACGCTCACGCCGGCTGGCCCAGAACCACTTCTGGGCCAGCAGCGTCAGGGTTCCGGCGAGCACGATGCCCAGCAGGTTCAGCAGGAGCTGGTTCGTCGAACCGATCGTCTGGGACGTGTCGCCGTACGCCAGGGCCACGGCCGCGTTGGCGGCTGCGGGGACCGTCGTCACCGAGATGGCCACGCCCACCAGTGCGCCCGACTTGGCGGAGGTCAGGGACAAGGTGCCGGCGATGCCGGCCAGGACCGCCACTATGAACGAGAAGGCGTCGGGGGCGTACACGAATGCCGTGTTGGGGCGCTTGCCTTCCAGGTCGGATCGGTGGAAGAGGTCGACGGCGTCCATGAAATGGGTGAAGCCGACCGTCACCGCCATCGCCACGGCGAAGCCCACGAGCAGCGCGGTCAGTGAGCGCAGCGCGAGGCGGGGGCGCCGCCGCACCACGGCGGTGCAGAGGCCGGCCAGCGGACCGAACTCCGGGCCCACCGCCATCGCGCCCACGATCAGGATCGCGTTGTCCAGCACCACGCCGCAGGCCGCGATCATCGTTGCCAGCGTGATGAAGGCGAGGTAGGTGGCCGACAGCGTCGACTCCTCGTGGGTGGCCTCGGTGAGGCCTTCCCAGAGCACCGCGTCCGCGCCCTCGCCCGGAGCCTCCTCCTCGGCCTTGTCGGCGCGCCGGGACAGCGAGAGGTCGATGTCCTCCACGGCGATCGAGCCGGTCTCGTCCAGCCCCAACCGGCGCAGTCCGCCGATGAGTTCGTCCCCCGCCTCGCGCGCCACGTCGCACATCACGACGTCCCCGACGGGATTGCGGGCGGCCTTCGGCAACACGACAAGGTGGGCGGTGCCGACCGTTCTCTCGACGAGCCGCACCACCTCGTCCGTCTTCTCGGCGGGGGTGATCAGGCGCAGATGCAGCATGACGCCTTTTTAACAGGCGTCCATGAACACGTCACAGTTTGCGCAGCCTCAGCCGCTGCACCTTGTGGTCCGGGCCCTTGCGGACGATGAGGGTGGCGCGGCCGCGGGTGGGGGCGATGTTCTCGACCAGGTTGGGCTTGTTGATCGTCCGCCACAGGGTGCGGGCGTAGTCGAGGGCCTCCTCCTCGGAGACCTGGGTGTACTTGCGGAAGTACGAGTCCGGCTTCTGGAAGGCCGTCTGACGCAGCTTCTTGAAGCGGTTGAGGTACCAGCGTTCGATGTCGTCGGCGCCGGCGTCGACGTACACGCTGAAGTCGAAGTAGTCGGCGAGACCGACCCGGGTGCGGCCGTCCTTGCCGGGCAGGGCGGGCTGCAGGACGTTCAGGCCCTCGACGATCAGGATGTCGGGTCGGCGGACGGTGAGCTTCCGGTCCGGGACGATGTCGTAGATGAGGTGGGAGTAGACGGGGGCCGTCACCTCGTCCTTGCCGGCCTTGATGTCGGCGACGAAGCGGGTGAGCGCACGGCGGTCGTACGACTCGGGGAAGCCCTTCCGCGACATCATGCCGCGGGCTTCCAGTTCCTTGGTGGGGAGCAGGAAACCGTCCGTGGTGACCAGCTCCACGCGCGGGTGCTCGGGCCACCGGGAGAGCAGGGCCTGGAGGAGTCGGGCGACGGTGGACTTCCCGACCGCCACGGACCCGGCGACGCCTATGACGAACGGGGTGCCGGACTGGGAACCCTGCTCGCCGAGGAAGGTGTTGAGGGCGCCGCGCAGGCCGTCGGTGGCGCCGACGTAGAGGTTGAGGAGGCGGGAGAGCGGGAGGTAGATGTCCCGCACCTCGTCGAGGTCGATGACGTCGCCGAGTCCGCGCAGCTTCTCCACCTCCTCGGCGGTGAGCGGCAGCGGCGTCTTGTCGCGCAGCACGCTCCACTCGGCGCGGGTGAGGTCGACGTAGGGAGTCGCCTCCGGCTTCGACCGGTGGGCGCTCCGGGGCATCGAGGAGACCTGAGAGATCACAGTCCATTGTTAACGGAGTTTGAACGGGGTGGCGGGGTGGGGTGCGTCACGCCCGTGCCCGGTCCACCTGGCTGTCGATCCAGGCGCACAGCGCGTCCAGTGCCGTTTCCACCCGGTCGCCGTCGCCGGTGATCAGGAAGTCGGCCTGGAGGCTGGAGAAGGCGCTGTTGAGGAGGGTGGCGCAGGTCAGGGCGGCCTGGTCGGTCAGGCCGCGGTGGACCAGGCAGGAGGCGACGAACTCGGCACGGCCGCGGACGAAGTCGGGGTGCGGAAGGGCGAGGCGGCCGGCCGCCGCGAGGCCCTCGATCTCCCGGATGAGCCGGGTCATGTCGAGTTCCCCGGGGCTGAGGTTGCGCCGCCAGGCGGAGCGGACGACCTCGCTGACGGCGATCGCCGGGTCGTCCCAGCCCGGCGTGACGCGCAGCGCCTCGTGCTGGCGCTCGTCCAGCCGCTGGAGCACCGCCGCCAGCAGCGCGTTCTTGTCGGCGAAGTGGTGGGTCAGGACCCGGGTGCTCTGGCCGAGCCCCTCGGCGAGCGTGCGCAGCGAGAAGGAGCCGATGCCCGTGCGGGCGAGCTGTCCGATCACGGCGTCGGTCACCTCGCGTCGGCGTTCGGGGCTGGCGGGCCTCGGCATGGGCGGCGGCTCCCTTGTGAACTCCGGGCCTGGGGCCGGTTCCTGACGGCGTGCGGGTGCACACTCTCGCACACGGGTTAAGGGAAACGAGTGTTACCTTTACGGTGTGAGCTCCACCGCCTTCCGGCCTCCCCTCTGGCTCTACGCGCTGACCGTCGCCGCCTTCGCCGTCCAGACCGACGACTTCATCATCGTCGGCGTGCTGCGCGCGATCGCGGACGGCACGGGCCGCTCCGAAACCGCCGCCGGGCAGCTGGTCACGGTGTACTCGCTGGTCTATGCCCTCGCGGCGCCGGTGTGGTCACTGCTGCTCGACCGTGTCGCCCGGCGCGCCGCGCTCCTTGCGGCGCTCGCCGTCTTCTGCCTGGCCAACTTCGCCGTGCTGCTGGTCGGCGGCTCCTTCGCCGCGCTGATGGTCCTGCGCGTCCTCGCCGCGCTGGCCGCCGCGGTGGTCCTGCCCGCCGCGCTGGCCGCGGCCAGCACCCAGGCGCCGCCCCGGCACCAGGGCCGGTATCTGGCCACGGTCATGACCGGGCTGACCGGCGCGGTCCTGCTCGGTGTGCCCGCCGGTACGTGGATCGGGGCGGCCCTCGGCTGGCGGGCCACCTTCGCCTTCGGTGGCCTGCTGGGCCTGGCCGCCCTGGTGTGGGCGGCGATCATGCTCCCCGCGGCGGACGGCCGCGCAGAGGTGCACCGCTCCTTCGGTGACCTGATCCGGCCGCTGCTGCACGGCGCCGTCGCCGCGGTCCTCGTCGTCACCGTCCTCACCGTCGCCGGGAACCTCGCCTTTCAGACGTACCTCGCCCCGTTCCTGTCCGGTCTCGCCGGGGTGGCGCAGGGCGGTCTCGCCGCGCTCCTGGTCTGTTCGGGCATCGGCGGCGTCCTCGGCACCCAGTGCGCCGGCCGGCTCGTGGACCGCTACGAGCCGCTGCGCGCGTTCCTCCTGGCGGGCGCCGCCTTCTGTGCCGCGCTGGCCGCCTTCGCCCTGCTGTGGGCCGTCCGCCCGGTGCCGGTGGTCGTCGTCGCTGTTCTGCTGGCCGTCTGGTCGGCGGCGGCCTGGGCGGTGCCGCCGGGCATCCAGGCCCTGATGCTCGCCCGCGCCGGCACCCGTGCCGCGGGCCAGGCCATGGCCGTCCACAGCAGTTCGGTGTACGTCGGAGCGGCGCTCGGCGGCGTCCTGGGCGGAGTGGTCATCGCCCTGCGCCCCGGGCTGCTCCCGGTCGCGGCGGCACTGACCGTGGTGGTGGCCCTGGGGCTGACCCTCGTGACGGGGCGCAAGGCGGGCGAGGGCGCCGGGGCGGAGGGGCGGCGGCAGCGGGAACGGGTCTAGGGGGGCCGAGGGCAGGGTGCGGTGTGTTCCTCTCGCTCTTTATGGTCTCTTGAATGGCTGAAATGAGGGGGCCTGGAAAACGGGCGGAAGCGGTCGGAAAAATATGGAAAGAGGTCGGTGAGTAACTGAAGAAGGGGGAATTTCGTACGTCGCGCCAAGCGGTATTACCGGAAGGTGCGGCGCGCTTTGACGTGCCGCTTTTTGTGTACCTCTTGCCCTTTCGTGAGCCCCTTCACCTGCTGGTTCGTCTCCTGGTGAGACTTCATTCATATGTCGGTGCATTGGCCAAAGAAGTGCTGTGTGTGGCTGGCTGATTAGGTCCGTTGACGTTCTCTCGGGGGTGGGTGCAAGCTAGCGAAAGGATCCCGGACTGGAGGCTGTTATGTGGAATTCCTGGATATCCGATCGTCCGCAATGGGCGCCCGTCGCCACGGCGTGGATGCCGGAGCGCCCGCAGTGGGCACCGGCCGGATCGGCGTGGCTGCCGGAGCGTCCGCAGTGGGCGCCCGTCGCCACGGCGTGGATGCCGGAGCGCCCCCAGTGGGCACCGGCGGGCCGGCCGGCGGAGGCGGACTACTACCGGCTGATGCCCCTCGTGTGACCACCCCGACCGGGCGCAGCCGTCACCCCCGGGCGCCGGCTGCGCCCACCCCAGGCACGCCACATCCCGTCCCCGCACGCTGAGGAGAGGTATGACGCCCAAGAACCTCCTGGTCACCGGTGGCGCAGGCTTCATCGGCCGCACCATGATCCGGGGCATGCTCGACGACGGCCACACCATCACGTCCGTCGACAACTTCAAGATCGGCGGACGCGAGCACATCCCGGAGGACCTGCGCGGCCATGTGGAGTGGCTGGAGGGCGACACCCGTGACCCGGCCCTGCTGACGAAGCTGATGAAGGGCCGCGACGCCGTCGTGCATCTGGCCGCACCCTCCTCCTTCCTCATGTACGAGGAGGACCCGGTGGACGGCGCCTCGGTCACCGTCCACGGCTTCCTCAACGTCCTGGAGGCGATGCGGAGTGCCGACGTCGGCAAGCTGGTCTACGCGAGCACGAGCGCGGTCTACGAGGGCAACCCCGTCCCGTACACCGAGGACATGGAGCTGCGGCCGCCGGACCTGAAGGCGCTGTCGAAGAAGTGGAACGAGGAGGTGGCCCGCCAGTACACGGAGCGCTACGGCCTCATCGCCCTCGGCCTGCGCCCGTTCAGCGTCTACGGCCACGACGAGTTCAGCAAGGGCGGCTACGCCAACGTCATCTCGCTGTTCGCCTGGGCGGTCCTCAACGGCGCGACCCCGCTCCTGTGGGGCGACGGCAGCCAGACCCGTGACTTCATCTACGTGGAGGACGCCGGCCGCGCCTTCCGGACGGCGCTCGAAGCGGACCTGCCCACCCAGGAGTTCAATGTCGGCACAGGGGTCGAGACCAGCTTCAGCGACGTCCTGAGCATGATCGGCGAGGAGGCCGGGCGGCCCGTCGAGCCCGAGTTCGTCGACGTGCCGATCACCATCTACGCCCGGCGGCTGTGGGCCGACGTGACCCGCGCGACCGGTGTCCTCGGCTTCCGGCACGAGATCGACGTACGCGAGGGCGTGCGGCGGGTGGTCGCCGCGGCGCGCCGGGCGCAGGAGTCCGGACAGTGGCCCGCGTTGAAGGACGCGCAGCTGTACTTCGAATCACTCCCCGCGAGCTGATGCCGATGCCCAGGGTCCTCGCGCTGACCGACTCGCCGGAGGACGTGCGCCGCTTCTGCCCGGCCGAGGACACACTGCTGTTCCGGATCCGGCTGCTGCCGCCCGAGGAACACACCTACGAGCGGTTCGCGGAGATCTACCGGGCGCTGAAGGCGTCGTGCGACCTGTCCCGCGTGGACGTCGTCGTCGCCGAGTATGTCGAGTCCCTCCCGCTGCTGCACTTCATGCGGCGGGACGGATACCGCCCTCCGGCGCTGATGATCCCGCACACCAACCCCTACCCGCTGCACATCCTGCTGTACTTCCTCCTCGTGGCCGCCCGTCCGCACCCGGCCGACCTGGTCATCTGCGGCTCCCGCAACGCCGAGCGCGCCTACCGGCACGTCACCGGCATCCCGTCCGGGAACATCTGCACCTTCGGCATCAAGGACGTGTACCGCACCAGGGACCGTGCCACGAGCCGTGCCGCGCTCGGACTGCCACCCCAGGGGCGGCTGTTGCTGTACACCGGGCGGTTCATGAACGACAAGGGCCTGCACGCGCTGCTGTCCGGCTACCACCGGCTGCGCGCCGAGGACCCGGACGTGCTGCTGACCATGTCGGTCACCCACATCGACCCGCCGTACTTCAACCGGCTGGCCCCGCTCATGCGCGACGTCGTCCTCTACCACCGTCTGGAGAAGGAGCGCACGGCCGACCTGTACAACGCGGCCGATGTCTTCGTCTCCGGCGCGACGAGCATCTTCGAGACCTACGGCAAGTCACCCCTGGAGGCGCTGGCCTGCGGGGTGCCGGTCGTCGTTCCCCGCTGGGACGGATTCCCGTACTTCATCGGCGACGACAACGGCGGACTCGTCGACGTCGAGTACCTCGACCAGCCGCACACCAGCCCCTACGAGTTCGCCCGGATGCGGGAGGACGACTTCGCCGCCGTCGTCCGGCGGGTGCTCGCCCGGCGCGAGCCGATCCCGGCGGGCGTGCCCGAATGGGCCCGCTACGAACGGACGATGAAGATCCTGCCAGGTGTGCTGGAGCGCATGGCCGCGGCCGGCCCCGCCGAGCCCGGCGAGCCGCGCCCGTCCCTCGGCTCCGACCGCCTTCCCGCACCCGTGCGGGCGGTCCTGGACCACTACGGCCTCGCCGCCCCCGACGACGAGGACCCGCTGGCCCGGGCCGACCGCCTCGGCCTGCTGACCGGCAGTGACCCGGGCGAGCGGGAGCTGCTGCGCGACCTCCACCACGAGATCTTCCATGTCATGGACGCCGAGCGGGAGCGAGTCTGACGAGCCGATGCACCAGGACTTCCGGGAAACCCGGGCCCTCTTCGACGAGGTGGCGGGCGAGTACGACCGCACCGGCGTGGCGTTCTTCGGTCCCGTCGGCGGACGCCTCGTCCAGCACGCGGCCTTGCGGCGGGGCGAGGCCGTGCTCGACATCGGCTGCGGGCGGGGAGCCGTCCTGATCCCCGCGGCGCGGGCCGTCGGACCACAGGGCAGAGCCACCGGCATCGACATCTCCGCCGCCATGGTGGAGGCCGCCCGCGCCGAGGCACACGCGGCCGGGCTGGACACGGTCGAGGTCCGGATCGGCGACGGCCAGGACCCGCGCTTCCCGCCCGGCGCCTTCGACGCGGTCACCGGCGGCATGAGCGTGCACATGCTCACCGACCCGCCCGCCGCCTTCCGCGCCTACGGCCGGCTGCTGCGGCCGGGCGGCCGCCTCGCCCTGTCCGCCCCCACCTGCGTCCACCGGCCGGAGCCGGAGGTGTTCGGGCTGCGCAGCATCGCCCGGATGGCGGCCGCGCACCCCTCCGGCAGCGGCGTCTACCCCTACGCCGAACCCTTCGGGGGCGCCCGCCGGGCCCGCGCCGACCTGCTCGACGCGGGCTTCACCGAAGTGGAGATCCACGACGAGCCCGCTTTCATCACCGCCGACTCGGCCCGGCAGTTCCTGCGCTGGACGCGTACGCACGGGATGCGCCGGCTGTGGCAGCGGATCCCGCCACCGCTGCGCCCGGGCCTCGAACGGGCCATCACGACGGAGGCGCAGGCCCGCAGCGAGGCCCCCGGCCACATCGCCCTGCGCGTCCCGGTGACCTATGTCGTCGCCCACGCACCACCGGCCCGGACCGACGCGGCCGACGCCTCTGCCATCGATGTCCCGGAGGAGCCGTGACCGTACAGCGAACCGTCGTCGGACCGGGTACCGCTCAGCGGCCCGCACCCGCGCCCCTGTGGTCCTGGGCGCGTGAGCAGTTCGACCTGGATCCCGACTACGTCCATCTCGCCCTGTCGATGCTGGCGCCGCATCCCCGTCCCGTCCGCGAGGCCATCGAACGGCACCGGCGCGCCCTGGACCGCAACCCCGCCCAGTACTTCCACAGCCGCGACGACCAGGTCCGGCGGGTCCTGGACAAGGCCGCCGCCTATCTGCGCACCCGGCCCGACTCCCTCGCGCTCACCGAGTCGACCACCGCCGGCCTGGCCGTCGTCCACACCGGTATGCGGCTCGCGCCCGGCGACGAGATCCTGAGCACCGAGCACGAGCACTACGCCGCCTCGGAACTGATCCGTTTCAAGGCGGCCGCGAGCGGCGCCACCCACCGCACGATCCGGCTGTACGAGCACGGATCCGCCGCCGACGCGGAGGAGATCACCGACGCACTCGCCCGTGGGCTGCGCGACTCCACCCGGGTCCTCGCCCTGACCTGGGTCCACTCCGGCACCGGCGTCAAACTGCCGCTGGCCCGCATCGGCGAGGTCGTCGCCCGGGCCAACGCGGGCCGGCCGCCCGAGCAGCGGATCCTCGTCTGCGTCGACGCCGTGCACGGCCTCGGCGTGGAGGACTTCCAGGTCGAGCGGCTCGGCTGCGACTTCTTCGCCGCCGGCTGCCACAAGTGGCTCTTCGGTCCCCGCGGCACGGGCCTGGTCTGGGGCAGCGACCAGGGCTGGGCGGCCGTCGATCCGATCGTCACCTCCTTCGACGTGGAGGTGTTCTGGCCCTGGTACCTGGGCCGCGTCCCGGACGCGGAGGCCCCGTGCGCCCGATTGTGCACCCCCGGTGGCTTTCCCGCCTACGAGCACCGGTGGGCTCTCGCGGAGGCCTTCGACTTCCAGGAGGCGCTGGGCAAGGCCCGGGTGGCCGCCCGCATCGCCGAGCTCACCGCCTACTGCCACGCCCGCCTCACCGACCTCGCCGGCATCCGGGTGCGCACCCCGGCCGATCCGTCGATGCGCTCGGGAATGGTCTGCTTCGACGTGGCCGGGGCCGACCCTGCCGACATCGTGGCCGCCCTGGAGCGGAAACGGATCATGGCCGGTCAGACGCCCTATCGCAGCAGCGCGATCCGGTTCGCGCCGGGCGTGCTGAACACCGCCGACGACATCGACCGCGCCGTCGGCGCCCTGGACCGGATCGTGCGCGAGACGGGCCGCCGATGACACGGCGGACCGCCTCGGGGCGGGTCCCGCGCTTCCCGGCCGGTGCCCGCAATGTGCCGCTTCGGGTGCGGTGGAAGGCCGTCCAGCGACGCGAATCCCGCTGAGAATTTCCGATTTCGGGCACGCGGCAGCTCTTTTTGAGCGTTCTCGGACCGTAGGCTGCCGCTCATGTGCGGAATCGTGGGATACGTAGGGTCGCAGTCGGCGCTCGATGTCGTGATGGCCGGGCTGAAGCGGCTGGAGTACCGGGGTTACGACTCGGCGGGCGTCGCCGTGCTGGCGGACGGCGGGCTGGCCGCGGCGAAGAAGGCCGGGAAACTGGTCAACCTGGAGAAGGAGTTGGTCGAACGGCCGCTGCCGGCGGGCTCGACGGGCATCGGCCACACCCGCTGGGCCACCCACGGCGGCCCGACGGACGCGAACGCGCACCCGCATCTCGACAACGCCGGCCGGGTGGCCGTCGTCCACAACGGCATCATCGAGAACTTCGCCGTGCTGCGCGCCGAGTTGGCCGAGCGCGGCCACGAGCTGTCGTCCGAGACGGACACCGAGGTCGTCGCGCACCTGCTGGCGGAGGAGTTCTCCTCGTGCGCCGATCTCGCCGAGGCCATGCGGCTGGTGTGCCGGCGCCTGGAGGGCGCGTTCACGCTGGTCGCGGCGCACGCGGACGAGCCGGACGTGGTCGTGGGCGCGCGCCGCAACTCCCCGCTCGTGGTGGGCGTGGGAGAGGGCGAGGCGTTCCTGGCCTCCGACGTCGCCGCGTTCATCGCGCACACGCGCTCGGCGATCGAGCTCGGCCAGGACCAGGTGGTCGAGCTGCGCCGGGACGGCGTGCGGGTGACGGGCTTCGACGGCCGCGAGGCGGACGTCCGCCCCTACCACGTGGACTGGGACGCCTCGGCCGCCGAGAAGGGCGGCTACGACTACTTCATGCTGAAGGAGATCGCCGAGCAGCCGAAGGCCGTCGCCGACACGTTGCTGGGCCGCATCGACGCGGCCGGGTCACTCACCCTGGACGAGGTGCGGATCTCCCCGTCCGAGCTGCGCGAGGTGGACAAGGTCGTCATCGTCGCGTGCGGTACGGCCTTTCACGCCGGTCTCATCGCCAAGTACGCGATCGAGCACTGGACGCGGATCCCGTGCGAGGTGGAGCTGGCGAGCGAGTTCCGCTACCGGGACCCGATCCTGGACGGGCGCTCGCTGGTGATCGCCATCTCCCAGTCCGGCGAGACCATGGACACCCTGATGGCGCTGCGGCACGCACGCGAGCAGGGGTCCAAGGTGCTGGCGATCTGCAACACCAACGGCTCGACGATTCCACGCGAGTCGGATGCGGTGCTCTACACGCACGCGGGGCCGGAGGTGGCTGTCGCCTCCACCAAGGCGTTCCTGACGCAGCTGGTGGCGTGCTACCTGGTGGCCCTGTACCTGGGCCAGGTGCGGGGCACCAAGTGGGGCGACGAGATCCGTGCCGTGATCCGGGACCTCTCCCGGATCTCGGGTGCGGTCGAGCGGGTCCTGGAGACGATGGAGCCGGTACGGGCTCTCGCGCGGACCCTGGCCCCGAAGAACACGGTGCTGTTCCTGGGCCGGCACGTGGGTTATCCGGTCGCCCTGGAGGGCGCCCTCAAGCTCAAGGAACTCGCCTACATGCACGCCGAGGGCTTCGCGGCGGGCGAGCTGAAGCACGGCCCGATCGCGCTGATCGAGGAGGACGTGCCCGTGGTGGTCGTCGTGCCGTCACCCCGGGGCCGGTCCGTCCTCCACGACAAGATCGTGTCCAACATCCAGGAGATCCGGGCGCGAGGAGCACGGACGATCGTGATCGCGGAGGAGGGCGACGAGGCGGTGGTCCCGTACGCAGACCACCTGATCCGCATCCCGGCGACCCCGACCCTGCTGCAGCCGCTGGTGGCGACGGTGCCACTGCAGGTGTTCGCCTGCGAGCTGGCCACCGCCCGGGGCAATGAGGTCGATCAGCCGCGGAACCTGGCGAAGTCGGTGACGGTGGAGTAGTTCTTCACGCCGTCGAGGAAGGCGGAGAAGGCTCCGGCCGGGACGGTGAGGGTTGCTTCGGCCGGGGTCTTCGAGTCGTGGACGGCTGTGTGGGTGGGGGAGTTCGCGATCTCCACGCAGTCGTCGCCGTCGCCACGGTCTGAGCAGGACGACTTCCGCCGGCTCTCGGGGTGATCACCGGAAACCTCACAGCTCTTTCGCCAACCTGTGGATGAAGCCAGGTCACACCGTGCCGCGGTGCCGCGCCACCGTAGGCTGCCCGCATGAGCATCATCGGAGTCGGCATCGACGTCGCCGAGATCGATCGGTTCCGGGCGTCGCTCGACCGGACGCCGGGGCTGGCCGATCGGCTGTTCCTGGAGAGTGAGTTGCTGCTGCCCAACGGGGAGCGGCGCGGTATCGCGTCCCTCGCGGTGCGGTTCGCCGCCAAGGAGGCGGTCGCCAAGGCGCTGGGTGCGCCGGGCGGGCTGTACTGGACCGATGCCGAGGTGTACGTCGAGGACACCGGACAGCCGCGGCTGCGGGTGACGGGGACCGTGGCCGCGCGGGCCGCGGAACTCGGGGTGCAGTCCTGGCACGTGTCGCTCAGTCATGACGCGGGGGTGGCGTCGGCCGTGGTGATCGCCGAGGGCTGAGCGAGCCGGGTGCGGTCACCGGCGTTTCCGGGGCAGACTCGATGCCATGCGTACTGCGTACAGCGTGGAGACGGTGAGGGCGGCCGAGCGGCAGCTGATGGCGCGGCTTCCGGAGGGTGCGCTGATGCAGCGGGCCGCCGCCGGGCTGGCCGCTGCCTGTGCGGAGTTGCTCGGGCGGGTGTACGGCAGCCGGGTGGTGCTGCTGGTCGGGAGTGGGGACAACGGCGGGGACGCGCTGTACGCGGGGGCGCGGCTGGTGCGGCGGGGGGCCGGGGTCACGGCCGTAGTGCTCGCGCCCGGGCGCACCCACCCAGGTGGTCTTGCCGCCCTGCGCCGGGCCGGTGGTTCCGTGGTGGCCCCGGATTCCGCCGAGCCGGTGATCGAGCGGGCCGATCTCGTCGTGGACGGCATCGTCGGGATCGGGGGGAAGGGCGGACTGCGGCCCGGGGCGGAGGCGCTGGCCGATGTCGTCGGCGCATCGCGGGCCGCTGTCGTGGCCGTGGATCTGCCCAGTGGGGTCGAGGCGGACACCGGGGAGGTGCGGGGTGCGGCCGTCCGGGCCGATCTCACCGTCACCTTCGGTACGTACAAGCCGGGGCTGCTGATCGACCCCGCGCGGGAGTACGCCGGGTCCGTGCGACTGGTCGACATCGGGCTCGAACTGCCGCCCGACGCCGAGCTGGAGGCGCTGCAGCACCGGGATGTGGCGCGGCTGCTTCCGGCGCCGTCGGCGGAGAGCGACAAGTACCGGCGGGGCGTGGTCGGCATCGCCGCCGGGTCGGCCCGGTATCCGGGGGCTGCCGTGCTCGCCGTCTCCGGGGCGCTGCGGGGTGGGGCCGGTGCCGTGCGGTACGTCGGCCCCGCGGGGGAGGCGGTCATCGCCCGCTTCCCGGAGACGCTCGTGTCCGATCTGGGTCCCGCCAAGGCCGGACGGGTGCAGGCCTGGGTGGTCGGACCGGGTGCCGGCAACGAGGCGGCGACCGTGGCGGAGGTCCTCGCCCTCGACGTACCGGTGCTGCTCGACGCCGACGGGCTGCGGCTGGCCGAGCGGGACACCGTGCGGGGGCGTACGGCGCCGACGCTGATGACTCCGCATGCCGGGGAGGCGGCCGCGCTGCTCGGGGTGCCGCGGGAGGAGGTCGAGAGGGCACGGCTGGCCTCGGTGCGGGAGCTGGCGGCGGTGTACCGGGCGACCGTGCTGCTCAAGGGGTCGACGACATTGGTCGCGGACTCCGGGGGAGGGGCGGTGCGGGTGAACGCCACCGGGACCGGGTGGCTGGCCACGGCCGGGAGCGGGGACGTGCTGTCGGGGCTTGCCGGGTCGCTGCTGGCGGCGGGACTGTCCGCGCCGGACGCCGGCAGTGTGGCGGCGTATCTGCACGGGCTGGCCGGGCGGTTCGCGGCTCAGGGGGCGCCGGTGGGGGCGCATGACGTCGCCGAGGAGCTGCCGTCGGCCTGGCGGGATGTCTACCGGTAGGCCTGAGAAGTCACCCCTTCAAGTACGCCAGCACCGCCAGCACCCGCCGGTTGTCCTCCGGTGACTGCTCTATCCCCAGCTTGCCGAAGATCGACGCGATGTGTTTGGCCACCGCGCTCTCGCTGATGTGCAGGGCCTGGGCGACGGCGGTGTTGGAGCGGCCCTCGGCCATGAGGGTGAGGACCTCGTGCTCGCGGGGGGTCAGGGAGTCGGTACGGCCCCGCTTCTCACTGCGGGTCAGGAGCCTGGCGATGACCTGCGGGTCCATCACCGTGCCGCCGGCGGCGACCGTGCGCAGGGCGTCGATGAACTGGGCGGTGTGGGTGACGCGGTCCTTGAGGAGGTAGCCGACGGCGCCCTCGCCGGAGGCGAGGAGTTCGTGCGCGTAGAGCTGGTCGACGTACTGGGACAGGATCAGCACGGGGAGCGCGGGGCGGCCGCGGCGGGCCTCCAGGGCCGCCTTCAGGCCCTCGTCCGTGTGCGTCGGCGGCAGGCGGATGTCGATCACCGCGACGTCCAGGTCCGTCTCGCGCAGTGCCCGTACCAGCGCGGGGCCGTTGTCCACCGAGGCGACGACCTCGCAGCCGTGTTCGCGCAGGGTACGGGTCAGGCCGTCGCGGAGGAGGAAGAGGTCTTCGGCGAGGACGACGCGCACGGGATCTCCAGGGTCGCGGTGGTCGGTCCGCCCGGCGGGCTGTGCAGGGCGAGCGTGCCGTCGAAGGTATCCAACCGGCGCCGTACGCCGAGCAGTCCGGTCCCGGCCGCGGGATCCGCGCCGCCCTGCCCGTCGTCCGTCACGCTGACCCGCAGGTGTGTGCCGTCGTGGGCGAGGGCGATGTCCGCCCGCGTCGCCTCCGCGTGCTTGGCCGCGTTGGTGAGCAGTTCCGACACGGTGAAGTAGGCGGCGGACTCGACGGGCGCGGGGAGGCGGGCCGAGGGCAGGTCCACGGTCACCTCGACGTCCAGGTGGCTGTCCAGGGCGAGGGAGCGGACCGCGTCGGCGAGGCCGCGGTCCGCCAGGATCGGGGGGTGGATGCCGTGGACCAGGTCGCGCAGGTCCTGCAGGGCCCGTTCGGAGGCGGCGCGGACGTCCAGGAGGAGGGTGCGGGCGCTGCGGGGGTCGGTGTCCAGCAGGCGGGTCGCCTCGTCGAGGGTGAGGCCGAGGGCGACCAGGCGTGCCTGGGCGCCGTCGTGCAGGTCCCGTTCGATGCGGGTGAGTTCGGCCGCGTGCACGTGCTGGGCGGTCGCCCGGGTGTCGGCCAGCCGGGCCATGCGGCGGGTCAGTTCGGTGGTGCGCGAGGCGGCGAGGAGACGGTGGGTGAGGCGGGCGTGCAGGGTCGTCATGACCGGCGCGAGGCGCAGGCCGGCTGCGATGAAGACCAGGCCCAGGAGCAGGGCCGTGAGCATGGTGGCCGTGGAGGTGACCGGCACGAAGGCGTACCAGTTGCCGTCGCCCAGCCGTCGCCACACGAAGGGCTGGACGAGCGCGCCGAACGCCCCGTACTCGACCAGCGCGAGCGGAATCGTCGCCAGTACTCCGCCCGTCCACGGCTCCAGCCAGGCCCAGCGCAGATCGTGCCAGAAGCCGTCGTCCCCGAGAATCGCGGCACTGCTGCGGCGGGCCGACGTGCCCTGGGGGAGCGGGTCGGGGGGGCTGACGGTACGACCGGTCCAGCGGGCCGCGCGGGCCCGGTACCGGTCGGACACACGGCGCAGGCGCCCGGCAGCCGGTGGCAGCAGCCGGAAACCGATCCCGAGGGGCAACAGCATCAACGCCCCGCCGGCCAGCATCCCGGCACCGACCACCAGATACCCGGTCAGTCCGACCAGTTGGCACCGCCAGAGCGCGACCCGGTCGCCGTGCCGGAAGCGCCCCGGCGGCCCACTCTTCGCCATGGTCATGCGCCGGCTCCGGCCGGCCCGTGCGACCGACTTCGTCCGAGCGCGGCCGGCTCCCGGTGCCGAGGACGCCCTGTCGTCTCGTCCTTCGGCGCGGTCATGTGCGGGCTCCGGTCGGCCCGTGCGACCGACCCGCCCGCGGCCGCCATCGCCTCGCACCGCCCACTCCCCGCGCCAGAAACACCCCGTCGCCCGCCCCTCACAGCGATCACGCCCCGCCCCGGGCGGTCCCATCACCCGAGCCCGTCCGAGCCCGTCCGAGCGCGCCGGACACGCCCCACCCCGTACCCCCGGTCCCTCACCCCGCAGTCGCCGGGATCGTAGCCGCAGCGACCCCGCGCCTGCGCCGCACCCAGGGCACCGCCGCCACCGCGCACGCCAGACCGAACAGGAGCATCGGCATCGCCCTGCCCGTCTCCTCGTCCATGAACAGCAGCATTCCGAGGTTGACCAGGGTGTGGAAGCCGCCCGCGAGGAGCAGACGCCGGGGTCCGCCGATCCGGTCCAGGGCCAGGCCCAGGACCACGGACATCGCCACCGTGCCCAGCAGGAAGCCCGCCGCGTAGGCCGGGCTCTGCGCCAGCACCTGGACGTGCCACAGGCCCCACACCACCCCGACCACCGCCGACGCGGTGAGCGGGCCGAAACGGGTGCGCAGCAGGGGCTGCAGGAAGCAGCGCCAGCCGATCTCCTCGCCGCAGGCGCCGACCAGTTGGGCGAGGGCGATGAGGCCGAAGGAGTGGTGCAGGGTGCGTGGATCGGTGGCGTGGGCGGCGTGGGTGAACAGGGCGTACGGGAGTGCCGAGAAAAGGATGATCAAGGGGGCCGTGAAGAGCAGCGGAAGTCCCGGAGAGGCAGTGTCTGCCGGGGACCCGGCGAGCAGTGCGCGGGTCCGGGACGGCCACAGCAGGGCCGCGACGGCCACGCCCAGCGCCGGGCCGAACTGGGTCAGTTGGACGACCTCCGTGGGGATGCCGATCGCAGGCTGCACGGCTCCCAGCGCTCCGGCCGCCACGAAGGCGACCGCCAGATAGACCCACGCCTGTGCTCTCCACCGCTGTCTCGTCTGCATGGCCTCGACGATGCCGGGCGGGCGGCGCGCGCGGACTGCACCTGATTGCCGAACCGCGCTGTACCCAGGTCCACCCCATGGGTGACCCGTCAGCGCGGCACCCGGGATCCACGAAGCCCGCACGTTTGGCTGATTGCATGATCAGCAGACAAATCGTGTACCGAGGCGCCGGGGCGGTGCTCGCCACCGCGACCGCCCTCCCGGCGGCCGGAACCGCCCTGGCCACCTCCCGGCCGCCGACCAGTCCGGCGCCCCCGGCCCCGGCCCCCGCCGCCGCCCCCGCCCCCGAACTGGTCCCCGGAGTGCCCCTGGGACCGGGCCGGCCCTGGCAGATCGACACGCCCGACCAGGCACTGCCGCCGAAGGTCTTCGTGCCCTCCGAGAAGGAAGAGGCCGTGGAGCCCGAGGACGCGGCTCCGGGGACGTACGACCTCATCGAGTACGTGCCGCTCGACGACGCCGTCGGCAAGGTGACGTGCAGCAGGCAGACCGGGCCGTACCAGCGGCAGGTGGAGCGGTGGCTGAAGCGGAAGGCGGACGGGAGGCAGTCCGCCGCGGACTGCAAGGCCATCCGTGCCTTCCAGGTCAAGAACAAGATCAAGCCCGCCATCGGCTTCGCCGGGCCCGTCACCTGGTCGACGATGATGCTGCTCTCGGCCAGGAAGAACCCCAACGCGGCCAGGAAGTGCCCGGTCCGGTCGTACCGGGTCGCCTGCGTGGATCTGGACCGGCAGCTGACCTGGGTGCAGAAGGGCAGCAAGGTGGTGTTCGGGCCGGTGCCGATGCGCAGTGGGCGCCAGGGCCACCTCACCCGCAAGGGCTCGCACACCGTCTACTGGCGGCACAAGAACCATGTGTCGACCCTGTACAACGAGCCCATGCCGTACGCCCAGTTCTTCGACGGCGGCGAGGCCTTCCACGCCGTCTACGGCAGCATCCACACCACCATCGGCTCCATGGGCTGCGTCAATCTGAAGCTCGGCGACGCGCGCAAGCTCTGGGGCGTGCTGAAGAAGGGCGACCACGTCCACGTGTGGGGGCGGCGGCCGGGTACCTGACACTGCACCCGGGGCCCGCACGGCCCTCTGAGAGACTGGGGGCGCCATGAGTGAGACTGCAGCTGTGCCGACCGCGCCCCTGCGCGCCCGGGCCGAGATCGATCTGGCCGCCCTGCGCGCCAATGTACGAGCCCTGTGTGCCCGGGCCGAGGGCGCGGCCCTGATGGCCGTCGTCAAATCCGACGCCTACGGACACGGGGCGGTGCCGTGTGCCCGCGCGGCCGTCGAGGCGGGGGCCGGCTGGCTCGGCACGGCCACACCGGAGGAGGCGCTCGCGCTGCGCGCCGCCGGTCTGGACACGCGCGTCCTGTGCTGGCTGTGGGTGCCCGGCGGGCCCTGGCGGCAGGCCGTCGAGGCGGACATCGACGTCTCGCTCAGCGGGATGTGGGCGCTGCGGGAAGTGACGGAGGCCGCGCGGCAGGCGGGCAGGACCGCACGGGTGCAGCTGAAGGCCGACACCGGCCTCGGGCGCAACGGCTGCCAGCCCGCCGACTGGCCCGAGCTGGTCGGCGAAGCCCTGCGCGCCGAGCGCGAGGGGCTGCTCCGGGTCACCGGTCTGTGGTCCCACTTCGCGTGCGCCGACGAACCCGGGCATCCGTCCATCGCCGCCCAGCTCACCAGGTTCCGGGAGATGGTGGCGTACGCCGAGGAGCAGGGTGTGCGCCCCGAGGTGCGGCACATCGCCAACTCCCCGGCCACGCTCACCCTTCCGGAGACCTATTTCGACCTGGTGCGTCCCGGTATCGCCATGTACGGCGTCTCGCCCAGCCCGGAGATCGGCACGCCCGCCGACTTCGGGCTGCGGCCGGTGATGACGCTGAGCGCGTCGCTGGCGCTGGTCAAGCATGTGCCGGGCGGCCACGGTGTCAGCTACGGCCACCACTACGTCACCCCCGGCGAGACCACCCTCGGCCTGGTTCCCGTCGGCTACGCGGACGGCATTCCCCGGCACGCCTCCGGCATCGGGCCGGTGCTGGTCGACGGCAAGTGGCGGACGGTCGCCGGGCGGGTCGCGATGGACCAGTTCGTGGTCGACCTCGGCGGGGACGAGCCGGCGGTGGGCACGGAGGCGGTGCTGTTCGGACCCGGCGACCGCGGCGAGCCGACCGCCGAGGACTGGGCGCAGGCCTGCGGCACGATCGCGTACGAAATCGTCACACGGATCGGAACGCGTGTTCCTCGCGTCTATGTGAACGGGGAAGAAGAAGAGGGGTAACCCCTTCGGGGTCGGGCATCTCACGCTCGGTCACACCCGTCACGACCGGCAACACGCACCACACTGGACCGCACGAGCCACATCGGCACCACCTGTTTCATTCACCCAGCGAACTGCAGTACGCGAAGAGGAGCGGTACGTGAGCGAGAGCAGTGCGGAGGCCGTGGCGGACGCCGTCGCCTCGGCGGCCGCCGCCGCCTCCGCAGCGGAGGCGGCCGGGAGCTGGCGCAGGGCGACCGGCATCGCCGGTGCCGCGATAGGTGTCCTCGCCGCGGGCGCCGCCGCCGGTGTCGCCATCGAGCGGATGACCGTCGGCCGCGGGATGCGCCGCAAGGCCCGGCTCGCGCTCGACTCGGCGGGCCCCTACGGCACCCTGCGCGGCACCCCCGGCAAGGCGCCCGCCGACGACGGCACCGAGCTGTACTACGAGGTCGACGACGTCGAACCCGACCCCGGCCCGAACGTCTCCCCACGCCGCCGCCGGCTCTTCGGCCGCAAGGCACCCGCCCCGGTCACCGTGGTCTTCTGCCACGGCTACTGCCTCAGCCAGGACTCCTGGCACTTCCAGCGCGCGGCCCTGCGCGGGGTCGTCCGGACCGTGCACTGGGACCAGCGCAGCCACGGGCGGTCCGGGCGGGGCGTGGCCCAGACCCAGGACGGCGTGCCCGTCACCATCGACCAGCTCGGCCGCGACCTGAAGGCGGTTCTCGACGCGGCCGTACCGGACGGGCCGATCGTGCTGGTCGGCCACTCCATGGGCGGGATGACGGTGATGGCGCTGGCCGCCCAGTACCCGGAGCTGATCCGGGAGAGGGTGGTCGCCACCGCCTTCGTCGGCAGCTCCTCGGGACGGCTCGGCGAAGTCAACTTCGGGCTGCCCCTGGCCGGCGTCAACGCGGTGCGCCGGATCCTCCCCGGCGTGCTGAAGGCGCTCGGGCAGCAGGCGGAACTGGTGGAGAAGGGCCGCAGGGCCACCGCCGATCTGTTCGCCGGGATCATCAAGCGGTACTCGTTCGCGTCCCGGGACGTCGACCCGGCCGTCGAGCGGTTCGCCGAGCGGATGATCGAGTCCACGCCGATCGACGTGGTCGCCGAGTTCTACCCGGCCTTCACCGACCACGACAAGACCGAGGCCCTCGCCTGCTTCCGGGACATCCCCGTGCTCGTGCTGGCCGGGGTGCAGGACCTGGTCACACCCAGCGAACACAGCGAGGCCGTCGCCGACCTGCTCCCGGACGCCGAGCTGGTGCTCGTGCCGGACGCCGGGCACCTGGTCATGCTGGAACACCCGGAAGCGGTCACCGACCGCCTTGCCGACCTGCTCACCCGCGCGGGTGCCGTGCCCGCAGGGGCTACGGTAAGTGGCTATGGAAGCACCAGCAGCACCGCACAACCACGCTGAGACCCGGCTGACCGTCACGTCTCCCGAGCAGATGCGGGAGCTGGGCCGCCGGCTGGCCAAGCTGCTGCGCGCGGGCGACCTGGTGATGCTCAGCGGGGAGCTGGGCGCGGGCAAGACGACACTGACCCGCGGACTCGGCGAGGGGCTCGGGGTGCGCGGCGCGGTCACCTCGCCGACCTTCGTGATCGCCCGGGTGCACCCCTCCCTCGGCGACGGGCCGCCGCTCGTCCACGTCGACGCCTACCGGCTCTCCGGCGGCCTCGACGAGATGGAGGACCTGGACCTCGATGTGTCCCTGACCGACTCGGTGATCGTCGTGGAGTGGGGCGAGGGCAAGATCGAGGAGCTCACCGACGACCGGCTGCAGATCGTCATCCACCGGGCCGTCGGAGACACCACGGACGAGGTGCGGCACGTGACGGTCACCGGGCTCGGGGGGCGCTGGGCGGAAGCCGCCCTGGAGACGCTCGCGGCCTGATCCGCCGTACTTTCCGACAAGCCGTCGGCAACATATTGCGCAGGACGTCCCGGGCGTGGTCACATGGTATCCAGCCCGTGGTTAGGTGTGCCTAACCACGCTCCGCCCCCGCACCTCAGGAGGCGTCCATGCCCGCTTCTCGATCCACGGCGCAGCCGGCCGAGCCGGCCGTGGGCACCGCGGTGTCCATGCGCGACCTGCTGGCGTCGTGCGCGGCCGCGGACGCGATCTCCCGGCCACCGCGCGGGCCCGAGCCCGAGAAGGCCGAGCCGGTACAGAGGCACCGCACGGCCGCCTAGCCAGGGCCGGTCCGGCGGATCATGCCGGAATCGTGGGGTCCGGCACGCGTTCCCGCACTGCCTCAAGGGCGTAGGCCTAGCGGATCACCACGACCGGTACGCCGATCGTCGCGAACTTCCACATCGCGTCGCCGTCCTCCCGCCGCTCCCGGATGCCGCCCGTCTGCACCGCCCCGGTGGTCGTGGCCGAGCCGCTGCTCACCGCCGCGCTGAAGCCGATCACCACCCCGTCCACGCTGGTGAAGCGCACGACGTGCTCGATCGGGAGGCCGTCCGTCCCGGTGACGGCGTTGGAGCGGGACGTGACCCAGAACGTCCCCACGGGCGGGTCGACGGTACCGGGCCGCACCCCGAAGCTGCGCTGCACCCGGCTCCGCTCGTCGACCAGCCAGACCCGGTCGTCGTCCACCGAGTACACGACCCGTTCACCCGTGCCGGAACCGCTCGGCAGGGCGCCCGGATTGTGCTGGTCGCGCGGCGCCTTGCTGACGGTCGCCGAGGGCGACGCGCCCGCCCCGAGCCGGCCGCCCAGGCCCGGCGGGACGGTCGCCGACGCCTGGTAGGCGAGGAATCCGACGGTGCTGAGGGCCACCGCGGTCAGGCCGGCCACGATCCCCGAGCTGGTCCCTGCCACGTGCGCCACCTCTGCCTTGAGTCATATGTCGTACTTCGTACAGACCGTAGCAGTCAGTCACGATCCGCCCCGGACGGCGATGCACGAGCCGCGGGCGCCGTAGGCTGTTCGCGTGCTCTTGCTCGCTCTGGATACCGCCACCCCCGCCGTCACCGTCGCGCTGCACGACGGTACGGACGTCATCGCCTCGTCGAGTCAGGTGGACGCGCGCCGGCACGGAGAGCTGCTGCTGCCGGCCGTCGACCGTGTACTGGCCGAGGCGGGGCTCAAGCTGGAGGCCGTCACCGGGATCGCCGTCGGCATCGGCCCCGGCCCCTACACCGGCCTGCGCGTCGGCCTGATGACCGCCGACACCTTCGGTCTCGCGCTCGGCGTCCCCGTCCACGGCGTGTGCACGCTGGACGGCCTCGCCTATGCCGCCGACATCGAGAAGGGCCCCTTCGTCGTGGCGACCGACGCCCGGCGCAAGGAGGTCTACTGGGCGACCTACGCCGACTCCCGCACCCGCCTGACCGGCCCGGCCGTCGACCGCCCCGCCGACATCGCCGAGCGGGTCGCCGGGCTCCCCGCGGTCGGCGCCGGCGCGCTGCTCTACCCGGACACGTTCCCGAGCGCCCACGAGCCCGAGCACGTGTCCGCCGCCGCCCTGGCCTCGCTGGCCGCCGAGAAGCTGGCCGCCGGCGAGGAGCTCCCGGCGCCGCGTCCGCTGTACCTGCGCCGTCCCGACGCCCAGGTCCCCAAGAACTACAAGGTGGTCACCCCCAAGTGACGGAACCGGCAACCCCCCGACTGCGTGAGATGCGCTGGTGGGACATCGACCCGGTCCTGGAGCTGGAGAAGGACCTGTTCCCCGAGGACGCCTGGTCCCGGGGCATGTTCTGGTCCGAGCTGGCCCATTCCCGGGGCGCCGAGGCGACCCGGCGCTACCTCGTCGCCGAGGACGCCGGCCGCATCCTCGGCTACGCGGGCCTGGCCTCCTCCGGCGAGCTGGCCGACGTCCAGACCATCGCCGTGGCCCGCGACCTGCAGGGCACCGGCCTCGGCGGCCGCCTGCTGACCGAGCTGCTGAAGGCCGCCACCGCCTTCGAGTGCCACGAGATCCTGCTCGAATGCCGGGTCGACAACGTCCGGGCACAGAAGCTCTACGAGCGCTTCGGCTTCGAGCCCATCGGCTTCAGACGCGGCTATTACCAGCCGGGGAACGTGGACGCCCTGGTGATGCGCCTGACCACGGAATCCAATGGCGGCTCCGCCGCGGGTTCTTCCTCCGTACAAGGAACCGAGACCAATGACTGACGAACCTCTCGTCCTCGGCATCGAGACCTCCTGCGACGAGACCGGCGTCGGCATCGTCCGCGGCACCACCCTGCTGGCGGACGCCATCGCCTCCAGCGTCGACGAGCACGCGCGCTTCGGCGGTGTCGTACCCGAGGTGGCGTCCCGGGCCCACCTGGAGGCGATGGTCCCGACCATCGACCGTGCCCTGAAGGAGGCGGGCGTCTCGGCGAAGGACCTCGACGGCATCGCGGTCACCGCGGGGCCGGGCCTCGCGGGCGCCCTGCTGGTCGGCGTCTCGGCCGCCAAGGCGTACGCCTACGCGCTCGGCAAGCCCCTCTACGGGGTCAACCACCTGGCGTCCCACATCTGCGTGGACCAGCTGGAGCACGGCCCGCTGCCCGAGCCGACCATGGCCCTGCTGGTGTCCGGCGGCCACTCCTCCCTCCTCCTGTCCGAGGACATCACCTCCGACGTCCGGCCGATGGGCTCGACCATCGACGACGCGGCCGGCGAGGCCTTCGACAAGATCGCCCGAGTACTGAACCTGGGCTTCCCCGGCGGTCCCGTCATCGACCGCTACGCCCGCGAGGGCGACCCGCAGGCGATCGCCTTCCCGCGCGGCCTCACCGGTTCGCGTGACCCGGCGTACGACTTCTCCTTCTCCGGCCTGAAGACCGCCGTGGCCCGCTGGATCGAGGCCAAGCGCGCCGCCGGCGAGGAGGTGCCGGTCCGTGACGTGGCCGCCTCCTTCCAGGAGGCCGTGGTCGACGTCCTCACCCGCAAGGCGGTCCGCGCCTGCAAGGACCAGGGTGTCGACCACCTGATGATCGGCGGCGGTGTCGCCGCCAACTCCCGCCTGCGCGTCCTCGCCCAGGAGCGCTGCGAGGCGGCCGGCATCCGGCTGCGCGTCCCGCGCCCCAAGCTGTGCACGGACAACGGTGCGATGGTCGCGGCCCTCGGCGCCGAGATGGTCTCCCGCAACCGGTCCGCCTCCAGCTGGGACCTGTCCGCCGACTCCTCCCTGCCGGTGACGGACCCGCACGTCCCGGGCCACGACCATGTGCACGAGGTCAGCAAGGAGAACCTGTACTCGTGACGGTCGCCCTGATGTGGGAGGCCCGGGCCGCAGCGGGCCGCGGCGAGGAACTGCTCGCCTGGGCCCGGACCCGGCGGCTCGCCCGGGAGCCCCTGCGCCGCGAGACCTTCCGTGCCCCGCAGGACCGGGTGCTGGTCATCACGTGGTGGGACGCGGCGTACGACGCCGAGCTTCCGGAACTTCCCGAGCCGACGGGGGAGTTGGTGACGCGGGTGGTGCACCGGTGGCGCTTCGAGACGGTCGACGCGGAACCGGAACGCTGAAGTGGCGCGAGAGCCCGTCCATCCGCTATGATCATCACATAGCGAACGACCGGAACACCGGTCCGGACGCAGTGCGTTGGTGGTCCAAGGAAAGACGTCCCGCTTCCTGCGGGGAGATGCAGGTGCAAGGCCTGCCCGGTGCTCCATGACGCCCCGCCCCCGGGTATCCGGGGGCGGGGCGCTTTTGTGATCACGTCAGGGTGCGGGTTCTGTCGCCGTCTCGCACCGCAGCCGCCGCTCGCCCGGACGTCCCCTCCATCGGCGCCACCAACTGGCAGGGCGGCCTCGCGGCCACCCGTCACCTGGTGGAACTCGGGCACAGCCGGATCGGCGCGATCAGCGGACCCTCCCGGATGATGTGCAGCCGCGCCCGTCTCGACGGCTACCGGGCCGCCCTGGAGACCGCGGGGCTCCCCGTCGACCCGGGGCTGATCAGGACCGGGGACTTCCACCACGACTCCGGCCACCGCCTGGGCCTGGAGCTGCTGGACGGCCCCGACCGGCCCACCGCCGTCTTCGCGGGCAACGACCTGCAGGCGCTGGGTCTGTACGAGGCCGCGCGCGAGCTGGGCCTGCGCATCCCGGAGGACCTGAGTGTGGTCGGCTTCGACGATCTGCCGGTGGCCCGCTGGGTGGGCCCGCCGCTGACGACCGTACGGCAGCCGCTCACGGAGATGGCGGAGGCGGCGGCCCGGCTGGTGCTGGAGCTGGGGCGCGCGCGGGAGGAGCGGGCGGCGACCCGGGTGGAGCTGGCGACGAGCCTGGTGGTGCGGTCCAGCACGGGAGCGCCTCCGGCGGTCCAGCGGTCCGGGTGCCGACGGGTGCCGACGGGTGCCGGGGGCCGGCCGCTTCCGGCCCACCTCACTCTGCCCTGCCTCGTCCCGCACCGCCCCGAAGCAAGTCGGTTGTTCACTCGAAACTTTCGAAGACGCCTACGGTGATGTGGTCTCTCCTGAGCAGAACGCCATCAGCGCCGAACTCGCCCGGCGGGCCGCCGACTTCGAGTCCGTCGTGCCGCTGCCGAAGCCCTCACGATGACGTCGGGATGAGAATTTCCCGAGAAATCCGACTCCTACGGTCTCCCCTAACAGTCCGCTAATAATTCGGACTTACGTTCCTGCCCGTGACGCGACACGAGGAGCAAGGCGACGCGGGCGTACGGGCGGGCCGGCGGTCGGGAGCGATGAGGGCCGTCGGCCTGGCCCTGGCGGGTGCCCTGGTGCTGGGCCTGGCCGGCGCCGGCTATGCGTACTGGCGCCTCGACGACAACATCAAGAGCGTCGACATCGACAGCGCGCTCGGCGACAACCGTCCGGCGAAGGCCCAGGTCACCCCGGCCGCGTCCGCCTCGGCCGGCGCCACCCCGCTGCCGACCGGGGCCCTGAACATCCTGGTCCTCGGCTCCGACTCGCGCAGCGGCAGGGCCAACCAGGAGCTGGGCGGGGGCGACAGCTCCGGCGCCCGTTCCGACACGGCGATGGTGGTGCACATCGACGCCGGCCGGACGAGGGCGACCGTCGTCAGCATCCCGCGCGACACCCTCGTCACCCGCCCGTCCTGCCCGCTGTCCTCCGGGGGCTCGACGGCGGTGTCGTACAACACGATGTTCAACAGCGCCTACGCGATGGGCGGACCGGTGTGCGCGGTGAAGACCGTCGAATCGATCACGGACGTCCGCATGGACCACTACATCGAGATCGACTTCTCCGGCTTCGCCAAGCTGGTGAACGCACTAGGCGGGGTCACGGTCACCACCGACCAGGACATCGACGACGACAAGAGCCATCTCCACCTCGGGGCCGGCACCCACCATCTGAACGGCACCCGGGCCCTGGCCCTCGCCCGCACCCGGTACGGCATAGGCGGCGGCAGCGACCTGGGCCGCATAGGCCTCCAGCAGAAGCTGGTGAAGGCCCTGCTGGAACAGATGGCCACGACCAGTCTCCTCACCGACCCCACCAAGCTCTACCGGGTCGCCGACGCGGTCACCGCCAGCCTCACCACGGACACCGGCCTGGACTCCCTGGGCGAGCTGATGAAGCTCGGCCAGAGCCTGAAGGGCCTCACGGCCGGCCATGTGAAGACGGTCATGATGCCGGTCGTCGCGGCACCCTCCGACCACAACCGGGTGGTGGCGAGAGAACCGGCGGCGAGCGCGCTGTGGGACTCGCTGCGCTGAGCGGCGAGGCCGGCCGAGAGGCACGACCGGCGGCACGGCCGACGGTGCGACCCGCACAGCAACGGCGACGGACACGCCGACCCGGCCACCGTACGGCTCCGGAAAGAAATTCTTCGGGGAATCTTCGCGAGCGTGTCGATGCGGGTGTCTCCCGATCGACGCATGGGTGAGCGGCGGGGACCGGCCCTGCCGCTCCTACCCGAGGAGTCACCATGCCCCGCTACCTGTCGCTCGTGCGCATCGACGAGGCCTCCGCTCCCGCCGAGGGTCCCAGTGAGGGCCTGATGCAGCGGATGGGCGAGCTGATCGAGGAGGTCACCAAGGCCGGCGTCATGCTCGACACCGCCGGTCTGACCCCCTCCGCCCAGGGCACCCGGGTGCGTTGGGAGGGCGGGAGGATCTCCGTCACCGACGGGCCGTTCACCGAGTCCAAGGAGGTCATCGGCGGCTACGCGATCATGCAGTGCAAGGACAGGGCCGAGGCCCTGGAGTGGACCAAGCGGTTCCTGCAGGTCCACGAGGAGTTCTGGACCGTGACCTGCGAGGTGCGGGAGATCGCCGAGGGCTGAGCCCGCCGCGGGCCGGGTCCGCCTTGGCCCCGGGCCGCCCGGGGGTGTTGCATGGTGGGCTGTGGAACCACAGCCCACCGCGGCGCACGCGATCGAGACCGTCTTCCGGCTGGAGTCCCCGCGGGTCGTCGCCGGCGTCGCCCGGATCGTGCGGGACGTCGGCATCGCCGAGGAGCTGGCGCAGGACGCGCTGGTGGCGGCGCTGGAGCGATGGCCCAGGGACGGTGTGCCCGACAACCCCGGCGCCTGGCTCATGGCCACCGCCCGGCACCGCGCCGTCGACCTGGTCCGGCGCCGTGAGAACTACGCCCGCAAGCTCTCCGAGATCGGCCGGGACCTGGAGACCACGGCTCTGCCGGAGGAGCCCGCCGACCCGGACGACATCGACGACGACCTGCTGCGGCTCGTCTTCACCACCTGCCACCCGGTGCTGTCCCGCGAGGCCCGCACCGCGCTCACCCTGCGCCTGCTCGGCGGCCTGAGCACGGCCGAGATCGCCCGTGCCCACCTCGTGCCGGAGGCGACGATCGCCCAGCGCATCGTCCGTGCCAAGCGCACCCTGGCCACGCGGAACGTCGCTTTCGAGGTGCCGTACGGCCCCGACCGCGAGGCCCGCCTCGGCTCCGTCCTGGACGTCATCTACCTGATCTTCAACGAGGGATACGCGGCCACCGCCGGAGACGACCTGCTGCGTCCGGGTCTGTGCGAGGACGCCCTGCGCCTGGCCCGGGTGCTCTCCTCGCTGATGCCCGAGGAGCCCGAGGTGCACGCCCTGACCTCGCTCCTGGAGTTCCAGGCCTCCCGCACGGCCGCCCGCACCGGACCCGACGGCACACCGGTGCTCCTGAAGGACCAGAACCGCCGCCGCTGGAACCGGATGCTCATCGCCCGCGGCATCCAGGCCCTCGGCCGCGCCGACGCCACCGCCACCGGCGCCCCCGGCCCCTACGCCCTCCAGGCGGCCATCGCCGCCTGCCACGCGCACGTGTACACCTACGAGGAGACCGACTGGCGGACCATCGCCACTCTGTACGGCCTGCTCGCGGCCCGCTCCCCGTCCCCGGTCGTGGAACTGAACCGTGCCGTCGCCGTGTCGATGGCCGAGGGCCCGGCCGAGGGACTGAAGCTGGTGGACGCCCTGGCCGCCGAACCCGCCCTGCGGGACTACCACCTGCTGCCCAGCGTGCGGGGCGACCTGCTGGCGCGGCTGGGGCGTACCGCCGAGGCACGCGCGGAGTTCGTGCGGGCGGCGGGGCTGACGCGCAACGAACGCGAGCGGCAGCTGCTGCTCGCGAGACTGCATTCCCTGCCCGGTCGGTGAACCTGCCGGGCTCCGCGGGCTCCGCGGGCGCCTGAGCACGCCCGGACCGCGCGCCGTTCGCGTACGACGGTCAGCCGGCAACCGGCCTCGCGGGGGCCCCGATCAGCATGGTCGGGGCCCCCGCGACCCGGGTGAGGAACACCGTCGCCGCGCCCGGCCCCTGTGGCTTGACCTTCTTGCGCAGTTCCTCCGGCTCCACCGCCGACCCCCGCTTCTTCACGGTCAGCGTGCCGACCTCGCGCTCGCGCAGCAGGGCCTTCAACTTCTTTACGCTGAAGTGGAGTTGATCCGTGATCTCGTAGGCGACGGCGTACGCGGTGGGGCGCAGTTCGTCGGCCGTGACATACGCGATGGTCTCGTCGACGAGGCCGCCGCCGACCTCTTCGGCCACGTCCGCGACCAGATGGGCGCGGATGACAGCGCCGTCGGGCTCGTACAAGTACCGCCCCACGGACCTGACATGGGGATCGGGCAGGCCCCGGGAGCGGAGGGTGCGCGGTCCCGGCAGCAGGGTGGCCCGGACCAGTCCGGGCTCGGTCCCGAACCACAGCACCGCCTCCTTCACGTCCCCGCCGTCCGAGATCCACTCGGCCTCGGCCTCGACGGGGATCGCCTCGTGCGGAATGCCGGGTGCGATCTTCAGGGCGGCGCGGGGAGCCCCGAGGGCGGTGGCGACCGCCCAGGACAGGGGTGGCGAGTACGCCTCCGGGTCGAAGATCCGGCCCCGCCCGCCCCGTCGCGCCGGATCCACGAACACGGCGTCGTAGCCCGCCGTGCTCACCTCCGTGACGTCCGCCTCCCGTACCTCGATCAGCTCCGTGAGCCCCAGCGCCTCGGCGTTCGCCCGTGCCGCGGCCGCCGTCAGCGGGTCCCGGTCCACGGCGAGCACTCTGATCCCGGCCCGGGCCAGCGTGATCGCGTCGCCGCCGATCCCGCAGCACAGGTCGGCGACCGAGGTCACGCCCAGCTCCTTCATGCGCTCCGCCCGGTACGCCGCCACGCTCGCCCGGGTCGACTGCTCGACCCCGTTCGGTGTGAAGAACATCCGCCGCGCGTCCTCGGCCCCGAACTTCGCCGCCGCCCGCTGCCGCAGCCGTGCCTGCCCCAGCGCCGCCGACACCAGCTCGGCGGGGTGCTCGCGCCGCAGCCGGGTGGCGACGGCCAGCTCCTGTGCGGGGTCGGTGTCGCGCACCTCGTCGAGGAGGGCGCGGCCTTCGGGGGTGAGGAGAGGGGCGAGGTCGTTCACCGGGTCATTGTGGGCCAGTCGGTGGATGGTTCGCCTCCGGCCGCGGTGTCGGGCCGGGTTCGGGGCCGGGGCCTGGGAGGATCCGACGCCATGCGACTAGTAGTACAAAATGACAAAAGTCGGGCAGGGTTCCGCGGGGCCGCCCTCCGCTGCGGGGCGGCCGCACTGGCCTCCGCCGCCGTGCTCTCCGGCTGCGCCGCCCAGGACGCCGACTCCGGCGCCGGGGGCACCCCCGGACGGCAGTCCGGCCAGGGCGGCCCCGGCCAGGCGCTGGACCCCCGGGCCCGTCGCGCCGCCGAACACGCCCGGCTGGTCGCCGCCGCCCAGCACTGGAACCTGAAGCAGGTGCCGCTGACGCCCCCCGCGCCGCCGGCCAGAAAGCCGAAGATCACCCCGCGCGACGGCTTCGAGGTGGACGGCCAGCAGGAGGAGAACCTGCCGCCGGTCTTCACCTCCGTCCCCACCAGGCAGAAGGTCGTCTTCCTCACCATCGACGACGGCGCCGAGAAGGACCCGGCGTTCCTGCGCATGATGAGCGACCTGAAGATCCCCTACACGGCGTTCCTCAGCAACTACCTGGTCAAGGACGACTACAACTATTTCCGCACGATGCAGTCCCAGGGCCACACCCTCAACAACCACACCCTCACCCACCCCTATCTGCCCGGCCTGTCCTACGAGGAGCAGAAGGACGAGATCTGCGGCATGCAGGACATCATGAAGAAGCAGTTCGGCAAGGCGCCGACCGTCTTCCGCCCGCCCTACGGCAACTACAACGGCGACACCCTGCGCGCCGCCAAGGCCTGCGGGATCAGATACGCGCCGATCTGGGACGAGGAGGTCTTCGTCGACCACTGGGAGTACCGCGAGTGGGACCGCGGCCTGCACCCCGGCGACATCGTGCTCACCCACTTCCGCGGCCGCGACGACTGGGACGGCACCATGGTCGACGACATGCGCAGGTTCCTGAACAAGGTCACGCGCGAGGGGTACGCCGTGGCGCGCCTGGAGGACTACCTGTGAGGCACCGGGGGCGACCGGGGCGCGGCCCGGGGAACGGTCAGGGACGGGTGCGGGCCGGGCTGGCCGCCGCACTCGCCTCGGCCCTTCTCCTCGCGGGCTGCGCCCAGTCCGTCGACCCCATCGAACGCCTCGGCAAACGGGCGGCCCAAGGGGTGCGGCCGCCCGGCCGGGCCGGAAACGAGGCCTACCGCCGCTGGGGCCTGACCGCCCCGCTCGCCGCGCCGCCCAGCCACCCGGTCCGGCCCCTGACGACCCATCGGGCGGACGGTTCCCCGCCCCGGGTCGTGGACCACGTCGCCACCACCGACAAGGTCGTCTTCCTCACCTACGACGACGGCGCCGAAAGGGACCCGCGATTCGTCGACATGGTCCGCGAACTGCGGCTGCCGGTCAGCTTCTTCCTCACCGACAGCGTCGTGGGACCCGGGTACGGCCATTTCGCCCGCCTCCGCGCGGTCGGTGCCGACATCGAGAACCACACCCTCGACCACCCGGCGATGCCCGGACTGCCGTACGCCGGCCAGCGCGCCGAGATCTGCGGCCAGCAGGACAAACTCAAGTCCCGCTTCGGGGTCCGCCCCCGCCTCTTCCGCCCGCCCTACGGCACCTACGACACCACCACCCTGCGCGCGGCGGCCGACTGCGGCATCTCCACGCTCGTCCTGTGGCGCGCCGCGATGACCTCCGACGGCATCAGCTACGGCCGGGGTGAACGGCACCTGTGTCCGGGCGACATCGTCCTGGTCGGTCCCGACGAGGCCACCGGCCCCACCCTGAAGCAGCGCACGACGCGCCTGCTGCGCCGGGTGCAGGCCAGGGGACTGACGGTGGGACGCCTCGAGGACTACCTGCACTAGGCGGCCCGTCAGGCACGAACCAGGCCGACGCGCCGCACGGCATTGGCACTCCGCTTGACCGAGTGCTAATTGCAGTCATAGTCTCGGCTCTGGCACTCGGCAGATGAGAGTGCCAAACACGCGACGGGCAGGTCCGGCACCCGCGACGACGGATCGACCTGGTCGCCACCTCAGACAGTTAACCCCGTGAGATCTCCGAAGGGGGAGGTCGGATCGTGACGACCACCAGCTCCAAGGTTGCCATCAAGCCGCTCGAGGACCGCATTGTGGTCCAGCCGCTCGACGCCGAGCAGACCACCGCCTCTGGCCTGGTCATCCCGGACACCGCGAAGGAGAAGCCCCAGGAGGGCGCCGTCCTCGCCGTGGGTCCGGGCCGTTTCGAGAACGGTGAGCGCCTGCCGCTCGACGTCAAGGTCGGCGACGTCGTCCTGTACAGCAAGTACGGCGGCACCGAGGTGAAGTACAACGGCGAGGAGTTCCTCGTCCTCTCGGCTCGCGACGTCCTCGCGATCATCGAGAAGTAGTCACCTCGAGCACTCAGTTGCTTTCAGCTGCGCCCCTGGCACCCGCGACCACCTAAGAAGCCGGGCGCCGGGGCGCAGTTCTTTTTTCATCCATCAGATCTCCGAGAGGGCTCCCGCTGTCATGGCGAAGATCCTGAAGTTCGACGAGGACGCCCGTCGCGCCCTCGAGCGCGGCGTCAACAAGCTGGCCGACACGGTGAAGGTGACGATCGGCCCCAAGGGCCGCAACGTCGTCATCGACAAGAAGTTCGGCGCCCCCACCATCACCAACGACGGTGTCACGATCGCCCGCGAGGTCGAGATCGAGGACCCGTACGAGAACCTCGGCGCCCAGCTGGTGAAGGAGGTGGCGACCAAGACCAACGACATCGCTGGTGACGGCACCACCACCGCCACCGTGCTCGCCCAGGCGCTGGTGCGCGAGGGCCTGAAGAACGTCGCCGCCGGCGCCTCCCCGGCCGCCCTGAAGAAGGGCATCGACGCCGCGGTCAAGGCCGTCTCCGACGAGCTGCTGGCCTCGGCCCGCCCGATCGACGAGAAGTCCGACATCGCCGCCGTGGCCGCGCTGTCCGCCCAGGACCAGCAGGTCGGCGAGCTGATCGCCGAGGCCATGGACAAGGTCGGCAAGGACGGTGTCATCACCGTCGAGGAGTCCAACACCTTCGGTCTGGAGCTGGACTTCACCGAGGGCATGGCCTTCGACAAGGGCTACCTGTCGCCGTACTTCGTGACGGACCAGGAGCGCATGGAGGCCGTCCTCGAAGACCCGTACATCCTGATCACGCAGGGCAAGATCGGCTCCATCGCCGACCTGCTGCCGCTGCTGGAGAAGGTCATCCAGGCGGGCGCCTCCAAGCCGCTGCTGATCATCGCCGAGGACGTCGAGGGCGAGGCCCTGTCGACCCTGGTCGTCAACAAGATCCGCGGCACCTTCAACGCGGTCGCGGTCAAGGCCCCCGGCTTCGGCGACCGCCGCAAGGCGATGCTGCAGGACATGGCCGTCCTCACCGGCGCCACCGTCATCTCCGAGGAGGTCGGCCTCAAGCTCGACCAGGTCGGCCTGGACGTGCTGGGCTCCGCCCGCCGCGTGACGGTCACCAAGGACGACACGACCCTCGTCGACGGTGCCGGCAACTCCGAGGACGTGCACGGCCGCGTCGCCCAGATCAAGGCCGAGATCGAGAACACCGACTCCGACTGGGACCGCGAGAAGCTCCAGGAGCGCCTCGCGAAGCTGGCCGGCGGCGTGTGCGTGATCAAGGTCGGCGCCGCCACCGAGGTGGAGCTGAAGGAGAAGAAGCACCGTCTGGAGGACGCCATCTCCGCGACCCGCGCCGCGGTCGAGGAGGGCATCGTCTCCGGTGGTGGCTCCGCGCTGGTCCACGCCGTCAAGGTCCTGGAGGGCAACCTCGGCAAGACCGGCGACGAGGCCACGGGTGTCGCGGTCGTCCGCCGCGCCGCCGTCGAGCCGCTGCGCTGGATCGCCGAGAACGCCGGCCTCGAGGGCTACGTCATCGTCTCCAAGGTGGCGGAGCTGGAGAAGGGCAGCGGCTACAACGCCGCCTCCGGCGAGTACGGCGACCTGGTCAAGGCCGGCGTCATCGACCCGGTCAAGGTCACCCGCTCCGCCCTGGAGAACGCCGCCTCCATCGCCTCCCTGCTGCTCACGACCGAGACCCTGGTCGTCGAGAAGAAGGAAGAGGAGCCGGCCGAGGCGGGCCACGGTCACGGCCACTCCCACTGAGGCACCTCAGCACTGAGGCCCGGCACCCCCTCGGGGTGCCGGGCCTTCGCTCTGCCCCCCGGGCCCCGACCTAGTTCTCCAGCGCGTCCAGCGCGCCCAACTGCTCCATCAGCCCCAGCCGGTCGTACTGCCACCAGCCCTCGTGGATCTTGCCCTCGCTGTCGAACCGGAAGATCGTCATGCCGGTCCTCGACACCTGCCGGCCGGTGTTGGGCAGACCCAGGAACTCGCCCTGCTGGATGGCGTTCCAGGACCACCGGGTGCAGACCCGGTCCCCCTCGGTGATCTGGTCCTCGACCGTGAACGTGAAGCTGAAGGCCTCCCGCCACATCTCGATCTCGCGGCGCATGTTCTCCAGCCCGAGATTGTCCTGCTGGTTGGCCGGATCGTGGTCGTGGTAGTTCTCCGCGAGCAGGTTGTTCAGCGGTGGCAACGGCCCCTGTACCGCGATCGTGTCGAAGAAGCGGCGCGCCTGGTCGGCGTACAACGGCTCGTCACGGACCACGTCCAGGTCCGTGAACGTCGGCATCTCGTCGCACAGCGCGATCATCTCGCGGTAGATCCGGTCGGTCGCCGGCAGGTTCGAGTTCCGCATCGCCTCCTCGTACGACGGGAACTCCACGATCTCGATGACGTGGGTCGCATCCGAGCGGTCCTTGCCGACCACCGCGTGCGTCGCGGTCCGCGTCCCCCTGGTCTGTTCGACCCACTGGTCCAGCAGCCGGTTCATCTCGTCGAGCCGGCTGGTCTTGCAGTCGATGAGCTGTACGAACGTCATGGCGCCGCCTCCCGGCCCCTGGGTCCGGATCCGTCAGGTCCATTTTCCCACCGGAACGCGGACGCCACCCGTCCTACTGGGGCCCGTACTTGCGTCCCGTCTTCGAGCTGATTCCGCCCAGCAGCCCTCGCGGGGTGACCTTCACCAGTCCCATCAGCGCCTTGTACCGGGGATCCGGGATGGACAGCGTCTTCCCGCGCGCGAGGTCGGCCAGGGCGGCCGCGACCAGCTTGTCCGCGTCCAGCCACATCCAGCCCGGGATGTTGTCCGTGCCCATGCCGGCCCGCTGGTGGAACTCGGTGCGCACGAAGCCGGGGCACAGAGCCATCAGCCGCACCCCGCTGCCGGCCAGGTCCTTCGCCGCGCCCTGGGTGAACTGCACGACCCAGGCCTTCGAGGCGCCGTAGCTCCCCCGGGGCACGAAGGCCGCCACCGAGGCCACGTTCACCACCCCGCCGCGCCCGCGCTCCCGCATCGCCTCGGCCGCCGCGGAGGTCAGCCGCAGCACCGCCTCGCAGTGCACCTTGAGCATCTTCAGCTCGTCGGCCATGGGTACGTCGAGATAGCGGCCCTTGTTGCCGAAGCCGGCGTTGTTGACCAGGAGGTCGACCGGGTTCTTCCGGTCGCCGAGCCGGTCGGCCACCGTCTCGATGCCCTTGTCCTCGGCGAGATCGGCGGACAGCACCTCCGCCTCGATGCCGTGCCGGTCGTGCAACTCGGTCGCCTGCTCGCGCAGCCGTTTGGCGTCTCGCGCCACCAGGACGAGGTCATGCCCGTCAGCGGCCAGGCGCCGCGCGAACGCGGCACCGATGCCCGCGGTCGATCCCGTAATCAGAGCCGTTGTCATGGCCCAAGGGTAGTGACCCGGACCGACAGCGTCCGCTATCGGTGACGTGCCCTCAGCGGGCCTGTCCGGCGACGTACTTGCGGGCCGCGGCCAGCGTCTCGCCGTGCAGCGCCTCGCCCGCCGCGAGCAGCCGCGGCAGCAGTTCCCGCTCCGTGGTCACCGCGCGGAACTGCATCGCCACCGTCACGTCGTGCTCCGGCCGGTGCACGATCTCGATCGGATCGCCCGCCCGGATCTCACCTGGTTCGATCACTCGCAGGTAGGCCCCCGTCGCGCCCTTCCGGGTGAACCTCTTCACCCATCCCCGCTCGTCCAAATGGCCCTGGAACGTACGGCACGGAATCCGCCCCGCGGTCACCTCCAGCACCACCTCGGACCCGATCCGCCAGCGCTCGCCGATCAGCGCCCCGGACACGTCGAGGCCCTCCGTCGTCAGGTTCTCGCCGAAGCAGCCATTGGCCAGCGATCGGCCCAGCTCCCGCTCCCAGTCGTCGAGGTCCTCGCGCGCGAAGGCGTACACCGCCTGGTCGTCGCCGCCGTGGTGGCGCAGGTCGCACACCGCGTCCCCGGCGACACCGCTCGCACCGACCCCCTTGGGCCCCGGAGCCGCCACCCGCACCGGTCCGTCGGCGGGTCGTTTGTCGATGCCCGTCACGCCCTCCGGCTGGTCCGTGTACGGCACCGGACGACGGTGGCCGAGGTTGACCAAGAGAAGCTTCATGTTCAAACGGTACGGGACCACATCCCAAAGCGTCGACGCGATATTGGGCACTGTACCCAAGTCGGGCTTATGCTCGGAGGGTGATCGAGGCTCGTCATCTCCGCGTCCTGCGTGCCGTCGCCACCACCGGTTCCTTCTCGGCGGCGGGGCGCGAGCTGGGCTGCACCCAGCCTGCCGTCAGCCAGCAGATGAAGGCCCTGGAGACCTCGGTCGGCACCCCGCTGCTGATCCGCAGCGGCCGCGAGATGCGCCTGACCCAGGCCGGCGAGGCCCTCGTCCGGCACGCCTCCGGGATCCTCGCCGGGCTCACCGCTGCCGAGGAGGAGGTCGCTGCCATCGCGGGCCTCAGGGCGGGCAGGGTCCGGCTGGTCTCCTTCCCCAGCGGCAGCTCCACCCTGGTCCCCACCGCCCTGGCCGCCCTGCGCGCCGCACACCCCGGCACCCGTGTCTCCCTGGAGGAGGCGGAGCCCCCGAAGTCCGTCGAACTGCTGCGCGAGGGCGACTGCGACCTGGCGCTCGCCTTCCGCTACGAGGGGGCGGCGGTCGCCGAGGAGTGGGACGACCTCGTCGTCCGGCCCCTGCTGGCCGACCGTCTGGTCGCCCTGGTGCCCGAACGCCACCGGCTCGCGCGCGCGCAGTCCGTGGGCATCGGGGAACTGGCCCGCGAGCCCTGGATCGCGGGCTGCCCGCGCTGCCGCGGCCAACTGGTCGAGGTGTGCGAGAGCGCGGGCTTCACACCGCGCATCGACTTCGCCACCGACGATTACCCGGCGGTGGTCGGACTGGTGGGCGCGGGCCTCGGGGTGGCCGTACTGCCGCAGCTCGCGGTGGAGTCGGTACGGCCCCGGGGGGTGCGCACGGTGGCGCTGGAACCGGCGGTACGACGGCAGATCGTCGCCCTCACCCTGCCCGACCTGGCTCAGGTGCCGGCCGTGGCGGCGACGCTGGAACAGCTGGCCAGGGCGGCCGGGCGTCAGCAAGGCGCGTGAGAGGTTCCCTCGAAGAAGACGGGCATGCGTGTGCGTACCCGGGTGCGATGCCGCTGCAGAAACGTTCCTTCAGGCGTGCGGGGCGGTGCCCGCGCTGGTGGTCGACGCCGACACCAGGCGGTTGCGCGCCCGCCCCATCAACTCTTCGCGCTCGTCCTCGGTCAGGCCGCCCCAGACTCCGTACGGCTCGCGTACGGCCAGCGCGTGCGCCGCGCACTCCGCACGGACCGGGCACCTCATGCAGACCTCCTTGGCCGAGTTCTCGCGAGCGCTCCGAGCCGCCCCGCGCTCGCCCTCCGGGTGGAAGAAGAGCGAACTGTCCACGCCGCGGCAGGCAGCGAGCAGCTGCCAGTCCCACAGGTCCGCGTTCGGTCCGGGAAGGCGGGAGAAATCTGCCATTACGTGACCCCTTGTGGCCGTTCTGGGCGGATACGGTGCCATCGACCGTACATCTCCGGTCTAAGGAGATGAAAATATGACTCATTGCGAATCTAGCTCCAGACACTGAGAAACGGGAGCAAAAACGGCTAAATGGGGCATAGGTTGTGATGAAAAGTTGAGGGTCCTTCGGGCATGTCTGCACCGTGTCGGCGCCCTCACGTAGAGTGCCGAAGACGGCACGCAGCCCCGTAACTCTTTCGAGTGACCGTCGTTGAGAGTGCGGAGGCGGTTGAAAACACAAGCGCTCGGGCAGGCGTCCGAGACGGTCGACCGCACAGGTGACGATTCCGTACCAGCCTGGAGGCTCAAGGTGACGCGCATCAGCTGCGGAGGGCGGTCATGACATCCGTCCTCGTCTGCGACGACTCCCCGCTTGCCCGAGAGGCGCTCCGCCGCGCGGTCGCGACCGTGCCCGGCGTCGAGCGTGTGACGACGGCGGCCAACGGCGAGGAAGTCCTCCGCCGCTGGGGCGCCGACCGCTCCGACCTCATCCTGATGGACGTACGCATGCCCGGCCTGGGCGGCGTCGAGACCGTGCGCCGGCTGCTGTCCGCCGACCCTGGCGCGCGCATCATCATGCTCACTGTCGCCGAGGACCTCGACGGCGTGGCCCTCGCGGTCGCCGCCGGCGCCCGAGGCTATCTGCACAAGGACGCCTCGCGCGCGGAGCTGCGGGCCACCGTGACCCAGGCCCTCGCCGATCCGACCTGGCGTCTGGCCCCGCGTCGCCTCCGCTCGGCCGAGATGGGCGCCGCGCCCACCCTCACCGCGCGCGAGATCCAGGTGCTGGAGGGCATGAGTCACGGCCGCTCCAACGCCGAGATCGGCCGCGAGCTGTTCCTCTCCGAGGACACCGTGAAGACGCACGCCCGCCGCCTGTTCAAGAAGCTCGGCGCCTCGGACCGGGCCCACGCGGTGGCGCTCGGCTTCCGCTGGGGACTGGTCCGGTAGGACGTGGGCCGCGGCGGGGCTGCGGTCCGCCACCTTGGGATTCCCGCCTGCCCCGGGGCAGGCGGGGCCGAGTGGCGGGCAGGCACCGCGGGGGCGGCTTTCCCCGCGGGGACCGTAGGTGAAGGATCCGTTGCTGGGGCAGTGGGTGGCGGATCTGTCGTGGCGACCATCAGTGGTGCAGCCCTTGTGGCCGCCGTCTGTGGTGCGTCCGCTGTGGCCGCCGTCTGTGGTGCATCCGTCGTGACGGCCATCTGTGGCGCATCCGTCATGACGGCTGTGATGAATGCGTCCGTCCTGACGGCCGTCGACAGTGCACCTGACCCACCCGGAGTCCCGGCGCATCCGTCTGACCTGCTGCTTTGCCCTCCTGCCGCTGGGACGAAGGCACCATTGAACGCACCGCGGACGCCCTGCGGCCCCCTCCCGGGGCGGGGCGATTGCGCGGGCGTGCGGGCTTGTCGTGGGGGTCGGCGGGGGCTGTGCAAGGCGACCCGCCGGATGCCCGCTGCTCGTTTCGCCGCGGATGCCGCATCCTTGAGGTGTGGAGTCTCTCGGGGACGAGTCGGTCGAGCGGAAGGGGAGGGCGCAGGGAATGAGTGCCGGCGCACCTGCTCATAACGCTTCGGTGCACAACCACGAGCACGATGCGACGGACCGGACGGCCGCAAGGCACCATGGACCGATGCGCGACGACGAGGCGGGCACGGCCCACGGGGCGATCGGTGCGCTCGTGCATCGTGCCGTCGACGGGGACGAGCAGGCCACGCACGATCTGCTCGCCCATGTGCACCCCTTGGCGCTGCGCTACTGCCGCACCCGGCTGTCCCGGCTCCCCGGCGACGCGCGCCACTTCGTGGAGGACCTCGCCCAGGAGGTCTGTGTCGCCGTCCTCCTCGCCCTGCCGCGCTACCGGGACACGGGCCGCCCCTTCGAGGCCTTCGTCTTCGCCATCGCCTCGCACAAGGTCGCCGACCTCCAGCGCGCCGCGATGCGCCACCCGGGCTCCACCGCCGTCCCCTCGGACGAGATGCCGGAGCGCCCCGACGACTCCCTCGGCCCCGAGGAGCGCGCCCTGCTCAGCAGCGACGCGGAGTGGGCCAAGAAGCTGCTGGCCAACCTGCCCGAGAACCAGCGAGAACTGCTCCTGCTGCGCATCGCCGTGGGCTTGACCGCGGAGGAGACGGGGCAGATGTTGGGAATGTCACCCGGCGCGGTACGGGTGGCCCAGCATCGGGCGCTGAGCCGCCTGCGCGCGCTCGCCGAGCAGTAACAGCCCTGCGCGGAGCCTCCGTAGCTCCCCTCGTGAACAGGCGCGCGTTCGTTCCCGTACGAACATACGAAGCCTGAAGTCGCTCCACACCGTGGAATTTGCTAGCCGTGCTTCCCGTTAGCATGGACATCCGCACCGATCAAGGCCATTTGGGGAAGGTGTCATGACTGCGAACGTCGACGGAGTGCCCGGTAAATTCGCGACACTCGGGCTGACCTACGACGACGTGCTGCTGCTGCCGGGCGCCTCCGAGGTGCTCCCCGGCGCGGTCGACACCTCGTCCCGCATCTCGCGCAACGTCCGGGTCAACATCCCGCTGCTCTCTGCGGCGATGGACAAGGTGACCGAGTCCCGCATGGCGATCGCGATGGCCCGCCTCGGCGGCGTCGGCGTCCTGCACCGCAACCTGTCCGTCGAGGACCAGGTCAACCAGGTCGACCTGGTCAAGCGGTCCGAGTCCGGCATGGTCACCGACCCCATCACGGTGCACCCGGAGGCGACGCTCGCCGAGGCGGACGCACTGTGCGCCAAGTTCCGCATCAGCGGCGTCCCCGTCACCGACCCGGCCGGCAAGCTGCTCGGCATCGTCACCAACCGCGACATGGCCTTCGAGAGCGACCGCAGCCGTCAGGTGCGCGAGGTCATGACGCCGATGCCGCTGGTCACCGGCCAGGTCGGCATCTCCGGCGTGGACGCCATGGAGCTGCTGCGCCGCCACAAGATCGAGAAGCTTCCGCTGGTCGACGACACCGGCGTCCTCAAGGGCCTCATCACGGTCAAGGACTTCGTCAAGGCCGAGAAGTACCCGAGCGCCGCCAAGGACGCCGAGGGCCGCCTGCTCGTCGGCGCCGCCGTGGGCGCGAGCCCCGAGGCCCTGGAGCGCGCCCAGGCGCTGGCCGAGGCCGGGGTGGACTTCCTGGTCGTCGACACCTCGCACGGCCACAACAGCAACGCTCTCAGCTGGATGTCGAAGATCAAGTCGAGCGTCTCCGTCGACGTGATCGGCGGCAACGTCGCCACGCGCGACGGCGCGCAGGCCCTGATCGACGCCGGTGTCGACGGCATCAAGGTGGGCGTGGGCCCCGGCTCGATCTGTACGACGCGCGTGGTCGCCGGCATCGGCGTCCCGCAGGTCACCGCCATCTACGAGGCCTCCCTCGCCGCCCGCCCGGCCGGCATCCCGCTGATCGGCGACGGCGGCCTGCAGTACTCCGGCGACATCGGCAAGGCGCTCGCGGCCGGCGCCGACACGGTGATGCTCGGTTCGCTGCTCGCGGGCTGTGAGGAGTCGCCCGGCGAGCTGCAGTTCATCAACGGCAAGCAGTTCAAGTCGTACCGCGGCATGGGCTCGCTCGGTGCCATGCAGTCCCGGGGCCAGGGCAAGTCGTACTCCAAGGACCGCTACTTCCAGGCCGAGGTCGCCTCCGACGACAAGCTCGTGCCCGAGGGCATCGAGGGCCAGGTGCCCTACCGCGGCCCGTTGGCCAGCGTCCTGCACCAGCTCGTCGGCGGTCTGCGCCAGACCATGGGCTACGTGGGCGCGGCCACCATCGACGAGATGGAGTCCAAGGGCCGCTTCGTGCGGATCACCTCCGCGGGCCTCAAGGAGAGCCACCCGCACGACATCCAGATGACGGTCGAGGCGCCGAACTACAGCAGCAAGTGACACGCACGCGCGCGTGAAGCGCATCCAGGGCGGCTCCGGAGCATCCGGGGCCGCCCTTGCCGTACCTGTCGGCGATACTGGAAGACGCTGAAACGCATCAGGGAAAGGCCACAGACGTGACTGAGATCGAGATCGGGCGCGGCAAGCGCGGCCGCAGGGCGTACGCCTTCGACGACATCGCCGTCGTCCCCAGCCGCCGTACGCGGGACCCGAAGGAGGTCTCGATCGCCTGGCAGATCGACGCCTACCGATTCGAGCTGCCCTTCCTGGCCGCCCCCATGGACTCGGTCGTCTCCCCGGCCACCGCCATTCGCATCGGCGAGCTGGGCGGCCTCGGCGTCCTGAACCTGGAAGGCCTGTGGACGCGGTACGAGGACCCGCAGCCGCTGCTGGACGAGATCGCCGAGCTGCCCGCCGAGCAGGCGACCCGCCGGCTCCAGGAGATCTACGCGGCTCCCATCAAGGAGGAGCTGATCGGCGCGCGCATCAAGGAGGTGCGCGACTCCGGTGTGGTCACGGCGGCCGCGCTCTCCCCGCAGCGCACCGCCCAGTTCTCCAAGGCGGTCGTGGACGCGGGCGTGGACATCTTCGTCATCCGCGGTACGACGGTCTCGGCCGAGCACGTCTCCGGCGCGCACGAGCCGCTGAACCTGAAGCAGTTCATCTACGAGCTGGACGTCCCGGTGATCGTCGGCGGCTGTGCCACCTACACCGCCGCCCTGCACCTGATGCGCACCGGCGCGGCCGGCGTCCTGGTCGGCTTCGGCGGCGGCGCCGCGCACACCACGCGCAACGTGCTCGGCATCCAGGTCCCGATGGCCACCGCGGTCGCCGACGTGGCCGCCGCCCGCCGCGACTACATGGACGAGTCCGGTGGCCGGTACGTGCACGTGATCGCGGACGGGGGTGTCGGCTGGTCCGGCGACCTGCCGAAGGCGATCGCCTGCGGCGCCGACTCGGTGATGATGGGCTCCCCGCTCGCCCGGGGCACGGACGCGCCCGGCAAGGGCCACCACTGGGGCATGGAGGCGGTCAACGAGGAGCTGCCCCGCGGCAAGAAGGTCGACCTGGGCACGGTCGGCACGATCGAGGAGATCCTCACCGGCCCGTCCCACACCCCCGACGGCTCCATGAACTTCTTCGGCGCCCTGCGCCGCGCCATGGCCACCACCGGCTACAGCGAGCTGAAGGAGTTCCAGCGGGTCGAGGTCACCGTCGCGGACAGCCAGCACAAGCGCTGACCCGGCCGTACGACGCGAAGGGCCCGGCCACCTGCGAGGTGGTCGGGCCCTTTCCCGTGCGGCGAGGCGTTACGCGGCGGCCTTCTTGGCACCCGAGAAGGCGGCGAACGCGGCGATGGCGAAGAAGAGGAAGGTGAGCGGGTCGGCTTCCTTCTTCCAGGCCTCCTGGACCACGTCGAGATGGTCGAAGAACACCTCGGAGAAGTCCGCGTGCACATAGTCCGCGATCATCATCGCCTCGCCGACCAGCTGGCCGAGGTAGACCGAGGCGAGCGCGAGGACGGCGCCGACGATCGGCACGACGGGACTGCGGCCGCCGGCCTTGCCGCCCGCGAGGCCGATGACGAAGCCGACGCCGACGGCCGCCCAGCCGATCTCGTGCTCGGTGGCACCGATGATGACGCCGTAGAGGGCGCCGGCCACCAGGGCGGCGACCAGGGCCGCGACCAGGCCGAGGGCGAGGTTGCCGCGGCTCGGGGCGGGCGGCGGGGGCGGCGGGGCGAACGCGCCCGGCTGCGGCGGGTACGGCGCCTGGGGCGCGCCCGGAGCGCCGACGGGCGCCTGCTGGGCGTACGGGTTGCCGTCGGCCGGCCCGTACGGCTGCTGCGGCGGTGGTGGTGGTGACTGGCTCATGACAGAAATCCCCCGGTGTGGTGACACAACTGGATGACGAAGACGGACGACGTACGCGCACGTGTGTGCGACGAGTCCGGGGGAGATTAACAGCCGGGGACGACAACGCCCCCGGCTGTTTTCCGTTCGTGACCGGTCTCAGAGCCGGTGCGCCGCCCCCGTGGGCGTGGCCCCGCGGGTGTCCAGGAGCAGCTGGGCCTTCACCGACAGACCCTGGAGGTCGTAGGTGCGGTGCTGCTGGAGCAGGATCGTCAGATCGGCGTCGGCGGCCGCCTCGTAGAGGGAGTCCGCGCGCGGGACCGGGCGGTCCAGGACGCTCCAGGACGCCACCAGGGGGTCGTGGTAGCTGACCGAGGCGCCCAGCTCCATCAGCCGGACGGCGATCTCCTGGGCGGGCGTGCCCTGCAGGTCGGCGAGGTCGGGCTTGTAGGTGACGCCGAGGAGCAGCACGCGGGCGCCGCGCGCGGACTTGCCGTGCTCGTTGAGGAGGGTGGCGGCGCGCTGGACGACGTACCGGGGCATGCGGTGGTTGACCTGCTGGGCCAGCTCCACCATGCGCAGCGTGCGGGTCGCGTGGCCGGTGAGGTCCTGGGCGACGCCGTGTCCGCCGACGCCCGGGCCCGGCCGGAACGCCTGGAAACCGAAGGGCTTGGTCTCCGCGCAGCGGATGACGTCCCACAGATCGACGCCCAGCTCGTGGCAGAGGACGGCCATCTCGTTGACGAGTGCGATGTTGACGTGCCGGAAATTGGTCTCCAGCAGCTGCACGGTCTCCGCCTCGCGCAGCCCACGCGCGCGCACCACCTTGTCGGTGAGCCGCCCGTAGAAGGCGGCCGCGGACTCGGTGCAGGCGGAGGTGAGACCCCCGATGACCTTGGGTGTGCCGGCGGGGGTGTGGTCGCGGTTGCCGGGGTCGACCCGGCTGGGCGAGTAGGCGAGGTGGAAGTCGCGGCCGGCGCGCAGCCCGGAGCCCTTCTCCAGCAGGGGGCGCAGGAACTCCTCCGTGGTCCCGGGCAGCACCGGTGACTCCAGGATGACGGTGGTGTGCGGGCGCAGCCGTTCGGCCAGGGTGCGGGCGGCCGCCTCGACCTGGCCGAGGTCGAGCCCGCCGTCGGCGCCGCGCGGGGTGGACGCGCAGATCACGGCGGTGCGCACCCGGCCGAGCTGGGCCGGGTCGGTGCCGGGCCGGAAGCCCGCGGCATGCATCCGGCGCAGCTCGGCGGGACTGAGCGAACCCGCCTCGGGGCCGGTGGCGTACCCGATGGTCGGGATGCCTGCGGCGACTGCGGCCTGGGCGAGCGGCAGGCCGTGGGGACCGAGTCCGATCACGGCGAGGTCTGCGGGCATGCGTGGCCGTCCTTCCCAGGAACCGAAGCGGGACCGATGCGCAACCGCTGTGGACAGGATGAGCGAGCGCACTGTCAGACTAGGTACACATATGACTGTTCTGTGTGATTGTGTTCGTGTGTCTTCCGTGGGTTGCGCGTGTGTTGTCCACAGGTTGGGGGCCCGTGGTGGCTGAAGCCGGGCAACCCGGTCAGAATTTGGGCATGAGGAGGGGATGAACCGGGCTTCGCCCACCGGGTGCGGCCGACGCGAGCGAGTTGTTCGACAGCGGGAGGCAGCGGTGAGGACAGCGACTCTGGGTCCGGCGCAGCGCGCCGAGGCACTGGCGGCGATGGCGGAGCGCGAGCTGGACGTACTGGTGGTCGGCGGTGGAGTGGTCGGCGCCGGCACCGCACTGGACGCCGTCACCCGCGGTCTGTCCACCGGCCTGGTCGAGGCCCGCGACTGGGCGTCGGGCACCTCCAGCCGATCCAGCAAGCTCATCCACGGCGGCCTGCGCTATCTGGAGATGCTCGACTTCGCCCTGGTCCGCGAGGCCCTGAAGGAGCGCGGCCTGCTTCTGGAGCGGCTCGCCCCGCACCTGGTCAAACCGGTGGCGTTCCTCTACCCGCTCCAGCACAAGGGCTGGGAGCGCCTGTACGCAGGCTCGGGCGTGGCCTTGTACGACGCGATGTCCATGGCCCGCGGACACGGCAGGGGCCTGCCCCTGCACCGCCACCTGACCCGCGGTCACGCCCTGCGCGTGGCCCCCTGCCTGAAGAAGGACGCGCTGGTCGGCGCCCTGCAGTACTACGACGCCCAGATGGACGACGCCCGGTTCGTGGCGACCCTGGTGCGCACGGCGGCGTCGTACGGCGCGAAGGTGGCCAACCGCGCGCGCGTGACCGGATTCCTGCGCGAGGGCGAGCGTGTCGTCGGCGCCCGGGTGCAGGACGTGGAGGGCGGCGGGGAGTACGAGATCCGCGCGAAGCAGATCGTCAACGCCACCGGAGTGTGGACCGACGACACCCAGGCCATGGTGGGGGAGCGCGGCCAGTTCCACGTCCGCGCCTCCAAAGGCATCCACCTGGTCGTGCCCAAGGACCGCATTCACTCCACCACCGGCCTGATCCTGCGCACCGAGAAGTCGGTCCTGTTCGTCATCCCCTGGGGCCGGCACTGGATCGTGGGCACCACCGACACCGACTGGGACCTGGACAAGGCCCACCCGGCCGCCTCCAGCGCCGACATCGACTACCTGCTGGAGCACGTCAACTCGGTGCTCGCCGTCCCGCTCAGCCGCGACGACGTGCAGGGCGTGTACGCGGGGCTGCGTCCGCTGCTGGCCGGTGAGTCCGACGCCACCAGCAAGCTGTCCCGCGAACATACGGTGGCGCATCCGGCGCCGGGACTCGTGGTCGTGGCGGGCGGCAAGTACACGACGTACCGGGTGATGGCGAAGGACGCCGTCGACGAGGCGGTGCACGGCCTCGACATGCGCGTCGCCGACTGCGTCACCGAGGACATCCCGCTGCTGGGCGCGGAGGGCTACCGGGCGCTGTGGAACGCGCGGGCACGGATCGCCGCCCGCACCGGAATCCACGTGGTCCGCGTCGAACACCTGCTGAACCGATACGGCGCGATGGCCGAGGAGATCCTGGACCTCATCGCCGCCGACCCCGCCCTGGGCGAGCCGCTGCAGGCCGCCGACGACTACCTGCGCGCCGAGGTCGTGTACGCCGCCTCGCACGAGGGTGCCCGGCACCTGGACGACGTGCTCACCCGCCGCACCCGTATCTCCATCGAGACCTTCGACCGGGGCACCCGCAGCGCCCGCGAGGCCGCCGAACTGATGGCGCCCGTCCTCGGCTGGGACAAGGACCAGATCGAGCGCGAGGTGGAGCACTACGAGAAGCGGGTCGAGGCCGAGCGGGAGTCCCAGCTCCAGCCCGACGACCAGACGGCGGACGCGGCACGGCTGGGGGCGCCGGACATCGTGCCGCTGAGCTGAGCTGAGCCGCACCGAGCCGAGGTCAGCCGAGGTGAGCTGAGCCGGGCTTGGATGAGTCAAGCCGGGCTGGGCTTGGGCTGAGGCGGGCTGAGCCGGTCTCACCTCCGGCTTTCACTCGAACGGGTGTAGTGAACCGGGATCTTCGTTCGGGGCCCGTGCGTTCTGTCAGATGCGAGGGCAGAACTCGGCGGCGAGCAAGGCCGGTTCCAGCCGGGGATCTGCGATCGCGTCCGTGTTCACCCGGGAGGTGAGGACGGGACGGCCGTCGACGGTGGCTGCGGTGCGCACGTAGCTGCCGGACATCCGGCCGTTGTGCCCCCACACCGTGATACCGCACGGGAGCTTTGCCGGAAAGATCCCCATGCCGTACGAGCCGTGCGCGGCATGGACGTGGAGCATCTCGCGCAGCCGGCGCGGGGGCAGCGGCTTGCCGCCCAGCAGGGCCGCGTAGAAGCGGTCCCTGTCGTCGAGCGTGGTCACCAGCTCACCCGCCGCACCGGCCACGCGCGGGTCGAGCTCGGTGGCGTCCGAGCCGTCGGCCGCGTGGGCCCGGCCGTGCGGCGGAGGAAGCGAACTGCGGGATCCGGGAAAGGAGGTGCCCGCAAGACCGAGTGGGGCGATGATCCGGCGCCGCACCTCGGTGGCGTACGAACGGCCGGTGACCTGCCGGACCACCATGCCGGGCAGGACGTAGTTGGTGCTGGAGCTGGAGCTGGAGCTGGAGCTGGAGCTGGAGCTGGAGCAGGAGCAGGAGCAGGGGCAGGGACCCGGGCGGGCCGGAGGGAGGGCGAGAGCGATGTCCACGGCCTGAAGCGGGGTCAGAGGGACGACCCCATGGGTGACCCGGGTGAAGTCGGCGAGCCCGCTGGTGTGGGTGAGCAGTGCCCGCAGGGTGGTGTGCCGTCCGTCGGTGCCCTGTCCGCGAAGCAGCCCCGGAAGATGCCGTTCCACGGTGTCGGACAGGGACAGCCGGTGTTCCGCCGCCAGTTGCAGCACGACCGTCGCGACGAACGTCTTGGTGATGCTGCCTGCACGGAAGTGGTCGGCCCGCGCGATACCCCGGCCGGCGGCCCTGTAGCGGGAGCGGTTCATCTCCCGGCTCAGCAGGGCGGCGGCGGGTGCCCTGCCCTCGGTGACCAGCAGGGGGAGGACCGCCTCCGGGGCCCCGGAGGCGGGGCCGGCACGGACGGCGGTGGGAGCGAGGAGCAGGGCCAGGGCCAGGGCCACCGGTATGGACAGGAGTGCCCGAAGCGCCGGCATCCGGGCTCCCTTCCCTTCCGGCCCATCATCCCGGTAAACGGAAGTTCCTATTCAGCGGGTCGCCCGGTGCGCGCGGCCCGGGGCGGCGTCCGGGACACCCTGGGCGTCGGCCACTTGTCGGGTGAGGGACAATGGAGGCTCTGTCAGGGCGGGTTGCATGAGGGGACGCATGTCGGAGGCGGAGCGGGCGGGGACATCTCGTCAGGAGACTCGTCAGGGCAAGAGCGAGCGTCGTCTTCTCGCCGGGCGGTACCGGCTGGGAGACGTACTGGGCCGCGGCGGCATGGGCACGGTGTGGCGCGCCGAGGACGAGACCCTCGGCCGGACGGTCGCCGTCAAGGAGCTGCGGTTCCCGTCGAACATCGACGAGGAGGAGAAGCGGCGCCTGATCACGCGCACCCTGCGCGAGGCCAAGGCGATCGCCCGGATCCGCAACAACAGCGCCGTGACGGTCTTCGACGTGGTCGACGAGGACGACCGGCCATGGATCGTCATGGAGTTGGTCGAGGGCAAGTCCCTCGCCGAGGCCATCCGCGAGGACGGCCTGCTGGAGCCCAAGCGCGCGGCCGAGGTCGGGCTGGCCGTCCTCGACGTGCTGCGCTCCGCGCACCGCGAGGGCATCCTGCACCGTGACGTGAAGCCGTCCAACGTGCTCATCGCCGAGGACGGCCGGGTCGTGCTCACCGACTTCGGGATCGCACAGGTCGAGGGCGACCCGTCCATCACCTCCACCGGCATGCTCGTCGGCGCCCCCTCCTACATCTCCCCGGAGCGTGCCCGCGGGCACAAGCCGGGCCCCGCGGCCGACCTGTGGTCGCTGGGCGGCCTGCTCTACGCGTCGGTCGAGGGCGTGCCGCCGTACGACAAGGGTTCGGCGATCGCCACGCTGACCGCGGTGATGACCGAGCCGCTGGAGGAGCCCAAGAACGCGGGTCCGCTCAGGGACGTCATCTACGGCCTGCTCACCAAGGACCCCGCCCAGCGGATCGACGACGCCGCCGCCCGGGCCATGCTCGACGCGGTGATCCACGCGCCCGAGCCGGAGCCGATGGACGCCACGCGCGTGGTTCCGCTGCCGGCGCAGCCCGGCGGGGCCGAGGGCAAGCGGGGCGAGGAGGCCGCGGAGAAGCTGCGCGGGGCGCTGCGTTCGGTCCGCAAGGCGGCCGGGGTGGCCGGCGCGGCAGCCGTCGCGCGGGCGAAGAGCGGGAGCGGTACGGCGGACGCGCCCTCCGGTAACGCCTCGGGGGCGGCCGGCGGCAGCGCCGGTGGGGCGACCGCCCAGGGCCGGACCTCCTCCGGTCAGACCCCCTCCCGTCAGACCTCCTCCGGGCGGGTCTCCTCGGGCCAGGCCTCGTCCGCGGCGCCGGGCGGCGGCGCGGCGGGACGGCCGGCCGGCTCGTCCCAGGGTTCCGCGGCCGTGCCGAACTCCAGCGCGAACAAGCCGAGTTCGGGGTGGCCCGTGGTGCCGCCGCCGGACCTCGACCTGCCGCCGCGGCCGGTACCGAGGGCGCCGCTCACCGACGTGGTGCCCAGGCGGACGCTGGTGATCATCGCGGTGCTGGTCGTGCTCGCGGTCATCGGCACCGTGCTGGCCCTCACGCTCGGCGGGGACGACGACGGGGGCGGCAGGAAGAGCGGCGCCAAGGCGCCCGCGAGCGCCGGGCCTTCCCTCAAGCAGGACAAGGGCACGGGCGGCAAGGGGAGCAGCGGCGAGCGGACGGACGGGGACACTTCGGCGCCCGCCACCAAGGGCTCGCAGCCCGAGAAGAACACCGGCCCGTCCGGCAGCGACGACTCCGGGTCGTCCGGCGCGAAGGACGACGACGGCAGCGCGCCGGCGCAGTCGACCCACAAGGGCGGCCAGGGGTACGCGATCGGGCTGCCCAAGGGCTGGACGTACCGGTCCACCGATTCGGCCGGAGACCGCTACGCCGGGCCCGACGGGCAGAGGCTGCTCGTCGGCTGGACCAGCGCGCCCAAGGACGACCCGGTGGCGGACTGGAAGAACCAGGAACACGGCATGGTGCGTTCCCAGTACCAGAAGATCCGCATAGAGGAGGTGGATTACCGCGGCTGGAACACGGCCGACTGGGAGTTCACCTACGTGGACGGCGGCACCAAGTACCGCTCGATCGACCGGGGGTTCGTGGTGAACGACCACCTCGGTTACGGGCTGATGTACTCCGCGAAGGACGCGGCCTGGCACAGCGACCTGCGCAAGGACACCTGGAGGACACTGACGAAGTCCTTCGAGCCCAAGTCGTGATGTGAACGAGCCCTGTTTGGGGCGGTGAGAATCAGTCATCCCCTCAATGCGGGTTGCCTCCGGCACGTATCGTGAATGGTTGCGGACCGTACGGAGCCGGATGTGGATGCGGAACGGGCCGTCGGGGAACGGATGTGAACGACCAGGCGGCCGGGGGAGGCAACGTGGACGACTATGCGGGTCGGGTGCTCGCCGACCGCTACCGCCTGCCGCTGCCGCCCTCCGACGAGTACGAACTGACCGAGACCCGGGCCTTCGACACCTACAGCGGCCAGGAAGTGCTGGTCCGTCAGCTGCCGTTGCCGGAGGTCGTCGAGGCCGAGGTGCTCGACGCGGAGGGGCTGCCCGAGGGGTTCACCGCCCGTGAGCGCGGGGCCCGCCGCGCCCCGGCGGCCCGTACCGCCACCCGACGCCCGTCGGATCCCGCGGTGCGGCGTGCCGTCGAGGCCGCGCAGGCTGCGGCCCGCATCCCCGACCATCCGCGCCTCGACCAGGTCTTCGACGTGTTCGCCGAGGGCGGCTCGCTGTGGATCGTCAGCGAGTGCGTGGCCGCACGTCCGCTGTCCGCGCTGCTGGCCGAGCAGCCGCTGGCGCCGTACCGGGCGGCCGAGGTCGCCTCCGACGTCCTCATGGCGCTGCGCGTCCTGCACGGCCACGGCTGGGTGCACCGCAACATCACCGCCCGCACGGTCCTCGTCTGCGACGACGGCCGCGTGATGCTGACCGGACTCGCGGTCGGCGCGGCGGAGGAGGCACTGTGCGGGTACGACCCGGTGCCGGGCCAGGACGGTCCGGAAGGGCCGGCTGGTGTCGTCGGACCGGGTGGCAGGTCCGTCGGTGAAGGCGTGGGCGCGGGTGCTCGGGGCAGCTTCGGCGGTCCCGGCGGGCAGGGTGCTTCGGGTGCCGGTGGTCCGGTCGCTGCGGTGAGCGGCCCGGGCGCCGCCGCGGGCCCGGTTCCTTCCCCCGATGTCGATCCCGAGGCCGCGCGGCGGGCCGCGATCCAGGCGCGGGCGGCCGGCGGGCTGCCGGTGCCGGGCACGAACGGCGTGTCCGCAGGGGCTCCGGCTCCCGAAGCGCCGGGGCGACGGGCCCTGGAGAGCGGTGACGACATCCGTGCCGCGCGGGCCGGGGCCATCGCCGCCTACCGTGCGGGCGCCCGGGCCGCCGCCCGGGTGCAGGAGGCCCAGCAGAGCGGCCGTGCCGCCCTGCCCGGGGCCCGGCCGTCCGCCGAGGGCGACACCGGGGCCAACGGCACGGCGCAGCCGCCGTACTCCTCGGGCCGGGCCACCCCACCGTCCGGCCGGATCGCCGACCCCTACGGCGTGCACGGCGCCCCCTGGCACGGCGCCTCACCGCGCACCGGCCCCACCGCCCCCACGGGCACCCCGGGCGCCGACCGGCAGCGACCGGGACTGCCCCCCGGAGAAGCACAGCCCGGAGAAGCCCACCCCGGCACAGCATCCGGCTCCGGCCACCTGCCCGTACCCGGCCAGGCGTCGCCCGCCGGTCCTCCGCGCGGTGTCGGGGAGGCGGCCTCCGGCCGGACGGCCGGTTCCGGCTACGCAGCCCATGGAGCCGGCGGTGGCGCCCTCTCCGTCCCCGGCCGCCCCCCCGGCCTCCCGGCCGGCGAAGGCTCCCGCTGGGACGAGCCCGACGTCGGCGGTGCCGTGCGGCGTGGTCCCGGGACCGCGCTCGCCGCCGAGCGGGCACGGCAGGTGCGCATGACCGTCGTGGGTCCGGTCACCGAGCGGTGGGCTCCGGAGCAGGCCGGGCCCGTGCACGAGAACTGGCAGCTGGCGGCGCCGATCGGGCCCGCCACCGACCTCTGGGCCCTCGGCGCGCTGCTCTTCCGGGCCGTCCAGGGACACGCGCCCTACCCCGAGGAGTCCACGGCCGAGCTGGTGCAGCTGGTGTGCGCGGAGCCACCCGCGTTCGCCGAGGAGTGCGGCCCGCTGCGCCCGGTCGTGGAGTCGCTGCTGCGCCAGGACCCCACCGACCGGCTGGACTTCGAGGAGCTGAGCGGCTGGCTGCGCTCGCTGGTGCGCTCCGCGCCCGAGCCCGACGCCGGCACCGACGTCGTCACCGTCCCGCCCGCCGACCCGAGCCGGCTGCCGATCGTCCGGCGCCGCGGTGAGCTGGTGCGGCGCCGGCGGGCCGGGCTGCCCGCGCCCCATCCGCACGGTCGGCACAAGCGCGCCCGGCAGGAGGCCCGTTCCCCGCGCAGCCTGGGCCGGATGCTGCTCGTGCTGATACTGCTCCTGCTGGCCGGCGCGGTGGCGTACGCGATGCTGTTCATGCCGAAGCAGGGGGAGAGCGGCGCGGCGGGCAGCGAGCACACCGGCACCGCGGGGCAGGCGAGCCCCGCGCCCTCCGGCACACCGCAACCGTCGTCCGGGCAGTCCGCGGACGGCGGCAGCCCCTCGGGCCCCTCGGCGTCGGCGCCCGCCACCGAGACCCAGACCGACGGCGGCAGCGCGGTCGCGGACGGCTTCACCCTGCGAACCGACTCGGCCGGTTTCCAGGTCGCCGTGGCCAAGGGCTGGGACCGCACGCCCAAGAACGGCAGCGGCCAGGTGGTCTACTCGCACGGGGACTTCGAGCTGCTGGTCGTACCGGGCCGGGACGGCGCTTCGGGCTACGGCAGCGATCCGATGGTCTACCAGCGGGACAAGGAGCGCGAACTGCAGCCGTACCGGGACTCCAGCTGGGCCACCGCCACCGGCCTGAGAACCATCGAGGTGGGCGGACGGACCATGGCCGAGGGCCAGTTCACCTGGACCGACGGGCAGGGGCGCGACCTGTATGTGCGCAACATGGCGATCCTGCTGAACGGCCGCTACCACATCGTCCAGGTCCGGGGTCCGGAGGCCGAGCGGGACGAGGTGACGCGGTTGTACGAGCAAGCCACCGCGACGTACCGCTACACGGGTTGAGCGCCCTGTATACCGGTTGAGCGGCCCAGGGTTCGGTTCCCGTTCGCGCGGAGAAGCGACAACCGTCACAGTGCGGTCTCCTTGGCCCCCCGCTTGTTCCCTGAAGCGAAGGGGGTCCTTAGTCTGACCCTGTCAAGAGCATTGCGGGGCAACGTGAATCAGATGCAGGGCCTGCTGATAGCGGGCCGCTACCGGCTTGCCGATTCCATCGGCAGCGGGGGCATGGGCCGGGTGTGGCGCGCCCACGACGAGGTGCTGCACCGGACGGTCGCAGTCAAGGAGTTGACCGCAGCGCTCTACGTCTCCGAGAGTGACCAGGCCGTACTGCTCGCCCGCACCCGGGCCGAGGCCCGCGCCGCCGCGCGTATCAACCACTCCGCCGTCGTCACCGTCCATGACGTGCTCGAACACGACGGCCGCCCGTGGATCGTGATGGAGCTGGTGGAGGGCCGCTCGCTGGCCGACGCGGTCAAGGACCGCGGCCGCATCGAGGCGGGCGAGGCCGCCCGGATCGGCCTGTGGGTGCTGCGGGCGCTGCGCGCCGCGCACTCCGCCGGTGTGCTGCACCGGGACGTCAAGCCCGGCAACGTACTGCTCGGCAGTGACGGCCGGGTCCTGCTCACCGACTTCGGCATCGCCCAGATCGAGGGCGACACCACCATCACCCGCACCGGAGAGGTCGTCGGCTCGGTCGACTACCTCGCGCCCGAGCGGGTGCGCGGCCATGACCCGGGCCCGTCCTCGGACCTGTGGGCACTGGGCGCCACGCTGTACACCGCGGTCGAGGGCCGCTCGCCGTTCCGCCGCACCTCGCCGCTGAGCACCATGCAGGCGGTCGTCGAGGAGGCGGCGGAGGAGCCCCGCCACGCCGGTCCGCTCGCCCCGGTGATCTCCGCGCTGCTGCGCAAGGAGCCGGTCCAGCGGCCGGGCGTGGACGAGACGGAACAGATGCTCGCGGAGGCGGCGGAAGGCCGCCGGCCGAGCGTCGCGCAGGCGTTCGTGCCGACCCAGGGCGCGGGCGTGGACACCGGCGGCTCGTACTCGTCCGGCCGGTATGCCGAGGGGTCGTACACCTCCGGTGGGGGCACCTCGGGCCACGGCTCCGGGACGGCGGCCTCCGGATACGGCTCCGGTGCCGCGGCTCAGGGCTACGGCCCCGGGCCGGGCGGCCCGGGACGTTCCGTCACCGGTCCGACGGCGGTGGGCTCCAACGGGATGGGCCCGACCATCTTGGGACCCGCCGAACGCCCTGCACCGGCCCGCCCCCGCCGGCGGCGCCGCCTGCGCACCCTCGCCCTCGTCGTCGCCGTCGCGGCCGTGCTCGGCGGCGGCGCCGCGGTGGGCTTCCAGCAGTGGGGCGGGTTCCAGCGGGACGCCCAGAAGGGTGGGGCGACCCCGGCGCCGGCGAACTCGGGCACGAGTACCCCGGGCAAGGGCACCCCGGGCCCGGAGGGCTCGGTCCCGGCCAGCTGGGTGCGCCACGATGACCCGCTGGGCTTCAGCCTCTTCCTGCCCAAGGACTGGACGCGCAAGGTGTACAGCACCCACGACGGCCTTGAGCAGATCGATTACACGCCCGACGGCGGCAAGCACTTCGTCCGCATCGCGGTCGACGCCGATCCGGACTTCGCCAACGCCTACGAGCACCAGAAGGACCTGAGTCAGCAGCTCCAGAAGCTGATCGACTACCAGGTCCTGACCCTGCGCGACAACACCTACCGCGACTGCAAGGGCTCGCTGTGGGAGTACACCTGGACCGCGCAGAAGACGGTCCCGCCCTACGTGGCCGGCCCGCGGCGCGCCATCGAGGAGACGTACTTCTCGCGCGAGGGCGTCGAGTACGCGATCTACATGTCCTCGCCCGCCGAGGACTGGGCGAAGACGAGCAAACAGTTCAAGTGGGTGCTGCAGGGCTGGCAGCCCGGCTCAGGCTGACACGCGCGAGGCTTGGCCGATGAGCGCCCCGGAGGGTGTGCCACCCGTGCGGCATGATGGGGCTCATGGGATCCGAGGGGGACGACTTCCGTGTGATCGCGGGCCGTTACCGTCTTCAGGCGCGGATCGGGCGCGGCGGGATGGGCGTCGTATGGCGGGCCGACGACCAGGTGCTGGGCCGGCTGGTGGCGGTCAAGGAGCTGGCCCCGGACGACTCTCTCGCGGACGACGACGTCCGTCGCCGTCGTGAACGCACCTTCCGTGAGGCACGGGCGGTCGCGCAGTTGCGGCACCCGCACATCATCGTCGTGCACGACGTGGTCGAGCAGGACGAACGGCCTTACATCGTCATGGAGTTGATCGACGGCGGTTCGCTCGCCGACCGTGTCGCCACGCGCGGCCCGGTGGACGCGGAGGAGGCCGCCCGGATCGGCATCGGCCTGCTGAGCGCGCTGCGCACCGCGCACGCGGCCGGGGTGCTGCACCGGGACATCAAACCCGCGAACGTGCTGGTGGAGTCCGGCACCGACCGGGTGGTGCTCACCGACTTCGGCATCGCGCAGGTCGCGGGCGCCACGACACTCACCGAGACCGGTTCCTTCGTCGGTTCGCCCGAGTACACCGCTCCGGAGCGGATGTCCGGGGTGCGTACCGGGCCGGAGTCCGACCTGTGGTCGGTCGGCGCGCTGCTGTGCGCGGTGCTCAGCGGCGAGTCGCCGTTCCGGCGCGACTCGCTCGGCGGCATCCTGCACGCCGTCGTCGCCGCCGAGATCCGGCCACCCGCGCAGGCCGAGCCGCTGCTGCCCGTCGTGCGGGGTCTGCTGGAGCGCGATCCCGACCGGCGGCTGGGCGCGGCGGAGGCCGAGCGGATGCTGCGGACGTTCCTGGAGACGGGCCGTACCCCGGCCGCGCCGGGCGCGCCGGGCCCGCTCCGCACATCCAGGACCGGTGACTCCAGGGGCCGTACGCCCGTGTCCCCCTACACACCGACCGAGCACGACGTGCCGCACCGGTCCGACGGCATGCCGGCGCCCACTGCCGAACCGCCCCCGCCCGCACGCCAGTCCGCGCGCGGCGTGCTGGTCGCCGCGCTGCTCGTGGCCGCCGTGGCCGGGGCGGGCGTGTCGGCGGCGGCGCTGCTGCTGAACCAGGGCGGCGAGGGCGGCGGCACACCGGGCGGCACGGCGACCAGCCCGGCGACGCCGACGGGCAACTCCCGGTCCGGCACCGCCTCGTCCGCCCCGTCCGCCACGGCCCCGTCGTCACCGACGGCCACCGCGAGCAGCGCACCCGCGGCCTCCCGCACCCACACCGCACCCTCCGGCTACCGCACCGCCAAGGACCCGGCCGGCTTCTCCCTGGCCGTACCGCAGGACTTCACCCGCGAACAGCAGGGCGAGCGGGTCTTCTATCTCTCCCCGGGGCAGACCTTCCGGCTCGGCATCAAGGTCGCCGGACCCGCGGCGGGCGGCCCCGCCGGGGTGATGAACCGTGCGGCGGCCAAGGGGCCCGGCACCAACCCCGGTTACCACGACGGCAGGGTCACCGAGACCACGCACGCCGGACACCCGGCCGCGCTCTGGGAGTTCACCTGGGACGGCTTCAGCGCCGCGGAGGGCCCGCGCCACACCTACGACCTGTGCTGGGAGGAGGGCGGCCGGATGTACGACGTCTGGGTGTCGGCGCCGGTCGGGAAGGTGCGGGAGGCCCGGGAGTATTTCGACGTGGCCGTGGACACGTTCTCGGTCACGGCTCTGTGACCGGTTTGTGTTCCCTGTGGCTCAGCACGCTCATGGCGCGATATGGATGACACATGAGCAGTGACGGGGGAGCCGGCCGCGCGGCCGACGACACGACGAGTTTTGTTCTGCAACCGCCCCACCACGGCCGGCAGGTGAGTCCGCAGCCGAGCCCGCAGTCCCCTGCGGTGCCCGCGCAGACGGCCCACGACGCGGCGGCCACGGGGACCGGGCGGCTGATCGCCGGGCGGTACCGGCTGCTCGCCAAGCTCGGCCACGGCGGGATGGGCACCGTGTGGCGGGCCAAGGACGAGATGGTGGACCGCGAGGTCGCCGTCAAGGAGCCCCGGGTACCGGACCATCTCCCCGAGCGTGAACGGGCCAACGCCTTCGAGCGGATGCGCCGCGAGGCACGCGCGGCGGCCCGGCTCGACCACCCGGCGGTGGTCGACGTGTACGACGTGGCGGTCGTCGACGGCCGGCCGTGGATCGTGATGGAGCTGGTCCACGGGCGCTCACTGGGCGGAGCGCTCCAGGAGGGCACGCTGGACGCGCGCGAGGCGGCCCGAGTCGGTCTCCAGGTGCTCGGCGCGCTGGAGGCGGCGCACGCGGCGGGCGTCCTGCACCGCGACGTGAAACCGGACAACGTACTTCTGGGCCGTTACGACCGGGTCGTCCTCACTGACTTCGGCATCGCGCAGATCGAGGGCGAGACGAATCTGACGGACACCGGCGGCTTCGTCGGCTCTCCCGAATACATCGCGCCGGAACGCGTGCTCGGGCAGCGCCCCGGCCCGGCGAGCGACCTGTGGTCCCTCGGTGTGGTCCTCTACACGGCCACCGAGGGCGTCTCCCCGTTCCGCCGCAGCAACACCCCGGCCACCCTCCAGTCCGTCCTCAACGCCGCGCCGGCCGCGCCCGCCGCCGCGCCGGGTCCGCTGGCCGAGGCCATCAACAGCCTGCTCCAGAAGGACCCGGGCCGCCGCCCGACGGCAGCGCAGGTCCGGGCCCTGCTGGAGACGGCCGCGAACCCCCCGGCGCCCGAGCCCACCCAGCGGGTGCAGGTCACCGCGCCCCGCGGCCGCGGCGCGCGGCCGGGCCGGAAGGTCTGGCTCGGGGCGGGCGCCGCCGTGGTCGCGGCCGCGGTGGCCGGATACCTCGTCCTCGCCGACCCCTTCGCCGGGCCGCTGCCCGGCGGCTGGGCCGAGCGGACGGATCCCGGGCTGGGGGTGACCCTCGCCGTCCCCGAGACCTACCAGGTGGGTCACCCGGACAAGAACGCCAGCGACCGGAGCTGGGTGTCGTACACGGACTGGAGCGGCGGCATCTCGATCGTCCTGGACCTGACCAGGAAGTCGGAGGACTCGCTCGACGAGATCAAGAGCAACGCGTTGGCCCAGATGCTGGACGACAACGAGAAGTTCAAGAACCAGGGCGACTACAACGTCGACATGCCCAAGGGCGCGAAGACGGACCCGGACCGAAACGCCACCTACCACGGCAGACAGGCCGCCCGGAACACCGTCGCCTACACGACGGACGACAGCCAGGACCCGCGCCCGCGCGAACTCCAGATCTTCTACTACCGCAGCAAGTCCGGTGACCTGTACCGACTGACCGTCGGCTATCCCGGCAAGGGCGACTTCACGGCCCGGGGCCGGGAGGTGGCGAAGGCGGCGATCGCGAACCTGGACATCAAGAAGCTCTGAGGGCGGGCCCGGCGGCCCGCGCCTTCTCCCGGTATCTGCCGGGCGTGGTCCCGAACTCCCGGCTGAACGCGTGCGAGAGGGCGTACGGGCTGCCGTAGCCGCACTCGCGGGCCACCGTCGCCAGCGGCACCTCCGAGTCGCGCAGGCGGGTGGCCGCCAGGGTCAGCCGCCACCAGGTGAGATACGCCATCGGCGGCCGGCCCACCAGGGACGTGAAGCGGCGGGACAGGGTGGCGCGGGAGACGCCCGCCGCGGCGGCCAGGCTGTCGTTCGTCCAGGGGTCCGCGGGGGCGGCATGCAGGGCGCGCAGGGCTGCCGTCGTCACCGGGTCGGTCAGGGCCGTGGGCCACACGCCCGTCGCCGCCTCCGTCATCCAGGCCCGGATCAGATAGATCAGCAGGAGGTCCAGCAGGCCCGGGACGGCGAGGGCCGACCCCGGGCGCGGACCGGTCAGTTCCCCGGCCAGCAGATCCACCGCCGAGCGCAGTCCGGGGTGGGCACCCACCCGGTTGCGCAGGTGCACCACCTGCGGCAGCTCCGCCATCAGGGGGTGCGCCCGGCTGCGGTCCAGACGGTACTTGCCGCACAGCAGCTCCACCTCGGGTCCGTCCCCGGGGAGCCGTACGTCCGTGTCCCGCACCTCCTCGAACGGCACCGCCCGCCGTGCCTCGGCCGGCTCCGCTGCCCTGTGCCCCAGCACATGACTCGCCCCGTGCGGCAGCAGCACCACATCGCCGGGGCCCAGGTCCACCGGCTCACCGCCCCCGTCCGGCAGGAGCCGGCAGGACCCGCCGAGGACGACATGGAAGCCCGCGCCCTCGTACCGCGACAGCCGCACGCACCAGCGGCCGCTCACACGGAGCCGGTTCGAGGAGGGCCGGCCCACCCGGACCGCGGCGATCGCATCGCTCACCACATCCATGAGACGTGAGCGTATCCAATCGAGCCGGATGAGCATTGGGATGCTCATCCTCGATGCCTAGAGTCGTGTCCATGACTGACGACAACGTGCAGAGCTTCGTGATCGGGGACGTCGAGGTCCTTCGCATCATGGAATGGCAGGGGGCGTTCGTACCGGCCCGGCAGCTCGTCCCGGGCTGCGGTCCCGAGGTGTGGAAGGAGGACGAGGAGCAGCTCGTCCCCGGTCACTGGGAGCCCGACGGCGGCATGGCCGTGATGGCACTGCAGACCTGGGTGGTGCGCAGTGCAGGGCGGACCGTTCTCGTGGACACCGGGGTGGGCAGGGACCGCGAACGGCCGGGCAATCCGCTGTTCCACCGGCGGCAGAGCGATCTTCCGGGGCGGCTGCTGCGGGCCGGCGTGGATCCCCGGGAGGTCGACGTCGTGGTGAACACCCACATCCACGCCGACCACGTCGGCTGGAACACCCACGACGCCGATGGCGAGTGGGCGCCCACTTTCCCGGGTGCCCGGTACCTCGTGCCGGCCGCCGACGCCCACCACTTCGGTCCCGAGGGCGGCTACGGGGGCGGGGTGCGCGTGGACGACCGGCTCCTCTACGAGGACAGCATCGCGCCCGTGCACCGGGCCGGGCAGGCGGTGGTGTGGGACGGCGAGTACCGCATCGACGAGCACCTCGTCCTGGAGGCCGCCCCCGGCCACACCCCGGGATCCTCCGTCCTGCGCCTCGAATCGCGGGGCGAGCGGGCCGTGTTCGCCGGTGACCTCCTGCACAGTCCGGTACAGATCCTGCACCCCGAGTGCAGCAGCTGCTTCTGCCTCGACCCCCGGCAGGCGGCCGAGACCCGGCTCCGGGTGCTCGAACGCGCCGCCGACGAACGGTCCTTGGTCGTTCCCGCCCACTTCGGCGGCGGGGGCGCGGTGGAAGTGCGCAAGGGGCGCGGGGGGTTCACCCTGCACCGCTGGGCCGTCTGACCGCCCGGCTTCGACAAGGGCGTGGTGCGCACGGTACTCATGTGACATGACTCGAGACGGCGAACACCCGCCCGACGGACGGTTGATCGGGGGGCGCTACCGGCTCGTCGAGCCCCTCGGCGCCGGGCCGTCCGGGACCGTCTGGCGGGCGTGGGACGAGCACGACCAGCGGGACGTCGCCGTCAAGGAGCCCGAACTGCCCGGGGATCCGGCCGACGACGAGGAGAGCCGGCGGATCGCGCACCGGCGCTACCGGGAGGCGCGGGCCGCCGCCCGGGTGCGGCATCCCTCGGCCGTCACCCTGTACGACGTCGTCACGGAGGACGGACTCCCCTGGATCGTCATGGAACTGGTCGAGGGCGAGTCGCTGCGGGAGGCCGTCCGGCGCGGGCCCCTGGAGCCCGCCGAGGCCGCCCGCGTCGGGCTCGCCGTGCTCGGCGCGCTCAGGGCCGCGCATGCCGTGGGGATCGTGCACCGGGACATCAAGCCCGCCAACGTCCTGATCGAGGCCGGCACCGGGCGGGTCGTCGTCACCGACTTCGGGATCGGGGACGGGCACACCGAAGCGGCCCCCGCCGGATTCGTCGCCCCGGAGCGGGCGTCGGGGCCCGGTGCCGGGCCCGCCTCCGACCTGTGGTCCCTCGGGGCGCTGCTCGCCGCCGCCGTCGAGGGCGGGGAGGCCGGTCCGCTCGGCCCGCTGCTCACCCGGCTGCACGCGCCGGAGCCGGAGGCACGGCCGGGCGCGGCGGAGGTCGCGGCGGCGCTGGCGGCCTGCGGGGGAGTGCCGCCCGTACCGGAGCCGGCACCCGTACCGGAGGCGGCACCCGAGCCCGTACCGGAGCCGGCACCCGGGCCCGAGCCGGCGCCCCGGCCCGTGTCTGCCCCTTCCGCCCCTGCCCCCACTCCCGGCCCGCGCCGACGCACCCCGCTCGCCGCCCTCGGTCTCCTCCTCACGAAAAAACCCGGAACCGAATGATCGTCACCCGACAACGCCCTGATCAGCACATTCGCTGCCAGTGATCACTGGCGTCGTGTGAGCACTCCGTGAATCTCCGTTACCGACGGGTACCCAAAGCCTCCGCCGCGGCATACCCTGCGCCTCATGACGGACTCGCAGGCCCCGGCACTCACCGGTACCAACCCCCTCGCGCCCGCTCCCGAAGGCGCCCGCACCGCCGCCGATGTGGTCACCCCGGAGCTGGTGGCCCAGCTGACCAAGGGCGTCGTCGGCTCCGGCCGCACCGCCAACCACACCCCCTTCACCGGCGAGAAGCTGGCCGACCTGCCCGAGTCCACGCCCGAGGACGTGCGGGGGGCCTTCCAGGCCGCCCGCGCCGCACAGGCGGTGTGGGAGAGGACGCCGGTGCGGCAGCGGGCCGCCGTGCTGCTCCGCTTCCACGACCTGGTGCTCGCCCGCCAGGCCGAGGTCCTCGACCTGATCCAGCTGGAGACCGGCAAGGCGCGGCTGCACGCGCACGAGGAGGTGCAGGCCGTCGCCGTGGCGGCCCGCCACTACGGCCGCAAGGCCCCCGCCTATCTGCGGCCCAAGCGGCACGCCGGCGCCATGCCGACCCTGACGAAGGTCACCGAACTCCGCCACCCGCGCGGGGTCGTCGGCCAGATCGCCCCCTGGAACTACCCCCTGGAGCTGTCCGTCGGCGACGCGCTGCCCGCCTTCGTGGCCGGCAACGCGGTCGTGATGAAGCCGGACACCGAGACCTGCCTCACGGCTCTGTGGGCGCGTGACCTGCTCATCGAGGCCGGACTGCCCGCCGACGTCTTCCAGGTCGTGCTCGGCGAGGGCCCCGTCGTCGGCCCCGAGGTCGTCAGGCACGCGGACTACGTCTCCTTCACCGGCTCCACCCGCACCGGCCGCGAGGTCGCCCAGGGTGCCGCCGCCCGCCTGGTCGGCGTCTCCCTCGAACTCGGCGGCAAGAACGCCATGCTGGTGCTCGACGACGCCGACATCGAGAAGGCCGCCGCCGGTGCCGTACGCGCCTGCTTCTCCTCCGCCGGACAGCTCTGCATCTCCATCGAGCGGTTGTACGTCCACGAGTCCGTCGCCGACGCCTTCCTGGAGCGCTTCGCCGCCCGCACCAGGGCCATGCGGCTCGGCAACTCCCTCGCCTACGGCGCCGACATGGGCTCGCTGGTCGGGGAGCGGCAGCTGAAGACCGTCGAACGGCATGTGGAGGAGGCGGTCGCCAAGGGCGCGAAGGTGGTCGCGGGCGGTGTGTCCCGCCCGGACATCGGCCCGTACTTCTTCGAGCCGACCGTCCTCGACGGTGTCGAGGACTCCATGGCCGTGTGCGAGGAGGAGACCTTCGGACCGGTCGTGTCCGTCTACCGCTTCAAGACCGACGACGAGGCGGTCGAGCGGGCCAACTCCACGCCGTACGGCCTGAACGCGTCCGTGTGGACCAAGAGCACCCGCCGCGGCCAGGACGTCGCCTCCCGGCTGCGCACCGGCACGGTCAACGTCAACGAGGGCTACGCGCCGGCCTACGGCAGCGTCCAGTCCCCGATGGGCGGCATGAAGGACTCCGGCCTCGGCCGGCGCCACGGCTCCGAGGGCATCCTCAAGTACACCGAGGCCCAGACGGTGGCCGAGCAGCGGCTGCTGCCGATGGCGCCGTCGCTGGGGATGGACGACGAGAAGTACGCGGCCTTCATGAGCCGCAGCCTGCGCCTGATGAAGGCGTTCCGTTTCCGCTAGCCAACCGAGTTCGGACAACCCGGTTCTCAACGAGGAGAGCACGTGCCGCAGGAGAAGTCTGTCCAGACCCGGGACGAGGACGGGTACGACTACGACGTCGTCGTGATCGGTTCGGGGTTCGGCGGTTCCGTGTCCGCCCTGCGCCTCACCGAGAAGGGCTACAAGGTGGGCGTCCTGGAGGCCGGCCGCCGCTTCACCCGCGACACGCTCCCCAGGAACTCCTGGGACCTGAAGAACTACCTCTGGGCGCCCAAGTTCGGTATGTACGGCATCCAGCGCATCCATCTGCTGGGCAACGTGATGGTGCTGGCGGGCGCCGGGGTGGGCGGCGGCTCGCTCAACTACGCCAACACCCTCTATGTACCGCCCAAGGCCTTCTTCGACGACCCCCAGTGGCGGGGCATCACCGACTGGCAGGAGGAGCTGAAGCCGTACTACGACCAGGCGCGGCGCATGCTCGGTGTACGGCTCAACCCCACCATGACCCCCTCCGACGTGCACCTGAAGGCCGCGGCGCAGCGGATGGGCGTCGGCGACACCTTCCACCTCGCGCCGGTCGGCGTGTTCTTCGGCGACGGCGAGGACGCCGACGGGAAGGCGAAGGCGAAGCCGGGCGGGGAGGTCGCGGACCCGTACTTCGGCGGGGCCGGACCGTCCCGCAAGGCCTGCACCGAGTGCGGCGAGTGCATGACCGGCTGCCGGCACGGCGCCAAGAACACCCTCAACGAGAACTACCTGTACCTCGCCGAGAAGGCGGGCGCGGTGGTCCACCCCATGACGACGGTCGTGTCCGTCACCGACGACTCGCGGGGCGGCTACGCGGTGGCGACGCTGCCGACCGACGAGAAGAAGAAGGGCAAGGGGCGGCTCTTCACCGCGCGGCAGGTCGTGATCGCGGCCGGTACGTACGGCACCCAGACGCTGCTGCACCGCATGAAGTCGGGCGGCCAGCTGCCCCACCTCTCCGCACGGCTGGGCGACCTGACCCGCACCAACTCCGAGGCAGTGGTCGGCGCGCAGACCGACAACCGGCGCTACCGCAAGGCCACCGGAGAGCAGCGGGCCGACTTCACCCGCGGGGTCGCCATCACGTCCTCCATCCACCCCGACGAGAACACCCACATCGAGCCGGTCCGCTACGGCAAGGGCTCGAACTCGATGGGCGGCCTGTCGATCCTCCAGGTCCCCTACGCCGAGGGCTCCTCTCCGGTCCTGGCCTGGCTGGCGAACGCGGCCCGCCACCCCGTGCTGGTCGCCCGCTCCCTGTCCAACCGGCGCTGGTCGGAGCGGACCATCATCGGCCTGGTGATGCAGTCGCTGGACAACTCGCTGACGACGTATCTGAAGCCCGGCGGCGTCGGCAAGGGCCTGCTCACCGCCAGGCAGGGGCACGGAGCCCCCAACCCCAAGCAGATCAAGGCCGCCTCCGAGGCCGCGTCGGCGCTCGCGACCGAGATCAACGGCTTCGCCGGCAGCAATGTCGGCGAGCTGATGGGCACCCCGCTGACCGCGCACTTCCTGGGCGGCTGCCCCATCGGCGACTCCCCGGAGACGGGCGTGATCGACCCCTACCACCGGCTCTACGGTCACCCCGGCATCTCGGTGGTGGACGGCGCCGCGGTCTCGGCGAACCTGGGCGTGAACCCGTCGCTGACGATCACCGCCCAGGCCGAGCGGGCCATGTCGTACTGGCCGAACAAGGGCGAGGAGGATCCCCGGCCGGCATCGGGAGCGGCGTACGAGCGGCTGAAGCCGGTGGAGCCGGGCAACGCGGCGGTCCCCGCGGACGCGTTCGGTGCGCTGAAGCTGCCGTTCCTGGGGATGCCGGCGGTACCGCCGAAGAAGTAGCGGAATTCGAGAAGCGAGGGACCTGCATCCCCCTCCGAACGCAGGTCCCTCGCTTCTTACCGTCTTCTTGAGTCCGGCAGCAGGTTTGATCAGCGAGGCCCCCGAACGGTTGCGTCGCCTCACGGGATTTCTGTGTGGGGTGGGTCACAGGTGGAGGGTGGAGCGGGTGGGGCCGGTGAGCGGAGTGGGATGCGGGAACACGACGAAGGGCCCCGCGGGACTTGAGCCGCGGGGCCCTTCTTTCGTCAGCACCGACGTCAGGGCAGCGCCGGTGCCTGGGAGCGGCGCCGGGGGGTTGCGCCGCTTGTGGTGTGGTCTCGACCTCGGGCGGACAGGCTGGTCAGGACAATGCCGTTGTCTGCGAGGGGACTTGGGGCTTTCTACGCATCGTGCTGGATGAGCGAGGCATCCGCAACCGTTTGACCCGGCACTGGTGCATTTTTGCAATTTTCCGCCGGTCGGCCCCGGGCGTCCCCGGGGCCGACCGTTCTCTTGGGTGACCGGGCTGCTGTCCCCTGCCGTCCGGTCACTTCTCCGGAGCGAGGTCCCACGGTGCACGGCACGACCCGTACGCCTCATCGCTCCAGCGAGCCACGCGTGGTTCTGTCGGGCCCGCCCCTGGCTGGCACGGACAACGGGCTCAACGAAGCGGGGCGCGGGCCGGTCACGCGCCTAACGGGTGAGAGCCGGACCGAACTCAGATGCGACCCCGGCACAGCTCCAGCAGGGTCATCGCCAGGGAGGTGCCCGGCTTGCCGAGGGCCTCGCGGTAGCGGCCGAGGATCTCCATCTCGCGGGAGAGGTTCACGCGCCGGCCGCCGGAGGCGATACGGGTCTCCTGGACGACGCCGGAGACGGCCATCCGCTCCTGGATGAGGCCGATGATCCGGTCGTCGAGCGTGTCGATGCGCTCGCGGGCGTCGGCGATGGTCTGTTCCGGGCTGGTCGTGGTGGCGGCGGTCATGCTGGGGGCTCCTTGTGAAGGTGGCTGGTGGATGCCCCGGAACGGCAGAACCCGGAAAACGACAGGCGCCCCGGGCCTTGTCGGCCCGGGGCGCCTGGGAAGTCGCTTGGCGGTTGGCTCAAGCAGGACGACCATGGCAGCCGGCGGGCCGGGTGCCATAGGTAAAGAATCGGGTCGTCTGCGTGAGCATGGGGTCAGTATGGCACGGGACCTCTGGGTGCCGGCCGGGGTCATCCAGCCTGTCCGGCGTTTGAGGACGAGGCCGTCCAGGCCGAAGCAGGGGTCTGGGTGCGGCAGCCCCCAGGACGAGGGGGAGGTCGCCCACGGCCACCCCGGTAGAATCGTCAGCACAAGACCCCCGCCCCACCGCCGGAAGGCACCCCGTGTCATCAGCGACTCCCGCTGCCGCCACCCCCGACACCGTTCTGGTCGTCGACTTCGGCGCGCAGTACGCCCAGCTCATCGCCCGTCGCGTCCGCGAGGCGCGGGTCTACAGCGAGATCGTGCCGAGCAGCATGCCGGTCGCGGAGATGCTCGCCAAGAACCCCGCGGCGATCATCCTCTCCGGCGGCCCCTCGTCCGTGTACGAGGCGGGCGCCCCCCGCCTGGACCGCGCGCTCTTCGAGGCCGGCGTCCCCGTCTTCGGCATGTGCTACGGCTTCCAGCTGATGGCGCAGACCCTCGGCGGCACCGTCGACAACACCGGCGCCCGCGAGTACGGCCGTACCGACCTGCACGTCTCCCGGACGTCCTCCACCCTGTTCGAGGGCACCCCGGCCGAGCAGCACGTGTGGATGTCGCACGGCGACGCCTGCTCCGCCGCCCCCGAGGGCTTCACCGTCACCGCGTCCACGGACGTGGTCCCGGTCGCCGCTTTCGAGGACGACGAGAAGAAGCTCTACGGCGTCCAGTACCACCCCGAGGTCATGCACTCCACGCACGGCCAGCAGGTGCTGGAGCACTTCCTGTACCGCGGCGCGGGCCTGACCCCGTCCTGGACCACCGGCAACGTGATCGAGGAGCAGGTCGCCGCGATCCGTGAGCAGGTCGGCGACAAGCGCGCGATCTGCGGTCTGTCCGGCGGCGTGGACTCCGCCGTCGCCGCCGCCCTCGTCGCGCGGGCCATCGGCGACCAGCTGACCTGCGTGTACGTCGACCACGGTCTGATGCGCAAGGGCGAGACCGAGCAGGTCGAGAAGGACTTCGTGGCCGCGACCGGCGTCAAGCTGGTCGTCGTCGACGCCGAGGAGCGCTTCCTGACCGCGCTCAAGGGGGTCAGCGAGCCCGAGGAGAAGCGCAAGATCATCGGGCGCGAGTTCATCCGCGTCTTCGAGCAGGCGCAGGCCGAGATCATCGCCGACGAGGGCCCGGCCGTGGAGTTCCTGGTCCAGGGCACCCTGTACCCGGACGTGGTCGAGTCCGGCGGCGGCACCGGCACCGCCAACATCAAGTCGCACCACAACGTCGGCGGCCTGCCCGAGGACCTCGAGTTCCAGCTGATCGAGCCGCTGCGCAAGCTGTTCAAGGACGAGGTCCGGATGGTCGGCCAGGAGCTGGGCCTGCCGGAGGAGATCGTCCAGCGCCAGCCCTTCCCGGGCCCCGGCCTCGGCATCCGTATCGTCGGCGAGGTCACCAAGGAGCGTCTGGACCTGCTCCGGGACGCCGACGCCATCGCCCGCGAGGAGCTGACCGCGGCCGGCCTCGACCGGGACATCTGGCAGTGCCCGGTGGTCCTGCTCGCCGACGTCCGCTCCGTCGGCGTCCAGGGCGACGGCCGCACCTACGGCCACCCGATCGTCCTGCGCCCGGTCTCCTCCGAGGACGCCATGACCGCCGACTGGTCGCGACTGCCGTACGAGGTCCTCGCCCGTATCTCGACCCGGATCACCAACGAGGTCCGGGACGTCAACCGGGTCGTCCTCGACGTGACGTCGAAGCCGCCGGGCACCATCGAGTGGGAGTAGTCCCGCCGTTGTCGAAGGTCATGTCCGCTTGAGGGTGCGCACCGGCTCTCCGGGCTTCCAGACCTGGGTGACCAGGTACTTCTCGTCCTCGACGTAGGTCAGTACGACCTCCGTCAGTTCGGTGCGGAAGAGGTGGAACGGCTGCGGCGGTTCCACCTCTTCGACGTACACCCCCTTCACCGCCGGGTCGAGGACCTCGAACGCACGCCCGCCGACACGCACGTCCCCGCTGTCCACGCCGGCGCCCGGATTCGCCTGGAGCGCGAAGCGCGGGTCGCGGAGCAGGTCGAGGGCCTTGAGGGAGTTCGGCATCATGCCGAGCCACAGCTCTCCGCCCAAAAAACGCACCTCCAGGCCGGAGGTCCGGGGGGATCCGTCCCTGCGCAGGGTCGCGAGGACGTGATGGCGGTGGGCGCCGAAACGCTTCTCGGCGATCGCTGCCAGTTCGGGTGCTGCGGTGGTGAGGGCTGCCCAGTTCATACGCGTCAGTCTCACGGGCAAACCGGACATCCTCTGTCGGGTATTCACTGCGTACGTCATCTTTACAAAACAGCTCTGCCCTTTTGCGCTGACCGGCGGTAACTTCCGGCCCGTACAGCAAACCCCACGCTGGAGGACCTATGCACGGGCCCACCCCGCCCCTGCCGCTGCCCACCGACCAGCTGCAGTTCGCCATGCCGCCGATGTACGACTCCGTCGAGGACGAACGCCGGCACCGCAAGGAGCGGCTCGCCGGCGCACTGCGGATCTTCGGACGCACCGGGCTGGAGGACGGGGTGTCGGGACACATCACCGCGCGCGACCCGGAGTTCACCGACTGCTTCTGGGTCAACCCGTTCGGGATGCCGTTCAAGCACGTCACCGTGAGCGACCTGGTCCTCACCAACCAGGACGGACAGGTCGTCGAGGGCCGCTACCACATCAACCAGGCCGCGTTCACCGTGCACGCCCAGGTCCACGCCGCCCGCCCCGATGTCGTCGCCGTCGCCCACTGCCACTCCGTGCACGGCCGGGCCGTCGCCGCGCTCGGCGACCTCATCGACCCCATCACCCAGGAGAGCTGCGCCTTCTACGAGGACGTGGCGCTCTACGACGCCTACACCGGCGTCAGCGTCGACGCCGAGGAAGGCCGCCGTATCGCCGCCGCGCTCGGCTCCCGCAAGGCGCTCGTGCTGCGCAACCACGGGCTGCTCACCGTCGGGGACTCGGTGGACGCGGCGGCCTGGTGGTTCCTGTCGATGGAGCGGTCCTGTCAGGTGCAGCTGATGGCCAGGGCGGCCGGGCGGCCGGTCCTCATCGACCACAAACTGGCCGTCGCCACCCGCGAACAGCTCGGCGGCGACCTGGTGGCCTGGATCAACTACCAGCCGCTGTGGCAGGACATCAGCCGCAGCGAACCGGACCTGCTCAGCTGAACCCCCTCAGCACCGCCGCCTTGGTCGTCGCGAACTCCTCATCCGTGAGCACCCCGTCGCGGTGCAGTTCGCCCAGTTCCCGCAGCCGGCGCAGCAGGACGTCATGGTGGCCGGCCTGCGCCGGTACGGCGGCCGGCGGCGTCTCCCGGTCCGCGAAGGCGCCCCCGGTGCGGGTGGAGGGATGCGGCAGCCGGGCGGTGACGGCCGCCGCGACCAGCGCGGTCAGCAGGTCGCGCCGGACGCTGCCCCACAGGTCGAGGGTGTAGGGGTCCCGCTCGGGCGGCAGCTTGGAGAACGCCGTCTCCCGGGTCACGAACCGCAGGAATCCGTCCTCGAAGCCGGAATTGGGCAGCCACTCGACCTGGACCAGGTCGGCGCGGTCGATGATCCGCGGGCCCGTCGCACGTTTGACCCGGTCGGAGGTGTCGGCCCAGTCGATGCGCACCTGGGCGCCGTCGAAGGACACCGTGCCGTCCGAGGACCGCACCGAGACCGGCACCGGCGGCCCCGGCAGCAGATAGGCCGCCGTCGGCTCCTTGGGGACCTGGTCGAGCAGCAGCGCGTGCCGGATCTCCTCGGCGACGAACTCGGCCACCCCGCCGCGGTCCGCGTCCACGGTCAGCCGGTAGGGATCGGCCGCCTCCGGCAGCCGGCCGCCGGTGGCCTGCAGCAGCGGATCGGCGCCCTCGCGCAGCCGCATCCGCAGCCGGCCCCGCTTGCGCTCGGGTTCGTAGACGACGCCGGAGACCGCTTCCAGCGGTACGGCGATCTCCCCGTACGTCTGCCGGAACAGCGGCACGGAACGGTGGAGCCCGGGGGTGATCCGGATCGTGCTGCCGTCGAACGCCCAGGTGCCGTCCCGCTGGATGATCTCGGCCATGGGGAGATTCTCGCAGCCGGGTCAACACAGCGGCCCGAACTTCACCCGCCGTGACCCCGCCCGGCGAGCCCTGAGGGGCTTGCGTAGGGCACAATTCGCTCTCGTCACAGGGGAGTTGCACGGCAGCGGAACGGCCCGTACCAGGGACCCGCCGGCCGTGTCTCGGGTCTGGGGAAGGCGGGCGTCGGGCGTGGCGGTGCAGGAGGCGAGACAGGGCGCGGCAACAGCGGCCCACGGGGCACACGGAGGCGGCTGCGCCTGCGGGGACTGTCCGCACGGGGCCCGCGAGGGGCACCGGCGGGCCGTCGCCGCGTTCCTGCGCGCCCGCGACGAGTTCGCGGCCGGGCAGGGACTGCCCCCGGCCGTGGCGCATTCGGCCTCCGCCTCCCGGCAGTGGGTGTCCGAGGAGCTGACCCAGCAGGCGGAGGCTGTCGCCGAACGGGGCCGGGAGGAGGGCGAGGCATGGCTCGCCCGGCTGTGGCTGCGCACCGCGTGCACGGTGTGGGGCGCGGTCGTCGTCCTGCTGCTCGCCGAGTCGTTCACCGCGGTCGGCGCGGGCTGGAGCAGTGCCCGAACCGCCGCACTGCTCGCCGCGCTCGTCGTCGCCGGAGTGCTGACCGCCGCCTCCTGGTTCCACCGGGCGCGCGGCGGAGCCCTGGCCCCGGTGGTCGGCGAGGACAACCGGATGTCCACCTCGCGTACGGTGGCCGCCGGGTGGGTGCTCTTCGTCGCCTACGCGGTCCTGCTGCTGGCGGGCCGGCTGGCCGCCGCCTCCGACCACGCCGAACGCGACGTGCTGCTCGCCGGCCTCGACCTCGCGCGCGGGGCGGGCACGGTGACCGTCCTCGCCGTGGTGTGCGGCATCGCCGTGCTGGTCCGCCGGGTGGTCGGTCTGCGCATCCTCGGCCTGCGCCTGCAGAAGGTACCGGCCCACCGGCCGCGCGCCGCCGACCTGCTGACCGACGACTCCGGCCGGGGCGCCTTCGCCGACATCCAGTACGTCGTCGTCAGCGCCGTCGCCGTGCTCTTCGCCGCCGTACGGCTGGCCCGCCGCCCCGACCAGCTGCCCGACCTGCCCTGGGGGCTCGCCGTCGTGGTGCTGATCTCAGCCGCGACCTATCTGGCCGGCAAGTACGCCGAGGGCGGCCGGCCGGTGATCCTCTCCGTCGTCCGCGCCCGCGAGCCCGGCGACCTGGACGGGCCGATCCGCACCGGCGACGACATCGAGATCCGCGGCACCGGCTTCGTCCCGCCCGGTGCCCGGAGCGCCGACCGCCTCTCCCGGATGGTCGTGCGCATCGGCGCTGTCGACGTCCACGTCCCGCTGGTCCCCGTCTCCGGCGGTTTCCGCAATCCCACGGACACCGTCCTGACCGTGCCCGTACCCGCCGAGGTGGAGCCCGGGTCGGCGGAGGTGCAGGTGGTCACCGCGGCCGGAGTGGCGACGAACCGGTGCATAGTCCAGGTCACGGAGTGAGGGCGCCATACGCCGACCCGAAATCCGGAAAAACGCCGGGCGAGGATTGAACCGACCGCGTTCGTCGTACGTATCGTCGGGTGAGGGGTCGGTACGGCGGGTGAGAGGCGGCTGACAGTGATGACTCACGGCATTCGGACGGACACGCACACGGCCTATCCGAACCGCGGCTGGCGGGACACCGCGACCCGCTACGCCCTCCTTCCGCTCCGTGTCTTCCTCGGTGTCACCTTCATCTACGCCGGCCTGGACAAGCTCACCGACAGCGCCTTCATGAAGTCCGGCGGCGCCGGCTCGATCGGTGACACGATGCGTGCTGCCCGCGACTCCGCCGCCATCCCGGCCCTGGTCGACCTGGCCCTGAAAAATCCGGTCGGCTTCGGCTCCGCCATCGCCCTCGGCGAGCTGGCCGTCGGCATCGGCACCCTGCTCGGCCTGCTCGGCCGACTGGCCGCCCTCGGCGGTGCACTGATCTCGCTCAGCCTGTGGCTGACCGTCAGCTGGGCCTCGACGCCCTACTACTACGGCAACGACCTCGCCTACCTGATGGCCTGGCTCCCCCTGGTCCTCGCCGGCGCCCCCTATCTCTCCCTGGACGCGGTCTGGCAGCGGCGGAGGCAACCGGCGGGCGGTTACCGCTGACCGCTCGGCAGCTAACCGCTCTCGGCCCCGCGCCGTCTGCGTATGCCCCGGGTCACGGCCGCCGTGACACCGGCCAGGAAAAGCCCGACGGCCACCAGTGGGATCACCGCGAACCAGGGGGTGTCCCACAGGCCGGCCGCGTCACCGGCGTAGGCGGCTCCGGCGGCGGTGAGGAAGAGTCCGGCGACCAGCCGTCCGGGCTGGAACTCATGACGCAGCACGGCTGACCTCCACCTGTCCGACGCCCACCCGCAGACCGAGGTCCAGCGTGCCGGCGTCCTTGCCGCCCTTGACCGGATACAGCGTCACGGTCTTGTGCCTGCCGGGCTCCACGTCCACGTCCTTCCTGTTGTCGCCGGGCAACCGGATGTCGCCCATCCCCACTTCGATGCTCAGCCTCACCGTCGCGTCCGCCGGCACGATCACCTTCAGCTGCCCCGCACCCACCTCGGCGTCCGTGCCCACCGTCTGTCCCTTGGAGAGGCGCACTCCGGTCAGGTCCAGGGTGCCGACGCCGGTACCGAGGTCGTACGCGGACCGCACGTCCGCCGTCGCGGCCGGCTTCCAGGACGTCTCTCTCCAGTGGGTCGTGATGTCCTTGGGCAGGGCCGTGGCGATCGCGAGCAGGGCCGCCGTGACGAGCGCCAGGAACACCGACCCGGCCCCTGTCCGCCCGAGGAACGCACTGAACGTGATGCCCAGGCCGAACACCGCGAGCGCACAGGCCAGGCCGGCCTGCAGGCTGGTGCCCAGCGGGTGCGTGTCCCAGGTCAGCCCCGTGCCCAGGCCCCCGGCCAGCAGGGCGAGCAGGAATATCCAGCCGCCGATCCAGCGCGGGCCGCGCGGTCTCGGGGGTGCGGTGCGCGGCGGCTGCGTCGGGCCCTGGTGGGCCCAGGGGGTGGCGATGCCGACGTCGACGGCCGGGCCGAGGTCCCGGTCGTGGGTGTCGCCGGGGCCCCAGAGATAGCCGGTGCCACCGACATGGGTGCCGTCCTTGACGATCGGGTCCCGCCACCAGGAGGGATAGGTGGTGACGACCGGCGGCGCCTGGGCCTCCGGCGGGGCGTCCGCGGCGGCCTGCGCGGCGAGCGGATCGGGGTCGGCGGCACCGCGCCGCCGCGACCAGTACCCGGCGCCGGCCAGCAGCAGCGAGAGCACCACGGCGAAGGCCAGCACTCCGCCGTTTCTCAGCATGGTCAGGAAGATCCCGCAGCCGACCAGGGCGAACAGCACGGCGGCCAGCGCCTGGCCGTCGACCCGTCCCGTCAGCAGCCTGCGAACCTCGTTCTCCTCTTCCTCCTCGTAGGGCACGAGGAGCCAGGCGAAGCCGTAGAAGATGAGGCCGATGCCGCCCGTCGCGGCCAGCACGGCCAGGGTGATCCGGAAGATCACCGGGTCCATGTCGGTCCGCCGCCCGAGCCCGGCACACACCCCGGCGATCATCTTGTGCCGGCGGTCGCGCCTGAACCGGTGGGGTGCCTCGGCGGTGTCCTGCTCCGGTGCCGATCCTGTCTCTCCAGTCGCTCCAGTCGCTCCCGTCCCTCCCGTCGCGGCGCGCGCGGTGTCCGTCGGTCCGGTGCCCGGGGCCGGGCGCGGGCCGGGACCGGGTCCCGGACCCGTCGCGGCGTGCTCGTGATCCGTCATGCGTCCATGGTGACGGCCCGGCCGCCGCGACGGCAGTCGGGATGACCCTGGACGAACCCTGAGATCGGCCCTGAGGCGGGGGCCGGGAGCTGTTCGACGCCCGGCCGGCCCCGTTCTCGGACGGGCCGTCCCGAAGATCAGGGGACTCTAGGGGGCCGACCCTGATGCCCCGCACCCGTGGCCGTGTGACCATCGATGCCATGCCGGAAGCCGCAGCACTGCCCCTCGACGAACCGCGGCCACCGCGCAAGCTCTACCGCAGCAGCGACGGCCGCTGGCTCGGCGGAGTGGCGCGAGGCCTCGCGGGGCACCTCGGGCTGCCCGTGATCTGGGTCCGGCTCGCCTTCGTCGGCCTGTTCATGGCCAACGGACTCGGCGCGCTGCTCTACGCGGCGTTCTGGTTCTTCGTCCCGCTCGGCGTCGGCGGGGTCGGCGGGCAGAAACCGCCACTGGTCGCCGCCGAGACCGGGCCGGGCGGCCGCCGTCGGCTCGTGGCCCGCAAGCCGGACCGGGGGCAGATCGTCGCCCTGCTCCTCATGGTCATCGTGTCCATGGTCTTCGTGGGCAGCGTCAACCTGAGCAGCGCGGCCAAGGCGTATCTCCTGCCCACCGTCCTGGTCGCGGCCGGTGTCGCCCTCGTCTGGCGCCAGGCCGACAACGCCCGCAGGGCCCGCTGGGTCGAGGTCGGCAGCCGCCGGCGCACCCTCACCCTGCTGCGGGCGGGTGCCGGCGTCCTGCTGGTCACCACCGGTGTCTCGGCCGTCTTCGTCATGCAGGGCTCGGCCGCCCATCTCGGCGCGGTCCTGCAGGCCGCGCTCGTCGTCCTCGTCGGCATCACGCTGCTCGCCGGCCCCTATCTGGTCCGGATGACCCAGGACCTGTCCGAGGAACGCCTGATGCGCATCCGCGCCCAGGAGCGCGCCGAGGTCGCCGCCCACGTCCACGACTCGGTGCTGCACACCCTCACCCTGATCCAGCGCAACGCGGACAACGCCGGTGAGGTGCGTCGCCTGGCCCGTGCCCAGGAGCGGGACCTGCGTACCTGGCTGTACAAGCCGGAGGGCACCGGCAAGGACGAGGCCGACGAGCCGGACACGGTCGCCGAGGCGGTGCGGCGCAACGCGGCCGAGGTCGAGGACAAGCACGGCGTACCCATCGAGGTGGTCGTGGTCGGCGACTGCCCGCTCGACGAGCGGACGGGCGCGCAGATGCAGGCCGCGCGCGAGGCGATGGTGAACGCGGCCAAGTACGGTGGCGAGGGCGGTGCCGTACAGGTCTACGCCGAAGTCGAGGGGAGGACGGTGTTCGTGTCGGTCCGCGACCGCGGCCCGGGCTTCGACCTCGACTCGATACCCGCCGACCGTATGGGCGTTAGAGAATCGATCATCGGCCGTATGGAGCGTCACGGCGGCACGGCCCGGCTGCGGGCGGTGCCGGACGGCGGCACGGAGGTCGAGCTGGAGATGGAGAGGGCGGAGAAGACGTCATGAGCGACGCGACCGAGGCGAGCGGTACGGCGGGAGCGGCGGAGCCGGCCGGGTCCGGCCCCGCCGGGAAGCGGCACGTGCGCGTGGTGCTCGTCGACGACCACCGGATGTTCCGCACGGGTGTGCAGGCCGAGATCGGGCAGACCGCCGAGACCGGGGTGGAGGTGGTCGGGGAGGCCGCCGACGTCGACCAGGCGGTCACGGTCATCACCGCGACCCGTCCCGAGGTGGTCCTGCTCGACGTCCACCTGCCGGGCGGCGGCGGTGTCGAAGTGCTGCGCAGGTGCGCCGGGATGATGGCGGACGCCGAGCAGCCCGTCCGCTTCCTCGCGCTGTCCGTGTCGGACGCGGCGGAGGACGTGATCGGTGTGATCCGCGGCGGCGCCCGCGGCTATGTCACCAAGACCATCACCGGCACCGATCTGGTCGACTCGATCTTCCGCGTCCAGGAGGGCGACGCCGTCTTCTCCCCACGCCTGGCCGGGTTCGTCCTGGACGCCTTCGCCTCCACCGACGCGCCGCCGGTCGACGAGGACCTGGACCGTCTCACCCAGCGCGAGCGGGAGGTGCTGCGGCTGATCGCCCGCGGCTATGCGTACAAGGAGATCGCCAAGCAGCTGTTCATCTCGGTGAAGACGGTCGAGTCCCATGTCTCGGCGGTCCTGCGCAAGCTCCAGCTGTCCAACCGCCACGAGCTGACCCGCTGGGCCACGGCCCGCCGCCTGGTCTGACCCCTGCCCGGGGGCCGTCCTCACACCACCCGGGTGGCTCCCGCGAACGGCATCTGGTCGATGGGGGCCAGACGGACCGGTGCCGACGGGTTCGGGGCGTGGATCATCTGGCCGTTGCCGACGTAGATGCCGACATGACTGATGCCGGAGTAGAAGAACACCAGGTCGCCGGGCTGGAGTTCGGAGCGGGTGACCCGTCGGCCCGCGTTGATCTGGGCGTAGGTGGTGCGGGGCAGGGAGATGCCGGCGGAGCGGTAGGCGGCCTGGACCAGGCCCGAGCAGTCGAAGGCGTCCGGGCCGGTCGCGCCCCACACATAGGGGCTGCCGAGCTTCTGGTAGGCGTAGCCGATGGCCGCCGACGCGCGGGAGCCGGGGGCCGCGACGGATCCAGCCTGCTCCAGGGCCGCCCGCGTGTCCGACGCCGACCGTGAGGCGCGCCCCTGCGCGCTGCCGTCGCCGGTGACCTGCGCCCGCTCCGGCGGAGTGAGCCGTGCCAGCAGCCCGCGTGCCTCCGCCAGCTTCCCGGTGATGGTCTTCTTCTGCCGCTTCAGCTCAGCCTGCCGCGACCGCAGTGACTTCAGCTCGATGCGGGAGGCACCGCGCAACTGCTCGATCTCCCGCAGCTGTTCGCGTACCCGTGCCACCGCCCCTGCCTGCCGTGCGCCGGCCCGCTCCACGAACGCGGCACTGTCCAGGTACCGGTCGGGGTCGCTGGACAGGGCGAGCTGCCAGGCGGAGTCGATCCCGCCCTCGCGGTACTGCGCAGCGGCGAAGGAACCCAGCGCGTCCCGGGCCGCGTTGAGCTTCTGCTGCCTGCGGGCGGTCTCGTCCTGCAGCGAGTGCAGCCGTCGCTGGGCCGCATCCGCCTTCTCCTTGGCTCCGTTGTACGTCTCGGTGGCGGCCTCCGCCTCCTGGTACAGCTTGTCCACCTTGGCCTTCACCTGCGCCGGTGTCAGCTGCGGCTCGGCGTTGCCCGTCCCGTCGAAGGCCGTCGCGGTGGCCGCGCCCGCCAGAGCGAGGGTGGCGGCCGTCCGGGCCGTGGTGCCGCCGAGCGAGCGCTCTCGGGGCTTGCGGTGCGCTGCCACCTGGACCGTCACGTCCTTCCCTAGGGCTCCTGCGACCGAGCGGTCGGAGCGTCCGGTGGCGGCCCGCACAGGGGGAGCGGGCCGCCACCGGGCCTTTCTCGGCGGTGGTGGCCGACTGCCGCCCCTGGCCCGGGCGGCGGTGGGGAGCCGGTCACCTGGGGGAGGACGCTAGGCCCGTCTGTGACAGGAAGGTAACGCGGAGTACGGAACTGGCTCAGACGGATCGAGCAGTGACCACATGCGACCGGATTACGGATCCGGAGTCGTCGCCTTCACGCAGCGTGGTGACCGATGCGCGGAATGCGGGGGACGCGGAAGTCGGGTAGTGCTATGGGGCGCATATATGCAAGATCCATGCCTGCTGTGGGCGGTCCCGGTGACAGGAGCCCCCGGAGCCCCTCGTTAGGCTCCGGGCTCATGGACGTACTCATCCATCTCTTCGTCGGCCTGCACATCATCGGCATCGCCGCGCTGCTCGGCGGTTTCCTCACTCAGATGAAGGCGATGGGCCAGGGCACGGCCCGCTTCGTCCCCGGGATGCTGCACGGCGCGTTCACCATGCTGGTCACCGGCGTGGCCCTGGTCGGGCTCAACCAGGCCGACGACCACCACGTCGACACCGTCAAGATCGGCGTGAAGCTGGCCCTGCTGATCGTGATCCTCGGACTGGTGTACGTGAAGCGCGACGAGGAGCAGGTGGACAAGCGCCTCTTCGGTCTGGTCGGCGCGCTGACCATCGCGAACATCTTCATCGCCGTGCTGTGGACGTGACGCTCAGCGCCGTCCGCTGATCCCGGCGCGGGTCGCGAGGACCGCGCCGGCCGCGACCGCGAGCCACGCCGCCACCGACACCCACACCAGCACCTGCCCCGGCCCCTTCAGCCATCCGACGCCCAGGGCGGCCGCGACCGCCAGCGTGGCCGTCCCCGTCATCCCCAGGGGGAACACCGTGGCCCACCGCCGCAGGTCGTAGCGCAGCCGCGGCCGGGCCACCTCGGCGGCCAGCAGGACCACGTACCAGACCAGGTCCAGGACGAGCAGTGCGACGGTCACGTTGCGCAGCACGCCCCGGTCGTCGTCGTTCCACAGGTACAGCCGCGCACTGTCGGCGGAGAGCAGCTTCGCCCCGGCCAGCGCCGAGATGGCGAGCGCCCCGCCCGCGATCCAGTGGTCCCCGGCCCCCTCGAAGACCTGCCGCGGATCGAAGCGCGGCAGGGCCAGGCAGTAGAGCACCAGGCCCAGCCAGAACAGCACCAGCGCCGCACGCGCGAGCCATGCCACCGTCTCGGCCGCGGCCAGCGTGGCCGCCAGCACCGCCGGCGCCTGTGTGGCCACACAGCACAGGAACACCGCCCCCGGCATGCGCCGCTCCCAGTGTCGTAGGACAAGGAACAGCAGCACCGGCCACAACAGCACCGCCAGCGCCAGCAGTGCCCCGGCCGGCGTCTGCCGGCCCAGCGCCGAGAACCGGGTGCCCAGCACCGCCGTGGCGGCGACGGCGGTGAGTGCGCCCGGGCTCTTCGCCTCGGCCACCCAGCGCCGCCGCTGCGTCACCAGCCGTACGAGGAAGTCGGCGGCCAGCGCCAGCCAGGCGACACAGGCCAGCCACAGGAAGACCAGGGACACCGTTTCGGCACCCGTCAGATGCAGGCCGACCGACACAATGCCGGTCGCCATGACGGCGGCCCCCGCCGCCGGCGGACGCCCCACCCACCACGCACGCAGAGCCGAGATCCTGGGCATGCGCCCGATGCTAGGTATCCCCGCGCGCCCCACGCGCAGGGCACGCGCGCGTGGGGCTCGAAAAGAGCACGTCAGGCAGGCCGGACCACGCTGCGGATGATCGATTCTCCTCCGTGGTGGACGGACTCCTCGCGGATGTACGCGCCAGGTCTCGGTGAGTGGATCATCATCCCGTCGCCGGTGCAGAGGCCGACATGGCTGTGGTCGTCATGGAAGAAGACCAGGTCACCGGGGTGCGCGTCGGCGAGGGAGACCGCGGTGCCCGCGGCGGCCTGGTCGCGCGCGGTGCGCGGCAGGGTGACGCCGGCGGCCCTCCAGGCGGCCTGGATGAGGCCGGCGCAGTCGTAGGAGCCCGGGCCGCTGGCCCCGTTCACATACGGCTTGCCGATCTGGGCGCGGGCGAAGGCGATCGCCTTCTCGGCCTTGGTGGCCTGCGCGCCGGAGGACCCGTACGACGGCGTACCGGCCTCCTCCTGCGGCCACTGCCCGAGCGTGGACTGCCGCACCTGCTCCGGGGCGGTCGGCCGGGACAGCAGCTCACGGGCGGAGGCGAGCTTCCTCTGGACGGCTGCCTTGGCGCTCTTGGGGTCGTGCGGCGTCGCGGCTGGCGTCGCAAGCGGCGGCGTGATCGGCGACACGGGGGCCGTCGCGGCCGGCGGCACGAGCGTCGTCGCAACCGGCGGCACGAGCGTCGTCGCAACCGGCGGCACGGCGGGCGGCGCGACCGGCGGCACGAGGGTCGTCGCAACCGGCGGCACGGCGGGCGGCGCGACCGGTGTCTCCAGGCTCCTGGTCGTCTCCTGCCGTTTCTTCACGGTCGAGGCCAGCCGGTCCATCAGCCGGTTCTGGGCGAAGTAGTCCGGCGGGCGTTCCGCATGCTCCTGCGGGGCGTCCGCGGACAGGGCCTTCCCGCGGAGGGCGTCCGGACGCCCTCGCTGCCGGTCGGCCCGCTCCGTGGCCTCCTCGGGCCGCTCGGTGGCCGAGTCCGCCCGGCGATAGAGCTCGTCGACCTTCTTCTCGATCTCCTCCAGGCTCGGCCTGCCGTCGTCGGCGTGGGCGGTCCCGGCCGTCTGGGACAGTACGGCCACGGAGGTGAGGGCGGCGGTGGCGAGAGCGGGCGTGCGGAGGCCCGGTCCCCCGGTTCCGCCGGGGCGCGGCTTGCGGTGCGACGCCAAGGGTGGCGACTCCTTCCAATGTGCCGCCTACCGGGTTAGCTGTCGGGTTCGGGCGGGTGCTTCGGAAGGGTTGCCCTACGGCGTCGTCCCGGGTGGGAGTCGGCCGATTCACCCCAGGATCGGTGGGTCCCCGGCTCCGGCTGCCCTGAAGGCGCACCGGACTCGGCGGAGGCCGCGGCGCTCGGCGACGTTCGCCGGAAGGGTTCGTGCGGCCTGACGGCAACCTAGCCAACTGGTGTGACTCCTGTGAAGGTTGGTGTGCCATATGTCCGATACATTTCCGTGACCTGAGGGCACTTTCATACGCGTGTGACAAGGCGCTTCCGCAGCGTGAGGGCTCGGAGGGCACCCGCGGGTGCGTTGATCAACTCTTCGGGAAACCGGCCATGTTCCCGGGGTGGCGGCCGGTTGTCGGTGCGGCGCCCTAAACTCGGAGAGCGATGAGCAGCCTCTTTGACGACAGCTTCCTGGCGGACCTCCAGAGCCCTCGCGGGCGCGAGGAGGAATCCCCGCCGCCGCCCGAGGACGATCACGCTCCGGAGCCGCTTCCGGACGATCTGTTCGGCGGGAAGTTCGACGCACCGCCGGACCGGGACGCGTACTACCGCGACGGCGCCCCGCGCCCCGCGATCGACGCGGCAGCGCTCCTGGAGGGGCTGAACGAGAACCAGCGCGCCGCGGTCGTCCATGCCGCCTCGCCGCTGCTCATCGTCGCCGGCGCCGGCTCCGGCAAGACCCGCGTGCTCACCCACCGCATCGCCCACCTGCTCGCCGAGCGGAACGTGCACCCGGGCCAGATCCTCGCGATCACCTTCACCAACAAGGCCGCGGGCGAGATGAAGGAGCGCGTCGAACAGCTCGTCGGCCCGCGCGCGAACGCGATGTGGGTCATGACCTTCCACAGCGCGTGCGTACGGATCCTGCGGCGCGAGTCGAAGAAGCTCGGCTTCACGTCGAGTTTCTCCATCTACGACGCCGCCGACTCCAAGCGCCTGATGGCCCTGGTCTGCCGCGACCTGGACCTCGACCCCAAGCGCTTCCCGCCCAAGTCCTTCAGCGCCAAGATCAGCAACCTCAAGAACGAGCTGATCGACGAGGAGGACTTCGCCGCCCAGGCCGCAGACGGCTTCGAGAAGACCCTCGCCCAGGCCTACGCGCTCTACCAGTCGCGGCTGCGCGAGGCCAACGCGCTCGACTTCGACGACCTGATCATGACGACGGTCAACCTGCTGCGCGCCTTCCCGGACGTCGCCGAGCACTACCGCCGCCGCTTCCGGCACGTCCTGGTGGACGAGTACCAGGACACCAACCACGCCCAGTACGCGCTGGTGCGCGAGCTGGTGGGCACGGGCGAACGCGCCGGCGGATCCGACGTACCGCCGAGCGAGTACGACCTGCCGCCCGCCGAACTGTGCGTGGTGGGTGACGCGGACCAGTCGATCTACGCCTTCCGTGGCGCGACCATCCGCAACATCCTCCAGTTCGAGGAGGACTACCCGAACGCGACGACGATCCTGCTGGAGCAGAACTACCGCTCCACGCAGACCATCCTGTCCGCCGCCAACGCGGTCATCGAGCGCAACGAGTCCCGCCGCCCCAAGAACCTGTGGACCAACGCCGGCCAGGGCGCGCGCATCACCGGCTACGTGGCCGACACCGAGCACGACGAGGCCCAGTTCGTCGCCGACGAGATAGACCGCCTCACGGACGCGGGAGAGGCGAAGTCCGGGGACGTCGCCGTCTTCTACCGCACCAACGCCCAGTCCCGTGTCTTCGAAGAGGTCTTCATCCGCGTCGGCCTGCCCTACAAGGTCGTCGGCGGCGTCCGCTTCTACGAGCGCAAGGAGGTCCGGGACGTCCTGGCCTACCTGCGTGTCCTCGCCAACCCCGAGGACTCGGTGCCGCTGCGCCGCATCCTCAACGTCCCCAAGCGCGGCATCGGCGACCGCGCGGAGGCGATGATCGACGCTCTCGCCCAGCGCGAGAAGATCAGCTTCCCGCAGGCGCTGCGCCGCGTCGACGAGGCGTACGGCATGGCCGCGCGCTCCACGAACGCCGTGAAGCGGTTCAATACGCTGATGGAGGACCTCCGGACGATCGTCGAGTCGGGCGCCGGTCCGGCGACGGTCCTGGAGGCGATTCTCGAGCGCACCGGCTATCTCGCCGAGCTGCAGGCCTCCACCGACCCGCAGGACGAGACCCGCATCGAGAACCTCCAGGAACTCGCGGCCGTGGCTTTGGAGTTCGAGCAGGAGCGCGGCGAGGGCGAGTCCGTGGCGCTGTCCGATTTCCTGGAGAAGGTCGCTCTGGTCGCCGATTCCGACCAGATCCCGGACGACGAGGAGGACGGCTCCGGAGTCATCACCCTGATGACCCTGCACACGGCCAAGGGCCTGGAGTTCCCGGTCGTCTTCCTGACCGGCATGGAGGACGGCGTCTTCCCGCACATGCGCGCGCTCGGCCAGACCAAGGAGCTGGAGGAGGAGCGGCGCCTGGCGTACGTCGGCATCACACGCGCGCGGGAGCGGCTCTACCTCACGCGGTCGGCGGTGCGCAGCGCCTGGGGGCAGCCGTCGTACAACCCGCCCTCCCGCTTCCTGGAGGAGATCCCGGCCGCCCATATGGAGTGGAAGCGGACGGGCGCGACCGCTCCGGTGTCGTCGGGCCCCGCGGCCGGCGTGGCGGCCTCGCTGTCCTCGACCCGCTCCCGCTCCTCCGCGTCGGGCGCGTCCGGGTTCGCCACCCGGCGGTCCACGGAGAAGCCGGTGGTGGGGCTGGCCGTCGGGGACCGGGTGACCCACGACCAGTTCGGTCTCGGTACGGTCGTCGCCGTGAAGGGCACGGGCGCGAACGCGGAAGCGACGATCGACTTCGGAGACACCAAACCGAAGCGACTGCTGCTGCGGTACGCGCCGGTGGAGAAGCTGTAGACGAAGTGAGCCCCGCCGGATCGGCGGGGCTCATTGCATGCAGGACTCAGGTCGGGTCCAGGCCGTGGCTGCGCAGCCACGGCAGGGGGTCGATGGCCGACCCGCCGGCCGGCCGTACCTCGAAGTGCAGGTGCGGGCCGGTGGAGTTGCCCGAGTTGCCGGAGTAGGCGATCGGCTGGCCGGCCTTGATGGCCGTGCCGGAGGCGACGCGGTAGCTGGAGAGGTGGCAGTACCAGGTCTCCGTGCCGTCCTTCGCCGTCACGATCATCATGTTGCCGTAGGCGCTGTTCCACTTCGTGGAGACCACACCGTCGGTGGCGGACATCACCGTGGTGCCGTACGAGACCGGGAAGTCGATGCCCGTGTGCACGGACATCCAGTTCACACCGGCCTGGCCGAAGTAGGCGCTGAGCCCCCGCTGTGCGACCGGCAGGGCGAACTTGGGGCGCAGTCGCTCCTTGAGCGCGGCCTCCGCGGCAGCCTTCTTCTGCTGCAGCGCCTGCTGCGCCTTGAGGTCGATGCGCTCCTGCGTACGGCTGGCCCGGTGGGCGAAGTCGTCGGCGCCCGCGGAGAGCGTCTTGAGCTGGGCGTCCAGCTTGCTGTTGGCGACAGACGGCTTCACCGATTGCGCGTCCGGGGCCGAAGCGGTGGTGTCCTTGCCGCCGTCGGTCAGGCTGCCCACGGAGGCGGCGGCGATCCCGGCCACCCCCATCACGCAGGCCGAGGGCACGGCGACGGTCAGCAGTGCGGAGCGCTTGGGGGGCGTACGGCGCCGGGAACGCGCCGCACTGCGGGAGCCGGCACGGGTCGCCGGGGCCGGGGTGGTCTCTTCCTGGTCGTCGAGCAGGGCCGGTACGGCGGGCAGCTCGCCCGTGTCGCCCAACTCGCCGTTCTCGGCGTGCGTTTCGGTGAACTCGTCGATTTCGCCCGGTTCGCCGTAGGTGGCGTTCTCGTACGACAGCTGCTCGAAGGCTGCGGTCGAGTGCGGGTCGCCGACCTGCTCGAACGTGGCCGTGGCCTGCTGGTCGAACGGTTCGCCAACCTGCTCGTGCTGCAGGGCCGTGCCGTCGGAGTTCCACTGCGTGGCGTCGTACGTGCCCGTGTCGAACGTCTGGGTGCCCCACTCCCAGTGCTGGGTGGGGGCGGCGCCGGTGGACTGGTCGGGCTGCAGCCAGGCGTTCGCGTCCCACTGGCCGCTGACGTCGTTCCCCGTGGGCTGTGCGGGGAACGTCCAGGCGGTGGTGTCGTACGCGCCCGAGTCGTGGCCCGTCTGGTGCTGGGCCGCGTACGGGTCGTAGTTCAGGGTCTGCCCGGTGCCGGTCTGCCACTGCGTGCTGTCGTACGCGCCGGTGTGCTGCTCATTGCCGGGGAGGCTGCCGAAGAGCGGGTCGGTGGCGAAGGCGCCGGTGGTGCCGGCCGCAAAACCGTTGGCGTCGTAGCCGCCGTACGTGGTGAGGTCGTCATAGGGGGCTTCCTGTGCCCCGTACGGCGCGTAGTGCGCGGCGGAGGCGTCGGAAGCCGGAGCCGGGGTGGTCATGATCCCCGACGGGTGACGGTCGTTCACCAACTTCTCTTTCGCCTCGACAACAGGGGCTGCCAGAGCAGTGCGGCGACTGTACCCGGCGGTACGCGGGCGCGACAATCTTCAGCTGGTTTCGCGTTGGCCGGAAACGGGCAATCAGCCGTGTTTTGGGGGACGCCGGGCGCGAGTTTGGCCTTGTGTTCGAAGAATGTTCGATACCGAGTGACGGTGTGTCATCGGTGAAAGGGCTGTGCCCCGCCTGTGGGGTGCTTTCGGTCTCCGATCCGACGGCTGCGCTCAGGCCACCGTCAGGTCGTCGCTGAGCCGGTCCTCGCGGTGGGCGGTGTCGAGCGCCTCGTGTATCCCGGCCGCGACGGCGGGGTGCACCGGCAGTGCGAGATGCCCGATCCCGGTCACCCGGACGTTCTGCGCATCCAGGTCGGGATGGTCGATGCAGGCCGTCTCCAGCGGATCCATCACGGAGTCGAGGTCGCTCCAGAAGCTGACGAACCGCGTACGGCAGCCGGGCGCGGGCCGGGTCAGCTCCTCGATCACCTCCGAGCCGGGCCGCATCTGCCGCACGATCGGATGGGCGCTGGCCAGCGGCACGGCCCGGGTGCCTGAATGCGGGGTGCCCAGGGTGACGAGCGTGCCCACCCGCAGATCACCGCCGAGGCGCTGTACGTAATAGCGCGCGATCAGCCCGCCGAGGCTGTGTCCCACGATGTCGACCCGGCAGCTTCCGGTGCGCTCGCAGATCTCCTCGACGTGCCGGCCGAGCAGTTCGGCTGCGGCGCGTATGTCGCAGGTCAGCGGAGAGTAGTTGAGCGACTCGATGCGCTGCCTGCCGTTCCGGGCGAGGCTGCGGCGCAGCAGGACGAAGACCGAGCGGTTGTCGATGAAGCCGTGCAGCAGGACGACCGGCGTGCCGGGGCGGCCGGGCAGGGGTGTGGCGTCGTCCCGGGCGGGGAGTGCGGGGGTGCGGCGCTCCTGGGTGAGGCCGGTCGGATACAGCAGCAGATGGCCGGCCAGGATCGCGGCCTCCAGCGCGGTCGCCTTGAGGAGGGCCATGGACAGATCGGCCAGTCTGCCGGGCCACAGGCGCCGGTAGAACGGGAGGAAGAGCGGCAGTACCCCGGTGACCTTCATGGGCCGACCTCCTGTCGGCACGCAGGGGGACGGCTCGATCCCCCGTGTGCCCTCATGTCCCACCGTGTGATTTCCCCCTCGCTCCGCACCGTAAAACCGCCGGTTGCGGGATGCTGGAGATAACGTTCGTTCACTTGCCGACGGGTGGCGGAACGCGCCAGATGTGCGGTACTTGTCGGTACGGGCGGAAGCGGTCGCTTCCGTGGTCGCTTGATGGAGGCAGTGATGGGTGTGGCAGCCGGTCCGATCCGCGTGGTGGTGGCCAAGCCGGGGCTCGACGGCCACGATCGCGGGGCCAAGGTCATCGCGCGGGCGCTGCGCGATGCCGGCATGGAGGTCATTTACACCGGGCTTCACCAGACCCCGGAACAGATCGTCGACACCGCTGTCCAGGAGGACGCCGACGCGATCGGCCTGTCCATCCTCTCGGGAGCCCACAACACCCTCTTCGCCGCCGTCATCGACCTCCTCAAGGAGCGCGACGCCGAGGACATCCTCGTCTTCGGCGGCGGCATCATCCCCGAGGAGGACATTCCGCCGCTGAAGGAGAAGGGCGTCGCGGCGGTCTTCACGCCGGGAGCGACCACCACGGCGATCGTGGAGTGGGTGCGGGAGAACGTGCGTCAGCCGGCCGCCTCCGGGAACTGAGCCGCGGCGCCGGCCACCGGAGGCCGGAGCCTCCTGGCTCCGCTTCGGCCCGAACGCCCTGTGCCTCACTCGCCGGACCGGCTGCCGGCGCCGACCGGCGCCAATTCCCGGGCCATCGCCGCCCGCAGCCTCAGCGTGGCCATCAGCCGCTGGAACGCCTCCGCCCAGTACCCTCCCGCCCCCGGCGAGGCGTCCTCCCGCTCGTCGGGTATCGCCAGCAGGCCGTCAAGGCGTGCGGCCTCCGCCGGGTCCAGGCAGCGCTCGGCCAGCCCCATCACCCCGCTGAAGCTCCAGGGGTAACTGCCCGCGTCCCGAGCGATGTTGAGGGCGTCCACCACGGCCCGGCCGAGCGGGGCGGCCCAGGGGACCGCGCACACCCCGAGCAGCTGGAACGCCTCCGACAGGCCGTGCGTCGCGATGAACCCGGCCACCCACTCGGCGCGTTCCCCGGCCTCCAGCGTGGCCAGCAACTTCGCCCGCTCCGCCAGGGACACCGCCCCGGGCCCGCCGGCCTCCGGCGCCGACGGCGCACCGAGCAGTGCTCTCGACCACGCGGCGTCCCGCTGCCGCACCGCCGCCCGGCACCAGGCCGCGTGCAACTCGCCCTGCCAGCCGTCCGCCACCGGCAGCGCCACGATCTGCTCCGGGGTGCGTCCGCCGAGCCGCCCGTGCCACGTACCGAGCGGAGCCGCCTCCACCAACTGGCCCAGCCACCAGGACCGTTCCCCTCGACCGGCCGGCGGCTTGGCCACCACGCCGTCCCGCTCCATGCCCGCGTCGCACTCGGGCGGTGCCTCCACGGCGATCGCGGGCGCGTCCCCCGTGCGGTCGAGGGCCACACAGGCCGCGGCCCGCACCGCCATCCGCGTGGCCAGCGCCGAACCCGGCAGTGCGGACAGCAGCTCCGCGGCCGTCGCCCGGACGTTACGGCTCCGGTCGCCCAGAGCCTGCTCCAGGAACGGCTCGTCCCCGGGGGACAGGCCCGTGCGCAGCGAGTCGAGGAACATCAGCCGGTCCTCCGCCCGCTCCGTCGCCCAGGTCGCCGTCAGCAGCTCGCGGGCGAAGGCGGGCGTGCGGGCGCGCAGCGCGGCCAGCAGGGCGACCCGCTCGGCGAACAGGCCCTCCTGCCACAGCCGTTGCACCGCCTCGCCGTCCTCCGGGTCGGGCAGTGCCGCTCCGCCGCCCGGCGCGGAGCGCCGGGCGAACCGCCAGTCCGGGTTCAGCCGGGCCAGCCACAGCGCCCGCGGACCGGCGAAAGCCAGTGTTGCCGGCCGCAGGTCGGTACGGCCCCGGGCCGCGTCGAGCAGCGCGGGCAGTGCCTGCGGGGGCGCCGCGTAACCGTGGGCGTTGGCCGCCGCGAGCCACTGCGGGAGCAGCTCCATGAGGTCGGGCGAGCCGCCTCGCCTGCCGCCTCCGCCGCCGGAACGGTCGGCCAGCAGCATCGCCAGCCGGCGCGCCGCTGGGGCCGGCAGCGCCGGACGCGAGTCCTCCGGGGCGGGCTCCGGCCGCCGTGCGGCCCGCCCCGGCCGCAGCCCGGCCCGCCGCCGCACCGTGGCCACGGCGGCAGCGTCCAGCAGCGCCAGGGGGGCTTCCCTGCCGGACGCGGCCACCGCCGGGGGGCGCCGGTCGGTGCCGAGGAGAGCGGTGGTGACGAGGTCGTCCCAGGAGGGCGGGACCAGGGCCTGGCCGTCCCTCGCGGTCGAGGTTCCGATCATCACGTTCCCTTCCCTTTCTGTTCCTGAGAGGCCGGCCCGGTCAGCACAACGTCACCGGCTCGCCCGGGCCGTCCGGCCACGCCGTCAGCGGGGTGAAGCCGTGGTGGCCGCACTCGCCGAAGACCTTGACCGGGGCCCCGCCGGAGAGGGCGACCAGGCGCCACAGACCGGGGCGGGAGCAGGCGGACGGGGTGAGCGGGAGTGCCGAGTCCGTTTCGGCGTCGGCCAGCTGCCAGGAGCCCGGGCGCGTGTCCGGCGCCGGTATGACGCGGTCGAGCGTGACCGGGACCGAGTCCAGCCAGGGGTCCGCGGACAGGGCCTCGCCGTAGCGGTCCGCCGCCCGGGCCGTGGTCACGCCCTGCGGGCGGAGTGCGACGGGTGCGGGCGGGGCGTGCTGCTCGCCCAGGGCCGCCCGCACCTGCCCGGCGCCGGGGAACACGGACAGGTCGGCCTCCAGCGCCAGGCCGACCGGCAGGGAAAGCTCCGGTGCCCGGCCGGCCGCGCCGTAGGAGAGGAGCAGCCGGGTGTGGCCGGACTCGGCGCCGTGGAGCCAGATCCGGCGCGTCGTCAGTTTCGGGTCGACCGTGTCGTACTGGGCGAGGACCAGCCAGCGGTCGCGCACCGGCGGGCCGTCCGCCGAGCCGGGCAGGCCGAGCCGGGAGCGGACCGTGGCCGCCAGGGCGTCCGGCAGCCGGTCGCGGCCCAGCCAGCCCAGGTCGAGGAGATGGAGCAGAGCGCACTCCTCCAGCAGGCGCGCAGGCCAGCCGGGCCCGGAGGCGGGAATCGCCCCCAACTCCCGCACCCGTGCGGCCAGTCCGGGAGCCTGCGCGTCGACCATGCGGGCCGCCGTCTCGTCCCACAGTCCGTACCCCGCCTGCTCGGCCGAGGCCAGGCCGCCGCGCAGCAGGTCCGCCAGGCGCTGCTCCAGCTCCGTCGCGCCCGCCGTGACCCGCTCGGCCCGGCGCTCCGCCCGGCGCCGTGCCGCCTCCGGATCAGCGGATCCGGGAGCGGAACTCCCGCCGTCCTCCGCCCGTTTGCTCTCCGCGCGTGTGCGCCGGCCCGCGAGCCACTGCTCGGCCCAGTTCGGCGGCTCGGCCACGGCAGGCACCGCGCCGTCCCCCTCCGCCCACAGCAGCAGCAGTCCGAGCGCGTGCTTGCACGGGAACTTCCGGCTCGGACAACTGCACTTGTATCCCGGTCCGGCCGCGTCCGCGAGGTCCACCACCGTCTGGTACGGCCTGCTGCCACTGCCCTTGCACAGCCCCCACACCGTCCCCTCTCCGCTGCCGGCCCCGGACCACGGCCCGGCCGCGCCCAGCTTGCTTCCCGCCTTGCGTGACGCCGCGTCAGGCGCCAGTGCCAGCACCTGTTCCGCGGTCCAGCGCACCCCCTGCTCAGTCATGTGAACGACGGTAGATCCCCCCACTGACAATCGACCCTGCGGGCGCATTTGTGCAGGTCAGAGCGATTGTCAGTGGTGTGGTGCACGGTGGATGCCAGATCCGAACCGGCCGAGCTGGAGGGGACCTCAGCCATGACTGTGTCCGTGGAACCGACGTCCGTCGAAGCGAGCGGAGGCCAGGGGCAGCAGGCGTTGCGACCGCATGCCGAGCACGCCTTCGCAGCCGAACTCGCCGCGCTGGCCGCCCAGGACGACCGCCCGCGCCCAGCCCGCTGGAAACTGTCGCCGTGGGCGGTGGCGACCTATCTGCTCGGCAGCACCCTGCCGGACGGCACGGTGATCACGCCGAAGTACGTGGGCCCGCGCCGCATCGTCGAGGTCGCCGTCACCACACTCGCCACCGACCGCGCCCTGCTGCTGCTCGGCGTGCCCGGCACGGCCAAGACCTGGGTGTCGGAGCACCTGGCCGCCGCCGTCAGCGGCGACTCGACCCTGCTCGTGCAGGGCACGGCGGGCACACCGGAGGAGGCGATCCGGTACGGCTGGAACTACGCGCAACTGCTCGCCCACGGCCCCAGCCGCGACGCCCTCGTGCCCAGCCCCGTCATGCGAGCCATGGCCGAAGGCATGACGGCCCGGGTGGAGGAGCTGACCCGTATCCCGGCCGACGTGCAGGACACGCTGATCACGATCCTGTCCGAGAAGACCCTGCCGATCCCGGAGCTCGGCCAGGAGACACAGGCGGTCCGCGGCTTCAACCTCATCGCCACCGCCAACGACCGCGACCGGGGGGTCAACGACCTCTCCAGCGCGCTGCGCCGGCGCTTCAACACCGTGGTGCTGCCCCTGCCGGAGAGCGCCGACGCCGAGGTCGACATCGTCACGCGCCGGGTCGAGCAGATCGGCCGTTCGCTCGACCTGCCGGCCGTGCCCGACGGCATCGAGGAGATCCGCCGCGTCGTGACGGTCTTCCGTGAGCTGCGCGACGGCACGACCGCCGACGGCCGTACGAAGCTGAAGTCGCCGAGCGGCACGCTCTCCACCGCGGAGGCGATCTCCGTCGTCACGGGCGGCCTCGCGCTGGCCGCCCACTTCGGCGACGGCGTGCTGCGCCCCGGCGACGTCGCCGCCGGCATCCTCGGCGCCGTCGTGCGCGACCCGGCGGCCGACCGCGTCATCTGGCAGGAGTACCTGGAGACGGTCGTCCGCGAGCGCGACGACTGGAAGGACTTCTACCGGGCCTGCCGGGAGGTGGGCGTGTGAGCGACGACTCCTCGTGGGGCGTGACGTACGCCTCCGGGCCGCTGCTGCTCGGCGTGCGGCACCACGGGCCCGGATCCGCGCGCGCGGTTCGGGCCGCTCTGGAGGCGTCCCGGCCCGGCGTCGTCCTGATCGAGGGGCCGCCCGAGGCCGACGCACTGATCCCGTTGGCCGCCGACCCGGACATGCGGCCCCCGGTCGCCCTCCTCGCCCACGCCGTCGACGAGCCCGGCCGCTCGGCGTTCTGGCCGCTGGCCGAGTTCAGCCCCGAGTGGGTGGCCCTCCGCTGGGCCCTCGAACGGGGCGTCCCGGCCCGCTTCATCGACCTGCCCGCGACCCACACGCTGGCCTGGGACGCCGAGGCGGAGGCGCCGTCCGCCGCGGACCCCGAGGCCGAGCCGGGCCCCGCGCACGAGCTGCGCGTCGACCCTCTCGCCGTGCTCGCCGAGACCGCCGGGTACGACGATCCCGAGCGCTGGTGGGAGGACGTCGTGGAGCACCGGGGGACCGGGGAGCGGGACCCCCTCGCGCCGTTCGCCGCCCTGGAGGAGGCCATGACGGCGCTGCGGGAGCGGTACGGCGTCGGTGGGCGGCCCCGCGACCTGGTGCGGGAGGCCCACATGCGGCTCCAATTGCGGGCCGCGCGCAAGGAGTCCGGGGATGCGGTGGCCGTGGTGTGCGGCGCGTGGCATGTGCCCGCACTGCGGGAGAAGGCCGCCGTCACCGCCGACCGGGCGCTGCTGAAGGGGCTGCCCAGGATCAAGGCGGATCTGACCTGGGTGCCGTGGACGCACCGCAGGCTGGCCCGGTCGAGCGGGTACGGCGCGGGAATCGACTCGCCGGGCTGGTACGGGCATCTGTTCCGGGCGCGGGACCGGCCGGTCGAGCGGTGGCTCACCAAGGTGGCGGGCCTGCTGCGCGAGGAGGACCGGGTCGTCTCCTCCGCCCATGTCATCGAGGCGGTGCGGCTCGCCGAGACCCTCGCGGCCATGCGAGGCCGCCCGCTGCCGGGCCTCAGCGAGACCACCGACGCCGTGCGGGCGGTGATGTGCGACGGCTCGGATGTCCCGCTGGCGCTGGTGCAGGACCGGCTCGTGGTCGGGGACGTGCTGGGGGAGGTGCCGGAGGCGGCGCCCGCCGTGCCGTTGCAGCGTGACATGGCCCGGGAGCAGCGCCGGCTGCGGCTCAGGCCGGAGGCGCTGGAGCGCGAGCTGGAACTGGATCTGCGCAAGGAGACCGACACCGGCCGCAGCCGGCTGCTGCACCGACTGCGGCTGCTCGGCGTCGGCTGGGGCGAACCGGCCGAGTCGCGGGGGAGCACGGGCACGTTCCGGGAGACCTGGCGGCTGCGCTGGGAGCCGGAGTTGTCGGTGCGGGTCGCCGAGGCGGGGGTGTGGGGGACGACCGTGCTCGGCGCGGCCACGGCCAGGGCCGAGGCCGACGCGGCCGGTGCGGGAGCCCTCGCCGAGGTCACCGCGCTCGCCGAGCACTGCCTGCTCGCCGGGCTGCCGGACGCACTGCCGGTGGTGATGCGGGTGCTCGCCGACCGGGCGGCCCTCGACACGGACGTCGGCCACCTCGCCCAGGCGCTGCCCGCTCTCGTCCGCTCCCTGCGCTACGGCGATGTGCGAGGCACCGACACCGGCGCGCTGGCCGGTGTCGCGGCGGGCCTCGCCGAGCGTGTCTTCGTCGGCCTCCCGGCGGCCTGCGCCGCCCTGGACGCGGACGCGGCGGAGGAGATGCGCGGCCATGTCGGCGCCGTGCACGGCGCCGTGGGACTCCTCGCGGAGACACTGACCGGCACCCGGGGCGCCGAGCAGGGAGCCGCCGCCCGGGACGCCGGACAGGCAGATCTGCGCGGCCGCTGGCGGTCCGTGCTGCGGACCCTGGCCCTGCGGGACACCGTGCCGGGCGTCGTGCGGGGCCGGGCCGTACGGCTGCTGCTGGACGACGGAGAGCTGGGCCCCGAGGAGGCGGCCCGGCTGATGGGTCTGGTGCTTTCGCCGGGAACACCGCCCGCGGACGCGGCCGCCTGGATCGAGGGCTTCGTCGGCGGTGGGGGCGGCATGCTGCTGGTGCACGACGAGCGGTTGCTCGGCCTGGTCGACACCTGGCTGACGGGGGTGCCAGCGGAGGCCTTCACGGACGTACTGCCGCTGCTGCGGCGCACGTTCTCCGCGTACGAGCCCGGAGTGCGCAGAACCCTCGGGGAACTCGTGCGGCGCGGGCCCGGAGGGGCCACCGGCCCGGCTGGTCCCGCGGCCGGGCTGCCCGGTTTCGCTGCGGAACCGGACGCCGAGCGCGCGGACGCCGTGCTGCCGGTGCTGCGGCTGCTGCTCGGCCCGGCCGCGGAGACGGGCCGGCAGGCGACGGGCCAACAGGCGACGGGCCGGCACGCGGCGGGCCAGAGAGCGGCGGACCGGGAACCGGCCGACGACAACAGCCTTGCGGAGGTGGGCACATGACAACCGAACCGACACCGGCCCGGACCGGTGATCCCGCGCGCGAGCGGCTGCGGCGCTGGCGGCTGGTGCTCGGCGGCGAGCAGGCCGACGGCACCGGCTGCGCCCTGTCGGGCCGCGACGCGGCGATGGACGGCACACTCGCCGCGCTGTACGGCAAGGGGGAAAAGCCGCGGACGGGGCGGGACCGTTCGGCGGGCCTCGGTGCCTCGGCGCCGTCCGTGGCCCGCTGGCTCGGGGACATCCGCACCTACTTCCCCTCCTCCGTCGTCCAGGTCATGCAGCGCGACGCCATCGACCGGCTCGGGCTGGCCTCGCTGCTGCTGGAACCGGAGATGCTGGAGGCGGTGGAGGCCGACGTACACCTGGTCGGCACGCTGCTCTCGCTGAACAAGGCGATGCCGGAGACGACCAAGGAGACGGCACGGGCGGTCGTGCGCAAAGTGGTCGAGGATCTGGAGAAGCGGCTCGCCACCCGTACCCGGGCCACCCTCACCGGCGCCCTGGACCGCAGCGCACGCATCAACCGCCCGCGCCACCACGACATCGACTGGAACCGCACCATCGCGGCCAACCTCAAGCACTACCTGCCCGAGTACCGCACGATCGTGCCGGAACGGCTGATCGGGTACGGGCGGGCCGCACAGTCCGTGAAGAAGGAGGTCATCCTCTGTATCGACCAGTCGGGGTCGATGGCGGCGTCCGTGGTCTACGCGTCCGTGTTCGGGGCGGTGCTCGCCTCCATGCGGTCGATCAGCACCCGGCTGGTCGTCTTCGACACGGCGGTCGTGGACCTCACCGACCAGCTGGACGACCCGGTCGACGTCCTCTTCGGCACCCAGCTCGGCGGCGGCACGGACATCAACCGGGCGCTCGCCTACTGCCAGTCGCAGATCACCCGGCCCGCCGAGACGGTGTTCGTGCTGATCAGCGATCTGTACGAGGGCGGTATACGCAACGAGATGCTCAAGCGGGTCGCGGCGATGAAGGCGTCCGGGGTCCAGTTCGTGACCCTGCTCGCGCTGTCGGACGAGGGGGCGCCGGCCTACGACCGTGAGCACGCGGCGGCGCTCGGGGCGCTCGGCGCACCGGCCTTCGCCTGTACGCCCGACCTGTTTCCGGAGGTGATGGCGGCGGCGATCGAGAAACGGCCGCTGCCGATACCGGACACCGTGTGACGCCGGGCCAGAAAAGGGACATGGCTACCCATCGGTAACAGGGGGTTGCGCTCCCTCGGGCCGAGCGTGCGAGGATCGAAGCCTCCCCCCGCCGTGCCGACCTCAGGAAGCCTCGTCTCTTGACCCTGCCAGCCGCTCTGTTCGGTACCGCTGTGCGCCTGCCGCGTACGACGGCCGGGCGGCGTGCGCTGCAACTGGCACTGCTGGTGGGTGGGTTGTTCCTGCTCGGGTTCCTCAGCGGGGAGCAGGCCCACGCGGCCGAGGGGACACCGATCGCGCCGGTGAGTTCACCGCGCCCGGTGGCCGGGCAGGCGGACGCGGTACGCACGGTCACCGAACGGGTCGTCACCCCCGTGCGAGAGGTCGTGCAGTCGGCCTCCGGTGCCGTCGAGCAGACGCGGGCCGAGGCGCCGACGCCGCCCACCGCCCCGTCCGTGCCCGTGCCGGAGCTCCCCGGCGCCTCCGAAGTGCCCGTTCCTCCGCTGCCCGTACCGGTCACCCCGGACCCCCGGCCGCACCGGCACGACAGGGCGGCGCCGCCGTCGGACAAGGCTGACCGAGTCCGCACCGAGGCGCGTACCGAGGCCCGTACCGCCGTACCGGCAGGGTCGTCGGCCACCGCGTACGGACCGGACTTCGCGACCTCCGCCCACGCCCCACACGCTCCCCAGGCCCCGGCACACACCCCCGCCCGCCCCACCACCGCGCCCGTCGACGCCCCCGCCCAGCCCGCGCCCACCGGAGACCCGGACGGCGTGCTCGGCAAGCAGGCGGCCGACGGCACCGCGACCCGTCACGGTGACGCGCATGCCGTCACCCCCGACGGCCGGGCACCCCTGCGGCTCCCGCCCGGCGCCGCCGCGCGCGTCGATGCGCCCCGCACCCGGGAACGGCACCGGGACATCCCCGTCTTCCCCGGCTAGCCACCGGGCCGACCTCCCCGCCACGGACCTGTCGCGCGGGGGCGGAACAGGTCTGCCCGCTCCGCCGGACCCGTCGGTCTCCGACGGCGCTCTCCGGACGGAACCCACCAGCCGTTTTCCGAAGGACTCGACGCACGCATGAACAACGCACGCATGAACAACGCACGCATGAACAGGAACATCCGCCGCTCGATCGTGATAGCCGCCGGAGTCACCGGCGCCTGGGCACTCGGCTCGGCCGCGGCCAGCGCCGACGAGCTGACCACCCCGGCGGTGTCCGTGCCGGACACCGACAGCACCGCCGGAACCCTCGCCGACACCGTCGACGGTGTCCTCACCGACGTGCACGACACCGTCTCCGACGTGACCGGGGCGGCCACCACGACCGTCTCCGCCACGGCGGCCGAGGCACAGCAGCAGAACCGGCCCGTCGCCGGTGCGGCCGACCGGACCCGCGGTCACGCCGACGCCGAGGTTCCGGCCGCCGCGAGGATCAGGGGCGGCCAGGCCGTGCACGGTGCCCGGGCCGCCCGCGCCGCCCAGGCACGGACCGAGGCGCACGAGGGCCAGGCGCAGGCACTGGGCGCCCGGGTGACCGGCCGGACCACCGCCGAGGCCTCCGCGGCGACCCACGCCGTCCACCACACGGCCACCCACTTCTCCGCCTTCTCCGCGCCCGCTGTGCCCTCCCCCCAGGACGAGATCGACTACCTCTTCGGGCCGCTCTCCTCCTTCGCCCCCGAAGTGGAGGAGGCCCTGGCCGCCGCCCAGACCAAGCTCCGGGCCACCCAGTCGGCCGCGCGCCTGCGGGCCACGGGTGTCCAGGGCGCCGTACGGACGACGGCACAGCAGACCGTTGGCGGGGCGCACGGCCGGACCGCCGGTGCGGCCGCCCTCGCCGGGGGCGAGGCGGCACGGGCGACCGGTGCCGCGGAGGCCACCGCCGCCTCCGTACCCGCGCACGTCACCGGCACGGCCGCCGGCGTCGAGCAGCGGGCCGTCGGCACGGTCCGGGCCGTGCCGGGCAGCGTCGCTCCCGTCGTGGACGGGACGACCGCCGCGGCCGTCCCGCCGGTGGCCTCCGCCGCCGTGGCCGGAGCGCTGCCGGTCGCCGACGAGGCGGTGGCGGGCGTTCTGCCGACGGCCGGGCACGCGGTCGCGGGCGTGCACGGCACCGCCTCCGGCGCGGTGACGGGCGTAGTGCCCTCCGCCGGATACGCGGTCGGGGGCGTCCAGGGCGATGCCTCGGGCGCGGTTGCCACCGTCCCGGGCACCGCCTCGGGCGTGGTGACGGGCGTAGTGCCCACCGCCGGGTACGCGGTCGGGGGCGTCCTGGGGACCGCCTCGGGCGCGGTGACGGGTGCGCAGGGCACCGCCACGAGCGCGGTCGCGGGTGTGCACCGGACGACCGTGGCCGCCGTCACCCATGTGCACGGGCTTGCCGCGGACGCGACGACAGGCGTGCGCGGGGCCACCACGGGCGCCACGGCCGGCGTCCACGGCGTTGCCACCGGAGCGGTGGGTGACGTGCATGGTGCCGCCACCGGAGCGGTGGGTGATGTGTACGGGGCCACCACGGGCGCCACAGCCGATGTGTACGGGGCCACCACGGGGGCCACGGCCGGCGTGCACGGTGTCGCCACCGGTGCCCTCGGTGACGCGCTGCCCCTCGCCGGAGACGCCCTCGCGGACGTGCCGCCGTATGCCACCGGGCTGGTCGGTCAGGTCGCCCACGGCACCGTGGACGCCGTGCTGCCGCCCGTCGCGGGGACCGCTGTGCACGGCGTCGTGCCGATCGCCGGGCAGGCAGTCACGGACGCGGAGGGCCTCGCCCACGGTGTGACCGGTGACGTGCGCCCCTTCGCCGGCGGTGTCGTGGGAGCCGTACCGCCGCTCGCCCATGGGGTGACCGGGCGGACCGGTGCCTTCGCGGAGGGCGTGACCGGGCAGGTGCCGCCGTTCGCGGCCGGAGCCACCGGTGCCGTGCGGCCCGTCGCGGCCGGAGTCACGGGGACCGTGCAGCCTGTCGTCGGCACGGCCACCGGTGCCGTGCAGCCCGTCGTCGGCACGGCCACCGGGACCGTGCGGCCCGTCGTGGGCGGTGTCGGCGGCAGCGCGAGCGGACTGGCGTACGGCGTGGCCGGCGAGGCCGTTCCCTTCGCGGGCGGGGTCGTCGGGGAGACCGTGCCGCTCACTCGGCAGGCCGGGCCGTTCGTCCAGGATCTCGGCGGGACGGTGCGGACCACCGGCGGTCCGCTGGCCGGGCATGCCGTCGCCGGCGCCGAGTCGGTCGCCCGGTCCGTCGCCCCGGGTCAGATCCAGGACCTGACGTACCCGCACAGCGTGCAGGACGCACAGCCGGGCATCTGGCAGTAGGGCATGAGGCAGCCGGGCATCCGGCAGTAGGGCATCCGGCACTACGGTCGAGCGCCCGCAACAGCTCCGCGGGGGTGAGTGGCCCCGGACGGCCGAACGCCGTCGGTACGTCCGGCCGGACCCCCGCGGGACGGGGTGAGTGGTCCCCATTGGGGTGGGGATCAACCGCCCAGGGCCCCCTCGGGGCCCGTCCCAGAGGCCTCACCGGGTCAACCCCAGCCCGGTGAGGCCTCGCACATCTCCCCGATCGCGGCACTCCGTGTCACCGATCCCGGCATCATGTGACAGGTATCACCGCTCAGGTGTGACCCGCGATTTAGAGGCCTCCCGCAACCAGAGATAACCTGCGAGACGGACATGCCGCGCGCTCGGACACCGTGTGCGCCCCCCTAGTGACAAGCGGACGTCACGTTGCCCTTCGCGGCACGCCCACGCATCCAACGAACCGCGAGATCACTGATAGGGACGGAAGCGCGTGGACCTGTTCGAGTACCAGGCGAGGGACCTCTTCGCCAAGCACGATGTACCGGTGCTGGCCGGTGAAGTCATCGACACGCCTGAGGCGGCCCGCGCAGCCACCGAGCGCCTCGGTGGCAAGTCTGTCGTCAAGGCCCAGGTGAAGGTCGGCGGCCGTGGCAAGGCCGGTGGCGTGAAGCTCGCCGCCACCCCGGACGAGGCCGTCGCCCGCGCGACGGACATCCTCGGCATGGACATCAAGGGCCACACGGTCCACAAGGTGATGATCGCCGAGACGGCCCCGGAGATCCTGGAGGAGTACTACGTCTCCTTCCTCCTCGACCGTGCCAACCGCACCTTCCTCTCCATCGCGTCCGTCGAGGGCGGCGTGGAGATCGAGGAGGTGGCGGAGACCCGCCCCGAGGCCGTCGCCAAGACGCCGATCGACGCCAACGTGGGTGTGACCCCCGACGTCGCGCGCCAGATCGTCGAGGCCGCGAAGTTCCCGGCCGAGGTCGCCGACAAGGTCGCGAACGTCCTGGTCACCCTGTGGAAGACCTTCGTCGAGGAGGACGCCCTCCTGGTCGAGGTCAACCCGCTGGCCAAGGTCGCCTCCGGTGACGTCATCGCCCTGGACGGCAAGGTCTCCCTGGACGAGAACGCCGAGTTCCGTCAGCCGGAGCACGAGGCTCTCCAGGACAAGGACTCCGCGAACCCGCTGGAGGCCGCCGCCAAGGAGAAGAACCTCAACTACGTCAAGCTCGACGGCGAGGTCGGCATCATCGGCAACGGCGCGGGTCTCGTCATGAGCACCCTGGACGTCGTCGCGTACGCCGGTGAGAACCACGGTGGCGTCAAGCCCGCCAACTTCCTCGACATCGGCGGCGGCGCGTCCGCGGCCGTGATGGCGAACGGCCTGGAGATCATCCTCGGCGACCCGGACGTCAAGTCCGTGTTCGTCAACGTCTTCGGCGGCATCACCGCGTGCGACGAGGTCGCCAACGGCATCGTGCAGGCGCTGAAGCTCCTGGAGGACCGCGGCGAGGACGTCACCAAGCCGCTGGTCGTGCGTCTGGACGGCAACAACGCCGAGCTGGGTCGTCAGATCCTCTCCGACGCCAACCACCCGCTGGTGCAGCGCGTGGACACCATGGACGGCGCGGCCGACAAGGCCGCCGAGCTCGCGGCTGCGAAGTAAGGGACGAGGGACACACAGCCATGGCTATCTTCCTCAACAAGGACTCCAAGGTCATCGTCCAGGGCATGACCGGCTCCACGGGCATGAAGCACACCAAGCTCATGCTCGCCGACGGCACGAACATCGTCGGTGGCGTGAACCCGCGCAAGGCGGGCACCACCGTTGACGTCGACGGCACCGAGATCCCGGTCTTCGGCACGGTCGCCGAGGCGATCGAGAAGACGGGCGCGAACGTATCCGTCCTCTTCGTGCCGCCGGCCTTCGCCAAGGCCGCCGTGGTCGAGGCGATCGACGCCGAGATCCCGCTCGCGGTCGTCATCACCGAGGGCATCGCGGTCCACGACTCGGCCGCGTTCTACGCGTACGCCGTGTCCAAGGGCAACAAGACGCGGATCATCGGCCCGAACTGCCCCGGTCTGATCACCCCGGGCCAGTCGAACGCCGGCATCATCCCGGGCGACATCACCAAGCCGGGCCGTATCGGCCTGGTCTCGAAGTCCGGCACGCTGACGTACCAGATGATGTACGAGCTGCGTGACATCGGTTTCTCCTCCGCCGTCGGCATCGGTGGTGACCCGATCATCGGCACCACGCACATCGACGCGCTCGCCGCGTTCGAGGCCGACCCCGACACCGACCTGATCGTGATGATCGGTGAGATCGGTGGCGACGCCGAGGAGCGGGCCGCCGCGTTCATCAAGGAGAACGTGAAGAAGCCGGTCGTCGGCTACGTCGCGGGCTTCACCGCGCCCGAGGGCAAGACGATGGGCCACGCCGGTGCCATCGTCTCCGGTTCGTCGGGCACCGCCCAGGCGAAGAAGGAGGCCCTGGAGGCCGCGGGCGTCAAGGTCGGCAAGACCCCGACCGAGACGGCGAAGCTGGCCCGGGAGATCCTGAGCGCCTGAGCTTCCTGACCGCACGTCCGGTGGGCCCGTTCCCTTGGCTGGGGCGGGCCCACCGGCGTTCCGGCCCCGGCGTCTCACCGTGCCGCCGGCGCCAGCCGCTCCGGGCCGTCGGCCTCCCGGTGCAGTTTCGCGCGCAGGGCCTGCTCCGTCTGGGACAGGGGGCCCAGAGCCGCCGGTGAGGGCACCCCGTGTACCGCCTGGGCCGGGGCGACGGGCGGTTCGTAGTGCGTCGGCGCTGTCCGCAGCGTCAGGCTCGTCGCGCCGATGATCGCGATCGTGAAGGCGATGGCCGCGCGCGTCCAGAACACGTTCCGGCGTTCGCCGCACGTGCGGACCGTGGGCGGCTTGGCGGCGCTCAGGTGCTCCCGGGTGGCCAGTTCCAGCAGCCGCTGGTGCAGTGCGGCGGGGTCGGCCAGTTCCGGGACCAGGGCGGCCACGGCCTCCCGGGCGTGGGTCAGCCGGCCGGCGGCGGCGGGGGTGCTCGCCTCCGTCTCGGCCGCCGTCTCCGGCAGGTCGAGGCCGACGCCGTCGTACAGGATCAGCGTGCGCCGGTACGACGGCGGAAGCTCCAGCAGGGCGTGCAGCAGCGCGCGGTCGGCGGGGTCGGCGGGCAGGGGCTCGGGGGGCCGGTGGCTCGGGCGGAAGCGGTGCCAGGGGGAGAGGGCCCACTCGTACGCCGTCGCCCGCACCCATCCGCCCGGGTCCCGGTCCCGGGCCACCTCCGGCCAGCGCTGCCAGGCGAGTTGGAAGGCCCGCTCCACGGCCTCCCGGGCCAGCTCGCGGCGCCCGGTGAGCAGGTAGGTCTGGCGTACGAGGGCGGGGGCGCAGAACGCGTAGAGCGCGTCGAAGGTCTGATCGGGGGTCAGGACGGCCGGCGGCCCGGAGGTCGACCCGAGCCCGGACAGCAGGCGCGCGTACGCCTCGCCCTCCCGGCCGCTCGGGGTGCTGCGCCCGCGCTCCCAGGCGCGGATCGTGGCGCGGCCGACGCCGACCTGCGCGGCGACCTGAGTCTGCGTCAGCGACCGTGACTCGCGCAGGCGTCGGCGTTCTTTCGGTGAGGGCAACGGGCTGGCCGGAGTTTCCGTCACAGTACACCCCTTCGTACGAAAAAGAACATAAACATATATTGAGCGACACTACGGGAGTTCGCCCGTTACGCCGGGAAAGCGCGTGTCGTTGGGAGCATGGCGGCGTGACTCTGATGACCGCTCGCCGACCGTCGTTGTCGCTCCTGCTCCACCGGCTGCGGGACCACTCGCCCGGACTGGGCGAGAGCGTCCTCGGCGGTGTGCTCGCCGCCGGCCTCGGACTCGGCTCGATCGCCGTGCTCGTGCTGGGGCTGTGGATCAGCTCGCCGTACCCCGACAGCGGGCCTGGCGGCGCGCTGCATGTCGCCGCCGCGCTGTGGCTGCTGGGGCACGGGGTCGAACTGGTCCGCACCGACACGCTCTCGGGCGCGCCCCTGCCGGTGGGCCTGACCCCGCTGCTGCTTCTCGCGCTGCCGCTGTGGCTGCTGTACCGGGCGGGCCGGGACGCGACGGACGTGTCCGCCGAGCCCGACGGTCCGCCACCGGTCCCGGCGCACACGGCATGGACCGGGGTCGTCCTCGGCTACCTCGGCGTCGGCGTCGCGGCCGCGTTGTACTGCTCCGGCAGCGAACTCCGGCCCGTGTGGGGCTGGGTGACGGTGTGCCTGCCGGCTGTCGCGGCGAGCGCGGCGGCGACCGGGGTGTGGTCCGCGTACGGCCGCCCGCACGAGCCGGCGCTCGGCCTGCTGAGGGTGCTGCCGGGGCCGGTCCGGCGCCTGGTGTCCGGGCCGGACGCACGGTCGCGGCTGGGAGCGGCCGTGCGGGCCGCCGGGGCCGGGACGACGGTGCTCTTCGGGGGCGGAACGCTGCTGCTCTGTGTCTCGCTGGTCCTGCACGGCGCGGCGACGCGCGCGTCGTTCCTGCAGCTGACGGAGGGCTGGACCGGCCGGTTCGCCGTCCTGCTCCTCGGGATCGCGCTGATCCCCAACGCAGCCGTGTGGTCGGCGTCCTACGCCCTCGGCCCCGGCTTCGCCCTCGGCACCGGGCATCTGGTGCACCCCCTCGCCTCCGACCCCGCCCCGCTGCTGCCCCCCTTCCCACTGCTCGCGGCGGTGCCGGACCCGGGCATCGGGACGCGGCTGAACTGGGCGGCGGGAGTGGTACCGGTGGCGGCCGCGGTGACGGTGGCCTGGTTCGTGGCGCGGGCGGCCGTGGCGCGCGGCGAGCGGGCGCAGGCGCAGACGCAGTCGGAGGGCGCCGCGGAGCCGCCGGTGCCCTGGTCGGCCGGGCGGACCCTCGGGGTGCTCGTGCTGGCGGCCCTGGTGTGCGCGGCGCTCTTCGCCCTCCTCGCCGGGCTGGCCGGAGGCCCGCTGGGGGTGGCCGCCCTCGCCCGCTTCGGCCCCCTGTGGTGGCAGAGCGCGGGAGCGGCCGGGCTCTGGACGGTGACGGTCGGGGCGCCGGTGACGCTGACCGTACGGGCGTGGCGGATGTGGATGCGGAAGCGGCGCACGCGGGTCACGGTCCCGGGCCAGGGGACGGCACCGGGGGGCAAGCAGGGCACGGAGACGGGGAACAACGCGGCGAAGGAGGCGGCGAAGGGCGAAGCCGGGGAGGCCGCCGAGGATGCGCCGATCGCTGGGGCGAAGGAGTCTGCGAACGAGCCGAAGGGCGCTGCGAAGGAGACGGCGCAGGACTCGTCGGGGAAAGCCGCGAAGGCCTCGGCCCGCCGGAGCGAACCCTCGCACACCGCCACCGATCCCGACGAGGACGAGCTGTACGACTTCCTGCCCGCCCCCGACCCGTTCTCCCCGGCCTGGCACGACGACCTCGCCCGGGCCTCCCGCTGGGCGGCCCTGCGAGAGGTCTCCACGCCTTCGGACACAACCGCCGCACCCGCCGCGTACGACGGGCCCCCGGCGGAGTCCCTGCCGGAGCCCGCGTCCCCCACGGACACGCACCGCCCCGGCACCGGTGCCCCCGGCTCGGAGGGCACCGCCCCCTAGGTGTATTGACCTGGCCGCCCTTCGGGCGACGACGGGAATGTGACGACAGGCCCTAGGCCAGCCCTAGGCCGCCCCGGCAGGCGCGGCCCTCAGCTGTCGCCGACTCCCAGCAGTCCCCGCAGCTCCTTCGGCAGGAGCTGGTCGCACGACTGCTTGGCCTCGTGGGTCAGGGCGTCGTTCACGCAGGTGTAGTAGTCGCGGTAGACGAACTGGACGGTGAAGGTCGTGCCCACCAGGGCCAGCGCCAGGGAGGCCGTGACCAGGCCGCCGATCGCCGCCGTGGTCTGCGGGCGGGCACCCTGGGAGGGCGCGGGCGCCGGGGTGTCCGGGCCGGGCGGCGTGCGGGGCTTGGCGCGCAGGGCGCTGATGCCCCAGTACAGGGCCAGTGCGCCCAGCAGCAGGGCCACGTACGGCCAGCCGAAGAGGACGAAGAAGACGGCCCACATGCCGGACAGGAGTGCATAGCGCGCACGGCGCTGGGCCGGGTCCGTCGGGTCCCAGCGCATGCCGGGGCCGGTCGGCCCGCCCGGGCCCTCGGGGCCGCCGCCGGGCCGCTCGCCGAAGCCGCCGGGGGAGCGGCCGGGCTGGCGGTCGCTCCACTGGCCGCCCCAGTGGGAACCGCCCCCGGAGCCCGAGGACCCCTCGGGGCGGCGGGGCTGCCACGGCCGGTCGGGGGTGCCCTCCGGCGGCGGCGCGAACGGGTTGTCGTCCTGCTGCTCACCGCCGCGCCCGTCGCCGTCGCGCCCGCCCGGGGCCGCCTCGGGCGGCGAGGCCGGCCGCTCCCGCAGCAGCACGGCGGCACGCTCGCCGCCCTGGGCCGGGCGCGGGGGGAGCGTGAGGAGTCGCAGGGTGCGATCGGGCATCAAAAGAGCGTCTTCCCCTAGGTGACTGCGTCAGTCCGACGTGAGCTTCCACCTCGTGAACGCACCGCACGACGACCGCGTTCCCGAGGCTGCTCCTTCGTGATTCCTCCCGAACGCTACCTTCCGGCCACGCCCCCGTCCCGTGGGGGCTGTCCGGAGTGCCGGTATCGTTGCTGACGGTCGGCCGCTTCGTAGACTTCCCCGTATTCCGGGGCGCGATGCATTCGTACGACTGTACAAACCGCCGGCTGGACATATCGCTTCCCCGAGAAAGGGCCCCACCGTGGCCGCCACCCCCGCTGGCCAAGCGGTCAAGCGCCTTGTCGTGCTGGTCTCCGGATCCGGCACCAATCTGCAGGCGCTCCTGGACGAGATCGAGCGCACCGGAGCCGAGTCGTACGGCGCGCGGATCGTCGCCGTCGGGGCCGACCGCACCGGAATCGAGGGGCTCGACCGCGCCGAGCGGGCCGGGCTGCCGACCTTCGCGTGCCGGGTGAAGGACTTCGCCACCCGCGCGGAGTGGGACGCGGCCCTCACCGAGGCCGTCACCGCGTACGAGCCCGACCTCGTGATCTCCGCCGGGTTCATGAAGATCGTCGGCAAGGAGTTCCTCGCCCGGTTCGGCGGGCGGTTCGTGAACACCCACCCCGCCCTGCTGCCCAGTTTTCCCGGGGCCCACGGCGTGCGCGACGCGCTCGCGTACGGCGCCAAGGTCACCGGGTGCACCGTCCACTTCGTCGACGACGGCGTCGACACCGGGCCGATCATCGCGCAGGGCGTGGTCGAGGTCCGGGACGAGGACGACGAGAGCGCTCTGCACGAGCGCATCAAGGAAGTCGAGCGAAGGCTGCTCGTCGAGGTCGTGGGGCGGCTCGCCCGCAACGGCCATCGCATTGAGGGACGAAAGGTAGTTATCCAGTGACCGCCACCGCCGAAGGCACCAAGCGGCCCATTCGCCGGGCGCTCGTCAGCGTCTACGACAAGACCGGGCTGGAAGACCTCGCGCGCGGGCTGCACGAGGCCGGTGTCGAGCTCGTCTCCACCGGGTCCACGGCGGGCCGCATCGCCGCCGCAGGTGTCCCCGTCACCAAGGTCGAGGAGCTGACCGGCTTCCCGGAGTGCCTCGACGGCCGGGTCAAGACCCTGCACCCGAAGGTGCACGCGGGCATCCTCGCCGACCTGCGGCTGGACAGCCACCGTGAGCAGCTCGCCGAGCTGGGTGTCGAGCCGTTCGACCTGGTCGTCGTCAACCTCTACCCGTTCCGGGAGACCGTCGCCTCCGGTGCCTCGCCCGACGAGTGCGTGGAGCAGATCGACATCGGCGGCCCGTCGATGGTCCGCGCCGCGGCCAAGAACCACCCCTCGGTGGCCGTGGTCACCAGCCCCGCCCGGTACGCCGACGTCCTCGCGGCGGTGCAGGGCGGCGGCTTCGACCTCGTCACCCGCAAGCGGCTCGCGGCCGAGGCCTTCCAGCACACGGCCGCCTACGACGTGGCCGTCGCCTCCTGGTTCGCCTCCTCCTACGCCCCGGCGGACGAGTCGCCGTTCCCCGACTTCCTGGGCGCCACCTGGGAGCGCGAGAACACCCTGCGCTACGGCGAGAACCCGCACCAGCCCGCCGCCCTGTACGTCGACGCCGCCGGCAGCGGTCTCGCGCAGGCCGAGCAGCTGCACGGCAAGGAGATGTCGTACAACAACTACACGGACACGGATGCCGCCCGCCGTGCCGCGTACGACCACGACGAGCCGTGCGTCGCGATCATCAAGCACGCCAATCCCTGCGGCATCGCTGTCGGTGCGGACGTCGCCGAGGCGCACCGCAAGGCGCACGCCTGCGACCCGCTGTCCGCGTTCGGCGGGGTCATCGCCGTGAACCGGCCGGTCAGCAAGGAGATGGCGGAGCAGGTCGCGGAGATCTTCACCGAGGTCATCGTCGCGCCGGACTACGAGGAGGGGGCCCTGGAAGCCCTCGCCAAGAAGAAGAACATCCGCGTGCTGAAGGCCCCGAACGGTCCGGCCGGCTCGGTCGAGGTCAAGGCGATCGACGGCGGCGTGCTGCTGCAGGAGACCGACCGCCTCCAGGCCGACGGCGACGACCCGGCCAACTGGACGCTGGCCAGCGGCGAGCCGCTCGACGAGCGGGAGCTGGCCGGGCTGGCCTTCGCCTGGAAGGCGTGCCGGGCGGTGAAGTCCAACGCGATCCTGCTCGCCAAGGACGGCGCCTCGGTCGGCGTCGGCATGGGCCAGGTCAACCGCGTCGACTCCTGCAAGCTGGCGGTCGAGCGGGCGGGCGAGGAGCGTGCCCGCGGCTCCTTCGCCGCCTCCGACGCCTTCTTCCCCTTCCCCGACGGCCCCGAGATCCTGATCGAGGCCGGCGTCCGGGCGATCGTCCAGCCGGGCGGCTCGATCCGTGACGAGCTCGTCGTGGAGGCCGCCAAGAAGGCGGGCGTGACCATGTACTTCACGGGCACGCGCCACTTCTTCCACTGAGCCTGAGCCCGCAGGGCAACGGAAAGCGGCCTCCGGTCCCTTCGCAGGGGCCGGAGGCCGCTTTTCCGTTCAGGCGCTCAGCTCACTGCGAGCGGATGACGATCGAGCCGCACACCTTGTCGGCGAACGTCTGGCGCTTGGAGTCCCAGGCCGGCCACAGCCAGCCCAGGTAGCAGGCGAGGCTGTCCAGGATGTGCGCGATACGGCGCACGAAGGCCATGCCGACGCCCAGCGGCTGGCCGGTGTCCTCCTTGACCAGGCGGATACCCAGCGCCTTCTTGCCGATCGTCTGGCCGGTACGGCCCTCCTGGATCAGCTGCCAGATCGCGATCGCGATCAGGGCGAGCCCGCCGATCGCCGCCAGCGCGGGGGTGTCCTTGCCCACGATCACCAGGATGTAGGGGACCGCGAAGACCAGGCCGTCCACCAGGGTGCCGAGGAAACGCTGACCCCAGTTCGCGTACGGCGGCTGGGCGCCGTAGCCGCCCTGCTGCGGGTAGCCCGGGTAGCCCGGCTGCTGCGGGTAGCCGTAACCCTGCTGCGGCGGGACGCCCTGCGGGGCCTGCGGGTAGCCGGGCTGCTGCTGGGGGTAGCCGGGCTGCTGCTGCGGGTAGCCGTAGCCCTGCTGGGGATCCTGCGGCTGACCGTAGGGCGAGTTGGGCGAGCCGAAACTCATGGCGGATTTCCTCCGTTGACACTGCGGGGACGACGCGGAAGGAACGGAGGAACGTCAGGATATGAGCGGTTTGCCCCCCAACCGGACCGCGATACTGCGCCGTTCATCGTCGTAGGAGAGGCGAGTTCTTGTCCAGCCGGATTCGCAATGCGTTGTGCAAGTGCAACATCACCGATCATGTACGGACATCCGGGAGGGTGTCCGGGGCCTCCCCCGGGTGTCGGGCGGCAGGGCCCCGGATTGGAACCCGGGGCCGGTCATCCGCGAGGATGGTGTCATGACCGCCCAGATTCTCGATGGCAAGGCCACCGCAGCCGCGATCAAGTCCGATCTGACCGCCCGCGTGGCGGCGCTGAAGGATAAGGGCGTCACGCCCGGCCTCGGCACGATCCTGGTCGGGGAGGACCCCGGCAGCCAGAAGTACGTCGCCGGCAAGCACCGCGACTGCGCCCAGGTCGGCATCGCCTCCATCCAGCGCGAGCTGCCGGCCACGGCCTCCCAGGAGGAGATCGAGGCGGTCGTCCGCGAGCTGAACGAGGACCCGGCCTGCACCGGCTACATCGTCCAACTCCCGCTGCCCAAGGGCATCGACGAGAACCGCATCCTGGAGCTGATGGATCCGGACAAGGACGCGGACGGCCTGCACCCGATGAACCTCGGCCGCCTCGTCCTGAACGAGCCGGCGCCGCTGCCCTGCACCCCCAACGGAGTGCTCACCCTGCTGCGCCGCTACGGCGTGGAGATCAAGGGCGCCGAGGTCGTGGTCGTCGGCCGCGGTGTGACCATCGGCCGTCCGATGCCGCTGCTGCTCACCCGGCGCAGCGAGAACGCCACCGTGACCCAGTGCCACACAGGCACCCGTGATCTGTCCGCCCACCTCAAGCGGGCCGACATCATCATCGCGGCCGCCGGGTCGGCCCACCTGATCCGGCCGGAGGACGTCAAGCCGGGCGCGGCCGTGCTGGACGTCGGTGTCTCCCGCAGCGCCGAGGGCAAGATCGTCGGCGACGTCGACCCGGCCGTGGCCGAGGTGGCCGGCTGGATCTCCCCGAACCCGGGCGGTGTGGGCCCCATGACCCGCGCCCAGCTGCTGGTCAACGTGGTCGAGGCGGCGGAGCGCAGTGCCGGCTGAGGACACGCACGGCACTCAGCCGACCGCGCGCGACGCGATCAGCGCCCCCGACGTCGAGGGGCGCCCGCGGCGGGTCACGCGCCGCTTCCCGCTGTTCACCAGGGACACCGCGCGCCCCGAGGGCGGCGGCCGGGCCGCCCGCGGCGGCGCCCCGGCGCCCGCCCGGCAGTGGCCCATGCTCGTCGTGCTGTCCGCGGTCGCGCTCGGCCTGCTGCTGACCGCCCTCGACGTGTTCCGCTACGGCACCCTGCTGATCGGGGCCGCCCTGCTGGCCGGCGCGGTCATGCGCTGGATCCTGCCCGGTGTCGGCATGCTCGCCGTCCGCTCGCGCTTCACGGACATAGCCACCTACGGCATCCTCGGCCTCGCGATCGTCCTGCTGGCGCTGATGGCCCAGCCGAGGCCGTGGCTGGAGATCCCGTTCCTGAAGGACACGCTGCACTTCACGGTCACCAAGTAGCGCCGCCCGCGCGGCAGCTGCCCGCGACGGCGGCCCGTCCCCTCCCCCGAGTAAGGACGAGCCGCCGTCGGGATCCAGCCTTCCCTGCTGTGAACTGCCTGTTCAACGGCCGGCCGTGCGCTGTGGCACGGAAGTGACCGTTCCGCTACGGTGTCCGCGCACTGCCACATGTGTGTCCGCCGTGTCGATGTGTTGACAGTTCGGGGATAGGTTAAGAAGACCCCGTAGAACCGGGCTAACGTGTTCAAGGTGCCCAATCGGGACGGTCCGGTGGACCGTGGGGCGGTCGGCGTGCGACGGTGCACAACCGACAGGAGCGATGCTCCTGTGCGCCCCCACTCCGGGAACTGGGATCCTTAGTCAGCGCATCCCTGTGGGTAGCCAGAGGGGGCCGCGCCGGGGGGACCGGACCGGCGCGAGGGTCACGTGCGGGGAACGGCGCGGGGAACCGACAGCACCAACCGGGGGGAAAGAGGGGGGAAGCAATGCCTCGATGGAAAGCCTTGCCGGATGAGCTGGATCCGCAGATCAAGGAGTTCACGAGCCAGCTGAGGCGGCTCGTGGACCGCAGCGGCCTGAGCATCGCGGCGCTGGCCGACCGGACCGGCTACAGCAAGACGTCCTGGGAGCGTTACCTGGGTGGCCGGCTCCTCGCGCCCAAGGGCGCGATCGTCGCGCTCGCCGAGGTCACGGGCACCAATCCGGTCCATCTCACCACCATGTGGGAGCTGGCCGAACGCGCCTGGAGCCGGGCGGAGATGCGACACGACCGGACCATGGAGCAGATCCGTATCTCCCAGGCGCGCGCCGCGCTCGGGGAGTTCGGCGCGGCCGAGGCCGAGGGGGCCAGCGGCACCAAGACGGCCCGTAGAGACGCCGGCACCACCGCGGCCCCGGGGGTCGCCGGTCCGGCGGGCGTCGCACCGACCATTCCGCCGCAGCCGACGGCGTCCGACGCCGACGGGCGTGAGAACACCGACAGCGGTACGGACTCCGGGGTCAACTCCTGGAGGCTGGCGGGCTATCAGGGCCCGTCGCCGGCGAGCGGCCGGCCCGTCGCCGGCGCGCGGCCCGCGTCCCCGCCGGACGGTCCGGGCTGGACCCCGGGGGCCCCGAACCCGTACGACGGGCAGCCGCAGCCGCAGGCGCCGCGGCCCGCCGGCGGTACCTCCGGCCGGGGGGCCGGGGGCAAGCGGCGGCTGACGATGTTCCTCGCGGGCGTCGTCGGTGTCGCTGTCGTCGTCGGAGCGGTCTACTTCTTCACCGATCAGGGTCGCGGCGGCAAGAACGAGGGCGCCGCCAAGTCGCCCTCGCCGACCGCCAGCACCGATCCCGGCCTGCCCGCCGGGGTCAAGTGCAGCGGCTCCGCCTGCACCGGCAAGGACGCGGAGGCCATGGGCTGCAGCGGCAAGCTGGTGACCACCGCCAAGACCGCCACCGTCGGCACCGCCACCCTGGAGGTCCGCTACAGCAAGACCTGCGGCACGGCCTGGGGGCGGATCACCGGTGGGGCCCAGGGCGACCAGGTCCAGGTCTCGGCCGGCAAGGCCCGCCAGACGGGTGACATCACCGCCGCCGGGGACGCCATCGCCTACACGCCGATGGTCGCGGTGAAGGACGCGGCCGAGGCCAAGGCCTGCGCGACGCTCGCCTCCGGGCAGACGGGGTGCACCAAGTAGGCAGGAAGGAGAGGGGGGCGAACCGATCCGGGTGGAATTCCGGGAGAGCAGGCATGGTTCGCCGGATCCCGGGCACGCGAACGGTACCCCCACGGGAGTCCGGTCAGCCGGTACCCCCCAATGGCGGCCGTCATCGTCCTCCTCTCCCGGACGGGCGGCCGCCTTTTTTTGCAAGGCCCGAGTCCGACTTGTGGGGTGAGCCACAGGGCCCCGGACGTCTCGCATGCCGGATGCGCGATAGCCTGACCGCTGGATTCTCTTGACGCCAAGAGATCGATCATCCGCCGGGGCAGTGACGCCCCACCGCCAGCTGTCATACGGAGAACGCCATGACCCGCACTCCCGTGAACGTCACCGTCACCGGCGCGGCCGGCCAGATCGGTTACGCCCTGCTCTTCCGCATCGCCTCCGGCCAGCTGCTCGGCGCGGACGTGCCGGTCAAGCTGCGCCTCCTGGAGATCACCCCGGCGCTGAAGGCCGCCGAGGGCACGGCCATGGAGCTGGACGACTGCGCGTTCCCGCTGCTTCAGGGCATCGACATCACGGACGACCCGAACGTGGCCTTCGACGGCACCAACGTGGCCCTGCTCGTGGGCGCCCGCCCGCGCACCAAGGGCATGGAGCGCGGCGACCTGCTCTCCGCCAACGGCGGCATCTTCAAGCCGCAGGGCAAGGCCATCAACGACCACGCCGCGGACGACATCAAGGTCCTCGTCGTCGGCAACCCGGCCAACACCAACGCGCTCATCGCCCAGGCCGCCGCGCCGGACGTCCCGGCCGAGCGCTTCACCGCGATGACCCGCCTGGACCACAACCGCGCGCTGACCCAGCTCGCGAAGAAGACGGGCTCCACGGTCGCCGACATCAAGCGCCTGACCATCTGGGGCAACCACTCCGCCACCCAGTACCCGGACATCTTCCACGCCACGGTCGCCGGCAAGAACGCCGCCGAGGTCGTCAGCGACGAGAAGTGGCTGGCCGAGGACTTCATCCCGACCGTGGCCAAGCGCGGTGCCGCGATCATCGAGGCCCGTGGCGCCTCGTCGGCCGCCTCCGCCGCCAACGCCGCCATCGACCACGTCCACACCTGGGTCAACGGCACCGCCGAGGGGGACTGGACCTCCATGGGCATCCCGTCGGACGGCTCCTACGGCGTTCCGGAGGGCCTGATCTCCTCGTTCCCGGTCACCACCAAGGACGGCAAGTACGAGATCGTCCAGGGCCTGGACATCAACGAGTTCTCCCGCGCCCGCATCGAGGCCTCCGTCAAGGAGCTCGAGGAGGAGCGCGAGGCGGTTCGCTCCCTGGGCCTCATCTGAGTCCGACTCCGGCGCCTTCGCCGCGAGCCTGTGCGGGCTCCGTTCCGGTTCTGTCCGGAGCGGGGCCCGCGCCCCTTTTCACCGCTACCGTCAGAAGCAGTGCAGGGAAGGGTGATTCGGGGGGTTCGTGATGAGCGGCTGGAGCGGGTGGAACAGCGACGAGGGGCACGCATCCGGGCCCGGTGAGGACAGAGGCAGGGCGGCCTGGTCGCCCGGGACCCCGGGCACTCCGCCGCCCTGGGCGTACGAGGAGACGCGCACGGCCCCGGCTCGCCCGCCCGGGCCCGCACCCGCCGACCCCCCACCGCCTCCGCCGCCCTGGGCCACCGCGCCCACCCATGCGGGCGGCCCGCCCGTACCGGCCCCGGTGCCCCCACCGTCGTACCACCCCGTCCCCGCGCCTCGGCGGGTCCGGGGCGGCCGGCTGATCGCGCTGGTCGTCGCCATGGTCCTGGTCGGCGCCGGCTCCGGCTTCGTGGTCTGGTACCTCGGCCGTGACCGCGGCGGCCCCGGCTCCCCCTCCGCGTCCGCTCCGGCCACCGGCGTCACCGCCTCCGCCCCGGTCTCGGCCTCGTCCGCCGCCGCCTCTTCCCTGCCCCCGTCTCCGTCCCCGTCCGTGGGGATCCCCGCGGGCTACCGCCTGGTGCGCGACCCCGTCGGCTACACCCTCGCCGTCCCCGAGGGCTGGACCCGGCGGCAGAAGCAGGGCGAGAAGGCGGCGGTGGTCTTCTACGACTCCCCGTCCGACGGCCGCCAGCTGCAGATCTTCCGGCTGGCCGAGTCCACCGTGACCGAGTCCCTGGACCTCGCCGAGAACGACCCGGGCTACGGCTACTCCCGCGAGCCCGGTTACCGGGCCCTGGGCCGCCGTTCCGCGGACACCTGGGCCGAGCTGTCGTACCGCTACGACGACCTGGACAAGGGCGCCCGCCGGGTCGTCGACCACCGCTTCCGGGCGGCCGACGGCACGCTGTACGCGATCCGCTCCAGCGGCCCGGAGCACCTGTCCGACGGCTTGGTCCGCGCGCCGCTCACCGCGGCCCTGGCCTCCTTCTGCCCCACGGACACGTCCTGCGGATAGGGAGTGCGGACAGGGCGTCAGGAGCGGCCGGGGCGAGGCGGTAAGGGTGCCCGGTCCTCGCAAGCCGCGGGGGTCGTGCGGGTGGTGGTCCGGGTGCCGTAGCCCGCGACCACCAGGGCCGTCGCCGCCAGGACCACCAGGCCGACCGTGCGCAGTGCCGGGCCCATGCCGTGGGTCAGGTCGGTGTGCGCGGACAGCACGGTTCCGGTGACGGCGACTCCCAGGGCCGCGCCGGTCTCCCGGGCGGTGGTGCCGAGGCCCGAGCCGAGGCCCGCCTGGTGGGCGGGGAGCGAGGTGAGGACGCCGAGGGTCAGGGCGGGCATGGACAGCCCGGTGCCGGCCGAGATGACCAGCAGCCAGCAGGTGTACGTCCAGTACGGTGTGCCCGCGTCGGCGGTGGACGCGGCGAGCAGGCCGAGGCCGATCAGGGCGAGCCCGGCGCCGACGACCGCGCGCGGGTGGCCGGCCCAGCGGGCGGAGAGCTTCGGGACGAGCGCCATGCCGAACGTCAGTGGCATGATCGCGACACCGGTGAGGGCCGCGTCGAAGCCCTTGATGCCCTGCAGGTACTGCGAGTTGACGAAGAAGAGGGCGAACAGGCCGAAGAAGCCGGTGGCCGTGCCGAGGGACGCGGCGCGCAGCCGGGCGGAGGCGAAGACCCGCGGGTCGAAGAGGGGCTCGGGCGAGCGCAGGGCGTGGACCGTGAAGAACGCGACCAGCAGACCGCCCGCCCCGAACGAGCCCAGGATGCGCGCCGAGCTCCAGCCGTACGCCGGTCCCTCGATGATGCCGAAGAGGACCGCGACCAGGCCCGCCGTGAGCAGGACGGTGCCGAGCGGGTCGAGGTTGCTGTGCTCGGAGCGGTCGGTGCGCGGGGTGGTGACGGCCACCGCGAGGGCGAGGAGCGCGGCCAGCGGGATCATCGCCGCGAACAGGGCACGCCAGGTCAGGTACTGGCCGACCAGGCCGCCGCCCAGGTTGCCCGCCGCGCCGCCCAGGCCGATGGACAGGGTCCAGGCGGCCATGGTCCGGGCGCGGTGTTCGGGGGCGGACAGCTGGATCATGATCGACATCGTGGAGGGGGTGATGAGGGCGGCCCCGGCGCCGGACAGCCCTCGTCCCGCGATCAGTACGGCGGGGTCGGGCGCGAAGGCGCTGGTCGCGGCCCCGGCGGCGAAGAGGCCGAGCCCGGCGAGCAGCGCGCCCTTGCGGCCGTGCCGGTCACCGAGCGCGCCGGCCGGTATGAGGAGTCCGGCGAAGGCGATGACGTAGGCGTCGACCGTCCACAGGATCTCGCTGTGCGAAGGGTGCAGGGAGGACGAACTCAACTGTGGGATCAGCAGGTTGATGGCGGCGACCATGCTCTGGGCGACCAGGACACAGGCGCACAGCGCGAGCAGGGTGGGGCGTTTCAGGGCGTGCGCGGGCACGGCTCCTCCCGGGAGCTGGGCGGTTGGTGTGGGATGCCCTCTCACCGTAGGCTCGCCCCCGACCTGCACTCCAGTGCAACCTTTGCAAGGGATACTTGCGCATGACGCAATCCACAGGGCTGGACCTGAACCTGCTCGTCGCCCTGGACGTTCTGCTGGAGGAACAGAGCGTCCAGGGCGCCGCACGCCGGCTGCATCTGTCCGAACCGGCGATGAGCCGCACCCTCGGCCGGATCCGCAAGGCGCTCGGCGACCCGGTCCTCGTCCGGGCCGGGCGGCGGATGGTGCCGACGCCGCACGCACTGGCCGTGCGGGCCGAGGTGAGCGCGGTGGTGGAGCGGGCCCGCGCGCTGTTCCGGCCCGGCCGGGACGCCGACCCCGGGACGGTGGAACGCACCTTCACCATCCTCGGTCACGACACGGTCGCCGCGTCCCACGGCCCGGCCCTCTTCGCCCGCGCCGCCCGGGAGGCGCCCGGTATCCGCATCCGTTTCCTGACGGAGAGTCATGTGGACGCGCCGTTCCTGCGGGAGGGCACCGCCGACCTGGAAGTGGGGGTGATCGACACGGTGGCGCCCGAGGTGCGCGTGGAGGCGCTCGCCGAGGACCGGATGGTCGGCGTCGTCCGTGCCCGGCACCCCCTGCTGGAGGGGGAGATGACACCGGACCGTTTCGCCACGGAGGCCGCTCACATCACCGTCTCGCGCCGGGGGCGGCTGTACGGCCCTGTTGACGGCGCGCTCGCCGAACTCGGCCTGAGGCGGCGGGTGGTGGGCAGCGTGGGAACCTTCCCCGCCTCCCTCTTCGTCATCCGCGACACCGATCTGGTGGGGATGATCGGCAGCATGGCCGAGCCGCTGGTGTCGGCACTCGGTCTCGCGACGTTCCCGGTGCCGGTACCCCTGCCGCCGCTGCGGCTCGGGCTGGCCTGGCATCCGCGCCACGAGGCGGACCCGGCACACGCGTGGCTGCGGACGTGTGTCCGGGATCTGGTGCGGGAGTGGTCAGCCGGCCGGAGGGGATAGCCGCTTCTCGAACCAGTGGCCGGCGTACACGTTGTCGTCGTAGCGCGGGATCTCGCTGTACCCGCACGCCCGGTACAGCGCCTGCGCCTCGGTGAGCACGGTGTGGGTGTCCAGCCGTACGACGTCCAGGCCACGTGCCCGCGCCGCCCGTTCCAGCCCGTCGAGCAGCCGTCGCGCCAGACCCAGCCGCCGGGCCGCGGGGTGCACCCACACATGCCGGATCTCGCCCGCTCCCGGCTGCAGCCGCCGGAGGGCCCCGCAGCCCACCGGCCGCCCCTCCTCGTAGGCGACCAGGAAGGCGCCGGTGCCCCCGGTCACCTCCTCGGGGCGGACCAGGGCGGCCTTGTCGAAGCCCTCCGGGAAACGGGCGTCGATGTCGGCCGCGTACGCCTCCAGGCAGGCCCGGGCGTCGGGCGAGGCGCCGTCCACGGCCGCAACGGTGATCCCCGCCAGCCGCAGCAGGCGCTGCGCGGTCGCCATCGCCCCGGTCAGCTCGGTCCGCTGGTCCGGGGTGAGCCCGTCGAGGAGTCCGGCGGCGAGGGCGTCGGCCCGCCGGTTCTGCTCGCCGACCTCGGCGCGGCCGGCCGGGGTCAGCTCGATCACCCGCAGCCGGTTGTCGTGCGGAGGCACCCCGACCCGGACCATGCCCTGGGCCTCCAGTGCCTTCGCCATGCGGCTGAGGTAGCCGGCGTCCAGGCCGAGCCGCTTCCTGAGCTGGCGCAGGGCGACGCCCTCGCCGATCTCGAACAGCAGCCGGGCCTCGCCCAGCGGGCGGTCCTGCCCCAGGTAGTGATCGTCCAGGGCGCCGATGCGGCGCGTGAAGTAGCGGTTGAAACGGCGGAAGGCCGCGACCTGCTCCGCCGACGCTGCTGCGGTCATTCTTTGACTTTAGTCAAAGGACTGCTGCGGGTCCATGGCCGCTGCTTCAGGCGCTCTCCAGATCCTCCAGCTTGGACACGTCCACCGACTCGCTCGCGGACGGGGTGGCGGACGGCACGGGCTCTCCGTAGTCCGACAGCTTCACCGTCAGGTCGGTGTCGTCGCCCTTCTGGGTGCCCTCGACCAGCAGGTGCGGCGAGTCCGTCGTGACGTACACGGTGAACGGCTCACCGTCCTCCCTGCCGGACAGCGGGATCACCGGGATGCCGTCGACCGTGGTCTCGTCGCCCTTGGTCAGCGACTCTTCCACGGACGCGTCGGTCAGGTCCTTCTGGAGGGCGTGCAGGTCGCAGACGTCGGCCCAGTCCTTGAGGTCGCTGTCGTGCGTGGTGCCGTGGATGTACCGGTCCTTGAAGAGCTCGGCCGCCGCGGTGCCCTCGCGGCCGGGAAGTTCGGCCTTCCAGTACGCGCTGTCGGCCTTCATCCACACCTCGTCCCCCTGTTTGACGATCTGGACGCGACCGCCGTCGGCCCCCATCCACACCGTGCCGACGCAGTTGCCGTCCCCGTCCAGGGACAGGTCCATGGACTTCACTTCCCCCTTCTTCGCGGCCGCGGCCCGGTCCGTCCACGCCATGTGGAGCGACTGCGTGTGGACCAAGTGGGACTGCGCCTCGCGGGCGAGGGCGCCTGCGCCCGGATCGCCGGTGTCGTCCCTGGTGGCCGCCGTCGCCACGGCGGGAGAGAGGAACAGGGTCACGCCTGCCGCCGCACCGATCAGCGCGGCCGTCGCGGGTCGTCCGGCCATCGCGGTACCTCCGTGATCAACCCAAGCTCCCCTCTCCAGCCTACTTTTGTACCTTTTCGCCCGCATTTTCAGTGACGCGCCACACTTTCGGCCATTGATTGCGCATGCGACGGGAAGGACCGGGGCAGGCGGTCACGGTCCCCGAGCGTGACACGTCTGTGACGCAGGGGCACTGAACAGGAACGGAAGGCAATACCGATCATGGCGGACAGAGCGGAACGACAGGCCCGGGCGACCATCCACGCGGGGGGCGAGTGGCTGGAAGCAACCTCCGGCGCGACGCGCGAGATCCTCGACCCTGCGGACGCCCGGCCGTTCGCCGTGGTGGCGGAAGGTGACGAGAAGGACGCGGAACGTGCGGTGACGGCCGCGCGGCAGGCCTTCGACCGCGGCCCCTGGCCCGGCACCCCCGTCGCCGAGCGCGCCGCCCTGCTGCGCCGCGTCGCCGACCTCCTCGTGCGCGACCGCGAGGAACTCGGCCTGCTGGAGAGCCGGGACGCGGGCAAGACAGCCGAGGAGGGCCGCATCGACATCGACTGTGTCGCCGACGCCTTTCGCTACTTCGCCGACCTGGTCGCCGCCGAGGCCCCCGGCCGGGTCGTCGACGCGGGCTCGCCCGACATCCACAGCGTCGTCGTCCACGAGCCGGTCGGCGTCTGCGCGCTGATCACGCCCTGGAACTACCCGCTGCTCCAGGCCAGTTGGAAGATCGCCCCGGCACTCGCCGCCGGCAACACCTTCGTGATCAAGCCCAGCGAGATCACCCCGCTGACGACGATCGCGCTGATCGACCTGCTGACCGAGGCCGGCCTGCCCGCAGGGGTCGCCAACCTGGTCACCGGACCGGGCCACACCGTCGGCGCCCGCCTCGCCGAACACCCCGGCGTCGACCTGGTCTCCTTCACCGGCGGTCTGGTCAGCGGCACCAAGGTCGCCCAGGCGGCCGCCCCGACGGTCAAGAAGGTCGCCCTCGAACTCGGCGGCAAGAACCCCAACGTGGTCTTCGCCGACGCCTGTGCCACCGAGGAGGGCTTCGACACCGCCGTCGACCAGGCTCTCAACGCGGCCTTCATCCACAGCGGCCAGGTCTGCTCGGCCGGCGCCCGCCTCATCGTCGAGGAGTCCGTCCGCGACCGCTTCGTCACCGAACTCGCCCGCCGCGCCCAGAAGATCAGGCTCGGCCGCGGCACCGAGGACGGCGTCGAGTGCGGCCCGCTCGTCTCCGAGCAGCAGCGCGCCAAGGTCGAGGGGTACGTCGCCGCCGCGCTGGCCGAGGGCGCGGTGCTGCGCTGCGGCGGCAAGCGGCCCTCGCCCGGCGAGGCCAGGCCCGAGTCCGGCTACTTCTACGAGCCGACCGTCCTCGACCACTGCCACCGCGAGATGAAGGTCGTACGCGAGGAGGTGTTCGGCCCGGTCCTCACCGTCGAGACGTTCCGCACGGAGGAGGAGGCGGTGTTCCTCGCCAACGACACCGAGTACGGGCTCGCGGGCGGCGTCTGGACCGCCGACGCCGGCCGGGCCCGGCGGGTCGCGGGCCGGCTGCGCCACGGCACCGTCTGGATCAACGACTTCCACCCCTACCTGCCGCAGGCGGAGTGGGGCGGCTTCGGCAGGAGCGGCACCGGCCGCGAGCTGGGGCCGGCCGGGCTCGCCGAATACCGCGAGACCAAGCACGTGTACCAGAACCTGGCGCCGAAGCCCGTGCGCTGGTTCGCCGGCTGACCCCCGTCCCCTTCGAGCTTCCGGAGTAGGCACCACCATGTCCCACACCCCCCACCTGTACGACTACGTCGTCGTCGGCGGCGGCACCGCAGGCTCCGTCATCGCCTCCCGCCTCACCGAGAACCCGGACGTCACCGTCGCCGTCATCGAGGGCGGCCCCAGCGACGTCGACCGCGACGACGTGCTCACCCTGCGCCGCTGGATGGGCCTGCTCGGCGGCGACCTCGACTACGACTACCCGACCACCGAACAGCCCCGCGGCAACTCCCACATCCGGCACAGCCGGGCCCGCGTCCTCGGCGGCTGCTCCTCCCACAACACCCTGATCTCCTTCAAGCCGCTCCCCTCCGACTGGGACGAGTGGGAGTCGGCCGGTGCCAAGGGCTGGGGTGCCGTCCCGATGGAGGCTTACTTCGCCCGCCTCCTCAACAACATCGTCTCCGTGGACGAGAAGGACCGGAACGCCATCGCCCGCGACTTCGTGGACGCCGCACAGTCGGCGCTCGGAGTCCCGCGCGTCGAGGGCTTCAACCGCAAGCCCTTCGCCGAGGGCGTCGGCTTCTTCGACCTCGCCTACCACCCCGAGAACAACAAGCGCTCCTCCGCCTCGGTGGCCTACCTGCACCCGGTGATGGACGAGCGCCCGAACCTCCACCTCTTCCTGGAGACCTGGGCGCACCGGCTGGAGCTGAACGGCACCCGCGCCGAGGGCGTGCACGTGCGCACCAAGGACGGCGAGGACCTGCTGATACGGGCCCGGGGCGAGGTCGTCCTGTGCGCGGGCGCCGTCGACACGCCCCGCCTGCTGCTGCACTCGGGCATCGGCCCCCGCGAGGACCTGGAGGCGCTCGGCATCCCCGCCGTGCACGACCTGCCGGGTGTCGGCGAGAACCTGGTCGACCACCCCGAGTCGGTCATCGTCTGGGAGACCCACGGACCGATCCCGGAGAACTCCGCGATGGACTCCGACGCGGGCCTGTTCGTGCGCCGGGACCCCGGACACGCGGGCCCGGACCTGATGTTCCACTTCTACCAGATCCCGTTCACGGACAATCCGGAGCGCCTCGGCTACGAGCGCCCGCAGTACGGCGTCTCGATGACCCCCAACATCCCGAAGCCGAAGAGCCGCGGCCGTCTCTACCTCACCAGCGCCGACCCCTCCGTGAAGCCCGCGCTGGACTTCCGGTACTTCACCGACGAGGACGACTACGACGCCAGGACCCTGGTCGACGGCATCCGCATCGCCCGCGAGATCGCCGAGGCCGAGCCGCTGGCGGGCTGGCTCAAGCGCGAGGTCTGCCCGGGTCCCGAGATCCTGGGCGACGCCGAGCTGAGCGAGTACGCCCGCAAGGTCGCGCACACCGTCTACCACCCGGCCGGCACCTGCCGGATGGGCGCCGTCGACGACGAACTCGCCGTGGTGGACCCGGACCTGAGGATCCGCGGCCTCGACGGCATCCGTATCGCCGACGCCTCCGTCTTCCCGACCATGCCCGCCGTGAACCCGATGATCGGGGTGCTCATGGTCGGGGAGAAAGCCGTCGACCTGATCGGAAGTGATGCGCGATGACGCTCACCGTTCCCACCCGCAAGCCCCCCACCACCGACGCTCCCGTCTTCTCCGTGGACGGCCTGTGGAAGGTCTTCGGCCCGAAGGCCGACCGCATCCCGGCCGACCCCGGACTCAGCACGCTCGACCCCGCCGAACTGCGCTCCCGCACCGGCTGCACGGCCGCCGTCCGGGACGTCTCCTTCGACGTCCGCAGAGGCGAGGTCTTCGTGGTGATGGGCCTGTCCGGCTCCGGCAAGTCCACCCTCGTGCGCTGTCTGACGCGGCTGATCGAGCCGACGGCCGGCTCCATCGCCATCGACGGCGAGGACGTGCGCGCCATGGACAAGGCCCGCCTGCGCGAACTGCGCCGGCACCGTGCCGCCATGGTCTTCCAGCACTTCGGCCTGCTCCCGCACCGCACGGTCCTGGACAACGTGGCCTACGGCCTGGAGATCCAGGGCCTCGGCAGATCCGAGCGGCGTGAGCGGGCCGCCGAGTTCGTCGCCAAGGTCGGCCTGGAGGGCATGGAGAAGCGCCGCCCCGGCCAGCTCTCCGGCGGCCAGCGCCAGCGCGTCGGACTCGCCCGCGCACTCGCCGTCGACCCCGAGGTCCTCCTCTTCGACGAGCCGTTCAGCGCCCTCGACCCGCTGATCCGGCGCGACATGCAGGACGAGGTGGCCCGCCTGCACCGCGAGGAGGGCCGCACGATGGTCTTCATCACCCACGACCTCTCCGAGGCGCTGAAGCTCGGCGACCGCATCGCCCTGATGCGCGACGGCCGGGTGGTCCAGCTCGGTACCCCGGAGGAGATCGTCTCCTCCCCGGCCGACGACTACGTCCGTGAGTTCGTCCGCGACGTCCCGCGCGAACACGTCGTCACCTGCCGCACGGCCATGCGGCCCGCGCTCCCGCAGGAGACGGCGGGCGGCCCGGCGGTCCGCCCGGACGCCCCGGTCGCCGAGGCCATCGAGGCGGTGGCCCGCGCGGGTGCCCCGGCACGGGTGATGGACGGGGGGAAGTGCGTGGGCGTGGTCGACCACCAGCAGCTGCTGGGCGTGGTGGCCGGCACACATGCCGCCGCCGACGCCGGTACGGAGGCCGTCTGATGGCTACGCTCACCGTCCCGACCTCCCGCACAGCCCTCCCCGGCTTCCTGAAGAACCGCGCCGCGGCCAAGCTCCTCCTGCTCGCGCTCGCCGCCGCGGTCCTCGTCCCCCTGCTCAACAGCCGCTGGGGCAGCGGCGCCTGGCCGCACGCGCTGACGGTCGACCTCTCCAAGCCGCTGGCCGACGCCAGCGACTGGGTCATCGACAACCGGGACAGCCACCCCCTGTTCCTCTACTTCTTCGGCCACATCAGCAACGCGGTCGTCCTCGCCGTACGCGCCGTCTACCTCACCCTGCTCGCCGCGGGCTGGGCGGGCGTCACGGCGTTCGGCGCACTCGTGGCCTGGCGCCTCGGCGGCGTCCGGCTGGCCGCCGGCACGGCGATCGCCTTCCTCGCCTGCGGAGCGCTCGGCATGTGGGTGCCCACCATGCAGACCCTCGCGCTGATGGTGGTCGCCGTCCTCGCCTCCGTGGCCGTAGGCGCCGTGCTCGGCCTCGCCTCCGGTCTCTCCGACCGCCTGGACCGCGCCCTGCGCCCGGTCCTGGACACCATGCAGGTGCTCCCGGCGTTCGCGTACCTCCTCCCCGTCGTCCTGGTCTTCGGCATCGGCGTCCCCGCGGCCGTCCTCGCCACCGTCGTCTACGCCGCCCCGCCGATGGCCCGCCTCACCGCGCTCGGCCTGCGCGGCGCCGACCCCGAGGTCCTGGAGGCCGTGGAGTCGCTCGGCGCCACCGCCCGGCAGCGGCTGCTGACCGCCCGTGTCCCGCTGGCCCGCAAGGAACTCCTGCTCGGCCTCAATCAGACGATCATGATGGCGCTGTCCATGGCCGTCATCGCCTCCGTCATCGGCGCCGGCGGCCTCGGCGACCGCGTCTACCAGGCCCTTGCCTCCGTCGACGTGGGCGCGGCCCTGGCCGCCGGCATCCCGATCGTCCTGCTCGCGGTCGTCCTGGACCGCGTCACCGGCGCGGCCGGAGGCGGCACCCCGCGGCCCCGCACCATCGGCTGGGCGTATGCCCTCGCCGCCACCGTGGCCGTCGCCCTGGCCACCCGCCTCCTCGGCCGCCTCGACTGGCCCGCCGGCTGGACCGTAGGCATCGCCGAACCGGTCAACCGCGCCGTCGACTGGATGACCGCCCACCTCTACTCCGGTGTTCCCGTCGTCGGCGGCACCGCGGACTGGGCGGGCCACTTCACCACCTGGATCCTGGACCCCGTCCGCAGCGGCCTGCAGTGGCTGCCCTGGTGGTCGGTGCTGCTCATCGTCGCCGCGCTGGCCTGGCTGATCGGCACCTGGCGCACCGCCCTGACCGCCGTCCTCGCCATGGCCGCGATCGGCGTGCTCGGGGTGTGGGAGCCGTCCCTCGACACGCTCTCGCAGGTGCTCGCCGCCGTCGCCGTCACCCTCGTCCTCGGCTTCGCGACCGGTATCGCCGCCGCCCGCAGCGACCGTGTCGAACGCGCTCTGCGCCCGGTCCTGGACGTCTTCCAGACCATGCCGCAGTTCGTGTACCTGATCCCGGTCGTCGCCCTGTTCGGCGTGGGCCGCGCGCCCGCCGTCGCCGCGGCCGTCGTCTACGCCCTCCCGGCCGTCGTCCGGATCACCGCGCAGGGCCTGCGCCAGGTCGACCCGGCCGCGCTGGAGTCGGCGCGCTCGCTCGGCGCGACCGGCCGCCAGCAGCTGTGGCAGATCCAGCTTCCGCTCGCCCGGCGCTCGTTGCTGCTCGCCGCCAACCAGGGCGTGGTCCTGGTCCTCGCCGTCGTGATCATCGGCGGTCTGGTCGGCGCCGGCGCCCTCGGCTACGACGTCGCCTTCGGTCTCGCCCAGGGCGACCTGGCGACCGGCCTGGTCGCCGGCGCGGCCATCGTCTGCCTGGGCCTGATGCTCGACCGGGTGACCCAGCCGACCGAACGCCGCGCGAGGAAGGGAGCCTGACATGCGCATCCGTACGACTGCCGGGACCGCGACCGCCCTGGTGGGCTCGCTGGCGCTGCTCACCGGCTGCGGTGCCGCCGACATGACCAAGCAGGCCTCGCCGTTCGCGAACGCCCAGGGCTCGAAGACGGTCACCCTGTCCGTCCAGTCCTGGGTGGGCGCCCAGTCCAACGTGGCCGTCGCCCAGTACCTCCTCGAACACAAGCTGGGCTACCGCGTCGACACCGTCCAGGTGGACGAGGTGCCCGCCTGGGACGCGCTCAGCCAGGGGCGTGTCGACGCCCTCCTGGAGGACTGGGGCCACCCCGACCAGGAGAAGCGGTACGTCACTGACAAGAAGACGATCGCCCCGGGCGGCGACCTCGGGGTGACCGGGCACATCGGCTGGTTCGTGCCGACGTATCTCGCCAAGCAGCACCCGGACATCACCGACTGGAAGAACCTGAACAAGTACGCCTCCCTCTTCCGCACCGCGGAGAGCGGCGGCAAGGGCCAGCTGATGGACGGCTCCCCGTCGTACGTCACCAACGACAAGGCCCTGGTGAAGAACCTGAAGCTGGACTACCAGGTCGTCTTCGCCGGTTCCGAGGCGGCGCAGATCACGCAGATGAAGCAGTTCGCCAAGGAGAAGAAGCCCTTCCTGACGTACTGGTACACGCCGCAGTGGCTGTTCAAGAAGGTGCCCATGACGGAGGTGAAGCTGCCGCCGTACAAGGAGGGCTGCGACGCGGACGCGGCCAAGGTCACCTGCGCCTACCCGCACACCCCGCTGCAGAAGTACCTCAACGCCGACTTCGCGAAGTCCGGCGGCAAAGCGGCTGCCTTCCTGAAGAAGTTCAAGTGGACGACCGAGGACCAGAACGAGGTCTCCCTGATGATCGCCGACCAGAAGCTCTCGCCGCAGGAGGCCGCGAAGAAGTGGGTGGACGGCCACCCCTCGGTGTGGAAGGAGTGGCTGTCCTGAGCCGCTCTACCGGAGTCCGGCCGCGATCTCGCGCAGCGCGGCCGTGGCCCGCTGCTGGAGCCCGGGCCCGAAGGTGACGCGGGTGGCCCCGAGTCCGCCGAGCACGGCGGCCGAGGGGCCCTCGCCGTCCAGCCGGGCCACCATGTTGATCGGGCCCCGGATCCCGGACCGCAGCAGGGGCAGTACGCCGACCGGCGCGAGGATCGGGTACACGCAGTCGGCGCCCGCCGCCACGTACAACGCGGCCCGCTCGAGGGCCCGTTCCGGGTCGCCGTCCCCGCGGACGAAGGTGTCGACGCGGGCGTTGACGAACAGCCGGTCGGCGGCGGCCGAGCGGACCTCGGCGAGGAACTCGGCGTGCTCGTGCGGGTCCTTGAGGACACCCCCGTCGGAGTCCTCGAGGTTGCACCCCACGGCACCCGCCTCCAGCAGCCGCTCCACCAGCTCCTTCGGCGCGAGCCCGTAGCCGCCCTCGACGTCCGCCGACACCGGCACGTCCACCGCCCGCGCGATCCGGGCCACCGCCGCGAACATCTCGTCCGCCGGTGTCGCCCCGTCCGCGTACCCGAGGGAGGCGGCGACGCCCGCGCTCGGCGTGGCCAGCGCCGGGAATCCGGCCTCGGCACACACCCGGGCGCTCGCCGCGTCCCAGGGTCCGGGCAGCACCAGCGGGTCACCCTGGGGACGCTTGTGGTGCAGGGCGCGGAACACGTCCACCTTGCTCATGGCCGGTCCTCCTCCGGTGGGACCCGGTGGCTCACTTGTACTGGCCCGGCCGGTAGTGGCCCGGGGTCATCCGGGTGGACACACCGAAGCGGTTCCACGCGTTGATCACCGTGATCGCGGCGATCAGCTGGGACAGCTCGGCCTCCGCGAAGTGCCCGGCCGCCCTGTCGTACACCTCGTCGGGCACGAATCCGTCGGTCAGCACGGTGATCGCCTCGGTCAGCTCGATCGCCGCCAGCTCCTTCTCGGTGTAGAAGTGCCGCGACTCCTCCCACGCGCCGAGCTGCACGATCCGCTCGACACTCTCGCCGGCCGCGAGCGCGTCCTTGGTGTGCATGTCGAGGCAGAAAGCACAGTGGTTGATCTGCGAGGCGCGGATCTTGACCAGCTCGTACAGCTTGGGGTCGAGGCCCTGCTTGGCGGCCGAGTCCAGGCGGACCATCGCCTTGTAGACGTCGGGCGCGTGCTGGGCCCAGCTCAGCCGCGGGGCGTGTTCGGTGGCGTACTCGGCGGTTTCCTGTGCAGTACTCATGTGGTCGACTCTAGGTACGAGGCAGCCCAGGAGTATGGTCCATTTCCATGGCGAATTCATGGGCCACTTTGGGTGTCGACCTGCACCTGGAACCGGCCGGCTCCGGCGGCCTGCGCCGCGGCCTGACCGACGCGCTGCGAGACGCGGTCCGTACCGGCCGCCTCGTCCCCGGCACCCGGCTCCCCTCCTCCCGCACCCTCGCGGCCGACCTCGGCATCGCCCGCAACACCGTCGCCGAGGCCTACGCCGACCTGGTCGCCGAGGGCTGGCTCACCGCACGCCAGGGCTCCGGCACCAGGGTCGCGGCGGGGGTACCCGCCACTCCTCACGGGCGGCGCGGGAGTGCCGTCGGGCCCGCCGGCACCGCACCCCGGCGCCGTGCACCCGGCCTCCCCGCCCACAGCCTCGTGCCCGGCGCCCCCGACCTCGCCGCCTTCCCGCGCACCGAGTGGCTCAAGGCGGCCCGCCGCGCCCTGGCCACGGCCCCCTTCGAAGCCCTCGGCTACGGCGACCCGCGCGGCCGCCCGGAGCTGCGCACCGCCCTCGCCGTTTACCTCGCCCGAGCCCGCGGCGTCCGTACCGACCCCGGCACGATCATGATCACGGCGGGCTTCTCGCACGCCCTGCGCATTCTCGGGACCGTACTGCGGGCCCGCGGGGTCCGCACGGTGGCCGTGGAGTCGTACGGGCTCGACGTCCACCGGCAACTGCTGCGGAACGCGGGGCTCGCGACGCCCGCGCTGCCCTACGGCGAACTGGGCACCGACACAGGCGCGTTGGGCGACGCAAGGGCGGTCCTCCTCACCCCCGCCCACCAGTTCCCGATGGGCACGCCCCTGCACCCCGACCGGCGGACCGCCGTCGTGGAGTGGGCGCGGCGGACCGGCGGGCTGATCCTGGAGGACGACTACGACGGCGAGTTCCGCTACGACCGCCTGCCCGTCGGCGCCCTCCAGGGCCTCGACCCCGAACGGGTCGTCTACCTCGGCACCGCCAGCAAGTCCCTCGCCCCCGGTCTGCGGCTGGGCTGGATGGTGCTGCCGCCGTCCCTGGTGGAGGAGGCCGCCGCGGCCAAGGGGCAGATCGACACCTGCGGAGTGCTGGACCAGCTGACGCTCGCCGAGTTCCTCACCTCCGGCGCCTACGACCGTCATGTGCGCTCGTCCCGGCTGCGCTACCGGCGTCGCCGCGACGCCCTCGCCGCCGCCGTCGCCGACCGCGCACCCGACGTCCGGGTCACCGGAATCGCGGCCGGCCTGCACGCCGTACTGCGGCTGCCGCCCGGCACCGAGCAGTCGGTGATCCAGGCCGCCACCTGGCAGGGGCTGGCCCTGCACGGCCTCGCCTTCCACCGCCACCCCCAGGCCGTCACCGAGCCGCTGGACGCGCTGGTGGTGGGGTACGGGACGCCGCCGGACAGCGCGTGGGCGGGGGCGTTGGAGGCGTTGTGCAGGGTGTTGCCGTGAGGGGGGCTTCGGCTAGGCGGGGGTTTCGGGGGAGGGCGGAAGAGGAGCGACCGCGAAGGTCCCCAGTCCGACTTCGCCCCGCGTCCAGCCCTGTTCCCGTACATGACGCATGGCTTTCGCGGCCGTCGCGTTCACCACGCCGAACTCCTGGGCGATTTCGAGGGTGGACGGCACGCGGCTTCCGGGCGGACACGTGCCGTCCTTGATGCGCCGGATGATCTCCGCGGCAATCTGACGCCACAGCGGGCGCGTCCGGTCAAGCTCCATAGCTTTGGCGCCGGGCCTCAGGAAGCCGACCCCGCTTCAGGGAGGGGCGGCAGAGAGTCCGAGACGAACCCCCCCCGCTGGGGAACGGCGTACACCCAGCCTTCGTCGGCCAGCAGGCCGAGCCCGCGCCGCACGGTCGTCCGTGCGATCCCGTATCGCTGCACGAGCTGGGCTTCACTCGGCAGCATCCGTCCTGGCTGCCAGTCGCCGCGCCGGATCTGTGCACGCAGAATCTCGGCGAGTTGCCGGTACGGCGTCAGTGGTGCGCCGTGATCGATCTCAGCGTCAGGGTTCATGAAGTCGACGCTAAGCAAGTGCGCTGATGCATGCTCCTTCAGATACGTCTCGCGTCGAAGCGATACAAGGCGATACCATGAGAGCCAAAGAAAACGCCCCGGCGGGAAGGGTGAGAGCTTCCATGCCGGGGCTGAGCCGACGAACCAGGAGTCGACCTATGCGCAGCCTACTGGCCGCATTCTTAAGCCTTTTCCTGCCTTCTCACGGAGCGCACCGCGCCGACACGCCCCCGCCCCTTCCCCTCCTCGCCTGCCCGACGGTCCCCTCGTACCGACTCACCTCCGTGCGCAGGACGAGGCCGTACCCGACGGACGTCATCTCCGCCGACGGTCTGCCACTGGTCCGGCCCTACGTCGTCGTCTGGGAACGCGAGCGGGACGAACGGGAGCGGCGTTACTACTGCCCGTGGGAGGCCGCCGTATGAGCGCGTGGCGCCCCCGCAGCCTCGGCGTCGACCCGGCCACCGGCAAGGAGGCGTTCGTGGTCACGCGCCCCGGCGGACTCCTGGAGTCGCTGGCCGACGCGCATGCCCTGGAGACCGCCGCCGTCCTGGTGGCACTCGTCGGCGCCGTACTGGAGGCGGGCGAGGCATCGGACATCGAACTCGCTGCCCTCGTGCGGCCGTTGCATGCGGCGCTCGACGACTGCGTCGGCATGATGGCGGCGGACCGGGAGTGACCGTGCGGAAGCACGGGCACTCGGCGGACGGCGGACCGAGGTGGCGGCCTCAGGCTTCCTCGGCCGCCACCGGCGCCTCCCCGAACCGTGCCAGCGCCAGCGCCCCCGCCACCGCCACCGCGAACCCCAGCACCGCCAGCCAGCTGAAGCCCTCACGGGTGCGGTCACCCAGCCAGATCACGCCCACCGCCGCCGGACCGATCGTCTCGCCGATCACCAGGCCGGCCGTCGCCGTCGTCACCGAACCGCGCTGCAGGGCGGAGGTCAGCAGGATGAAGGCGGCGCCTCCGCCGATCAGGAGGGCGTACGTCGCCGGGTTGGTGAGCAGTTCGGCCGGCCGCAGCGAGTCGATCAGGCGGACCGACACCTCCACCACCCCGAACCCGAAACCGGCCCCGAGCCCGAGCACCAGCGCCCGCATGCGCCCGGACAGCCGCCCGCCCAGCAGCGCCAGCACCAGCATGGCGACCGCGATCGCGAACATCGCCCACTTCAGGGCGTCCGACCCCTCCCGGTCACCCTCCGGTCCGGACGCCACCCCCAGCAGCGCGAGCCCGGCGCACACCACGCCCACCGCACCCCACTCCGTGCCGCTCAGCCGCACTCGCAGCAGGCGCGCCGCGACCACCGCCGTCACCGCCAGACTCGACGCCAGGGCCGCGCTGACCGCGTAGATCGGAATCGAGCGCAGCGCCGCGATCTGGAACAGGAAACCCAGCCCGTCCAGCGCCAGCCCGGCCAGATACCTCCACTGCCTGAGCGCCCGCAGCAGCAGTGCGGCCTCGCCGCCCCCGCCCGTACCGGCCTGCCGTGCGGCGATCGCCTGCAACACCGTCGCCGTACCGAAACAGACCGCAGCGGCCAGGGCACACACCATTCCAAAGAGCACGAAGTGACTCTAGGCGAGGGGCGAACCGGCGACCCGACGTGGTGCCCGTTCTCACCAGTCTCTAGGCTGACCGCCGAAAACAGGCCAACCAACGGGGGAGACACCAGCATGGCCACCGCACGCCGACGACTCCGCTCGGGAACCGTCCTCCTCGGCGGCATGGGCCTCCTGGCCACCGCCCTGACCGCCTGCTCCTCCGCCCCCGACAAGCGCTGTGTCGACCGCGACAGCTACCGGCTCGCCAAGGGCTACAAGGTCGTCTCCGACAAGAACTGCAAGACGACGAAGGCCTCCGTCGACGGCGCCTGGTACTACGGCGGCAAGAAGAAGGGCTCCTGGGTGAAGGGCGGCTCCTTCACCAAGTCGAGCAAGGGCTCCGGCTCGCACTCGGGCTCGGGCGGCTCGTCGCACGACGGGGTCCACCGCGGCGGCTTCGGCGGCGGCCACGGCAGCTCCGGCGGCTGACCGGACCCGCGCCATGGAACGCCGTACGACCACCCCCCGCCCCGGCTGGCAGCAGACCGTCGAGGAACAGGGGCTCGTCTACCCACTCACCCGCCACCCCGACGGCTCGCTGCGCCCCTACTGGGACGAGAGCGCCTACTACGTCTTCACCCTGGACGAGGTCGAGGCGCTGGAGGACACCGTCGGGGAACTGCACCGCATGTGTCTCGCGGCCGCAGAGCACATCGTGACGCAGGACCGCCTCGCCGACCTCGGCATCACCGACCCGCGCGTCGCCCGTGCCGTCACCGAGGCCTGGCACCGCCGTGCCGAACTCCCCTCCGTCTACGGCCGCTTCGACCTCCGCCACGACGGCACCGGCCCGGCGAAGCTGCTGGAGTACAACGCCGACACCCCCACCTCCCTGGTCGAGGCAGCCTCCCCCCAGTGGTTCTGGATGGAGGAGCGCTTCCCCGGCGCCGACCAGTGGAACTCCCTGCACGAACGCCTGGTCGACGCCTGGCGCAAGCAGGCCGGGCTCCTACCGCCCGGCAGCCCCCTGCACTTCGCCCACTCCTCCGCCGACGAACTCGGCGAGGACCTGATGACGGTCGCCTACCTCAAGGAGACCGCCGAACAGGCCGGACTCGCCACCGACTGGATCTCCATGGAGGAGATCGGCTGGGACACCCTCTCCGGCCGCTTCGTGGACCAGCGGCTCCGCTTCATCCGCAGCATCTTCAAGCTCTACCCGTGGGAGTGGCTCACCACCGACCCGTTCGCCGGGCACGTCCTCGACACGCTGGACAACGGCGGCGGCACCGGCACCACCCTGTGGATCGAACCCGCCTGGAAGATGCTCCTGAGCAACAAGGCGCTCCTGGCGATCCTCTGGGAGCTGTACCCCGGCCACCCGAACCTCCTTCCCTCCTACCTGGACGGCCCGCGCGACCTCGCCGAGTCGGCCGGCTACGTCGCCAAGCCCCTGCTGGGCCGCGAGGGCGCGGGCGTGACCGTCCATGAGCCCGGGACCCCGGCCGTCACCCGGGACGAGCCCTGCTGCTACCAGCAGCTCGCCCCGCTGCCCGTCTTCGACGGCAACCACGTCGTCCTCGGCGCCTGGGTCGTCCAGGACGAGCCGGCCGGCCTCGGCATCCGCGAGTCCTCGGGCCTGATCACCGACGAGTACGCCCGCTTCCTGCCGCATGTGATCCTCTAGGCCCTGCCGTACCGTCGTCGAACTCCCGCCCGACACCGCGGCCCGCCCCGCGGGCGGAAGGCGGGAGCGTGACGACGGGCCCTAGACCTCCAGCACCGCCCGCAGCTGGGCGAGCCCCCAGTCGAGGTCCTCCTCGGAGATGACCAGCGGCGGCGCGATCCGGATCGTCGACCCATGCGTGTCCTTCACCAGCACCCCCCGGTCCATCAGCCGCTCCGACACCTCCCGCCCGGTGCCGTGCTTCGGGGCGATGTCCACCCCCGCCCACAGCCCGCGCCCCCGCACCGCCGTCACCCGGCCCGTGCCGAGCAGTCCCGCCAGCTCATGGTGCAGCCGCTCGCCCAGCTGCGCCGCCCGCGCCTGGAACTCGCCGGAACGCAGCATCGCGATCACCTCCAGCGCCACCGCACAGGCCAGCGGATTCCCGCCGAACGTCGACCCGTGCTCGCCCGGCCGGAACACCCCGAGCACCTCCGCGCTCGACACCACCGCCGACACCGGCACGATCCCGCCGCCCAGCGCCTTCCCCAGCACGTACATGTCCGGTACGACCCCCTCGTGCTCGCACGCGAAGGTCCGCCCGGTCCGCCCGAGGCCCGACTGGATCTCGTCGGCGACGAAGAGCACGTTCCGCTCACGGGTCAGCTCCCGCACTCTCGGGAGATAACCGGCCGGCGGCACGATCACCCCCGACTCGCCCTGGATCGGCTCCAGCAGCACGGCGACGGTGTTCTCGGTGAGCGCCGCCCGCATCGCCGTCAGATCCCCGTACGGCACGATCTCGAACCCAGGCGTGTACGGCCCGTAGTCCGCCCTGGCCTCCGGATCGGTCGAGAAGCTGATGATCGTGGTGGTCCGCCCGTGGAAGTTGCCGCCCGCGACCACGATCTTCGCCATCTCCCCGGGCACCCCCTTCACCCGGTAGCCCCACTTCCGGGCCGTCTTCACCGCGCTCTCCACGGCCTCGGCGCCGGTGTTCATCGGCAGCACCATCTCCATGCCGCACAGCTCGGCCAGCTCCGTGCAGAACGCGGCGAACCGGTCGTGGTGGAAGGCGCGGGACGTCAGCGTCACCCGCTCCAGCTGCCGCTTGGCCGCCTCGACCAGGCGCCGGTTGCCGTGTCCGAAGTTGAGCGCGGAGTAACCGGCCAGCAGATCCAGATACCGCCTCCCTTCCACATCGGTCATCCACGCCCCCTCCGCCGTGGCCACGACGACCGGCAGCGGATGGTAGGTGGGCGCAGTGTGCGCATCTGCGGTGGTGATGAGGTCTTCAGCAGTGGTCACGGCCTCTCCCGGATACGACGGTGAGCCCCTTCCTATCGTCGCTCGCATGGTGGACGCGGGACCTGCCCGTCCCGGCGCGCCCGGTAGGCTGATCACCGGGCCGTGACTGGCGCGCTGGGATGGGACGGACCATCAGGGAGCGGCCCGAGCGGGAAACAGTGCCGTGCGCCTGGGCCGAACCGAGCACGCCGAACGCCACGTCCGGAGGTCCCCGATGCCTGAGAATCCTGCCAATTCCGCGCCTCTCTCCACCGAGTCCACCGCCTTCCGCGCCGCCCTCGACGTGATCCGCGCCGTCGAGCCCCGGGTCGCCGACGCCATCGGCCAGGAGGTGGCCGATCAGCGCGAGATGCTCAAGCTGATCGCCTCCGAGAACTACGCCTCGCCGGCCACCCTGCTGGCGATGGGCAACTGGTTCAGCGACAAGTACGCCGAGGGCACCATCGGCCGCCGCTTCTACGCCGGCTGCCGCAATGTCGACACCGTGGAGTCCCTGGCCGCCGAGCACGCCAAGGCGCTCTTCGGCGCCCGGCACGCCTACGTGCAGCCGCACTCCGGCATCGACGCCAACCTCGTCGCCTTCTGGGCCGTGCTCGCGGACCGGGTGGAGGCACCGTTCCTGGAGAAGACCGGCGTCCGCCAGGTCAACGACCTCTCCGAGGCCGACTGGGCCCAGCTCCGCCAGGCCTTCGGCAACCAGCGCATGCTCGGCATGTCCCTGGACGCCGGCGGCCATCTCACCCACGGCTTCCGCCCGAACATCTCCGGCAAGATGTTCGACCAGCGCTCCTACGGCACCGACCCGGCCACGGGCCTGATCGACTACGAGGCCCTGCGCGCCCAGGCCCGCGAGTTCAAGCCGCTGATCATCGTCGCCGGCTACTCCGCGTACCCCCGTCTGGTGAACTTCCGCATCATGCGGGAGATCGCCGACGAGGTCGGGGCGACCCTGATGGTCGACATGGCCCACTTCGCGGGTCTGGTCGCCGGCAAGGTCCTGACCGGCGACTTCGACCCGGTCCCGCACGCCCAGATCGTCACCACGACGACCCACAAGTCCCTGCGCGGCCCGCGCGGCGGCATGGTCCTGTGCGACGACTCCCTCAAGGACCAGGTCGACCGCGGCTGCCCGATGGTCCTCGGCGGTCCGCTCCCGCACGTCATGGCCGCGAAGGCCGTCGCCCTCGCCGAGGCCCGCCGGCCCTCCTTCCAGGGCTACGCCCAGCGGATCGTCGACAACTCCCGCGCCCTCGCCGAGGGCCTGATGAGGCGCGGCGCCACCCTGGTCACCGGCGGCACGGACAACCACCTCAATCTGATCGACGTGGCCACGTCCTACGGCCTCACCGGCCGCCAGGCCGAAGCGGCCCTCCTCGAGTCCGGCATCGTCACCAACCGCAACGCCATCCCCGCCGACCCGAACGGCGCCTGGTACACCTCCGGCATCCGTGTCGGCACCCCCGCCCTGACCACCCGGGGCCTCGGTACCGCGGAGATGGACGAGGTCGCCGGCCTGATCGACCGCGTCCTCACCACCACCGAGCCCGGCACCACCAGCAAGGGCGCTCCCTCCAAGGCCCAGCACATCCTGGACCCGAAGGTCGCGGACGAGATCTCGCACCGGGCGACCGACCTGGTGGCGGGCTTCCCGCTGTACCCGGAAGTCGACCTGGGCTGACCTGTGCGCCCCCTGGGGCCACCGATCGGGATCACAGGTCGATTCAGCTCCTGACGAGGCTCCTCCCGCGGCGGTCCGGCATCGCGCCGGGCCGCCGCGCGGCATTTCCGGAAGCCGCCCGGCCCGAGGGCAGGCGCCGGCGCGCGAGACGCTTCGGTTCCCATCGGTTTCCGACCAGTTCGGGATCGGCCCCCAACACCTGAGAGAATGGTGGACATGGCCTCTGACCGCCCGCCCGTCGCCCACCACCACCCTCAGGGGAATGGCTCCGCCATGCAGCATCGTCCGCGTGTGCTCTCCGGGATCCAGCCCACCGCAGGCTCGTTCCACCTCGGCAACTACCTGGGTGCCGTCCGCCAGTGGGTGGCCCTGCAGGAGTCCCACGACGCGTTCTACATGGTCGTCGACCTGCACGCGATCACGCTCCCGCAGGATCCTGCGGACCTGCGCGCCAACACCCGGCTGGCCGCCGCCCAGCTGCTGGCCGCCGGTCTGGACCCGGACCGCTGCACCCTCTTCGTGCAGAGCCATGTGCCCGAGCACGCCCAGCTTGCCTGGGTCATGAACTGCCTCACCGGCTTCGGCGAGGCCTCCCGCATGACCCAGTTCAAGGACAAGTCCGCCAAGCAGGGCGCGGAGCGCGCGTCGGTCGGCCTGTTCACGTACCCGATCCTGCAGGTCGCGGACATCCTGCTGTACCAGGCGAACGAGGTGCCGGTCGGCGAGGACCAGCGCCAGCACATCGAGCTGACCCGGGACCTCGCCGAGCGCTTCAACGGGCGCTTCGGCCGGACCTTCACCGTCCCGAAGCCGTACATCCTCAAGGAGACGGCGAAGATCTACGACCTCCAGGACCCGTCGATCAAGATGAGCAAGTCGGCGTCCACGCCGAAGGGCCTCATCAACCTCCTCGACGAGCCGAAGACGACGGCGAAGAAGGTCCGGAGCGCGGTCACGGACACCGACACGGTGATCCGTTTCGACGCGGAGAACAAGCCGGGCGTGAGCAATCTGCTCACGATCTACTCGACGCTCACCGGGGCGGGAATCACCGAACTGGAAGAGAAGTACGAGGGCAAGGGCTACGGTGCGCTCAAGACCGACCTCGCCGAGGTCATGGTCGAGTTCGTGACGCCGTTCCGGGAGCGTACCCAGCAGTATCTGGACGACCCCGAGACGCTCGACTCGGTCCTGGCCAAGGGCGCGGAGAAGGCGCGTGCCGTCGCCGCGGAGACACTCGCACAGGCGTACGACAGCGTCGGCTTCCTGCCGGCGAAGCACTGAGCGGCCACCAGGGGCATCGGAGGGCGCCCGGAGGCACCTCGAAGGCGCCCGGAGGCACGCGGGAGCACGGCGGCGCACGCCGCACACATGTCCGAGAGGGCAGAGCGCTGCACATCACTTCTGCTGCGCCTGCCCACAGGACATCCATGGCCGTACAGTCGATATCCGGCGGCCGGGACGAAGCCGTCCGAGAAGACTGCACACGACGACAGGAGACGACGTGGGGACCGTAACGATCGGCGTGTCGATCGCGGTCCCGGAGCCTCACGGCAGCCTGCTCCAGGAGCGGCGCGCGGGCTTCGGCGACGCCGCGGCCCACGGCATCCCCACGCATGTCACCCTGCTGCCGCCGACCGAGGTGGAGGCGGCCTGTCTGCCGGCGGTCGAGGCCCACCTCACGCACGTCGCCACGGGCAGCCGGCCGTTCCCGATGCGGCTGTCCGGGACGGGCACCTTCCGGCCCCTGTCACCGGTCGTCTATGTGCGCGTCGTGCAGGGCACCGAGGCCTGCGCCCGGCTCCAGCAGCGGATCCGGGACGCCTCCGGGCCCGTGGCGCGCGAGCTCCAGTTCCCCTACCACCCGCATGTCACGGTCGCGCACGGCATCGACGAGGCCGGCATGGACCGTGCCTTCGCGGAGCTGGCCGGGTTCGAGGCCGAGTGGCCGTGCACCGGCTTCGCGCTGTACGAGCAGGGCGCCGACGGGGTGTGGCGCAAGCTGCGGGAGTACATGTTCGGCGGATCCGTGGTGCCGCCGCAGTGCAGCCACGCCGATGCCGAACGAGGGACGATCGCCAGCCGCTAGGCCCTGTCGTCAAACTCCCGTCTGCCCCGCGGCGCCATGCACGTTCCGCCACTGCCTTAAGGGCGTGGGCGGTACCCCCACTCGCCGCACCGGGCGCAGACCCGAGTACATCCAGTACGAGGGCCCACGCCCGGCACTCCCCCGGAGCACGCGGCTGACGCCGCAGGGCCCGCCCTTCGGGCGGACGGCGGGAGTTTGACGACAGGACCTGGCACGCCGTCAGAGCGGCAGCCTCCGGAACACCGCCCGCGGCAGATGGCGCAGGGCCGCCGTCACCAGGCGCAGGGCGCCCGGCACCCACACCGTCTCCGAGCGGCGGCGCAGGCCCAGTTCGATGGCCGTGGCGACCGCCTCGGGGGTGGTGGCGAACGGTTCACGGGGCAGGCCGGCCGTCATCCGGGTACGGACGAATCCGGGGCGTACGACCATGACGTGCACGCCGGTCCCGTACAGCGCGTCGCCGAGGCCCTGGGCGAAGGTGTCGAGGCCGGCCTTGCTGGAGCCGTAGATGAAGTCGGCGCGGCGCGCCCGCTCGCCGGCGACGGAGGAGAGGACCACCAGGGAGCCGTGCCCCTGGGTCTGGAGGGCGCGGGCGGTGACCAGGCCCGCCGAGACGGCTCCGGTGTAGTTGGTCTGGGCGACCCGGACCGCGCGTGCGGGCTCGCGCTCGTCGTGTGCCTGGTCGCCGAGGATGCCGAACGCGAGCAGCGCCATGTCGATGTCGCCGTCGGCGAACACCTTGCCGAGGACGGTCTCGTGGGACTCGGGGTCGAGGGCGTCGAAGGCGACCGTGCGGACGTCGGCGCCCAGCCCGCGCAGGCTCTCGGCCGCCTGTTCCAGGTCGGGGGAGGGGCGGCCGGCCAGCCAGACGGTTCGGGTGCGACGGGCGATCAGACGGTGGGCGGTGGCCAGCGCGATCTCGGACGTGCCGCCGAGGACGAGCAGGGACAGGGGCAGATCGGTGGCATCCTTCATGACAGCCGACCGTATCGCCCGCATATGACCGTCTTGGTGAAGAAACGCGGTGTTGACGTCCACTCGGAGCGGGCACAGTCCGATCATGGACTGGCTGAAGAAGCTCCCCGGGATCGGGCCGATCGTCGCGTGGCTGATGGCCACCCACGCGTGGTGGTCGTACGAGCGGCTGGACCGGGTGAAGTGGACGCGGCTGGCCGCCGCGATGACCTTCATCAGCTTCGTCGCGCTGTTCCCGCTGCTGACGCTGGCCGCCGCGATCGGCGCCGCCACGCTCAGCAAGTCGCAGCAGCAGAACCTCCAGAACAAGATCGCCGACCAGATCCCCGGCATCGCCGATCAGCTGGACATCAACTCCCTGGTGGAGAACGCGGGCACCGTCGGGCTCATCGCCGGCGCCCTGCTGCTGTTCACCGGCATGGGCTGGGTCGGCCAGATGCGCGACTGCCTGCGCGCCGTGTGGGAGCTGCCCGAGAAGGAGGAGAACCCGGTCCTGGCCAAGGCCAAGGACGCGGGCATCCTGGTCGGTCTCGGCGGAGCCGTCATCGCCACGCTCGCCATCTCCACCATCGCCTCCGCGATGGTGGGCTGGATCACCGACCAGCTCGGCATCGACCGGGCGGGCTGGGGCGGCATCTTGCTGCGGACCGCCGCGTTCGCCGTCGCCGTGCTCGCCGACTTCCTGGTCCTGCTCTACGTCCTGACCCTGCTGCCCGGCGTCGAGCCGCCGCGCCGCCGTCTGGTGATCGCCGCGCTCATCGGCGCGGTCGGCTTCGAACTGCTGAAGCTCTTGCTCAGCGGCTACATCCAGGGGGTCGCCACGAAGAGCATGTACGGCGCGTTCGGTGTCCCCGTGGCCCTGCTGCTGTGGATCAACTTCACCGCGAAACTCGTCCTGTTCAGCGCCGCCTGGACGGCGACGCAGAGCGAGGAGAGCGAACGGGAGGGCGTCAGGAACGCGTCCGACGGCGCATCAGATCCGGCAGCGGCCAACGGCGGTTGACCAGGAACGCCGCGCCGCCGAGCAGCACCAGCAGCCCGCCGGCGACGGCCACGGCGATCCCGACGCCGCTGGAGCCGCCCGCGGCGGTGGAGCTCGCCACCGGCTTGGAGCCGGATCCGCCGGTCCCGTGCGACTGTCCGGCGGAGGCGGTGGCACCGGGCTGGGTGGTGGGCTGCGCGGCGCTCTTCGGCGGGACCAGCCGGCCCACCGGGCTGACCTTGCCGACCGCCCCGAAGCCCCAGTCGAACAGCTTCGCGGTCTCCTTGTAGACCTCGTTGTGCTCGTTCTTCTCCGGGTTCATCACCGTGACCAGCAGCACCTTGCCGTTCCGCTCGGCGACACCGGTGAACGTGGCACCCGCGTTGGTGGTGTTGCCGTTCTTCACGCCCGCGATGCCCTGGTAGACGGGCACGTCCGTGTCGCCGCTCAGCAGCCGGTTGGTGTTCCGGATCTCACCGGACCCGAACTTCGCCGACACGGTCGAGCAGTAGTCGCGGAAGTCCTTCTTCTGCAGCCCGGAGCGGGCGAACAGCGTCAGGTCGTACGCCGACGACACCTGCCTCGGCGCGTCGTAGCCGTCCGGGCTGACCACTTGGGTGTCCAGGGCCTGCAGTTCGTCGGCGTGGTCCTGCATGTCCTTGATGGTCTGCCCGACACCCTCGTTCATCGCGGACAGCACGTGCACCGCGTCGTTGCCCGACCGCAGGAAGACACCGAGCCACAGGTCGTGAACCGTGTAGGTGTGGCCCTCCTTGATCCCGACCACGCTGGAGCCGATCCCCATGCCCGCCAGATCGGACGGCACCACCTTGTGCTCCGTCGTCTTCGGGAACCTCGGCAGCAGGGTGTCCGCGAACAGCATCTTCAGAGTGCTCGCCGGGGGCAGCCGCCAGTGCGCGTTGTGCGCGGCCAGGACCTCGCCGGACTCGGCGTCGGAGACGATCCAGGACCGCGCGGTGAGGTCCTTGGGGAGCACGGGCACGCCGTCGGCGAGATTCACCTGGGTCCCGGGCTGCCCCAGCCGGGCACCGCCCACCTGTGACATCTGCGCCGGAGGCGTGGCCGTCGCGCCGGCCGACGGGGTCGGGGCAGCGAGGGCGGCGGGCACGGTGGCGGACAGGGACAGCAGCGTGGCGGAGGTGACCAGCAGGGATCGCCTGACGGTCTTCTTGGGAGCGGGCACGGTCGAGAACGTACCCGGCACGGGTCGCGAAGTCCCGCCCCGCACCCCACCCCGGACACGGAACCGGACACCGTACGGCGATACTGAGGGCATGAAGCTCAGCCGCCCGGTCTCCTGGTTCCTGCTCGCCTTCGGGGTGTGGAGCTGGGTCATCTGGGTCACTTTCGTCAAGAACCTGGTCAAGGACAGCAGCGGGCTCGCCTTCGACGACGGCCACCCGACCGCGTACTTCTGGGTGCACCTGCTGCTGGCGGTCGTTTCCTTCGTATTGGGGACGGTCGTCGGGGTCATCGGGTTGCGTGGACTGCGCGCACTGCGCCGGACGTCATAGCGGGGGATACGGCAGCGTGGTCATCGTCTTCGTCCTTGTCGCGCTGGCCGTCCTGGCCGTCCTCGCGCTGGGCCACTGGTATGTGTGGCGCCGTCTGGTGCGGGACACGACCCGGGGTCCGGGCCCGGCCCGTCGCAGCGGCACGGCCCTCTTCGTCGCCGGCCCGCTGCTGATGATCACGGCCCTGGTCGCCGAACGCTCCGGCGCCCCCTTCTGGCTCCAGCGCACGCTCGCCTGGCCCGGCTTCCTGTGGATGGCGCTGGCGCTGTACCTGCTGCTGGCGGTGGTGGCCGGAGAGGCCGTACGGCCGTTGCTGCGGCGGCTCGTGCTGCGGCGGGGGCGCGCCGAGGCCGTCGTGAGGGAGCCGGAAACCGTACCGGCGGGGGCGGCGCCACCGAGCACACCGGAGCCCTCGCCGGCGGCGGGCGAACCGGAGCCGGAGGAGGCGAGGGACCCCTCCCGCCGTCTGTTCGTCTCCCGTGTCGTCGGCGGGGCCGCCGCGGCCGTCGCCGTCGGGACCGTCGGCCAGGGCACCTACGGTGTGCTGCGCGGGCCGCGGGTGAAGCGGGTCACCGTGCCGCTAGCCAAGCTGCCGCACGCCGCACACGGCTTCCGGATCGCGGTCGTCAGCGACATCCACCTGGGCCCGATCCTGGGCCGCGGCTTCGCGCAGCAGGTCGTCGACACGGTCAACGCGACCCGGCCCGACCTGATCGCGGTCGTCGGCGATCTGGTGGACGGCAGCGTCAAGGACCTCGGCCCGGCCGCCGCGCCCCTCGCGCAGCTCAGCGCCCGGCACGGCGCGTACTTCGTCACCGGGAACCACGAGTACTTCTCCGGCGCCGAGCAGTGGGTCGCCGAAGTACGCACCCTCGGCCTGCACCCGCTGGAGAACGCCCGCACCGAGCTGCCGTACTTCGACCTGGCCGGGGTCAACGACCTCCAGGGCGAGAGCGAGGGCGAGGGCCCCGACTTCGGGAAGGCGCTCGGGGACCGGGACCCGGCACGCGCCTGTGTGCTCCTCGCCCACCAGCCGGTGCAGATCCACGAGGCCGCCCGGCACGGCGTCGACCTCCAGCTCTCCGGCCACACGCACGGCGGCCAGCTCTGGCCCGGCAACCTCGTCGCGGCCGCCGCCAACCCGACCGTGGCCGGTCTCGAACGCTACGGCGACACGCAGCTGTACGTCAGCCGGGGCGCGGGCGCCTGGGGGCCGCCCACGCGCGTGGCCGCGCCCTCGGACGTGACGGTGATCGAACTCGCCGCCACGCGCGCGTGACCGAATCCGCTCCTTCGTCTGTGAAGACGCTGTGAAGCCCGGCGGGAACAACGCCTCGGTAAGTTCTTGTACATCTGGTCAGAAAGCCCTTCCCCCAGGTGAAAGTCCTGTGATTAGGTGAGCCCCGCCGCTTAGGGGAGTGGCGAAATTGTGCTGGCCAGGGGTAGGGCTCTGAAGGGCCTGGGGAGGGCACCACCATGCGATCTGTTCGCATGCGCATTCTCGTGACGCTGCTCGTACTGGCGGTCGTGGGAATCGGCGGCTGGCAGTTGCTGCCGTCGCAGGAGAACAACAACAAGAGCATCACCGTCGGCACCACGGACGCCGTCACCTCACTGGACCCGGCCGGCGCCTACGACGCCGGTTCCTGGGCCCTGTTCAGCAACGTCTTCCAGACGCTGCTCACCTTCGAGCCGGGCGGCGTCGAGCCGGTCCCGGACGCGGCGAAGAGCTGCGCGTTCGAGGGCGGAGGACTGAGCACGTACCAGTGCAAGCTGCGCGACGACATCATCTTCCCGAGCGGACGCAAGATGACCGCCGAGGACGTGAAGTACTCCTTCGAGCGGGTCAAGAAGATCGACTCCGACGTCGGCCCGGCGTCCCTGTTCTCCACGCTCCGCTCGGTGACCGCGGACAGCGCGACGACGGTCACCTTCCATCTGTCGTCCCCGGACGCCACCTTCCCGCTGAAGGCGGCCACCGGAGCCGGTTCGATCGTCGACAAGGACAAGTACCCGGCGGACGCCCTGCGCAAGGACTCCGGTGTCGACGGCACCGGCCCGTACACGCTCACCTCGTACACGAAGGACGAGAAGGCCGACCTGGCGCCGTACACGAGCTACAGGGGCTATCTGAGCGGCACGGGACGCCCCGTCGAACTGCGCTACTACGCCGACTCCCAGAAGCTCGACAACGCCTGGGCGGCCAAGAAGGTCGACGTCGCCACCCGGACGCTGCCGCCGACCGTGCAGGCCGCGCTGAACCCGAGCGATCCGAACCAGCGCGTCACCGAGTCCGACAGCTCCGAGACCCGCAACCTCTACCTGAACACCCGTGCCCGTTCCCCGCTGCACGACGTGCGGGTGCGCCGCGCCATGGCCTGGCTGGTCAACCGTGAGCAGCTGTCCGCCACGGTGTACAAGGGCACGGTCGACCCGCTCTACTCACTCATCCCGACCGGCATCACCGGCCACACCACGTCCTTCTTCGACAACTACCCGACGCAGAGCACCAAGAAGGCGCGAGAGCTGCTCACCGAGGCCGGGGTGACCCTGCCGGTGCGCTTCACCTTCGGCTACGGCAAGAACCGGGGCGCGGGTGAGGAGGAGGCCGCGGCGCTGAAGAAGCAGCTGGAGGCGGGCGGCCTGTTCAAGGTGGACGTCCAGGGCTACGAGTGGACCGACTTCCAGAAGCGCTGGGCCGACGGGAAGATGGACGCGTGGGCGGTCGGCTGGGTGGCCGACTATCCCGACCCGGACACCTTCGGTTCCCCGCTCGTGGGCACCGGCTCCACCATGAGCACCGGCTACAGCAACAAGACCGTGGACAGTCTCATCCTGGACAGCCAGCAGTACCCCGACCGGACACGGGCTGCCGACGACTTCCGCTCCATCCAGGCGGACGTGGCGACCGACGTGCCGCTGATCCCGCTCTGGCAGCGCAAGGAGTACGTGGTCAGCACCGAGGACGTCGGCGGCGGCCAGTACCTCACGGACGGCACGGGCGTCTTCCGCCTGTGGCGGCTGAACTGGATCTGATCAGCCGGTCTCGTCGCGCCGCGCCCTGGCCCCCGGGTCCGGCAGTGCCTTCGTCATCCCCGGCAGGAAGTCCGTGAACAGTTCGTGGACTTCGAGGACCAGGGGGCGCAGCACCCGGAAGCGGGCCAGGGCGACTCCGCGTGCGGTCAGCCGTGCCCCGCGGCGCGCCAGCCGGTAGCTGCGCTCGTATCCCTCGGTGCGGTCGAACACCCAGTACAGGACAAGACCCATCTGGGAGAGCCACATCAACTCCGGGAGCACGTCCCGGAGTTCGGGTGCCACCTTGGACTTGGAGCCGGCCAGTACGTCGCGATGGACACTGATGGCCTGCTCGCGGGCGTGCTCGCTCTCCGGCGAGAAGGGGCTGAGCGGGCTGTCGGGGTCGGCGGCGTTCTTGAAGAACTGGACCGCGAACTCGTGGTACGGCTTGGCGATGTCCAGCCATGCGGTCAGCACGCCCGCGAGCCGCGCCTCCAGGTCGGTCTCCCGGTCCAGGACCTCCCGGACCGCCAGCTGGTGCTCGGCGGCGATCCGGTCGTAGAAGCCCTGGATCAGGTGCTCCTTGCCCGCGAAGTAGTAGTAGGCGTTGCCGACGGAGACCCCGGCCTCCTTGGCGATGGCCCGCATGGTCGTCTTGTCGTAGCCGCGCTCCTGGAACAGCCGCATCGCGGTCTCCAGGATCAGCGCGCGGGTCTGCTCGGACTTGGTCTGGGGGCCGGCCTCGGGGCCGTCGTTCTTCGCGGACACGGTAGGAGCCTAACCAGTGGCGCAGGCACCGTCGGAGCAGGACGGCGGGTTGTAGGGCCACCCCGTACCCGGGTGATGGGCCCACCCGCCGCCCGACTTGGTGTCCGCCTGCCGGTACGACTGCCCGCCCCACTGCGCGCCCCGCCACCTCGCGGCCGCCAGCACCGCGCCGCGGGCCAGCTTCGCGCCGGCCGGAGTGCTCAGTCTGTGGGCCAGCGGCCGGTGTTCGCGCAGGGCCCACAGGACGACGATCCAGGCACGGGAGCCCTGGTAGACCTGACCGCTGTCCCCGATCACGGTGACCTCGTCGAGGGTGGCCGCGTGATCGAGCCCCGGGAAGCGCCCGCACGCCTCGGCGGAGCCGGCCGGAACCAGGTCGAGCGGCACCAGTTGAGGCTGCCGTACGAGCCAGTTGCGCAGGTGGGTGCAGAGCGTGCACCGGGCGTCGTACAGGACGGTGAGCCCGCGGACCGGAACGCTCGCGGCGCCCCGGTCCTGACCGGTGGTCACGGCGGTCACGCCCCGACCGTCGGCGGGATCCAGCCCTGCGGGCTCACCGGAGGCTGCTGCTCGCGCTCCATCATCCCGCGCCGCCGGATCTTGTTGAGCACGTACACGTTGCCCAGGTGCATCGCGCCGAGCACCAGCAGCACCACGCCGAGCTTGATCGACAGGGCCTCGAAGATGCCCCGGGCGTCGTCGACGTCCCCGCTGTCGGTCAGGAACAGCGCCACGAAGCCGAGGTTGACGAGGTAGAAGCCGACCACCAGGAGGTGGTTGACGGCGTCGGCGAGCTGCTCGTTGCCGCGCAGCACGTCGGCGAGGAAGACCCGGCCGTTGTGGCTGAGCGTCCGGGCCACCCAGACGGTCAGCGCGATGCTGACGACCAGGTAGATGACGTAGGCAATGACGGTGAGATCCATGCCCCACCCCTCCTTGAACGCGTTCAAAACGCTGACGGTCATGACTGTAGACCTGCTTTTGAACGTGTTCAACTCAAGGGTGGCAGGGGACCGGTGAGGTCTTCGTCTCAGTTTCTGCGGGCCAGTTCCGGCCGCTTGGTGTAGTCGGTCAGGCCGAGGATGTTCCCCCAGGGGTCGGCGATCTCGACGGTCCAGCCGGTGGCCCCGGAGAACGCCTCGTCCAGTGGCGGGATCCCGGCGGCGGCCAGCTCCCGTGCCGCGACCCGCGCGTCCGGCACCTCCACCCACAGACGCGGCGAGGGCCAGGGCGGCGGCCGGTGACCCAGCCCGTCCTCGACCCGCAGCAGAATCCCGGGCGTCTCGCCACCGACCTTCAGCAGCGCGATCCCGGCCTCGTCGAACCGGAACGCCACGGCGAACCCGGCCCGCTCGTAGAACCCGGCGGCCTCACCGAGGTCCCCGACGGGCAGCAGCATGTTGTCGAACCCGAGCAGCTCGTACGACTGGTCGTCAGACATGTCGTCAGATTAGGGTGCAATCCTGACATGATGCGAGGAGCCCCACCGAAGATTCGGCGGGGCTCCCTGGAAAGGCCCGGATCTACATGCTGCTCAGCGACCGGGCGTAGTTGATCTGGCCCATGAGCGCCGGGAAGGTGTTCGGGCCCTGCGCCGGAATCATCGTCGAGTGGTGCCGGCCCGCGCTGGTCACGGTGACCTGGATGTAGCCCGTGGTCTTCTTCTCCTTCATCAGGAGGAAGAGCAGGCCGAGCAGGCAGAACAGGAAGAAGACGATGGCGAGCACGACGGCGTGCGTCGGGATCTTCTCCTCGGTGTGCGACATGTCGGTGGCGTTCCACACCGCGCCCCGCAGCGGCATCTGCCCGGCAGGGGTCACGATCTGCTCACCCGTCACCGTGATGTCCCCGATGGCCAGCACGGCACCGCCCATGGGCGCCGGAGCCACCGGAACGCCCGGAGCCGCCTGCTGCGGGAACCCGTAGCCCTGCTGCACGGGGGCCGGATAGCCGTAGCCGGGCGCGCCCGCGGGCTGGGCGGGATAGCCGTAGCCCGGCGCCCCCTGCGGCTGCGGGGCGAAGCCCGGGGGCTGCGCGGGCGCCGCCGGAGGGTGCCCGGGGCCCCACTGGTTCGCGCCGCTCTGCGGATGATGCGGATCGGTCATGCTCTCGTCCCCCTGGGCGTCACTCTGCCGGATCGATGGATCATCCTGTCAGCTCCCTGCCCGGGACACGCAATGGGCCCCGCCCCGGTGCGGAAACCGGAGACGGGGCCCAGACTCGCCGTGGGCGAGGGCGGATCAGTAGCGACGCGTGATCAGCGCGCGCTTCACTTCCTGGATCGCCTTGGTGACCTCGATACCGCGCGGGCAGGCGTCCGTGCAGTTGAAGGTCGTGCGGCAGCGCCAGACGCCGTCGCGGTCGTTGAGGATCTCCAGGCGCTGCTCGCCCGCCTCGTCACGGCTGTCGAAGATGAAGCGGTGGGCGTTCACGATCGCGGCCGGACCGAAGTACTGGCCGTCGTTCCAGAACACCGGGCAGGAGGACGTGCAGGCCGCGCAGAGGATGCACTTCGTGGTGTCGTCGAAGCGCTCGCGGTCCTCGGCGGACTGCAGACGCTCGCGCGTCGGCTCGTTCGTCTCCTTGGTGACCAGGAACGGCATGACGTCCCGGTACGCCTGGAAGAACGGCTCCATGTCCACGACCAGGTCCTTGAGGACCGTCAGGCCCTTGATGGGCTCGACCGTGATCGGCTTCTCGGGGTTGATGTCCTTGATCAGCGTCTTGCACGCCAGACGGTTCTTGCCGTTGATCCGCATGGCGTCGGAGCCGCAGATGCCGTGCGCGCAGGAGCGACGGAAGGTCAGGGTGCCGTCGACGTCCCACTTGATCTTGTGGAGACCGTCGAGGACACGCTCCTTCGGGTCGATCTCCAGCTGGAAGTCTTCCCACGTCGCCTCGGCCGAGACCTCCGGGTTGAAGCGGCGGACGCGGAAGGTGACCGTGATGTAGGGGGAGGCGGCGGACTCTGCCTCGACCTTGTCCAGAACAGGGGTTGCCATCAGTACTTACGCTCCATCGGCTGGTAGCGGGTCTGGACGACCGGCTTGTAGTCGAGACGGATGGACTCGGTGCCGTCGTCGCCGACCTCGCGGTACGCCATGGTGTGGCGCATGAAGTTGACGTCGTCGCGGTTCGGATAGTCCTCGCGGTAGTGACCGCCGCGGGACTCCTTGCGGGCCAGCGCGGAAACGGCCATGACCTCGGCCAGGTCGAGCAGGTTGCCCAGCTCGACGGCCTCCAGCAGGTCCGTGTTGAACCGCTTGCCCTTGTCCTGGATCGAGACGTTCTTGTAGCGCTCGCGCAGCTCGGCGATCTTCTCGACGGCCGTCTTGATCGTCTGCTCGGTGCGGAACACCATGACGTTGGCGTCCATGGTCTCCTGCAGCTCGCGGCGGATGTGGGCCACCCGCTCGCTGCCGGTGGAGTTGCGCAGCCGCTCGATCTGCTCGACGACGAGGGTCTCCGGGTTCTCCGGCAGCTCGACGAAGTCGGCCTTCTGGGAGTACTCGGCGGCGGCGATGCCCGCGCGGCGGCCGAACACGTTGATGTCCAGCAGCGAGTTGGTGCCGAGGCGGTTGGCGCCGTGCACGGAGACACAGGCGACCTCGCCGGCCGCGTACAGACCCGGGACGACGGTGGTGTTGTCCGACAGGACCTCGCCCTCGACGTTCGTCGGGATGCCGCCCATCGCGTAGTGCGCCGTGGGCTGGATCGGGATCGGGTCCGTGTAGGGCTCGATGCCGAGGTAGGTGCGCGCGAACTCCGTGATGTCCGGGAGCTTGGCGTCCAGCTGCTCCGGCGGGAGGTGCGTGAGGTCGAGGTAGACGTGGTCGCCCTCGGGACCGCAGCCGCGGCCCTCGCGGATCTCCGTGTAGATGGAGCGGGAGACGACGTCACGGGACGCGAGGTCCTTCATGACCGGCGCGTACTTCTCCATGAAGCGCTCGCCGTCCTTGTTGCGGAGGATGCCGCCCTCACCACGGGCGCCCTCCGTCAGCAGGATGCCCATGCGCCAGATGCCGGTCGGGTGGAACTGGAAGAACTCCATGTCCTCCAGCGGCAGACCCCGGCGGTAGCAGGCGGCCTGGCCGTCACCGGTCAGCGTGTGGGCGTTCGACGTCACCTTGAAGAACTTGCCGGTGCCGCCGGAGGCGTAGATGACGGCCTTCGCCTGGAAGATGTGAATCTCACCGGTGGCCAGCTCGTACGCCACCACACCGGCCGACTTCTTGACGCCGTCGACCTCGGTGATCAGCTGGTCCAGGACGTAGAACTCGTTGAAGAACTCCACGCCCTCCTTGACGCAGTTCTGGTACAGCGTCTGGAGGATCATGTGGCCGGTGCGGTCGGCCGCGTAGCAGGAGCGGCGGACCGGGGCCTCGCCGTGGTTGCGGGAGTGACCGCCGAACCGGCGCTGGTCGATGGTGCCATTGGGCGTCCGGTTGAACGGCAGGCCCATCTTCTCCAGGTCGAGGACGGCGTCGATGGCCTCCTTCGCCAGGATCTCGGCGGCGTCCTGGTCGACCAGGTAGTCACCGCCCTTGACCGTGTCGAAGGTGTGCCACTCCCAGTTGTCCTCCTCCACGTTGGCGAGCGCGGCGGCCATACCGCCCTGCGCGGCGCCCGTGTGGGAGCGGGTGGGGTAGAGCTTGGTCAGCACGGCGGTGCGGCTGCGCTTCGTCGACTCGATGGCCGCGCGCATGCCGGCGCCGCCGGCGCCGACGATGACGGTGTCGTACTTGTGGATCTTCATGTTTCTCGCAGCCCCGTGCCTAGCGGATGTTCGGGTCGAAGGTGAAGATCACCAGCGTGCCCAGCAGGATGGTGAACACCGTGGCGGTGTAGAGCAGGCCCTTGAGCCACAGCCGGGTGTTCGCGCGCTCCGCGTAGTCGTTGATGACCGTGCGCAGGCCGTTGGCGCCGTGCAGCATGGCGAGCCAGAGCATCAGCAGATCCCAGACCTGCCAGAACGGGGACGCCCAGCGGCCCGCCACGAAGGCGAAGCCGATCTTGGAGACGCCGCCGTCCAGCACCAGCTGGATCAGCAGGTGGCCGAGGACGAGAACGACCAGCACGACGCCGGACAGGCGCATGAAGAGCCAGGCCGCCATCTCGAAGTTGCCCCGGGTCGACCTCGGGGTCTTCTTGGTGCGCCTGCGCGGGGCCTCGATGAGGGGAGCCGGGTTGTCGACGTTGTAGACGGGGGCGCCCTCGACGGGGCCGACTCCGGGCGCGGTGGTTTCAGTCGTGGACATGGGCGTCAGCTCCCGAACAGGACACGAGCGGCGTGGCCGAGGACGGGGTAGACCGCCCCGCCCATCAGGACGAGCCAGACGATCCCGACCGTCCAGAGCATCTGCTTCTGGTAGCGCGGGCCCTTCGACCAGAAGTCGACGGCGATGACGCGCAGGCCGTTGAGCGCGTGGAAGAGGATTGCGGCGACGAGGCCGTACTCCAGCAGCGCGACGATCGGCGTCTTGTACGTGGCTACGACCTTGTCGTAGTCCTCTGGGGAGACACGGACGAGAGCAGTGTCCAGCACGTGAACGAACAGGAAGAAGAAGATGAGGACGCCGGTGACTCGATGAGCCACCCAGGACCACATTCCTTCCCGGCCGCGGTACAGCGTTCCAGCCGGCACGGAAGAACCCTCCGGGAGCGGGGACTAGGGCCGCGCCGGCTTCGGTGTCGGTCGGGCCCGGCCGGGTACGGTCCACCGGCCCCCAGCATCGTATCCATGCGGTGCGCTGTGGCTGACGGGGGGCCTACTTGTGTGATCAAAGTGGCACCGGACGGGCTAGAGACGCGGCATCCGGGACGGTGTGTGCGCTACCTGCCGGGGGTGGCACCGTTGTGGCTGGTCGCGCCCCACGGCGGAGCCGCGGACGGGCACTGTCCTGCGCCCCCGAGGAGTTGCCCCAGCCGTTCCCTGGCGAGGCGCCGGAGTTCGTCCGCCGCCAGGACCCGCTCCTCCTCGGGATCGTTTGTCAATCGTGATCGGATGCCTTCGAGGATGCGGTCGATGACCTCGTCCGGGTGGCCATCGCCCAGATGGATGACGAAGGTGTGTCCGAATTTCGCTTCGTAGGCCGCGTGTGCCGCACTCAGGGCCATGTGGGCCGCCGAGTAGGTGCCCTCGGGAAGCTCCGGAAGCGACTCGCCCGCCAGGGCCTCCGACAGATCTCCCGGGGACAGGTCGTACGCCGCCTCGTCCGCCGCGGCCAGGAGGGAGTCCAGGTCGGGGTAGGGGCGGTGGTCGGCGATACGGCGGGACCAGCGCAGGCTGTGGAGGCAGTGCAGGAGCAGCACGCGGGCCTCGTCGCCGGGGGCGGCGTTGAAGGCGTCCAGCGGCTTGGGGAGATACGGCAGACGGTGCGCAGGCAGCGTGGGTCCTCGCGTCACAGGTGGAATGGCAGGGGATGCCGTGAAAAGTGTGTCATCACGTTATCGAGAGTGGTCACTGTGTGTCCGACGGATACCTGAATTTCACCCGTACGGGAGAGTTTCAGATCGGCCTGGTGACGAAGTCACGGCGGATCAGTCGTACGTTGGCTGAGTGAGCCAGCACAAGCGCCGGACCCCGGTGCAGCAGGTGAGGCGGAAGCAGGCGGTCATCGCCGTGGCGTTCGCGGGCACCGTCGCGCTCGGCGTGGGCGTCGGTGTCTGGGCCTCGGCGGACGGCGGCGGGAGCCCGGCGGGGGGTGTGGCACAGGCGTCGTCGGACCCTGCCTCCACCGCCGCGTCCAGCCGCGCCGCCACCCCGAGCAGTCCCGCGCCCAGCCGGTCCTATCCGCTCTCCCGGGCGCCGCGCACCATTCCCGCGGTGCGCTCCCACACCCCGGCGCGCGGCCCCGGCTGGCGGCCGCAGCGGGGCGAACGGGTGGTGGTGAACGATCCGCAGCTGGCCGACGAGGGCAAGCTGATAGCCGGTGAGCTGGGGCTGGCGTACGCGGGCGAGAAGAACGACGTGCGGGCCGGGGACCTGCGGCTGGCGCTCGGCGGGGGCGGCAACCCGGAGTCGTACACCATGACCGTGCGCGGCGGGCGGATCGACATCAGCGGGCCGGCCGACGCCGGCGTCTTCTACGCCACCCGCACGCTCAAGCAGGAGGTCCACGGCGGCCGTACGGCGCCGGAGGGCGTCGTACGCGACGAGCCCGCGAAGCCGGTGCGCGGCTTCATGCTGGACATCGCGCGCAAGCCGTTCACCGCGTCCTGGATCGAGGACCGGATACGCGAGCTGGGCGACCTGAAGTTCAACGAGCTGGGGCTGCACTTCTCGGACGACCAGGGCTTCCGGATCGAGTCCAGCAGCCATCCCGAGATCGTCTCCAAGGACCATCTGACCAAGGCGCAGGTCAAGCAGATCGTCGGTCTCGCGGCCGCCCGGCACATCACCGTGGTGCCCGAGATCGACTCGCCCGGGCATCTGGGCGCGGTCATCGCGGCCCACCCCGACCTGCAGCTGCGCAATGTCAACGGGGTCGCGACGCGGGGTGCGATCGACATCTCCAAGGGCGCCTCCGCGAAGATCGTCGACGACCTGCTCAACGAGTACGCCGGGCTCTTCACCGGCAACCAGTGGCACCTCGGCGGCGACGAGTACCAGGCGCTGACCGTGGCGAACCCGCAGGCCTCGTATCCGCAGCTGGCGGCCGCCGCCCAGCAGAAGTACGGCTCCGGCGCGACCGTCGCCGACCTCGCCACCGGCTGGCTGAACGACCGGGCCGCCACCGTGCGCGCCCACGACCGGACCATGCGGGCCTGGAACGACGGCTTCTTCCGGGACACCTCGGTGCAGCCCGCCAAGGATCTCCAGGTCGCCTACTGGACCGGCAAGGAGATCGGCGCCCGGCCGCCGGTGGAGTACCTGAGCGCCGGCCGCAAGGTGATCAACTACAACGACGAGTTCCTGTACTACGTCCTGGGACAGCCGCAGACCTTCGTCTATCCGACCGGGCAGCGGATCTACGAGCAGTGGAACCCGCGGGTGCTGCGCGGCACGGCCGCCGTACCGGCGGGCTACGACGGGCAGATCCTCGGCGGGACGTTCGCGGTCTGGAGCGACCTCGCGAACGCCCAGACGCAGGACCAGGTCGCCGCCGGCATCCGGATGCCGCTGCGGGCCACCGTGCAGAAGCTGTGGGACCCGGGCGCGCCCGAGCTGTCCTGGACCGAGTTCAAGGCGCTGGCGGACCGGCTGGGCTGAGCGTCCGGGTGGACGTACGGGTGCGGTGAACCGTATCTTCCGCGTGCCACAACGCACCTGGGGACAACGGGGGGATCCACCATGAGTACCAGCACGCAGGGCGCCCGGCTGCGGTCGCCGCTCGGGCTGGGCACGGCCACCGTCGTGCTTCTCGGACTGGTCGCCCTGACCGACCTGGTCGCCGTCGCGGCAGGCGTCGGCGTGTACCGGGTGGCGGACGACCTGGCGGTGGGCACCGGCGCCTTCGGCGCGCACCTCTCCGGGCGCGCCGACCGGGCGGACACCCTGTACACGGCGGCGGGGGTCGCGCAGACCGTGGCCTGGTTCGGCTGCGCGGTCGTGTTCCTGATCTGGTTCTACCGGGTGCGTGTGAACGCCGAGGTGTTCAGCCCGGACGGGCACAGCAAGGCGCGCGCCTGGACCATCGCCGGCTGGGTCGTGCCCCTGGCGACCTTCTGGTATCCACGCCGCGTCGCCCTCGACATCTGGGACGCCAGCCGCCCGGGCGGCGGGCCCGCCCGGCACGGACTGATCAACTTGTGGTGGGCGTTCTGGCTGCTCACCAGCGTCATCGGCCCGTTCATGTCGAGCGAGTACGACGCTGCGCACACCGGCTCGTCGATCCGTGACGCCGCGACACATGTCATGGCCGCCGACGCGGTCGACATCCTGGCCGCCCTGCTCGCCGTCCGCCTCGTGCTGCGGCTGACCCGGATGCAGCATCAGAAGGCCCTCGCGGGCCCTGCGCCGGTCTTGGCGATTGGCTGAAAACCTGTCACTGTGACACTCCCGCGCCGTCGCACGCAGTAAGGGGAAGTGCGGGCTCCGTAAAGGCGGCGCCCTGGCGAGGGAGGCTTCCATGAGCCTGGTGGAACTGATCGCGCAGGCCGACGAGCGCGGACTGGCCGCCAGTGGGCTGGCTTGTTTGGATCGGTGCGTGCCGCTGTTGGGCGGTGACGACGAGGTGCTGCGCCCGCTGTGGGCGAGCCTCGCCGACGACTCCGCATGGGCCGGGAGCCTGGAGAAGGCGCGCGGCGCCCTCGGCATGGCCCGATCCGGCGAGGACGAGGCCGCGCTGCTCGCCCGCCGCATGCTGGACGCGGTCCCCGCCGAGCGCACCCCCAACGGCATACGGGCCTGGGCCGACGCCTGCTCCGTCGCCTCCCTGCGCATCCACCGGCTCCTCGACCCCGCGGCGGACGGCACCTCGTCGGCCGACGGCCTGGAGACCGGGCGCGCCGGCGGCGCCGACGACGCGTCCCCGCTCGTCGCCGCCGAGCTGCGGCGCCAGGTCGTCGTCCTGGAACTCCTCGCCGAGCACGGCACGAACGGGCTGCGTCGCGCCCTGGACGTGTCGGTCGAGGGCCGCCGGGTGCTGCGCGCGGTGGTGTCCCGCCGGGCCCGCGGCCGCGGCTGACCGGAGTTCAAACCCCGCTTCTGGGCGAGTCCTGTGACCGTCGTGCGGTGGGGCTGGGGCGGTCCTGCACCGGTTACGGAAACGGGCCGGATCCGCGTGACGGATGCCGGGCCGAGCCCGCTTTTCCCTATGTGACAGCCCAGTACGTGACAGCACAGCAGGAGACCAGGCCGCACGCCGCGGCGAAGCCCGTGCGGTGGGCGGCCGACGCCGTGGCGACCATGCGCGAGGGCGCGCGGGTGCGGCTCGACTACTCGGCGCAGAGCCTGTGGCGGGTGGACCGGATGATCGACGAGATACGCCGCGAGGGGCCGCCGTACGCCGCGGTCGAGAGCGCGCTGCGCGGCTTCGGCGCCTACGCCGGCGAGGTCGTCGTCCGCCAGACCGGCGCCGAGTGGTGGGCGACCGGCCGTGACCACTGGATCCGCACGCCCGACGGCCGGCTGTGGGACCCCATCGACGAGGCCCGCCGGTGCTTCGCGGGCCACGGCTCGCTGCGCCTGCTGTGCCGGGACGCGACCGCCCCTGGCTGACCGCCGCCGGCCGGGGCCCCCGGCGTGCGGGGGTCCCGGCCGGACGGGCCGCGGGGTGGCTACGGCGTCAGGACCGCGCCCAGTGCCGCGTCCGTCGGCGTCCTCGGGCCGTCGGCGCCGCCTGCGCCGCCGCCCGGGCGATCCCCGCGCCGTACTACACAGCGCCGCCGGCGTAGTGCCGATCGGTGACGCGCTGCGTGGGTGACCGGCGGGACAAGGCCGCCGGAGGCTGTGACAAATCTGTGAGCTCCGGCGCTGATGACCGTGGGGCATGGCACATGCGCGGCCCTGTCGCACCATGCGGATCCACTGCGAGCGCGGGCACCGGCCCGGGCTGGGTACGGACGAGGACGGTTCTTGGGCCAGGGAGGAGAGCCCCGTAGCCTGCGGGCGCGCGACGGGGAACTGGGCGCGGCCGTCGCGCGGGCCCAGGACGGTGACGAGAACGCCTTCGCGGTGGCCTACCGGATGGTGCAGCCGGGGCTGCTCGGCTATCTGCGCGGGCTGGTCGGCGAGGACGCGGAGGACGTGGCCTCCGACGCCTGGCTGGAGATAGCCCGCGACCTCGGACGCTTCCGGGGGGACGGCGCCGGGTTCCGCGGCTGGACAGCGACCATCGCCCGGCACCGGGCGCTGGACCATCTGCGCAGACAGCGGGTACGGCCCCGGACGGGCGGGACCGAACAGGACGTGCTGGATCTGCCCGGGCCGCACAGCACGTACGAGCAGGCGCTGGAGTCCCTTTCCACCGAGCGGGCCCTGGCCCTGGTGCGCGGGCTGCCGCGGGACCAGGCCGAGGCCGTGCTGCTGAGGGTGGTCGTCGGCCTGGACGGCCCGGCCGTCGCGCGCGTCCTCGGCAAGCGCCCGGGAGCGGTGCGCACGGCCGCGTACCGCGGGCTGAAGCGGCTCGCCCGCGAGCTGGGCGCCGGCGGCGAGGCGGACGAGGGTGTGACGGATGAGGCTTCCCGAACGCTGGGGGAGTCGAAATGAACGGTGAAGGACACCGGCCGTATGGATCCGGGAGAGACGGCGGGGCGAGGCCCCCGGCGGATCCGACGGGCCGGGCGGGCCGGACTAGGAGCGGGAACGGACATGGGTGAACGGCACGACGGCGACGGGCCGGACCGTCGGCGCGCGCGCCCCGGCGGCACCGTCCTGGGACCGGCGGCTGCCGGCCGGGACCCCGGGTTCGAGGCGCGGCTCGGTGCCGCGCTCCGCGAGGCCGGTCACCCGGACGGCATCGACCCCGAGGCCGAGCAGGGCGCCGTGGCCGCGTTCCGTGTCGCCCGGGACGCCGGGGCGCACGCGGCACGGCCCCGGCGGCGGGACGACTGGCGGCCCCGGCCGTCGCGCGGTGCGGGGCCCTCGCTGAAGACCACGCTCTCCGTGTTCCTCGCGAGCATCACGCTGGGCGGCGTCGCCGTCGCCGCGATCGGCTCCGCCGGATCCGAGGGGCACGACGACGCCGGTGGCCGACGGCGGGCGCACCCCTCGGCGAGCACTGCGGAACAGCCGGCCGCCGGGCCGGGAGCCGGCACGTCCAAGGCCCCTTCGGTACGCCCGAACCACCCGGCGACCGCCAAGGACACCCTGGCCCACTGCCGCCTCTACGTGCGGACCGAAGGCCGTGGCAGGGCCTGGGAGGCGACGAGCCGGCAGCGGCTCGTCACGGCCGCCGGAGGCGAGGAGCACATCGCCGCCTACTGCGCCGAGCAGATCGCGCGCGCCGACGACGCGAACAGGAACAAGGACAACAAGTGGCGCAGTAGCGGAAATAGCAGCAATAACGGCAATGGCGCTATCAGTGACAAGGCGGGCGAAAAGGCCGCCGACTCCGAGAAGGCCGACGGGAAGAAGTAGCCCCGTTCACCGACGGGCGGAGCCAGGAATTTCGCCCGTCAGCAGGGCCAGGGCAACGGCCGGGGCCGCCACCCCCCACAGGAGAGGCCCCGGCCGTCGCGCTCGCGGGTCGCGGTGCGGCCCGTACTCTCTTCAGCGCCGTGAGTGCGTTTTCTGTCACACATGGGCGTGTCACGAGTTAGTTGCATCTTCTACAGACATGGACGGGGCGTGGTTTCACGCCGTAACGTGCCTTTCGCGCCGGACCGAAGACGGGCGTAAAGGGAGTGCGGTGCTGGGGGACGACGCGGAGCTGACCGCCGCGGTGCGTGCGGCACAGGACGGGGACGAGACCGCGTTCCGTACGGTGTATCGCGCGGTGCACCCGAGGCTGCTCGGATACGTACGCACGCTGGTCGGCGACCCGGATGCCGAGGACGTCGCGTCCGAGGCCTGGCTGCAGATCGCCCGGGACCTCGACCGGTTCAGCGGCGACGCGGACAGGTTCCGCGGCTGGGCCGCCCGGATCGCCCGCAACCGCGCCCTGGACCACATACGGATGCGCGGCCGCCGCCCCGCCGTCGGCGGCGACGAGACGGAACTGACCGGCCGGGCCGCCGAGTCCGACACGGCCGGCGAGGCCATCGAGGCCCTGGCCACCGACAGCACCCTCTCGCTCATCGCGCGGCTCCCGCAGGACCAGGCCGAAGCGGTCGTCCTGCGCGTGGTGGTGGGCCTCGACGCCAAGTCCGCCGCCGAGACCCTCGGCAAGCGCGCGGGTGCCGTACGCACCGCGGCGCACCGTGGTCTGAAGCGGCTCGCGGAGCTGCTCGGCGACGATCCGGAATCGGCGGGCGTGCTCGACGCGCTGCCGCCCCAGCGAGAACCGCGCAGTCGCGCGGTGACGTCCGCCACTGTGACGCATACGCGTGCGCGGACGCAGAAGGACATGTGATGGCCGACGAGCAGTACAAGTGGCTTACCGGTGAAACGGCGGAACGTCTGCTGCGCGGTGAGTCGCTGGAAGCCGTCGATGCCCCTGCCCCCGACCAGGCCGAACGCCTCGCCAAGGCGCTGGGCGCACTCTCCGCCGAGGCGGCACCGGCAACCGGTGAACTCCCTGGCGAGCAGGCCGCGCTGGCCGCGTTCCGCAAGGTCCGCGAGGCGGCCGAGGCCGAACGGACGGCCGCCGCGCTCGCTCAGGGCACCCCCGCCCGGCGCTCCGGCTCGCCCACCCGCGACGCCGACGCGGGCCTGGTACGCATTGGCGCCCCGACCCGTACCGGAACGCGTTCCCGGCGCCCGCGCTGGGCCCGCCCGGTGCGCTTCGCGCTTGCCGCGGCGGTGGCCGCCGGCACGCTCGGCGGGGTCGCGATGGCCACCGGCGGAGTGCTGCCGCTCCCGTTCCACGACGAACGCCCCGGCCCCACCGCCTCCGTCTCCGCAGCCCAGTCCCCCGAGCAGCCGCTCGCCTCGCCCTCGGCGCAGTCGACCCAGGGCCTCGCCCCCGGCACGATCGCGCCCGACGGTGGCACGGGCGGATCCCTCGGTGCCCCCTCCGGCGGGGCCACCGCGCCGGACCCGGGCACGGACCAGGGCGCCACGCCCGGTTCCCGCGCCCCCTCCAGGAGTCCCGGCACCTGGTGGCGAGTCGCCGCCAGGGCCTGCCGCGACCTGCGGGACGGCAAGGAGCTGGGCGCCGAGCGCAGACGCGCACTGGAGGGCCTGGCGGGCGGCTCGGTGCGGGTGACCACCTACTGCAAGTACGTCCTGGCGGGCCACTACGCCTACACCGGCGAGGGCAGGGGCACCGGCGACGACGGCGGCGGCAAGGGCACCGGAGACGGCCGCGGAAAAGACCAGGGCAAGGACAAGGGCGAGGGCGACGGGAACGGCCAGGGCGGTGACGACGAAGGTCATCCCGGCCGGGGCCACCACCACGGCCGCGGCCACGGCGGCGACCGCCGGGGCCACGACGCCGTCCGCCGGGACGACGACCGCCGGGACCGTGCCGTCTCTCCCGCGCGCTCGGCCCTCGCACCCGTGGCCCCGGGTCGGCGCACGACCGCACCGGTGCCCTCGCCGAGCCCCTCGTACACCGCGCTCTGACCTCTGCTTATGCCTCTGACCTGCAATTTTGTAAACCGCGAAATTTTTTTCGCGGGAGGTGTGACGTTTCTGGCCCATGTGGCGCAGTACTGAGTGAGCCGACTGGTCATCGGCCGTCGCACAGAGCCGGGGTTCCCCCCGTACCCGTGGCTCGTGCAACCCGGCGCGGGCGGGACACGTTCCCCCGGTCCCGCCCGCGCCCTGCACGTCTCACCAGTGGACGACGACCTTGTCGCCGATCCTCACCTGCGCGAACAGCGCCGCGATCGCCGCCTCGTCCCGTACGTTGACGCAGCCGTGCGAACCGCCCGCGTAACCGCGGGCCGCGAAGTCGTTGGAGTAGTGCACCGCCTGGCCGCCGCTGAAGAACATCGCGTACGGCATCGGCGAGTGGTAGATCGTCGACACATGGTGCCGTGACTTCCAGTAGACGCTGAACACACCCTCGCGGGTGGGGGTGTACTGGGTGCCGAAGCGGACGGACACCGTGTCCACGGTGCGCCCGTCGATCATCCAGCGCAGCGTCCGGCTGGTCTTGTCGATGCACAGCACCCGGCCGGCCAGACAGCGCGGATCGGGCGCGCCGGCCGGCTGACCGCCCATCAGATACAGCTCCCACCGGCCCGGCTCGTGCGTCATGGCCAGCAGCCGCTGCCAGGTGACGGTGTCCAGCTCGCCGGTCCGTGGCAGCCCGCGCTTGCCCTGGAACCCCTTGACGGCCTGTTCGGTCAGGTCGTCGTACGTCCCCGTCGGCCCGTCGAACAGCCAGGCGACCTGGCGGAGGCGGGCCTGCAGCTCGCGCACGCCCGGGCCGCTGTCCCCGCGCGACCACAGCACCTGGGGGGCGGGCTGTGCGGGCTTGGCCGCGGGGGTGGGCTGGGCCGTCCGGGTGGGCTGGGCCGTCCCGGTGGGCTCGGCCGTCCCGGTGGGCTCGGGAGTGCTGCCGGAGGGCAGCTGGAGGTGTACCGGCAGGCGGTGCTTGCCGTCGTCGTCCGGGGGCTGCACGGTGCAGCCGCAGAGCGCGGCAAGGGTGGCGGTCGAGGCGAGTACGGCGGCAGGTCTCCCCGAGATCCTCATGCCCGAGATGCTTCCCCGCGTGACCGCCGTCGAACTACGGGGCATGGTGAGGGGGGACAAAACGTACTGCGGAGGCATCCATGGCGCGCGAGTCGGAGTCGGGGCTGCCGATCGAGCCGGTCTACGGGCCGGCGGACCTGTCCGGCTGGGACCCGGCCGGGAAGCTGGGCGAACCGGGGGCGTACCCGTACACCCGCGGGGTGTACCCGACCATGTACACCGGGCGCCCCTGGACCATGCGCCAGTACGCCGGCTTCGGCACGGCGGCCGAGTCCAACGCCCGCTACCGGCAGCTGATCGCGCACGGCACCACCGGCCTGTCCGTCGCCTTCGACCTGCCCACCCAGATGGGCCACGACTCCGACGCGTCCCTCGCGCACGGCGAGGTCGGCAAGGTGGGCGTGGCGATCGACTCGATCGAGGACATGCGGGTGCTGTTCGACGGCATCCCGCTGGACCAGGTCTCCACGTCGATGACGATCAACGCCCCGGCGGCGCTGCTGCTCCTGCTCTACCAGCTGGTGGCGGAGGAGCAGGGCGTGGCGGCGGACCGCCTGACCGGCACCGTCCAGAACGACGTCCTGAAGGAGTACATCGCGCGCGGGACGTACATCTTCCCGCCGAAGCCCTCCCTGCGCCTGACCGCCGACATCTTCAAGTACTGCACCGCCGAGATCCCGAAGTGGAACACGATCTCGATCTCCGGCTACCACATGGCCGAGGCGGGCGCGTCCCCCGCGCAGGAGATCGCCTTCACCCTCGCCGACGGCATCGAATACGTCCGTACGGCGGTGGCGGCCGGCATGGACGTCGACGACTTCGGACCCCGGCTCTCCTTCTTCTTCGTGGCCCGTACGACACTGCTGGAGGAGATCGCCAAGTTCCGCGCGGCCCGCAGGATCTGGGCGCGGGTGATGCGGGAGGACTTCGGCGCGCTGAACCCGAAGTCCTGGATGCTGCGCTTCCACACCCAGACGGCGGGGGTCCAGCTGACGGCCCAGCAGCCCGAGGTGAACCTGGTCCGGGTCGCGGTACAGGCCCTGGCCGCCGTACTCGGCGGCACCCAGTCCCTGCACACCAACTCCTTCGACGAGGCGATCGCCCTGCCGACGGACAAGAGCGCGCGCCTCGCGCTGCGCACCCAGCAGGTCCTGGCGTACGAGACGGACGTGCCGGCGACCGTGGACCCGTTCGCGGGTTCGTACGCCGTCGAGCGGATGACGGACGACGTCGAGGCGGCCGCCCTCGCCCTGATGCGGAGGGTCGAGGATCTCGGCGGTGCGGAGGCGGCGATCGAACGGGGCTTCCAGAAGGCCGAGATCGAGCGGAACGCGTACCGCATCGCGCAGGAGACGGACTCCGCTCAGCGGGTGGTCGTGGGCGTCAACCGCTTCCAGCTGGACGAGGAGGAGCCGTACGAGCCCCTCCGGGTGGACCCGGCGATCGAGGCCCGTCAGGCGGAGCGGTTGCGGCGGCTGCGGTCCGAGCGGGACCAGGGGGCGGTGGACTCGGCCCTCGCCGCGCTGAAGAAGGCGGCGGCGGGCGAGGAGAACGTGCTGTATCCGATGAAGGAGGCATTGCGCGGGCGGGCGACGGTGGGGGAGGTGTGCAACGCGCTGCGGGAGGTCTGGGGGAGTCATGTGCCGACCGACGCGTTCTGAGCGACGGCTCCCGCCGTGCCGCGCCTGCTCCGCACGGCGACGACCGACCCGCCGCACTCTCGTTGCCGTACCCCCGTGCGACACTCCTTCTCATGTTCGGCGTCATCGATCTCCCCACCTACCTGGCCGGTCTCGTCCTGATCGTCCTGCTGCCCGGTCCCAACTCCCTGTACGTGCTCTCCGTGGCCGCCCGGCGCGGTGTGCGGGCGGGATACACCGCCGCTGCCGGGGTGTGGTGCGGGGACACCGTGCTGATGACGCTGTCCGCCGCCGGAGTCGCCTCGCTGCTGCAGGCGAACGCCGTGCTGTTCGGGATCGTGAAGTACGCCGGTGCCGGATATCTGACCTGGCTGGCGATCGGCATGCTGCGGGCCGCGTGGGGAATGTGGCGGACGCGGCGGGAGAAGGCACTGGACGAGGTCGACCCGGCAGGTGCCGGCTATGAGCGGCCGTTCCGCCGGGCCCTGGTCGTCAGCCTCTTCAACCCCAAGGCGATCCTCTTCTTCGTCGCCTTCTTCGTGCAGTTCGTGGACCCGGGTTACGCCTACCCGGCCCTCTCCTTCGTCGTCCTCGGTGTCTTCGCGCAGTTGGCCAGCTTCCTCTACCTCAGCGCGCTGATATTCGGCGGCACCCGGCTGGCCGCGGCCTTCCGCCGCCGCAAGCGGCTGTCGGCGACGGCCACCTCGGCGGCGGGGGCGCTGTTCCTCGGGTTCGCGGTGAAGCTGTCGCTGGCCGGCGCCTGAGGGCTGTCCCGTAGTCACCGTTGGATCAGCGCGCGGCGTCGGATGCGGTGCATCGCGAGGCGGAGGGTCGCCCTCGTACTGGGCGTATTCGGGCGATCCGGCAACGCGGCGAGGTGCCGTGGCTGTCGTCGTGCGCCCGCCGGGTATTACGGGACAGCCCTTGGGCCAGGTGGTCAGCGGACGCCGGCCCGGGCGAGATAGGCGCCGAGTCCTTCCGCCGAGTCGCCCGCCCAGCCGACGTACCCGTCCGGGCGGACCAGGAAGACGCCGGGGCCGTAGGACTTGGGGGCCGCCGGGAGCGCATGCACCCCGGCAGCGGCGGCCGGCGCGCCCAGCAGCGTCCAGTGCGGCCCGCGGAAAGCGTCGAAGAGCCGTACTCCGTCCACCCTGCCGTCCGGCGCCCGGTCGCCCGCCCGCACCCCGGCAGGGGCGGCGCGCCGGTCCTCGCTCAGGGCCGACTCCGGGTAGCCCAGCCCGAGCTGCACCGTCGCCTTCCCCCGCTGCACCTCGCCGCGGTGCACGCCCGTCGACAGGCCCAGCATGGCGGCGGCGTTGGGGCGCCGCTCCTCCTCGTAGGTGTCGAGGAGGGGCTCCGGAGCCCCGTCCTTCAGCACCGCGCCCAGCTTCCAGCCCAGGTTGTAGGCGTCCTGCACGCTGGTGTTCAGGCCCTGCCCGCCGGCCGGTGAGTGGACGTGCGCCGCGTCGCCCGCGAGGAACACCCGGCCCACCCGGAACCGGTCCGCCAGTGCTGCCCGTGGCCGGAAGTCCGAGGCCCAGCGCAGTTCGGTGACGTCCTCGGCGTCGAGGTGCGTGTACGCGGCGACCAGCCTGCGGACGCCGTCCAGGGAGAGGTCGAACTCCGTGCCCTCCGGGAACTTCCCGGCCAGCTGGAAGTCGTCGGTCCCGGCGAGCGGGCACAGTGCGAGACCGGTGCCGTCGGGTCGGGGGAAGGTGTGCCAGTACTCCCGGTCGAGCCCGGTCATCCGCAGGTCCGCCACCAGGAACGGGCTGGGGTCGACCGTCTCCCCGGTCATGGCCACGCCCAGCGCGCGCCGCACCGCCGAACGCCCGCCGTCGGCCGCCACGGCGTAGCGGGCACGGACGGCCGAGCCGTCGGCGAACCGGGCGCTCACGCCCTCCGCGTCCTGCTCCAGGCCGGTCAGCTCGTGCCCGAACGCGACCCTGCCGCCCAGCTCCACCAGGCGCGCGTACAGGACCTCCTGCGTCCGCCACTGCGGAACCATCAGCGGCTCGGTGTACGGCGCGCTCTCGTCCGCCTCGACGGGCTCGAACATCGGCTGCTCGCCGATCCGCTCGCCGTCCTTCCAGATCGCCCGTACCGGGTAGGGCCCGCCCGCGGCGCGGATCGCGTCCAGCACGCCGAGGTCCTCGAAGACCTCCTGGGTGCGCGGCTGGATCCCCTTGCCGCGGGATCCGGGGAAGAGCGCCTCCGCCCGCTCCACGACCAGTGCGTCCACGCCGCGCCGGGCGAGGTCGATGCCGAGGGTGAGGCCGGTGGGGCCGGCCCCCACGATCAGGACATCCATCACTCTTCTCCTTAACGTTGTTAAGTGCCGTCGGGCACGAGCTTGCCCTTAACGCTGTTAAGCTGTCAAGCGTGAGTACGGAACGACGTGTGCCCCTGGACCGCGGACGGGTCGCCGACACGGCGCTGCGGCTGCTGAACGAGGTCGGCCTCGACGGGCTGACCCTGCGCGCCATCGCCAAGGAGCTGGACGTCAAGGCGCCCGCGCTGTACTGGCACTTCAAGGACAAGCAGGCGCTGCTGGACGAGATGGCGACGGAGATGTACCGGCGGATGGTCGCCGGTGTCGCGCTCGATCCCGCCGACACCTGGCAGGAGCGGCTGTCGAAGACCGCCCGCGGGCTGCGTGCCGCCCTGCTCGGCTACCGCGACGGCGCCAAGGTCTTCAGCGGCTCACGCTTCACGGGCACGGACCACGCCCGCGAGATGGAGGCGCATCTGCGTGTCTTCGTGGCCGCCGGCTTCACCCTGCAGCAGGCGGTCAGCGCGGCGCGGACGGCGAGCATGTACACCCTCGGGTTCGTCACCGAGGAGCAAGGCGTGCAGCCCCTCCCGGGTGAGCGCCGGGAGGGGTACGACGTCGAGGAGCGCGCCCGGCGCATGGCCGGCTTCCCGCTCGCGGCCGAGGCCGGAAAGGTCCTCTTCGACGGCTACGACGAGCAGTTCGAGGAGGGGCTGGCGCTGGTGATCGCGGGCATCGAGGCCCGGTACCGGGACCGGGCCGGCTGAGCGGGCGAATCAGCTCCTGGCCGCGCGCGCGTTGCGTATCGCCCGGGTGACCACCGGCGGCAACAGGTCGACGGCGACCCGGCGGACCCGGCTGCCGCGCCGGGGCGCGGACCGGGCGGCCGCCGACGCGAGCCCGGGTGCCCGCGTCGGCTCCACGGCCCCGGACGCCGCCCCGGCGGCTCGTTCCGCGTGCCTGGCGGGCGGGAACACCGGCGCCGGCATCCCCTGGGACTTCAGGCGGACGATCCGGTGCCCGGCGGCCTCCTGGACGCTCAGGTGGCAGTCGGACCGCTCGCGGACCATGGCCAGCAGTTCCTGCTGGACCGGCTCGGGATCGCCCCAGGTGCCGTAGAGCTTCTGCGTGCTCAGGCAGACGGGGTGCAGGCCCCGGTTGAGCACGGCCTCCCAGGTGGCTATGGACACACCGGGCGTGTGCTCGGAGCGGAAGTCGTCGAGGACGACGATGCCGTCGGGCAGCAGCAGATCGTGCGCGGCTCCTATGTCGCCGTGCACATGTTCGTACAGGTGCGAGGCGTCGATGTGCACGAACCGGCAGGAGCGGGGCACGACCTCCGCGGGCACCAGGGAGCTGGGCCCCTGGAGCACACGGGGCAGTTCGTCATGGAAGGAGCGGTAGTTCTCCTCGAAGACGTGCCGGGTCAGCGCACCGTAGGACTTGGTCGACTCGGCCCGGTTGGCGTCGTCCGGGGCGTCGCCCTCGAAGAGGTCGCACACGGTGTACTTCTCGTCCGGCTGCCGGTGCCGGCCGATGAAGATCGCGCTCTTGCCCATGTAGACACCGACCTCCAGGAGGTCGCCGTGGGTTCCGGCGGTCTCCTGCCGGGTCAGGAACCAGTCGAAGAGCAGCTGATCGAGCACCGGGAACCAGCCGGGCACGTCGTCGAGGCGGTGGGGCGGTCGTGTCGCTTCCTGGGTGGTGGCCATGGGGCGGGGGCACTCCCTCGGTACGGCAGTCTGGGTCATCCCTGCGGAAAGCCTGTGGGGGTGGCGGCAGGGCACCACGGTGCCTGCCCCGAGGGTTGGTTCAAAACCCAAGAAGAGATGAACGGCTGCCCAACTTCCGGCCCTCCGGTCTGTTCAGCCGATCCCCTTTCCGTCTTTCGGCAAGGTGAACTGCGTCGAGATTTCAGATGTACGAGATCTCTTCAACGCCCTTTTCAGTCGCGGGCCGAACGGTTTCTCCACGAACCGGTGCATCAGCCACGCGAGCAGCAGCATGCCGAGCACCGTCGCCGCGAGCGTCGGCCACGCGGGCAGGCCCAGGCCCCGGTGCAGCACCCGGATGACGAACCAGCCCAGGTGTTCGTGGACCAGGTAGAACGGGTACGTCAGCGCGCCGGCCGTGGCCAGCCAGGGCCAGTTGGCACGGCTGGTCCAGCCCAGCGCCACGGCCGCCACGGAGGCGAAGGCGACGGTGACGATCAGGAGGATGACGTACGGGTGGCGGACGAAGTCGCCGTGGGCACCCGCGTGCCACAGCCCGCGCGTGGCGTTGCTCTGCCCGAGCAGCCAGGAGACGGCCACGATGCCCCAGAGCAGCAGGTCGCTGCCGAAGCGGTGGATCAGATAGAGGGCGAGACCGCCGATGAAGAAGGGCGCGTAGTCCGGCATGACCAGCTGCTTCAGCAGCTCGTTGTCGGACGTGTTGCACAGCACCGCCGCCAGGGTCCACACGCTGCAGAACAGCACGACCCGGCGGTAGGTGACCCCGCGCACCACGACGAACAGGGCGAACAGCGCGTAGAAGCGGACCTCCACCCACAGTGTCCAGCACACGCCCAGCACGCGCGGTGCGCCCATGGGCTGCTGCAGCATGGTCAGGTTGACCAGGAACTCGTCCGGCCGGACCGCATGGACGACGGCCGGCAGGACGAGGGCCGCGCCGGTGACCAGCACCAGGGCGACCCAGTAGGCGGGGTAGAGGCGGGCGACGCGGGAGCGGAAGAAGTCGCCGAGGGTGCGGCCCCAGCTGCTCATGCAGATGACGAAACCGCTGATGACGAAGAAGAACTGCACACCCAGACAGCCGTACGTGGCCATCTGGGACAGGGTCGGGAAGACGTGGGCGGGTGTCTGGTGCCAGGACTCGGAGACTGTGCCGCCACGTCCGGCGTAGTGGTAGAGGCAGACCATCAGCGCGGCCAGGAGCCGCAGGCCGTCCAGGGCGTGCAGGCGGCTCCGGCGGCTCCGGCGGCCGCCTGAGGCGGACGGGGCGGCGGCTGTCCCGGGTGCGGGCGGAGCGCTGGCGAGGGTGGAGGGCGAAGCAGGCATGATGCTCGACATTTTCCCGAACAAACGTTGCTCAGCTCAGATTTTCATGTGAATTTCCGTGGTGCGTCGAGCCGTACCGCCGTCACCTGGGCACATCACAGGAATTTGCTTGGTTGAGGATCCAACCATTCGCTCGACCGACCCTGTTCGTTCATCTGCGCGTCGCTTTGGCTTCCTAGTTTCTCCATCCACCCCCACGCTTTGGCAATGTGACGGCATGCCGCCGTAAACACCGTATTTGCTTGGTAAAAATCAGGAGAGCTATGACGAGGGTCCAGAACCGGCGGACACCTGCGCGTGGCGGGGAACTCGAGGACTGCCTGCGCGCCTGCGCCGTGCACAGCGGCAAAGTCGTGGGCAGTCTCGACCGCCGTCGCGCCGAACTGGCCGAACAGCTGCGCAAGCTGCTCGTGGTGTCCAGCACCATCGGCACGTCCGTCCCCTCGCCCGCCCCCGCCTCGGGCGCGACCGCCCTGCTCAAGCGGGCCGTCAAGGGAGCCGGCGCACCCACCGGCTCCATCCCCAACGATCTGCTGGACGCGCTGCTGGCCGTCGCCAACAAGGCCCTGGAGTGCGGCTACGACGACGAGCTGCACCTCGCACTCCAGATCGGCGACACCGTCCTCGCCCAGCGGAAGAACTCCCGCGCCGGCTGGCGGCTGCGCGCCCGCATCCTGGAGGCCCTCGGCGAGGAGCGGGAGGCCGTCGGGGCGTACGAGCGCTACCTGGAGCTGACCAGCGAGGACGGCTTCGGCGTGTCCGCCCGGATCGAGGGACTGCGCCGGGCCGCCGAGCGCGAGCGCGAACTGCTCGCCCTGCTGCAGCGCCAGTGCCCGCGCGCCGCCGACTTCGCCCGCGGCCCCGCCACCGACGTGTGGGCCGAGGGCCTGGCCCTGCACGCCCTCGGCGACCGGGACGCGGCCGAGCCCCGGCTGGTCGGCGCCCTGCTCGCACTGGCCGCCGAGGAGGCCCCGGTCGCCGACCGGCAGGAACTGCTCAGCCAGTACCTCGACCTGCGCACCGGGACGGCGGCGGACGCGGCCGCCCTCACCGAGGCCGTCGCCCTCTACGCAGAGCAGCGTCGCATCAGGATGCGCGGCCCGGTCGCCGACCCCACCGTCGGCGGCGTGCACTGGATCAGCCTCGGCGAGTTCCGCAACCAGATCGCCGGCAAGTCGGTCTGCCTGATCGCCAACTCCGGCCGCGTGGGCGAGAGTTCGTTGGGAGGCCGGATCGACGACTACGACCTGGTCGTCCGTTTCAACTCGTACAAGATCGACGCGAAGCACACCGGCAGCCGTACCGACATTCACGCCACGATCCACAAACACGGCTTCAACTGGGACAAGCCGGTGACCACCCGGCTCGTCTTCGGCGGTGTCTCCGGCGACTGGAAGCACTCCCTGCGCAACCGTCTCGTGCCCGGCGCCCAGCAGTACCTCGGTGACGAGTCGCTGCGCTGGCCCGTCCGCATCATCGGCCAGCTCGGCAACGACGTCTGGTCCGGCATCCCGACCACCGGCTTCAACATGCTGTGGCTGCTGGACTTCCTGGACGTCAGCCCGACCCTCGACCTGATCGGCTTCGACTTCTACGAGAGCGGCGCCTACCGCGTGCCGGAGGCCATGAAGCTCGCCATCACCTCCGTGCACGAATACACCAGCGAGAAGGCATGGGTCATGGAGCGTGCCCAGAGCGTGACCGACATGAGGATATCCCTGCGATGACCACCATCACCCCGGTAGCACCGGAGACCTCCGCGCAGGCCCTGACGGGCAAGCGGCGCATCGCCTTCGCCAGCTTCGTGGACGAGAACTACCTGCCCGGCTTCCTGGTCCTGCTGCGCAGCCTCGCCCTGTCCAACCCGGGCGTCTGCGAGGACTTCGTCGTCCTCCACGACGACCTGCGCCCCTCCTCCATCGCCCGCATCCGCGCCCTGCACCCGCGGATCGTGCTGCGCCGCGTCGACGCCGAGCACTACGACTCCTACGCCAAGGGCGACCAGGACAACTACCTGGTCCGCAAGGCGTACTTCATTCTCGACATCTTCAAGCTGCGCGACTACGACACGGTCGTCACCCTGGACACCGACATGGTCGTCCTCGGCGACCTCGGTGAACTGCTGGAGCTGCGCGAGGGCCTCGCCGCCGTACCGCAGTTCTTCTACGGGCAGCACAAGCTCAACTCCGGGCTGCTGGTCATCCAGCGCGAGTACCTGTCCGACGCGTTCTGCGCGAAGATCGACGCAGTCGGGCGCGGCGGCACCTACGAGCTCGACAAGCACGACCAGGGCATCCTGAACGCCGTCCTCGACGGCGACTTCGTCCGCCTGGACGCCCGCTACAACTTCGTCAAGCGGCGGCTCTCCGGCGACCTGCCCGTCCCGGACGACACCGCGATCCTGCACTTCACCGGCCGGCACAAGCCCTGGCAGGGCGGCGAGGCCGGATATGCGCAGGCCGAGGAGCGCTGGCGCGAGTTCGAGCTGAGCGACGCCGAGTTCCATGCGGCCTACCTGGCGCGCGGCGGAAACCTCCACCACGACCTGCTCGTGCACTACGGCACTCCGCACGTCCGCCGCACCGGTGACCTCGAGGCCGCCCGCAAGGTCGCCGCCGCCCACATCGCGGCCGGCGAGTACCAGGACGCCGTCGACGTCCTGAGCGGCGTCCGCATCCCGGTGGACGAGGCCTGGCCGCACGAGGTGCTCGGCCACGCCCTGATGAGCGTCTCCCGCTACGAAGAGGCGAAGACCCAGCTGCTGCTGGCCACGGCCGCCCCCAACCGGGCCGCCACCGCCTACGCCCGCCTCGCCCAGATGGCCTGGGTGCAGGGGGACAACGCCGAGGCCCTGACGTACGCCACGGCCGGCCTCACCGTGGACCCCACGCACCGCTCCAGCCGTCTGTGGGCCCAGCGCGCGGCGGGCGTACCGGCCCAGGAGCAGGGCGCCGCCGAGGACCAGCTGGCCCACGTGGCCTTCTACATGGACCGGCAGGGCAACGCGGGCGACAAGCTGCTGCCCGAGACCGTCCGGCTCGCCTTCGGCCCCGACACCACCTCCCGGCGCTGGCACTCCGTCCACGCCCACCGGCTCTTCGACCCGGCCGCCCTGGAGCGGGTCAACGCCCGGCGCGGCCTGGTCATCGGCGGCGGCGGACTCTTCATCCCGGACACCATGCCCAACGGCAACAGTGCCTGGCAGTGGAACGTCCCGGACGAGCACCTGCGCGCCGTCGACGTGCCGATCATGGTGTTCGCGGTCGGCTTCAACGCCTTCGACGGGCAGTCGTACCGGGCCCGGCGCTTCAACGAGAGCCTGCGCCTGCTGGTGGAGAAGGCCGCGTTCTTCGGTCTGCGCAACCATGGCTCCATCGCCAAGGTCCGCGCGATGCTCCCGCCCGAGCTGCACGACAAGGTCGTCTTCCAGCCCTGCCCCACCACGGTCATGCGGCAGCTGGTGGCCGGCTGGACCGACCCGCTGCACCGCGAGGACACCGTCCTGCTGAACGCCGCCTACGACCGAGCGGGCCTGCGCTTCGGCCACGACTACGGGCACTTCCTCGCCGAGATGGCCAAGGCGGTCCGCGCGATCGGCGCCCACACCGAGGTGAAGTGTGTCGCCCACTCCCTGGACGACGAGCGCATCGCCTTCGACCTGCGCCGCGAGCACGGGATCTCGCTGCCGGTGATCCCGATGTACGACTTCGACAACGACGGGATCCGCGAGACGTACGCCAAGACCCGGCTGGTCATCGGCATGCGCGGACACGCCGGAATGATCCCCTTCGGGGTCGGCACGCCCGTCGTCAGCCTGATCTCGCACCCGAAGATGGCGTACTTCCTGAGCGACATCGAGCGCCCCGACTGGGGTGTCTCCGTGCACGAGAGGAACCTCGGCGCCGTGCTCACCGAGCGGGCGCTGCACATCCTGGACCACCACAGCCGCAGCGTCGCCGACGTGCACGACCGGCAGGAGCTGCTGTGGAAGGTCACCCAGGAGAACGCGGCCCGGATCCGGACGGTCCTGGGCCGCTGAGCAAGCGGTGGGGGCGGGCCCGGTGCCGGGCCCGCCCCCACGAGGTGGAACAGCTTCAGCGACGTACGGCCCGGCGCAGATTGCGCGCCTTGCGCGCCATCCGGCGGACCGTGGCGTTGCGCGGGATGAACGCCAGCTGGGCGGGCACCCCGCCGGGCAGTGCCAGCGAGGTCAGACGCTTGCGCTTGAAGTAGCGCATGGTTCCCTCGGTCAGGTTCTTCGAGAGGTAGCGCTCGGTCTCCTCGCGCAGCCTCGGCAGGATCTTCGGCTGCATCGCGAAGCCCACCGCACGCACCAGCGCGCCCAGCGCCTCTACATCCATGCTCCCGCGCTGTTCGGTGACCGCGGCACGGTCACTCAGCTCGGGCAGCAGCGCGTCGACCACGGTGACCGGCACCCGGTTGCTGTTCTCGTACGGCGTCAGCCGCTCCAGCAGCAGATCGGTGCCGACCCGGGCGACCGGCAGGCCGTACAGCGCGGAGGCGGTCAGCAGGGCGGTGGAGAAGCAGCCGACGACCAGGGCGGGACGCATCCGCTGGTACAGGACCTCGGCGAGGACCGGCGTGTCGAGGACGGTGAGCTCGACCTCGAGCTTCTCCGCCTCCTGCTCCAGGGTGCGGGCGAAGCGGGCCGGAGCCGTCGGGTGCGGCTTGAACACCACCTTGGTGTGCCCGAGCTGGACGGCCCCCTTGAGCATCCGCACATGCAGGTTCTCCTCCTGCTCGGCGGTGAGGATGTCCAGCGCGGAGAGGTACTGGCCGAGCAGCAGTGCGGGCTCCTCGACCGCCGGCAGATCGTCGCCTGAGGGGGAGAGCTCCGACAGCACCTTGGTGAAGGCCTGCGTCGGCAGGATCTCGCCCGGTACGCCGAACTCGGTGAGCAGCAGCGGCTTCAGACCCGGCACGAGGTCGAGGTGGAGCACACGGTCCACCCGGGTGCCGACCAGCGGGTCGATCTTGTTGCGGGTGGGGCCGTAGCTCATCAGGCCGTCGGCGTAGACGGTCACCGGGGCGCCGGTGAAGATCTGGGCGAGCGCGAGCGAGGGGTTGACCTGGATCGACTCGACGGCCAGCTCCACGTCGTCGTCGCCCAGCTGCCACTCGTGGCGCAGATACCGCTCCCAGAGGGGCATGTCCTCCACCCGGGGCGCCCAGCCGCCGGGGTGGAAGGGGAAGATCGACTCGTTGTACGACAGCACCTCGTCGAAGCGCTCGCGCAGCCGCTCGAAACCGGGCATCTCGTCCAGGCCGGGCGTGGTCTCGGGCGTTGCCGCGTTGTTGCAGACCAGCAGGATGCGCCGGCCGGCCGGACGGAAGCAGCCCGAGTCCAGGGCGGCGGCGAGCGTGGCCGTGCCGTACAGCGTCGACGCCTGGAAGATCTGGGTGGTCACGCGGCGACCCCCGCGGGGGCGGGACGGCGGCGCAGCCGACGCAGCTTGGTGGCGCGCTCGAGGTCCATGGAGTCCAGCGCCTCGTCCAGCACCTCCTGCGGCATCCGCCGCAGGGCCGCTGCGCTCATGGATTTCAGTTTCTTCGCCACCGCGGGCTCGAACCTTTCGATGGATCCCAGATGATGGGAAATGATGGCGCAATACGTGCGTACGGCCTTCGGCAGGAGGGCATCGGCTTCCGGGTCCGCGGCGGTTTCCGCGATGACCTGGTCGAACGCGCGAATGAAATCGAGCTGCCGGACGTCACCGATCTGGGTGAGTGACGAGGCGACTCCGCGCCGGTAGAACACTCCGAGCAGACTCACCGCGGCGAAGGATTCCGCCTCCCGGTGCAGCTTCCAGATCCACGGCCGGTCCTCGGCCGTGCGCAGTCCGTCCGTGAAGTGCAGCAGCCCCTTGTCCACCAGCCGGCGGTGGTACATGCCCGCCCAGGCGTAGGCGTAGTCCACGGAGGTGGACCGGTCGGTGGGCAGGATCGCCTCGCGCGGGCTCATCACCACGCCCCGCCGGCCGTGCGGCACCCGGTGCACGGTGCGCGCCCGCGCGGTGCACTGCACATGGTCGGTGCGCAGGAAGTCGCAGCCCAGCTCCTCCATGGCGGCGACCAGCTTCGGGTAGTAGCCCGGGGCGAGCCAGTCGTCCCCGTCCAGGAAGGTCAGGTACTCGCCGCGCGCCCGGTCGATGCCGGTGTTGCGGGCGGTCGCCAGTCCTCCGTTCTGCTCGTGTCTGACGAAGACCGCGCCTGGCAGCTCGCGCTCCGCGCGCGCGAGAATCTCTGGTGTCCCGTCGCGGGAACAGTCGTCGACGAGAATGAATTCGAAGTCCTCACGTGCGTTCGCACTGAGGCTCCTCAGGGTGTCGGGCGCGTATTGCTGCACGTTGTAGAACGGCACGATGACGGAGAGCTTGACCACGTGGGGGACGTTAGGGGGAAGCCCGTCATTCGTCTTGACCGTCGCCTTGATACCAGGTGAACGACGCGTGGCGAAGCTGTGAACCAGGCTTTTTTCCGGTGTGATCACGGCCTGATTCGCCATTCGGCGATGTGCTGTTAACCCTTTGTTGTATTCGGGTTGGGCGGAACCTCGGAATGGCTTCCTAGCGTCTTCGACGTGCCAGCAAGTGCAACGAAGTCCCTGCGGGTCGCCGTCCTCGCGGATTCCGACACCCGGTGGAAGTGGGGCGCGCTCACCGCGCAGCGCGTCACCCCCACGGGCGCCGAGATCCGGCTCGACGGCTACCTCCTGCGGGGACGAGCCACCCCCACCGCCCGCCAGCTGAAGGAAGTCGGCATCCACGCCGACTCCCTCCGCGAGGTGACCGGCGTCGAGTTCCTGCGCGCCATGGGCGAAGGTACCGAAGACCGGTACGACGTCCTCGTCCTCGCCCTGGTCGGCGGCGGTGTCCAGGCGATGCTGCACGGGCTGCGTCATGCCTGGGGCTCCGGGAAGCGTCCCGTGGTCGTCACCGGTTACGTCGGCGTCGTCTACGAGAAGCTCGCCGACGGCCTGCTGCTGCGCCACGGCGCGGACCTCGTCCTCGCCAACTCCCGTCACGACGCGGACCGGTTCCGTGCCGTGTACGAGGGGGTCGACGCCGACGCCACCGCGGTGACCGAGGTCGCGCTGCCGTTCCTCGGCGGGGCGCCGTACGCCGGCGAACACGACCCCTACACGGTGGTGTTCGCGGCCCAGCCCTCCGTCCCGGACAGCCGCAAGGACCGTACCTACCTGCTGAACCGGCTGATCGAGCACGCCCGCCGGCACCCCGAGCGGGAGGTGTTGCTGAAGCTGCGCTCCAAGCCCGGCGAGCACACCACCCACATCGAGGAGCTGCCGTACCAGAAGCTGGTCCAGGGCAAGGACCTGCCCGCCAACTTCCGCCTGGTGTACGGCCACATGGGCGAGGTGCTGGACCGCACCGACCTGCTGGTCACGGTCAGCTCCACGGCCGCCCTCGAGGCCCTGCACCGCCGTGTCCCGACGGTCGTCCTGAGCGACCTGGGCGTGCGCGAGGTGCTCGGCAACCACCACTTCACCGGCTCCGGGTGCCTCGCCTCCTGGGACCAGCTGGACGCCGGCCACCGCCCGGCACCGAACGAGGAGTGGGTGGCCCGGCAGGGCGTGGCAGCCGACGGCTCCTACGCCACCGCCTTCGACGCGGCCCGCGAACGCATCACCGAGCTGCTGGACCGCCCCGGCGGCCTGCCGCCCCTGAACCCCTACTACACACCCGAGACCGCGCCCGGTTACCTCCCCGGGATCCTCGCGCGCCACCACCTCGGCCCCGACGGCGCTCCGCTGCCCGGCGCGCCCGCCGCCGACAAGGAGCCCGGCCCCGTCCGCCAGATCGTGCGCCGGGCCGCGCGCGGCGCCTACCGCCACGGCGTGCAGCGCGTGGCCCCCGTGATCCGACGAATGGGAGAGCTGTGAGCGACCGGATCCCACGGCAAGGAGTGGAGCACATGACCGAGGCCAGTCCCGACACCCCCGCGGTGCGCCGCGTGCTCGCGGTGATCCCGGCGCGCGGCGGCTCCAAGGGCGTCCCCGCCAAGAACCTCGCACCCGTCGGCGGAGTCCCGCTGGTGGCCCGCGCGGTGCGCGAGTGCCGCGCCGCCCGCCTGGTGACCGACGTGGTCGTCTCCACCGACGACCAGGCCATCGCGGCCGCCGCCCGCCAGGCCGGCGCCGAGGTCGTCCTGCGGCCCGCCGCCATCGCCGGCGACACCGCCACCTCCGAGGCCGCCGTCCTGCACGCCATGGACGCCCACGAGGCCCTGCACGGCGCGGCCGTCGACGTGGTCCTGCTCGTGCAGTGCACCAGCCCCTTCCTGGTCCGCGAGGACGTGGACGGGGTCGCGGGAGCCGTCGTGGAGAACGGCGCCGACACCGCGGTGACCGTCGCCCCCTTCCACGGCTTCATCTGGCGGGACGCGGCCGACGACCCGATGGCGGTCGACACGGAGTCGACGACGGCCGTCGGCGGATCCGTGACTGTCGCCAACTCCACTGCCGTGAGCGGTGGTTACGGCGTCAACCACGACAAGTCCTTCCGCCCCCGCCGCCAGGACCGCCCCCAGGACCTGCTGGAGACCGGTGCCGCCTACGCGATGGACGCGGCCGGCTTCCGCGAGCACCAGCACCGCTTCTTCGGCCACACCGAGCTGGTCCGCACCGACCCGGCCCGGGTGCTGGAGATCGACGACCCGCACGAGCTGGCCCGCGCCCGCGCCCTCGCCCCGCTCTTCGACGCGGACCGCCCGGGCGCCCTTCCCACCTACGACGACATCGACGCCGTAGTCCTCGACTTCGACGGCACCCAGACCGACGACCGGGTGCTGATCGACTCCGACGGACGGGAGTTCGTCTCCGTGCACCGCGGAGACGGACTCGGCATCGCCGCCCTGCGCAAGAGCGGTCTGCAGATGCTGATCCTGTCCACGGAACAGAACCCGGTGGTCGCCGCCCGTGCCCGGAAGCTCAAGCTCCCGGTGCTGCACGGCATCGACCGCAAGGACCTCGCCCTCAAGCAGTGGTGCGAGGAGCAGGGCATCGCGCCGGAGCGCGTGCTCTACGTCGGCAACGACGTCAACGACCTCCCGTGCTTCGCCCTCGTCGGCTGGCCCGTGGCGGTCGCGAGCGCCCACGACGTCGTACGCGGCGCCGCACGCGCGGTCACCACGGTCCCCGGCGGTGACGGCGCGATCCGAGAGATCGCCAGCTGGATCCTCGGCCCCTCTCTCGATTCCCTCCCCAAGTAAGGACATCTCCTGATGAGCACCAACTCCCGTATCCGCACCTTCGGTACGCGTGAGGCCGGCCCGGGCCGCCCCGTCTACATCTGCGGCGAGATCGGCATCAACCACAACGGTGAGCTGGAGAACGCGTTCAAGCTGATCGACGTGGCGGCCGAGGCCGGCTGCGACGCCGTGAAGTTCCAGAAGCGCACCCCGGAGATCTGCACCCCGCGCGACCAGTGGGACATCGAGCGCGACACCCCCTGGGGCCGGATGACCTACATCGACTACCGCCACCGCGTGGAGTTCGGCGAGGACGAGTACCGTCAGATCGACGAGTACTGCAAGACCAAGAACATCGACTGGTTCGCCTCCCCGTGGGACACCGAGGCCGTCGCCTTCCTGGAGAAGTTCGGCGTGCCGGCCCACAAGGTGGCCTCCGCCTCCCTGACGGACGACGAGCTGCTCCGCGCCCTGCGCGCCACGGGCCGCACGGTCATCCTCTCCACGGGCATGTCGACCCCGAAGCAGATCCGCCACGCGGTCGAGGTCCTGGGCTCGGACAACATCCTGCTCTGCCACGCCACCTCCACCTACCCGGCGAAGGCCGAGGAGCTGAACCTCCGCGTGATCAACACGCTGGAGAAGGAGTACCCGAACGTTCCGATCGGCTACTCCGGCCACGAGACCGGCCTGCAGACCACGCTGGCCGCCGTCGCCCTGGGCGCCACGTTCGTCGAGCGCCACATCACCCTGGACCGCGCCATGTGGGGCTCCGACCAGGCCGCCTCCGTGGAGCCGCAGGGCCTCGTCCGCCTGGTCCGCGACATCCGCACCATCGAGGCCTCCCTCGGTGACGGCGTCAAGAAGGTCTACGACTCGGAGATGGGCCCGATGAAGAAGCTGCGCCGCGTCGCCGGCGTCGTCGCCGAGGCGGAGATCGCGGCGGCGGCGGGCGAGCCGGTCGCGGTCTGAGTGCCCTGATCGCCTTACTTGCCCTACGACGGGACGGTCGTACGACGATGAGCCCCCGCGCCGGTCAGGCCGGCCACCCTGCCCACACGCTCGCCTTCGTGGAGAGCCCGGTACAGCTGCTGAACGTACTGGAGTGGGCTCACCTCCACGGCCTGCGCGGCGCCGCCGAGCCGGTCCGGCTCTCCCTGCCCGCCCAGGCACGGCGTTCGCCGGCCGGGGCCGGGCAGCCGGCCGACTCGGAGCTCACCGTCGTCGTCCTGTCCCCGACCGACCCCATGACCCGGGGCCAGCTGCGCCGCATGGCGGACCTGGCCCGGGACGAGGGGTACCGGGTGCGCTGGGAAGAGGCGCGGGGCGGTACGACCGCGCCCTTCCACACCATCGGCGGCCTCGCCGGCGCCCTGCGCCGAGCCGACCGGATCGTGATGGGAGATCCCTTCTCCCGCTACGTACAGCTCCTGCTGACCATCACCCGCGCCCGCGACCTGGTGGTCGTGGACGACGGCACGGCGACGATGGAGTTCGTCGCCCAGCTCGCCCGGGGCGAGCGCCTGGTCCGCTGGCACCGTAAGGGGGGCCGCCCCGGCGCCCGCGACCTGCTCTTCGCCCCCGTCTCCTCCTCGGCGCGCCGCCGTCTCACCCCGAGCGCCCGCCGCCGGGTCGAGGTCTTCTCCTCCATGCCGGTGACGGAGACCCCCGAGGGCGTCACGGTCACCGCCAACGACTTCGCCTGGACCCGCGCCCGCTTCGGCCCGCCGCGCATCACCAAGGGCGCCGACCTGGTCGGCACCTCCCTGGTGGAGACCGGCGTGGTGGACGGCGACCGCTACCTCGAGGCCGTCCACAACCTGGCCAGGGCCCACGGTGCCACCCGCTACTTCGCGCACCGCCGCGAAAGCACCGACAAGCTGCACCGCCTGGCCACCCAGACCGGTCTGGAGATAGTCCGCCCGGACCTCCCCCTGGAACTGATCGCCCGCCGAGGCCCCATCGGCCGCACGATCCTCAGCTTCCCCTCCACGGTCGTCCACACCCTCCCGCTCGCCCTGGCCGGGACCGGCGTCCGCGTCGCCGTCTGCGACATCGACCCGACCTGGCTCACGGAGACCGCCTCACCCCGCGCCCAGGGCTTCCTGTCGGGGGTCACGGGGACGGCCCGCGACGTGCACCGGCTGGCGGCGGTGGCTCCGGCCTAGGGGGTGTCGTTCGGATCACCCCGGGTCCGCGACGCCTGGCACGGCACCTCGCCGCGTCGTCGCATCACCCGAGTACGTCCAGTACGCGGGTGATGCTCCGCCTTGCGATGCACCGCACCATGCGCCGCGGCCTGATCCGAGGTGATCCAAACGACACCCCCCAGGCCAGGCGGGTGTGGCCGGCCCCGGGCGACGGTGCCCGGCGGCGGCGCCTGCGCGCATGTCAGCGCAGGGTCAGTGCATATGCATACGCTTCGGGAACCAGCGCACCCACAGCACGCCTCGTCACCCGGCCGACCCGGCCACTGCGAGGTGTGCGTGGTGCTGCTCACACCCTCACACCTCGCGAGGATGATCATGCCTGACAGCGCGATACAGCAGGACATGTCCTGGCCGCTGGCCCGAACCTGTCCGATGGCACCCCCGCCCGCCTACACCGAACTGCGCGCCGACCCGCCCCGGAAGGTGAATCTGCCGGACGGCGGCTGGGCCTGGCTGGTGACCAAGCACGCGGATGTACGACAGGCGCTGATGGACCCCCGCTTCAGCTCCGACGACTCCAAGCCCGGATTCAGGGGCCGGATCCAGCTGCCGCCGGACCGGAACATGAACTCGTTCTGGCGGATGGACGAGCCCGAGCACGGCAAACAGCGTCACATGGTCATGACCGAGTTCACCGCCCGGCGCATCAAGGAACTGCGTCCCGGCATCCAGCGCCTGGTCGACGATCTGCTCGACAAGCTGGAAGAGCTTCCCCGGCCCCTCGATCTGTTCACCGAATTCTGCCTGCCGCTGCCGACACTCGTCATCGCCCGGCTGCTGGGAGTGCCGGAAACCGACTACCTCACCTTCTCCGAGCAGAGCAGGCTGTGCCTGGCCCTGGACGCGCCGGACAAGGCGCTGGCCGCTTACCAGGACATGACCGCCTACCTGCACCGTCTCGCCGGGGAGAAGGAGCGCAACCCGGCCGACGACCTGATCAGCCGCCTCATCACCGACCACGTCCTGACCGGGCAGCTGGCCCGCGAGGACCTCGTCCCGCTGATCCGGCTCGTGCTCATCGCCGGCTACGAGACCACGACCAACCAGATCGCGCTGAGCGTCCTCAGCCTGCTCACCGACACCGAACTGCGCGCGACCCTCCGGAACGACCCGGAACAGATCCACCCCTTCATCGAGGAATCGCTTCGCTTCTGGTCCGTCTCCCACGACAACATCCTGCGCCTCGTCGATGCCGACATGGACTTCGGCGGCGTACGGATGACCAAGGGCGAAGCGGTGATCGTGGCGATCCCGTCCGCCAACCACGACCCTTCCGTCTACGACGAGCCCGGCCGGTTCGACATCAGCCGCGACGCACAGAAGCACGTCTCCTTCGGCTATGGCACCCATCTCTGCCCGGGCGCCCCGCTGGCCCGCCGTGAGATCGAGATGGCCATCACCTCGCTGTTCGCCCGCTTCCCGGACATCCGCCTCGTCGGTGACGCCGCTGGTCTGGCCTTTCGCAATGAAAGCCTGGTCTACGGCCTCAACGAACTCCCCGTCACCTGGTGAATGCGGGCCGGCATCGGTTCCGGGAGCGGACGTTCCCGTCCCCCGGTCACCGGGCCCGGTCCCGGTGACCCGGGGCGTCCGCCGGCTTCCGGGCCAGCAGGAACGCCCGCGGGCGGGTCTCCTCCTCCTGCGGTTCCCGGACGACCGTGGCCGTCGGCTCCAGGCCCGCCTCCGTCAGCAGGGCTGTGACCTGGTCGGGCGTACGCCAGTAGTAGTCCAGGTCGATCTCGTGGCCGAAACGCTCGGACAGGTGCAGCCGGCCCGGTTCCGTGCCGGACTGGAAGCCGAGGAGGACGTGGCCGCCGGGGACCAGGGTGCGGCGGAACTCGGCGAACGCGGTCGGGAGGCGGTCGTCGGGGACATGGATGGCGGAGTAGAGGCAGAGGACACCGCCCAGCGTCGCGTCCGGGAGGTCCAGAGCCGTCATCGAGCCCACGTGGAACCGCAGTTGGGGGTGCGCCTCGCGGGCCAGTGTCACCATGGCGGGGGAGATGTCCACCCCGAAGACCGGGACGCCCATGCCGTGCAGGCGGGCGGTGACGTAGCCGGGGCCGCTGCCGAGGTCGGCCACGGGGGCCGGGCCGTTCGCCGTGACCAGCTCGGCGAAGGCGGTGACCAGCTGCCGTTCCAGGGGATGGGACAGGCCTTCCGGGAAGCGGGACGCGTAGTCCTTGGCGATCGCGTCGTAGGAGGAGCGGGTGGTCTGCAGGAAGTCCTCGGTCGAGTCGCTCACGACGGCGGAGCCTACCGGGCAGGGACAGGTCCGGTCCGTGGACAAATAGAGCGGGACTATGGCGATGCGTGGTATCCGTGGAAGGAGGAAACATAGGTTTTACCCATCAGAGTCCGCCGCCATGCGTCCGCCGGTCAGATTTTCTTCACCTAACGGGCTGAAGTTTTGTTGATCGAGGGTCAGTTGACCGGTCGCGCGTCCTACCCTTCAGAGGGTGAACCAGACGATGTCCCGAGAGTCCGAGGCCGATCTCCCCGGGGATGTGCTCCCTGGCGCGCTCAGCGAGTCCCTGCACGCCGAACTCGTGGCCTTCCGCCGCGACTTGCACATGCACCCGGAGCTGGGCAACCAGGAGTTCCGTACGACCGCCGCGATCAAGGAGCGGCTGGAGCGGGCCGGGCTGCACCCCCGCGTCCTCGCCACCGGAACCGGGCTCATCTGTGACATCGGGCATGCCGAGGGACACCGGCCCGCCGTCCCGCTGATGGCCCTGCGGGCCGACATCGACGCCCTGCCCATCCCGGACACCAAGACCGACTGCCCGTACCGGTCCACCGTGCCCGACCGCGCCCACGCCTGTGGCCACGACGTGCACACCACCGTGGTGCTCGGCGCCGGGCTCGTCCTCGCCGACCTGCACGAGAAGGGGCTGCTGCCCCGCCCGGTGCGGCTGCTCTTCCAGCCCGCCGAGGAGGTCATGCCCGGCGGCGCTCTCGGCGCCATCGCGGACGGCGTGCTCGACGGGGTCGGCCGGATCCTCGCGGTGCACTGCGATCCCAAGGTCGACGTCGGCCGGATCGGGCTGCGGCACGGGCCCATCACCAGCGCCTGCGACCGGCTGGAGATCGCGCTGGACGGCCCCGGCGGCCACACCGCCCGCCCCCACCTGACCACCGACCTGGTCACCGCCGCCGCCCGCGTCGCCATCGACGTGCCCGCGCTGGTGGCCCGGCGCGTGGACACCCGCAGCGGACTCGCGGTGACCTGGGGCCGGATCGACTCGGGCCACGCCCCGAACGTCATCCCGCAGCACGCCGAGCTGTCCGGCACCGTCCGCTGCCTGGACCTGGACGCCTGGCGCGAGGCACCCGACATCGTGCACGCGGCCATCGACGAGGTCGCCACCCTGCACCGCGCCAAGTCGGAGATCACGTACGTACGGGGTGTGCCGCCGGTCGTCAACGACCGCGAGTCCACCGAACTGCTCCGCAAATCCATGGCGGCCCGGCGCGGGCTGCAGTCCGTCGAGAGCACCGAGCAGAGCCTCGGCGGCGAGGACTTCTCCTGGTACCTGGAGCACGTGCCCGGCGCGCTGGCCCGCCTCGGCGTCCGAGCCCCGGGTGACCGCACGGTCCGTGACCTGCACCAGGGCGACTTCGACGCCGACGAGCGCGCCATCACGGTCGGCGTGGAGATGTTCACGGCCGCCGTACTGCTCGACGACCAGTAGGCCGCCCGGGGGACAGGGGTGCCCGGTTGGTGCCCCTTCGTCCTCCTGTGTCACCCAGGCGTAACCGGCGGCGCACGGCCGTGACCCGGAGTCGGCACGAATCGATAACGGCCGTGAGAAACCCCGTTCCCCTCCCCTTCTACGCGCGTTACTGTGCGCCGAATCGCCACCACTGGCGGCATATTGGGGACAGCGGCCCGTGACGGCGCCGTGGGGATTAAGGGGTGCTTGCTGTGCGTCTGCTCTCTCGGAAGATCTCCCGGAGAACTAGGTTCTCCCAGGCTGCGGTGACCGTCGCGGTCGTCGCCCTCGCGGCTGCCGGATGCGGCAAGTCCAGCACCGAATCCACCGACACGTCCACCAAGGACGGCAAGTACTCCGCCAAGGGCATCGGCCTCGCCTACGACATCGGCGGCAAGGGCGACCAGTCCTTCAACGACGCGGCCTACTCCGGCTTCCAGAAGGCTCAGGACGAGTTCAAGATCGGCGGCCGGGACGTCGAGCCGCAATCCGGAGAGTCGGACGCCGACAAGGTGCAGCGCCTGGAGACCCTGGCGAAGGCCGGCTACAACCCGGTCATCGGTGTCGGCTTCGCCTACGCGCCGGCCGTGAAGCAGGTCGCCGTCAAGTACCCGAAGATCACCTTCGGCATCATCGACGACAACACCATCCAGGCGAAGAACGTCGCCGACATGGTCTTCCACGAGGAGCAGGCCTCGTACCTGGCGGGCGTGGCCGCGGCCAAGGCCACCAAGAAGAACCACGTCGGCTTCATCGGCGGCGTGGACATCCCGCTGATCCACAAGTTCGAGGCCGGGTTCGACCAGGGCGCCCGGTCCGTCAACCCGAAGATCAAGATCGAGTCGCAGTACCTGACCCAGACGCCGGCGGAAGGCGGTTTCTCCAGCCCCGACAAGGGCGAGAACGCGGCCAACGGCCAGATCGACGCCGGCGCCGACGTGATCTACCACGCGGCCGGCCTCTCCGGTCAGGGCGTGATCAAGTCCGCCGCCGAGCACAAGGTGTGGGCCATCGGAGTGGACTCCGACCAGTACACGCAGAGCGCGCTCACCAAGTACAAGGACTACATCCTCGGCTCGGCCCTGAAGAACGTCGGCGGCGCCGTCTACGAACTCGCCAAGTCCGTCTACGAGGGCAAGCCGCTCAGCGGCGAGGTCCGCGGCGACCTGAAGTCCGGCGGCGTGGGCTTCGCGGACTCCAACCCGAAGTACAAGGCGATGACCGGCGTCGTCTCGGCCGTGGACAAGGCCAAGCAGGACATCATCGACGGGAAGATCACGGTCGACACCAAGTGATCTGAACCCCGGTCTCCCGCCCGCCAGGGCGCCGTTGCACCCGTACGCCCCTTGCCTCGCGCAAGGGGCGTACTGCTGTACGTAACCTTGACAGTGAGTGTGGCCACAGCTCGATAACGGACCGGACATTGGGGGTTTTCCGTCTGGTCTACGCGCGTTACGCTGCGGCGGAACCAGCGCCTGGTTTGGGCGCTTGCACAAAGGAGTCAAGTTCCATGCGCCGGGTGTCCCGCATCACGATTGCAGGCGTTGCGACCGCAGCGCTCGCCGTAACTGTCTCTGCCTGTGGCAGCTCGTCCACCTCTTCCTCCTCCGAGGGCAAGTCCAAGGGCATCGGCCTCGCGTACGACGTCGGCGGCAAGGGCGACCAGTCCTTCAACGACGCCGCCTACGCGGGCTTCGAGAAGGCCCAGAAGGACTTCGGCGTCGGCGGCCGTGACGTCGAGCCGACGGACAACGAGTCGGACGCGGACAAGACCCAGCGCCTGGTGACCCTCGCGAAGGCGGGCTACAACCCGGTCATCGGCGTCGGCTTCGCCTACGCGGGTGCCGTGAAGGAGGCCGCGGCGAAGTTCCCGAAGGTCACCTTCGGCATCATCGACGACAACCAGACCCAGGCGAAGAACGTCGCCGACATGGTCTTCCACGAGGAGCAGTCCTCGTACCTCGCCGGTGTCGCGGCCGCCAAGGCCACCAAGAAGAACCACATCGGCTTCATCGGCGGCGTGGACGTCCCGCTGATCCACAAGTTCGAGGCCGGCTACATCCAGGGTGCCAAGTCGGTCAACCCGAAGATCAAGGTCGAGTCGCAGTACCTGACCCAGACGGCTCAGGAGGGTGGCTTCTCCAGCCCGGACAAGGGTGAGAACGCCGCCAACGGCCAGATCGACGCGGGCGCCGACGTGGTCTACGCCGCCGCCGGCCTCTCCGGCCAGGGCGTGATCAAGTCCGCCGCCGAGCACAAGGTGTGGGCCATCGGCGTCGACTCCGACCAGTACAAGCAGGGCGCGCTGGCCAAGTACAAGGACTACATCCTGACCTCGGCCCTGAAGAACGTCGAGGGTGCGGTCTACGACCTCTCCAAGTCCGCCATCAAGGACAAGAAGCCGCTCGCGGGCGAGATCCGTGGCTCGCTGGACAACGGCGGCGTCGGCCTGTCGGACTCCAACCCGACCTTCAAGAACAACGCCGCCATCCAGGCCGCGGTCAAGAAGGCCGAGCAGGGCATCAAGGACGGCACCATCAAGGTGAAGTCCTCCTGACGATCTAGGTCAGAAGCCTTGGCCAACAGAACGCTGTAATGGCAGCGTTACGGCCACGGAACGGGGTGCGGAGAGGATGACCTGCCCGCACCCCGTTCGCGCGGCAGAATGCTCGGAACGGATCGGTTTCTTGATCGAGATGCATTTCTTGATCAAGGTCGATCAGATCCGGGCACTATTTAAAGCAGGGGCGCTACGCGCGTAGAGCGGCCCCTTTCCCGAGGAGAGTGCGCCATCGACGCGTCCAGCAGCCCTCCGCTCACCGCTCAGTCGACAATCGCGGTAGAGCTCGCGGGCATCACCAAGCGATTCCCGGGTGTCGTGGCCAACCATGACATCCACCTGACGGTCCGCAAGGGCACCGTCCACGCCCTCGTCGGCGAGAACGGCGCCGGCAAGTCGACCCTGATGAAGATCCTCTACGGCATGCAGAAGCCGGACGAGGGCACCATCTCGGTCGGCGGTGAGCAGGTGAGCTTCTCCAGCCCGGCCGACGCCATCGCCCGTGGCATCGGCATGGTCCACCAGCACTTCATGCTGGCCGACAACCTGACCGTGCTGGAGAACGTGGTGCTCGGCAGCGAGAAGCTGCACGGCATCGGCGGCGGCGCCCGCAAGAAGATCAAGGAGATCTCCGACCGCTACGGCCTGGGGATCCGCCCGGACGTCCTGGTCGAGGACCTCGGTGTGGCCGACCGTCAGCGCGTGGAGATCCTCAAGGTCCTCTTCCGCGGCGCCCGCACCCTGATCCTCGACGAGCCGACCGCCGTGCTCGTCCCGCAGGAGGTCGACGCGCTCTTCGACAACCTGCGCGAGCTGAAGTCCGAGGGTCTGTCCGTCATCTTCATCTCCCACAAGCTGGGTGAGGTGCTGTCCGTCGCCGACGACATCACCGTCATCCGGCGCGGTACGACGGTCGGGACCGCGATCCCCTCCGAGACCACCCCGCGCCAGCTGGCCGAGCTGATGGTCGGCAGCGAGCTGCCCACCCCGGAGACCGCCGAGTCCACCGTCACCGACCGGCCCGTGCTGGAGGTCAGGAACCTCACCGTCTACACCTCGGGCATGGTCTCGCTCGGTGAGTCGTCGGCCTCGTACCTCATGGACGAGGTCCAGCGCGGCGAGGTCAAGAAGGTCCTCGACGACGTCTCCTTCACCATCCACGCCGGTGAGGTCATGGGCATCGCCGGTGTCGAGGGCAACGGCCAGACCGAGCTGATCGACGCGCTGATCGGCACCAAGCACGCCGACTCCGGGCAGATCTTCTTCCTCGGCGAGGACATCACCCCCTGGGCCACCCGCAAGCGCCGCGAGTCCGGCGTCGGCTACATCCCCGAGGACCGCCACCGGCAGGGCCTGCTGCTGGAGGCCCCGCTCTGGGAGAACCGCATCCTCGGTCACGTCACCGAGAAGCCCAACGCCAAGGGCTTCTGGCTGAACCCCAAGGGCGCCCAGGCCGACACCCGCCGGATCGTCGAGGAGTACGACGTCCGCACCCCCGGCATCGACGTCACCGCGGCCTCCCTGTCCGGCGGCAACCAGCAGAAGCTGATCGTCGGCCGCGAGATGAGCCACGACCCGAAGTTCCTGATCGCCGCCCACCCGACCCGGGGTGTGGACGTCGGCGCCCAGGCGCAGATCTGGGACCGCATCCGCGAGGCCCGCCGCGAGGGCCTGGCCGTGCTGCTGATCTCCGCCGACCTGGACGAGCTGATCGGCCTGTCGGACACCCTGCGCGTCATCTACGACGGCAGGCTGGTCGCCGACGCCGACCCGGCCACCATCACGCCGGAGGAGCTGGGCTCGGCCATGACGGGTGCCGCGTCCGGTCACCTGGAGCACGAAGAGACCGCCCCCGAGGGCGACGACAACGCCGGTCCGGAGGACGAGGCCCGATGAAGAAGTTCGACAAGGAGCGGGTGCTCGTCGCGCTGGCCGGACCGGTCATCGCGCTCGTCCTGGCGATCGTGCTGACCTCCGTGGTCCTGCTCGCCTCGGGCAAGAACCCGATCGAGCCGTACATCCTGATGCTCCAGCAGCTGCCGTACTCGGACATCCAGGTGCTGATCATCAACCAGGCGTCGCTGTACTACATCGCCGCCATCGCGGTCGCCCTCGGCTTCCGTATGAACCTGTTCAACATCGGCGTCGACGGCCAGTACCGCCTCGCCGCGGTGATGACCGCCGTCGTCGGCGCGCACGTGGCCCTGCCCAGCGCGCTGCAGGTCCCGCTGCTGCTGATCGTCGCCATGGCCACCGGCGCCTTCTGGGCCGGCATCGCCGGTGTCCTGAAGGTCACCCGGGGCGTCAGCGAGGTCGTCGCGACGATCATGCTGAACTCGATCGCCACCGCCGTCATCGGCTACATCACCCTCACCGACGTGTGGGGCGTGCAGGTCGGCGACAACGTGACGACCGGCGTGATGAAGGAGTCCGGCTGGTTCCCGGGCATCAACCTCGGCTCGGACGTCGGCGAGATCTACGGCCTGGTCTTCCTCGCCGTCGTGCTCGGCATCGCCTACTGGGTGGTCCTCAACCGCACCCGCTTCGGCTTCGACCTGCGCGCCACCGGCGCCTCGGAGACCGCCGCCGCGGCCTCCGGCGTGGACGCCAAGCGCATGGTGCTGATCTCCATGCTGATCTCCGGCGCCGTCGCGGGCCTGGCCGGTCTGCCGCTGCTGCTCGGCGACACCCACACCTACAGCCTGAGCTTCCCGGCCGGCCTCGGCTTCACCGCCATCGGCATCGCCCTGCTCGGCCGCAACAACCCGGGCGGCATCGCACTCGCCGCCCTGCTGTGGGCCTTCCTCGACAAGGCCTCGCCCGCCCTCGACTACGCGACCCCCGTGGCGTACGACAAGGAGATCGCCACGATCATGCAGGGCCTGATCGTCTTCGCGGTCGTCATCTCGTACGCGGCCGTACAGCAGTGGGCTCTGCGCCGCCAGCAGCGCCAGGTCGGCGCCGAGCTGGCCGCGGCCGCCGCCCAGAACACCAAGAAGGAGGTGGCTGCCTGATGTCCACCGCGACCATCGCCAAGCCGCAGGCGAAGCAGCCCGGCAAGGGCGGCCGCCGTATGTCGCTCCCGGTACTCCTGCTGGTCATCGCAGGCGTACTGGTGCTGACCTCGATCGTCCGCGTGATCACCGGCGCGGACGGCATCACCTCGGTCGGGCAGATGTCCACCGCGCTGCAGCTCGCGGTGCCGATCGGCCTCGCGGGCCTCGGCGGCCTGTGGGCCGAGCGCGCGGGCGTCGTCAACATCGGCCTCGAGGGCATGATGATCCTCGGTACCTGGTTCGGCGCCTGGGCCGGCTACCAGTGGGGCCCGTGGACCGGTGTCGTCTTCGGCATCATCGGCGGCGCGCTCGGCGCCGTCCTGCACGCCATCGCCACCGTCACCTTCAACGTCAACCACATCGTCTCCGGTGTGGCGCTGAACATCCTGGCCCTCGGCGTGACCCGCTATCTGTCGAAGTTCACCTTCGCCAACGCCCCGCAGGGTTCCACCAAGCAGTCCCCGCCGATCGACTCCCTCGGCGAGTTCAGCATCCCGGGTCTGTCGGACTGGCTGAACACGCTCAACGGCAAGCACTGGTTCCTGGTCTCCGACATCGCCGGCCTGCTCGGCGGTCTGGTCACCGACCTGTCGCCGCTGACCGTCATCGCGGTCGCCATGATCCCGGCGACCTGGTGGGTGCTGTGGCGCACCTCCTTCGGCCTGCGCCTGCGCTCCTGCGGCGAGAACCCGGTGGCGGCCGAGTCCCTCGGCGTCAACGTGTACAAGTACAAGTACATCGCCGTGATCATCTCCGGCGGCTTCGCCGGCCTCGGCGGCGCGTTCCTGTCCATCGTCGCCTCGAACGTGTACCTCGACGGCCAGACGGCCGGCCGCGGCTACATCGGTCTCGCCGCGATGATCTTCGGCAACTGGATGCCGGGCGGCCTCGCCCTCGGCGCCGGCCTGTTCGGCTACACCGACAGCCTCAACCTGCGCGGCGGCACGGTGAACGTCCACGCGCTGATCCTGCTGCTGGCGATCCTGCTCGTGTTCGGCGCCGCCTTCCAGGCCTGGCGGAAGAAGTACGTCCCCGCCGTCATCACGGTCGTCATCGCGGCCCTGATGTTCCTCTGGTACTCCTCCACCAACGAGGTCCCGCGCCAGCTGGTGACGGCGACCCCGTACATCGTCACGCTGCTCGTCCTGTCGCTGTCCGCGCAGAAGCTGCGCATGCCGAAGGCGGACGGCCTGCCGTACCGGAAGGGACAGGGCAAGTGACCACCCCGGCCGCCGAGTTCGACTGGGAGGCGCTGCGCGCCGAGGCGCGGGAGGCCATGTCCCACGCCTACGCCCCCTACTCGGGCTTCCCGGTCGGCGTGGCGGCCCTGGCCGACGACGGGCGCACGGTCACCGGCTGCAACGTCGAGAACGCCTCCTACGGTCTCGGCCTGTGCGCCGAGTGCGGTCTGGTCTCGCAGCTGCAGCGCACCGGGGGCGGCCGGCTCACGCACTTCACCTGCGTGGACGGCACGGGCGGGCTGCTCGTCCCGTGCGGCCGGTGCCGCCAGCTGCTGTACGAGTTCGGCGGCCCCGACCTGCTCATGGACACCCCCGCGGGCGTCCTGCCGCTCTCCGAGATGCTGCCCCAGGCCTTCGGCCCGGACCATCTCACCAAGTAACTCCCTCACGGCCCCCCTGACCTGCGCAGGGGGGCCGTGCACTTCGCACCTCCCGGAAGGAAGCCATCAGCCATGGCCATGGACGCCATCTCCGTCATCCGCACCAAGCGGGACCGCGGTGAGCTGACCGACGAGCAGATCGACTGGGTCATCGACGCGTACACCCGCGGCGAGGTCGCCGACTACCAGATGGCCGCGCTCAACATGGCGATCCTGCTCAACGGCATGAACCGCCGTGAGATCGCCCGCTGGACGGCGGCCATGATCTCCTCCGGAGAGCGCATGGACTTCTCCTCGCTGTCCCGCCCGACCGCGGACAAGCACTCCACGGGCGGCGTGGGCGACAAGATCACCCTGCCGCTGGCTCCGCTCGTCGCGGCCTGCGGCGCGGCCGTCCCCCAGCTCTCCGGCCGGGGCCTCGGCCACACCGGCGGCACGCTGGACAAGCTGGAGTCGGTCCCCGGCTGGCGTGCCCTGCTCTCCAACGAGGAGATGCTGCACGTCCTGGACACCACGGGCGCGGTGATCTGCGCGGCGGGCGACGGCCTGGCCCCCGCCGACAAGAAGCTGTACGCCCTGCGCGACGTCACCGGCACGGTCGAGGCGATCCCCCTGATCGCCTCCTCGATCATGTCGAAGAAGATCGCCGAGGGCACGGGCTCGCTGGTCCTGGACGTGAAGGTCGGCACGGGCGCCTTCATGAAGACGATCGAGGACGCGCGCGAGCTGGCGTCCACGATGGTCGGTCTCGGCACCGACCACGGAGTGAAGACGGTCGCGCTCCTGACCGACATGTCCACTCCTCTCGGCCTCACCGCGGGCAACGCCCTCGAGGTCCGTGAGTCGGTGGAGGTCCTGGCGGGCGGCGGCCCGGCCGACGTCGTCGAACTCACCATCGCCCTGGCCCGCGAGATGCTGGACGCGGCCGGCGTGAAGGACGCGGACCCGGCGAAGGCGCTGGCCGACGGCTCGGCGATGGACGTCTGGCGCCGCATGATCGCGGCCCAGGGCGGCGACCCGGACGCGGAGCTGCCCACGTCGAAGGAGCAGCACGTCATCAAGGCGCCGTCCTCCGGTGTCCTGACGCGGCTGGACGCCTACGACATCGGCGTCGGCGCCTGGCGCCTCGGCGCGGGCCGTGCCCGCAAGGAGGACCCGGTGCAGGCGGGTGCGGGCATCGAGATGCACGCCAAGCCGGGCGACACGGTGACCGAGGGCCAGCCGCTGCTGACCCTGCACACGGACACCCCGGAGCGCTTCGAGTACGCGCTCCAGGCGGTGGAGGGTTCCTACGAGGTGGCCCCGGCCGGCACGGACTTCACGGCCACGCCGGTGGTGCTGGAACGTATCGCCTGACCTGCGCCCGCGGCCGGAGGCCGCTGAGGGCACAGCCCATTCGGGCGAACGGGATCGGTAGACCACTGCCGGTCCCGTTCGGCATGCTGCGATCGGTGACGCACCGATAGCTGCCGGATCCGTTCGGCGTCATGATCGACACGGCGAGTTCCCCGTCGACTGACCCTCACCCCAACACCGCCGCCACCCCCACCAGCACCGGCACCGACACCACCGTCGACAGCAGGACCGACTCGCGGGCCAGAGCCTCGGCCACCCGGTAGCGGCTCGCGTACGTGAACAGGTTCTGCGCGGCCGGCAGCGCCGACGTCACCACCACGTCCAGCAACGGCGCACCGTGCAGCCCGAAGACCCCTCTCGCCAGCACCCAGGCCACCAGTGGCTGGCCCAGTGACTTCAACGCCACAGACAGCAGGACCAGTTGACGGTCCCGCCCCCGGCCGGGGGCTGTGCTGCCGTGCAGCGACATGCCGAAGGCCAGCAGGGCCGCCGGAACGGACATGTTGCCGATCAGGGTGAGCGGGTCCATGACCGGGTCGGGGACCTTCCAGCCCGCCGCCGCGACCAGGACTCCGGACAGGGAGCCCACCGCTATCGGGTTGCGCAGCGGCGTCAGCAGACGCCGCCACACCGTCCCCTTCTCGCCCATGCCGGAGAGGTCCAGCACCGTGAGGGCGACGGGGGTGACCAGGACGACCTGGAACAGCAGCACCGGGGCCACCAGGGACGCGTCGCCCAGGACGTACGCGGCGATCGGGATGCCGAGGTTGCCGGAGTTGACGTAGCCCGAGCACAGGGCGCCGATGGTGGTGCGGCCCACGCCCCAGCGGCGCAGTGCACCGACCGCCACGAAGACCCCCATGGCGGCGGCCGTGCTCAGGGCCGTCACGAGGAGACGGCTGGAGAACAGCACCGCGAGATCGGCCCTGGCCAGGGTCGTGAACAGGAGCGCCGGACCCGCCACGGTGAACGCCAGCCCGGTCAGCACCTCGCGGCCCTGATCACCGAGCGAGCCGCGCCGCCCGAGCACATAGCCCACCCCGATGACGACCGCGATCACTGCGAACCCGCTCAGTACCCCCTGCACAGGGCCAACCCTCCGGCGGAGCGGGGGAGCGGGTCAATGTGATCTGTGCCGGGCAGGGGCAGGGGCAGGGGCAGGGGCAGGGGCCGGGGCAAGGGCCCGCGATGAGTTACGGCCGCCTCGCCGGTCTACCGCACGTGGACGCCAAGACACCCGCTGTGCTCATGCTGGCCGGCCCTGTCACCCGGGACGAGGTGCAGGGGCTGTGCGACGACGTACGGGCACTGCTGGAGGTCAGTGGGGCCGGCGTCATCGTGTGCGACGTGGGTGGGCTCGGGCCGCCGGGGCTCAGGACCGTCGACCTGCTGGCGCGGCTGGAGCTGGCCGCCCGCCGGGCCGGCGGGCGGATACGGCTGCGCGACCCCGACCCGGCGCTACACGCCCTCCTCGACCTGGTCGGGCTCCGCTTCCAGATGGAGGGGCAGGTCGAAGAGGGGGAACCAGCGCTGGGTGTCGAGGAAGCAGTGGAATCCGGTGATCCGGCCGTCTGAGATCTCCAGCACCTGCACCGCCCAGGGGCTGAAGCCGCCCTTCTCCTCGTCCGGCTTGTAGTGCGCGAAGCCGGGCAGACCGTTGGCCTGCACCGGCAGCAGACGGGAGCCGGCACAGGAGGCGCCCAGGGTGGTCATGAAGCCGGTGATGTCGGCCGTGCCGCGCAGCCACAGGTCGAACGGAGGCATCGTCATGATGGCGTCCTCGTGGAGCAGGGCCGTCAGCGCCGTCATGTCGTACCCCTCGAACGCCTTCACATAGCGCTCCAGGAGCTTCTGCTGCTCCTCGTCCAGCGGGTCGGAGACCGAACCCTCGGCGTCCCCGTCCCCGCGCTCGGCGAGCGTCGCCCGGGCCCGCTGCAGCGCGCTGTTGACCGAGGCGACCGTCGTGTCCAGCAGCTCGGCGACCTCGCTCGCCCTCCAGGCCAGCACCTCGCGCAGGATCAGCACCGCCCGCTGCTTGGGCGGCAGTTGCTGCAGGGCCGCCATGAACGCCAGCCGGATCGACTCCTTGGCGACGGCCGCCTCCGCCGGGTCCTCGACCGTCGGCAGCACGCGCGCGTCCGGCATCGGTTCCAGCCACGTGTTGTCCGGGCGCGGGGACAGGGCCGCCCGCGCGAGCGGTGTCGACTCGGTGAGGTCCATGGGCCGGGCCCGCTTGTTGCCCGCTGTCAGCATGTCCAGGCACACGTTCGTCGCGATCCGGTACAGCCATGAGCGGAGGCTGGAGCGGCCCTCGAACTTGTCGTAGCTCCGCCAGGCCCGCACCAGGGTGTCCTGCACCGCGTCCTCGGCCTCGAAGGACGAGCCGAGCATGCGGTAGCAGTACCCGGTCAGCTCGGTCCGGTGCTTCTCCAGTGCGTCCTCGAGCTCCGTGGTCGCCGTGCTGTTGCCCATCGTCCACCCACCCCTGTGGCCGTTCTGTTCGCGCGCCCTCGCGCCCCAGCACTTCGGAAGCTACCGCAGCCCACTGACAATGGCTCCCCGAGTGCGAAAAAGCCCAGCCAGGACCGGTCGCTTCACAGACCTGAGCGGATGGTGGGCAGTCCGCGGACAAGTGTGCGGGGTACGGGCGCCAGCCCGTACCCCGCACACTCGCGCGCCGCCGGTTCAGTGCGCCGCGACCGGCTCCCGCCGGGCTGCGACCCGGGCCGCCCGCGAGCCGAGGACCGTGATCGTCACGACGCCGAGGACCGCGAAGAGGCCCACCGTGACCGTGCCGGACCAGCCGCCCGCGTGGAAGGCCGTCGCGCCGACCGTGCTGCCGGCACTGGAGCCGATGTAGTACGCGGACTGGTACAGGGCGGAGGCCTGGGCCCGGCCGTGAGTGGCGGTCTTGCTGACCGCCGAGGAGGCGACCGCGTGGCCCGCGAAGAAACCGGCGGTGATCAGGACCAGACCCAGCAGGACCAGCGGAAGGGACTGGGCCAGGGACAGCAGCAGACCCGCCGCCGTCGTGCCGCCCGCCAGGTACAGCGCGCCCCGCCGGCCCAGCCGGCCCACCAGCCGGCCCGCCGTCGAGGCCGAGACCGTGCCCACCAGGTAGACCAGGAAGACCGAGCCGATGATGCCCTGCGGGAGAGAGAACGGCGCCTCGGTCAGGCGGTAGCCGATCACCGTGTACACGCCGCCGAACACCGTCATGAACAGCGCGCCGATCGCGTACAGGCGGCGCAGCAGCGGATCGGAAAGATGGTCGCGGACCGTGCCGAGCAGGACGCGCGGGCGCAGGGAGCCCGGTGTGAAGTGCCTGGGCGCCGGCAGCAGCAGCCGGAAGGCCAGCGCGCAGGCCACCGCGATCACGCCGATCACACCGACGGCGACCCGCCAGCCCCACTCCTGCGCGACCCAGCCGGTGATCACCCGGCCGCTCATCCCGCCGACGCTGTTGCCTGCCACGAACAGCCCGATCGCCGTGATCAGCGCCTTCGGCCGGACCTCCTCGGCCAGGTAGGCCGTCGCCGAGGCGGGCAGGCCGGCCAGTGCGGCGCCCTGCACCGCCCGCAACACCACCAGCGTGCCGATGGAGGGTGCGAAGGGCACCAGCAGGCCTACGCCCACCGCGACCGCCAGCGAGGCCGTCATCACCGTACGGCGGCCGAAGCGCTCCGACAGGGCGCTCATCGGCAGCACGAACAGCGCCAGAGCGCCGGTGGCCGCCGCCACCGTCCAGCTCGCCTCGCTCGCCGCCACCCCGAACTCGCCGGAGATCAGCGGCAGCAGGGCCTGCGTGGAGTAGAGAAGGGCGAAGGTCGCGACGCCGGCGAGGAAGAGGGCGAAGCTCATCCGGCGGTAGCCGGGGCCGCCCGGTGTCATGCGGGAGTCGGTGTTTGAGGAGCGAACGGGGGAAACGGCGCCCACGGTGGTGGACGCCCCGGTACTGGCGGGAGACATGCTTCGAAGCTACGTACCATGCCGATCATCCGTCCAATGCATGGAATCGCCATAATCGATCCCATGACGCATCAGCAAAGCTCACAGGCTCGACTGTCATCGTCCGGTGACGCAGAAGACATGGCGCTGTTGCTGGCGCCTCGGCTCGCGTACTTCGCAGGCGTCGCCCGCACCGAGCACGTCACCCGGGCCGCCCACGAGATGAACGTCCCCCAGTCGACCCTCTCGCGCGCGATGGCCCGCCTGGAGCAGGACCTGGGCGTCGGCCTCTTCGCCCGCCACGGCCGTACGGTCTCCCTCACCACCGCCGGCCGCACCTTCCAGGCCTCCGTCGAGCGCGCCCTCGCCGAGGTCGAGCGCGCCGCCGAGGAGGTCCGCGCCGACGCCGACCCGGCCACCGGCAAGGTCGCCTTCGGCTTTCTGCACACCATGGGCGCCGAGACCGTACCGGGCCTTCTGCATGCCTTCCGCGCCGGCCATCCGCGCGTGCGCTTCAGCCTTGTCCAGAACTACGGCGAGGCGATGCTGGAGCGGCTGCGGGCCGGCGAGCTGGACCTCTGTCTCACCTCTCCGGTCCCCGACGCCCCCGACCTCGTCGCCCGCCGCCTGGACGAACAGAAGCTCCTGCTGGTCGTCCCGGCCGACCACCGTCTGGCCACCCGTAGGCGCATCCGGCTGGCCGAGGCCTCCGACGAAACCTTCGTCACCCTGGAACCCGGCTACGGTCTGCGCCGCATCACGGACGACCTGTGCCGCGAGGCCGGCTTCAAGCCCCGGACCGCCTTCGAGGGCGAGGAGGCGGAAACCCTGCGGGGCCTGGTGGCGGCCGGACTGGGCGTCGCCCTCCTGCCGCCGCCGACCGTCCCGAGGCCAGGGGTGGTGGAACTGACGGTCACGGCTCCCCGGGCGGTCCGCGAGATCGGCGTGGCCTGGCTGGCCGACCGTCCCGACACCCCACCGGTGGCGGCCTTCAAGAAGTTCCTGTTGTCGAGAAGAGGGAGCCTGCTCCCGTGAGGCGCTACCGGCGCAACGACTTGCCGAACCCCGCGGCCAACGGCATCCGAAGACCGATCGGCGGCGGTGCGGCCAACGCATCCTCCACCGGCCGGGCCACCGAGCGGCCGAACAACGCCCCCATCACGAAGTCCACCGCAAGACACACCACTTCGTCCCGGTGCTGATGCAGCCCATGACCATCGGAGTGCACCTCGAACCGGCACACCTCCCGGTTCGCCTTCTTCGCCCGCGCCGCCAGCCGGAACGACAGCTCGGGGTCGGTGCGCTCGTCGTTCGTGCCGTGCACGATCAGCACCCGGCGCCCCACCAGCTGCTTCACCGGCTCGACGGGCGCGGCCACGTCCTCCTCGGGCAGCCAGGGGCCGAGGGCCACGACGGAGTTGACGGCCTCGTGGCCTCCGGCGCGCAGCGCGGCCCGGCCGCCCATGTCCAGCCCCACCAGGCACACGGGAACATCCCCGTAGCGTCGTACGACCTCGTCGACGGCCCACTCCGCATCCGCCGCCGGATGCGCCTCGCCGCCGTTCCAGCCCCGGTAGCGGTAGTGGACGGTGTGAACGGCCAGCCCTTCCTCGCGACCCGCACGGGCGATGCGGCGGCCGAGGGAGCGGACGAGGGCCGTCGCCCGGACGAGGGACGGCCGGCGGGCGGAGACCTCCTCGCCGCCGGGGAGCAGCAGCACCGCTCCGCTCACCGCCGTCGGCTCCGGGCCGACTGCCTTCCCCAGCCTGGCCGTTCGGACCGGCGTCGCTTGCTGTCCCATGACAGAACAGTGTCAGAAGGCGCGGTGTACGAAACCCGTCCGTGCGGTCACCGTTACATATCGACGGAAAAGTAAAGGTCGTCCTACGGGTGCTCTACGCGCGTAGGCGTTAGAGTGCGGAAATGACGAGCCAGACTGCACCGACTGGGAACGTCCCGACGCACGTCCCGACGCCGGACCAGATCCGCCGGGCCCCCAAGGTTCTGCTGCACGATCATCTCGACGGCGGGCTCCGCCCCGGCACCGTCGTCGAACTCGCACAGGAGGCGGTCCCCCACAGCCCGAACGGCGTGGGAGGTACCCCCGTCTCCCAACTCCCCGAGACCGACCCGGACAAGCTGGGCATCTGGTTCCGCGAGGCCGCCGACTCCGGTTCGCTGGAACGCTATCTGGAGACCTTCTCGTACACCGTCGGCGTGATGCAGACCCGGGAGGCGCTCGTCCGGGTCGCCCGGGAGTGCGCCGAGGACCTCGCCGAGGACGGCGTCGTCTATGCCGAGGTGCGCTACGCGCCCGAGCAGCATCTGGAGCGCGGGCTGAGCCTCGAAGAGGTCGTCGAGGCGGTCAACGAGGGTTTCCGGCAGGGGGAGCGGCTCGCCCGGGAGAACGGCCACCGCATCCGCGTAGGCGCCCTGCTGACCGCCATGCGGCACGCGGCCCGCGCCCTGGAGATCGCCGAACTCGCCAACCGCTACCGGGACCTCGGCGTGGTCGGCTTCGACATCGCCGGCGCCGAGGCCGGCTACCCGCCCACCCGGCACCTGGACGCGTTCGAATACCTCAAGCGCGAGAACAACCACTTCACCATCCACGCCGGCGAGGCGTTCGGGCTGCCGTCCATCTGGCAGGCGCTGCAGTGGTGCGGCGCCGACCGGCTCGGGCACGGGGTGCGCATCATCGACGACATCGAGGTCGGCGAGGACGGCTCGGTGCGGCTCGGACGGCTGGCGTCGTACGTCCGGGACAAGCGGATCCCGCTGGAGCTGTGCCCCAGCTCCAACCTGCAGACCGGCGCCGCGCCCTCCTATGCCGAGCACCCGATCGGGCTGCTGCGGCGGCTGCACTTCAGGGCGACGGTCAATACGGACAACAGGTTGATGTCGCACACCAGCATGAGCCGGGAATTCGAGCACCTCGTCGACGCGTTCGGCTACACACTCGAGGATCTGCAGTGGTTCTCCGTCAATGCGATGAAATCAGCGTTCATTCCTTTCGATGAACGCCTTGCGATGATCAATGACGTGGTCAAGCCCGGATATGCAGAGTTGAAATCCGAATGGCTGTTCCGGCAGGCCGCCTCCACCAGCGGTTCTGCTCGTTCGGCGGGCTAGCGCGGCTCGATCGGGGATACGGAATGCGGACGGGCTTTCACAAGTCGTCCTCATTTCGGTGTTTGCGGCGGGTGGTGCGGCATGTTTACGGTCGTGAACCGCTCAGCTCTTTTTCGATTTCCCGTCTCCGCATTCAAGGACGCATTCAATGAAGCAGTCTGCTGTCAAGACCCTTGGTGTCGCCGCTCTCGGTGTCGCTTTCGCCGCCGTGGGCGCGGGTGCGGCCAGCGCGGCCCCGGCCGCCCCGGCCGCCACGCCGGCCCTGGACACCGTCAGCAAGACGCTGCCGGCCGAGAACGTCTCCCAGGCGCTGCCGGCCGCCGGCGCGGCGCTCGCCCAGGGGCAGAATGCCGTCGGCCAGGCGCCCGCCGCGCAGCCGGCCGTCGGCAGGGTCCTGGCCGAGGGGCCCAGCGGGCCGATTCACGGTCGGATCGGCGGACTTCCGCTGCAGAGCACGGGCCTGCCCACGCAGAACATGCTGATGAACGGGATCCCGCTCGGCTGAGGCCGGCCTCCGCACGACGCCGCTGGGGCGCCCCGGAACTGTCCGGGAGCGCCCCTGCCGCGTTTCGGCGCCCGGACTCACCGGACCGCCGCCCGGACTCACCAGGCGGTCCGCGCCTTGTCCTCGGACGGCAGCAGGATCCACAGCGCTATGTAGAGCAGGAACTGCGGGCCGGGCAGCAGGCACGACAGCAGGAAGATCACCCGCATCGTCGTCGCGGAGGTGCCGAAGCGCCGGGCCAGCGCGGCGCACACTCCGCCGATCATGCGGCCTTGGGTGGGGCGGGCGAGGCTGGACATCTGCGGCTCCTTCGTGAGCATCGGGTGAAGCCGCCCGGCCGGCGGCTTCAGCTGTGTTCCACGGTACGGAGACGAACGGGACGAAGCGTCGCTCTACGGGGCGATCCCGACCCTGGGAATCGTCGGGGTACGCCCCTGAGGGAGGTCCTCCTGGACGGTGACCTGTCCGGCCCTGCGGGGCCCGTGCTCGCCCCGCCGCCGCAGCCAGGCCCGGCCCGCGGGCACCACGGCCAGGTGGGCCAGCGCCACGCCCACGGTGTTCAGCAGCAGCGAGTCGACGTCCACCACCCGGCCCGGAACCCCCGTCTGCAGCAGGGCGATGCCCAGCGAGATCAGGGCCCCCGTGGCCGCCGTACGGGCCAGCGAGGCGAGCGGGGAGACGGCGAGCCGGCCGTGGGCCATCGGCAGCAGCACGCCCAGCGGCGCGAGCAGTGCCAGCCCCTCGCCGATGCGTCTGGCCGCCTCCGGCCCGCCCAGCGCCAGGTCGGCCCGGATGCCGGCGAGCGGGTGAAGGTTGGCGGGCATGACCCAGGGGACGTCCAGGGGCCGCAACATCAGCCAGGCGACAAGCCCGAGGTGTGCGACGAGGAGGACGCCTCCCGTCACCTGGATGCGAATCGCGGCGCTGCCGCCGATGGAGCCTTGACGCTGCACGCCCCCCTAGACGCGCCGGTGTGCACGATCGGTTCCGCATCCGTCACGCGGATGCACATGAGGCGTCCGCCACACCGGGGCTCTACGGGGCTCTACGGGGCAGCTCAGCCCGCCGTCACGTCGCCGGAGGGGGGTTCGGTGGTGCCCGGCCGGTTGCGGACGTCGTCGGTGCACGCGTAGCGGCGCAGCGGCTCGCTGGCCGGCCCGCCGAGGATCACCGAGCCGTCGCCCTCCGTCGCCGCCGAGTCGGACAGCGTGCACACGAGCTGGGCGAGCGCGTAGGAGGTGAGCCGGTCCGGCGCGGTGCTCAGCCGCAGCGCGTCCTCCGGGTCCTTGGGGCCCGGCCCGGTCACGCCCAGGCCGCCCGGCACGTGCGTCGTGTAGCCCGCCCCCTTCTCCGCGGCCGACGGGGACGCGGCGAGCTGGTCCAGCAGGCCCTGTGCCACGATCACCCGGCGCCGTGCGTCCGGCGTGCCCTCCGGGACCCGCACGGCCCGGTCGACGGCCACCAGGGACGAGCCGCACAGCAGGAAGACCTGCACCGGCACCCCGCGCGAGGACTGCGTCGACACAGCGGGCCCGGACAGCGAGCAGGGCACCCGGGAGGGCGCCCCGCCGAAGTCGGTCGGCACCTCGGTGGGGCGGATCCCGCAGCCGGTGACCAGCGCGGCGAGAAGGGGCACCGCCAGCAGGCCTCGTACGGACCTCGCGGTCATGACCCCTCCTTCCCGCAGTCCCCGGCCGCGTTGTCCCCGTCGCCCCCGTCGCCCTCCTCGGTCAGCCGTGAGGCGTCCCGCGGCAGCCGCAGCGTGAACACCGCACCCCCGTCGGGGGAGTTGGCGGCGGTGATCTCACCGCCGTGGATGTGGGCGTTCTCCATGGCGATGGACAGACCCAGGCCGCTGCCCTCGGAGCGCGGCCGGGAGGCACTGGCCTTGTAGAAGCGGTCGAAGACGTGCGGCAGGACGTCCTCGGGGATGCCGGGCCCGTGGTCGCGCACCGCGATGACCAGGTCGTCTCCGTCGATCCGCACCGACACCCGCACCGGTGACCCGCCGTGCTTGAGCGCGTTGCCGATCAGGTTGGCCAGTATGACGTCCAGGCGGCGCGGGTCCAGACTGGCGTGGACGCCGCGCTCGGCGTCCAGCTCCACGGCGTCCAGCCAGGCCCGGGCGTCGATGCAGGCGGTGATCTGGTCGGCGAGGTCGACGTCGTCCAGGACCAGGCGGGCGGTGCCCGCGTCGAAGCGGGTGACCTCCATCAGGTTCTCGACCAGGTCGTTCAGCCGCCGGGTCTCGCTCACCACGAGCCGTACGGCCGGTTCGATCATGGGGTCGATGCCGCCGGCCTCGGACTCCAGCTCCTCCTCCAGCACCTCCGTGACGGCGGTGATGGCGGTCAGGGGAGTGCGCAGCTCGTGCGACATGTCGGCGACGAAGCGGCGGGAGGCGTCGTCACGGGCGGCCATGTCCTCGACCCGTTTCTCCAGCGCCTCCGCCGCGCTGTTGAACGTCCGTGACAGATCGGCGAGTTCATCCGTGCCCGACACACTGAGCCGGGTGTCCAGCCTGCCCTCGCCGAGCCGCCGGGCGGCCACCCCCAGCCGGTGCACCGGCTTCAGGACGGTCGTGGCCGCGGCCTGCGCGAGCAGCGCCGAGCCGATCAGTGCGAGACCCGTCGCGATCCCCAGCGACCAGGCCAGCGAGTTGAGGTCCTTGGCCTCCGGCTCCAGCGACTTCGCCATGTAGCCCGTCGGACCGCCGCCGATCAGTCTCGTACCGGCCACCAGATACGGCGTGCCGTGGTCGTCGACCCGCTGCCAGTACAGGTGGTACGGCGACTTGTTGCCGTCGGTCACCTTCTGTCGCTTGTTCACCGCGGCACGCAGCGAACCCGGCACGTCCTCCAGCGAGAAGCCGTTGATGCCGCCCGAGTTGCCGTACACCGTCTTGCCGTCCGGGTCCTCGGCGACCAGCAGCACGCTGAACCGCTGGCTGCTGCCGGCCATCTGGCCCGCCGCACGCTGCAGTTCGTCCTGCGAGGGGTGCACGGGCAGCGCACCCGCCCGGTTCTGCATCTCCTGCTGGAAGTCGCGCAGCACCGCGTCCTGCGCGCGGGTGAGCACGGCCTCCCGGTTCAGCCAGTACGCGATGCCCGACGCCGACACCGCGGCGGTGAGCGCGACCAGCCCGAAGACGACCACCAGCCGCAGCCTGAGGCTGGTGAACCGCAGCCGCGACAGACTCCCCTTGCGCCCCGCGGCCCAGCCGCGCAGCCCCCCATGCGTATCGGTCACTGAGGAGCGTCCAGGCGGTAGCCGACACCACGCACGGTACGGATCAGGGTCGGGGACGAGGGCACGTCCTCCACCTTGGCGCGCAGCCGCTGCACACACGCGTCCACCAGGCGTGAGTCGCCCAGGTAGTCGTGCTCCCACACCAGGCGCAGCAGCTGCTGCCGCGACAGCGCCTGACCGGGCCGCCGGCTCAGCTCCAGCAGCAGCCGCAGCTCGGTCGGCGTCAGCTGCAGGTCCTCGCCGTTCTTGGTCACGGTCATCGCGGAGCGGTCGATGACGAGGCTGCCGAAGCTCGCCGAGTCGGTGGACTCGCGTTCCCCGCGGCGCAGCACGGCCCGGATCCGGGCGTCCAGCACCCGGCCCTGCACCGGCTTCACGACGTAGTCGTCGGCCCCGGACTCCAGCCCCACGACCACGTCGATGTCGTCATTGCGCGCGGTGAGCAGGATGATCGGCAGCTGGTCGGTGCGCCGGATACGCCGGCACACCTCGAAGCCGTCGATGCCGGGCAGCATCACATCCAGCACGATCAGATCCGGCCGCTGCTCGCGCAGCAGCTTCAGACCGTCCTCACCGCTGGCAGCGGTCGCCACCCGGTGACCCTGGCGCGTCAGGGAGAGCTCCAGGGCCGTGCGGATGGCGTCGTCGTCCTCGATCAGCAACAGGGAAGGCACGGGCACATTCTGGCCCATGGACGGGCTCTCGTACGACCTGCCCGACACAGCCCTCTGTATCGCCACCTTCTGTGCGCATTCTGTGACGGCCCTGGGCCGGACCCCTGTGACAGGTCTGTGACAGTCGACGGACACGGCCATGAAGGTCGCTCGGCAAGCTTTTCGGCACAGGCAAGGAAGCACCACCGAGCTAGCCGAACACCGGAAGTCCACGACGGGGAGCGCGAGATGAACACGCTGCACAGCATCAGCACCAGCGCAGTGGTCACGCGTCTGCACGACGTGCACCGGGGTTCCGAGAAGTCCGGTGCCGTGAGCGGGCGGGGGTGCGCTCGCGGCACCGGGCGTCAGCACACCGGTTACATGACGGTGGTTGACGCGCACACGGGGGAGACGCACGGGGGATCCGCGTACGGGGAGGACCCGGGGGAGCGTCGTTCGCTGACCGAGGCGGAGTTCACCGCCTACGTCCAGGAGCGCCGCGCCTCCCTGTACGCCACCGCCTACCACCTGACCGGCGACCGCTTCGAGGCCGAGGACCTGCTGCAGAGCGCGCTGTTCTCGACGTACAAGGCGTGGGACCGGATCAGCGACAAGGCGGCGGTCGGCGGCTATCTGCGCCGGACCATGACCAACCTGCACATCAGCGCCTGGCGGCGCCGCAAGCTCAACGAGTACCCGACCGAGGAACTGCCGGAGACGCCCGGCGAGACGGACGCGATGCGCGGCACCGAACTGCGCGCGGTCCTGTGGCAGGCGCTGGCCCGGCTGCCCGAACTCCAGCGCACCATGCTGGTCCTGCGCTACTACGAGGGCCGCACGGACCCGGAGATCGCGGAGATCCTCGACATCAGTGTCGGCACGGTGAAGTCCAGCATCTGGCGGTCGCTGCGCCGGCTGCGCGAGGACGAGGTCCTCAGCTTCGGCCGTGACGAGGAGAACGCCTTCGGCGAACTGGTCGCCTGAAGGTTCGGGGGGAGCAACGGGGGAGATACGGGGACCACTGGGGGGTGGGCCCACGGGGGAAACACGGGGGAGCACAAAGAAGCGGGACTGGAGGGCCGGGGGGTCCGTCCAGTCCCGTTTCGCGTTTTCGCAGGTCCGGCCGTGAGCCGGCGTCTGCCGCCTATGCCACCGTCTGCTGCCGCGTCTGACGGCCCGCCGCGGCCGCGGCGAGCCGGCCCAACGCCTCGTCCCGGTCGCAGGGGTGGGCGCCCAGGGAGACCTGGCGGGTCACGATCGACCGCTCCGCACGCATCAGCCGCCAGCCGCGGCGCAGCAGGAACGGCACCGACTTGCGGCCCTCCTTCAGGTCCCGCAGGAAACGCCGGCGGAAGGTGGTGACCGGACCGCGGGACAGGCACAGCGCGTCCGCCAGCACGCCGCGGTCACGGCAGCGCTCCACGATCTCCGCGGCGAAGATGCCCTCCGCGATGAACAGCGGGGTGCGCCCGATGTACAGCGTCTCCTCGCCGGTACGGGCGCTCAGCGCGATGTCGTACACCGGCACGGCCGTCGACCCCGTGGCGCACAGCCGGGCGATGGCCTCGACCGCGACGTCCGCGTCCCACGACTGAGGATGGTCCCAGTCGATGTCCGAACTCCCGTCCACCAGCGGCAGTGTCGGGTCGTCGCTCTCCTTGTAGAAGTCGTCGAGACGCAGGACGGGAAGCCCGGAACGGGCGGCGACGAGTGACTTGCCCGAGCCCGAGGGGCCGCAGAGCAGCACGACACGGGCGGGGGACGGGGGATGAATGCTCACGGAACACCAGTTTGACGTATGGCGGGCCGTCTGCCGACCCCGCGGGTCGGCTTTTGAGCGTGACTCCCGCCTCAACTACGCTACGTGTCGTTATCGTTACCTTGCGCACTTGAAGGCGGCATCAGTGATGGCCCGACACAGCTCCTCCCCGCATCCCACCGCGCAGCGCGCCCTGGTCGTCCTCGCGACCGCCTCGGCGGCCCTGGGCGTGGGTGCGACGACGGCGTCCGCCGACGCCGCTGCCGTCGCGGAGGTGCCCTGGCAGCCCGCCTCGCTCGGCAGGATGGACCCGGGGGCCGGCTTCCAGGCGTCGTCCGGCTCGGTGCGGTACGTCACCGGCCCCGTCCCGGGCTTCGACCCCGTCGCCTTCGCCCGCGCCGGTGCGCAGCGCAAGGCGGAGCAGACGGAGGCGCGGAAGGCGGCACGCAAGAACGACGGCGGTGACGACCCGCTCTCCGGGCTGACGGGCCCGGTCACCCAGACGGGGTCGCTCGGCGCCGTCCCGGCGCTGGAGCGGTTCGCCGGACTGCTGGGCGGTGGCGGCACGGCCTGAGCCGGGCCGCGCGCCCTGGGCGGACGAGAGAGCCGCGTCTCCCCCGGACGGAGGGGAGGCGCGGCTCTCGGTCTTGCGGGGCCGGCCCGCTGCGGCGGGCGCCCCGCTCAGTACGACGAGCCGGACGCGCCCAGCGAACCCGTCGGGTGCCAGACCGTCTTCGTCTCCAGGAAGGCGGTCAGACGCTCGATGCCGGGCGTCTGCGCGTAATCCACAGGCTGTGGACGCAGGACGCGCTTCAGGTTGTCCGCCGCCGCGATCTCCAGCTCCTTGGCCAGCACCTCGTCGGCGCCCGCGAGGTCGATCGCGTTGACGTCCTGGTGCGCGGCGAGCGGCGCGGCGAGCTCCGCCGTACGGCCGGACAGGACGTTGACCACACCGCCGGGGACGTCGGAGGTGGCCAGCACCTCGCCCAGCGACAGGGCGGGCAGCGGGGCCCGCTCGGAGGCCACGACGACCGCCGTGTTGCCGGTGGCGATCACCGGGGCGAGCACCGAGACCAGGCCGAGGAAGGACGACTCCTGCGGGGCCAGTACGGCGACCACGCCGGTCGGCTCGGGGGAGGACAGGTTGAAGAACGGACCCGCGACCGGGTTCGCCCCGCCGATCACCTGGGTGATCTTGTCGGTCCAGCCCGCGTACCAGACCCAGCGGTCGACGGCGGCGTCCACGACCGCGGCCGCCTTCGACCTGGACAGGCCCTCGGCGTCCGCGACCTCGCGCACGAACTGCTCGCGGCGGCCCTCCAGCATCTCGGCGACGCGGTAGAGGATCTGGCCGCGGTTGTAGGCCGTCGCGCCGGACCAGCCGCCGAACGCCTTGCGCGCGGCCACGACCGCGTCACGGGCGTCCTTGCGGGAGGACTGCGGAGCATTGGCCAGCCACTTGCCCTTGGAGTCCGCCACCTCGTACACCCGGCCGCTCTCGGAACGCGGGAACTTCCCGCCGACGTACAGCTTGTAGGTCTTGAAGACGCTGAGTCGCTGCAGCTCGGTCTTCTCGGACTTCTCAGACATCGAGGTACGCCTCCAGGCCGTGGCGGCCGCCCTCGCGGCCGAAGCCCGACTCCTTGTAGCCGCCGAAGGGCGAGGTCGGGTCGAACTTGTTGAACGTGTTGGACCAGACGACGCCGGCGCGCAGCTTGTTCGCGACGGCCAGGATCCGGGAGCCCTTCTCGGTCCAGATGCCCGCCGAGAGGCCGTACTGCGTGTTGTTGGCCTTGGCGACGGCCTCGTCCGGGGTGCGGAAGGAGAGCACCGACAGCACCGGGCCGAAGATCTCGTCGCGCGCGATGGTGTGCGCCTGGGTGACGTTCGTGAACAGCGTCGGGGCGAACCAGTAGCCGCTCTCGGGGAGGTCGCAGGCCGGGGACCAGCGCTCGGCACCCTCCGCCTCGCCCTGCTCGACCAGCGACGTGATGCGGGAGAGCTGTTCGGCGGAGTTGATCGCGCCGATGTCCGTGTTCTTGTCCAGCGGGTCGCCGAGACGCAGGGTGGACAGACGGCGCTTCAGGGAGTCCAGCAGCTCGTCCTGGATCGACTCCTGGACCAGCAGCCGGGAGCCGGCGCAGCAGACCTGGCCCTGGTTGAAGAAGATGCCGTTCACGATGCCCTCGACGGCCTGGTCGATCGGGGCGTCGTCGAAGACGATGTTGGCGCCCTTGCCACCCAGTTCGAGGGTGAGCTTCTTGTGGGTGCCCGCGACGGTCCTCGCGATCGCCTTGCCGACGGCCGTCGACCCGGTGAAGGCGACCTTGTCGACGTCCGGGTGCGCGACGAGCGCGGCACCGGTGTCGCCGTAGCCCGGAAGGATGTTGACGACACCCTTGGGCAGGCCGGCCTGGCGGCAGATGTCCGCGAAGAACAGCGCGGAGAGCGGGGTGGTCTCGGCGGGCTTGAGCACGACCGTGTTGCCGGTCGCCAGGGCGGGGGCGATCTTCCAGGCCAGCATCAGCAGCGGGAAGTTCCAGGGGATGACCTGGCCCGCCACGCCCAGCGGCTTCGGCGAGGGGCCGAACCCGGCGTGGTCGAGCTTGTCCGCCCAGCCCGCGTAGTAGAAGAAGTGCGCGGCGACCAGCGGAAGGTCCGCGTCGCGGGTCTCCTTGATCGGCTTGCCGTTGTCCAGCGTCTCCAGGACCGCAAGCTCGCGGCTGCGCTCCTGGACGATCCGGGCGATGCGGAACAGGTACTTGGCGCGCTCGGATCCGGGCAGTGCCGACCACTTCTCGAACGCCTTGCGGGCGGCCTTCACCGCGCGGTCGACGTCCTCGGAACCGGCCTGGGCGATCTCCGAGAGCACCTCCTCGGTGCTCGGGCTGACCGTCTTGAAGACCTTGCCGTCGGCCGCCTCGGTGAACTCACCGTCGATGAACAGGCCGTAGGAGGGGGCGATGTCGACGACGGAGCGGGACTCGGGCGCCGGTGCGTACTCGAATGCGGATGTCTGCATGTCCATCTTCATGGGGTCTCAGTCCACCGTCACGTAGTCGGGGCCGGAGTAGCGGCCGGTGGCCAGCTTCTGACGCTGCATCAGCAGGTCGTTCAGGAGCGAGGAGGCGCCGAAACGGAACCAGTGGTTGTCCAGCCAGTCCTCGCCCGCGGTCTCGTTGACCAGGACCAGGAACTTGATCGCGTCCTTGGTGGTGCGGATGCCGCCGGCGGGCTTCACGCCGACCTGGATGCCGGTCTGGGCGCGGAAGTCGCGCACCGCCTCCAGCATCAGCAGGGTGTTGGAGGGGGTGGCGTTGACGGCGACCTTGCCGGTGGACGTCTTGATGAAGTCCGCGCCCGCCAGCATGCCCAGCCAGCTCGCCCGGCGGATGTTGTCGTACGTCGACAGCTCGCCGGTCTCGAAGATGACCTTCAGCCGGGCGCTCGTCCCGCAGGCCTCCTTCACGGCGACGATCTCGTCGTACACCTTCAGGTACTTGCCCGCGAGGAACGCGCCCCGGTCGATGACCATGTCGATCTCGTCGGCGCCCGCGGCCACGGCGTCACGGACGTCGGCCAGCTTCACCTCGAGGGCGGCACGCCCGGCCGGGAAGGCGGTGGCGACCGAGGCGACCTTGACGCCGGAGCCGGCGACGGCCTCCTTGGCGACGGCCACCATGTCGGGATACACGCAGACCGCGGCCGTGGTGGGGGTCGTACGGTCCGTCGGGTCGGGGTGGACCGCCTTGGCGCCGAGCGCCCGGACCTTGCCCGGGGTGTCCGCGCCTTCCAGCGTCGTCAGGTCGACCATCGAGATGGCGAGGTCGATGGCGTACGCCTTCGCGGTGGTCTTGATGGAACGGGTGCCGAGAGACGCGGCGCGCGCCTCCAGGCCGACCGCGTCGACGCCGGGCAGCCCGTGGAGGAAGCGGCGCAGCGTGCTGTCGGACGCGGCGACGTCAGCGAGAGCGGGGGATGCAGTGGTGGGCATGGTCACCAGACGAGCATATCTACGCGCGTAGCGGCTGTATAGCCCCGGGTGCTCATTGCCTCGGTGTTGATCACGGATGAGCGCCTGGACCGGGGTGCGTCGAGGCGGTTCCGGCCGCGTCGGGCAGAATCGGGACCATGACGACCCCGGACCGCCAGCCCTCCGCGCCGCAACCTCCCGCGTCCACCACCAGGGACCTGGTCTACCGCTCACCCCAGGCGCTGGTGGCCGGCGTGCTGCTGCTGGTGCTGGCCGCCTGGCTGGGCATCGACGCACTGGTCAAGGGAGACGGTCGGACCCCCTGGCTCGCGCTCGCCGCGCTGATCCTGGTCGTGCCGCTGGTGATCGCCTTCACCCTGCGGCCGGCGGTCTTCGCGGGCGAGGACCGGCTGCGGGTCCGCAACCCCTTCCGGGTGATCACCCTGCCCTGGGGCGAGGTGGCCTCCCTGCGCTCCGGCTACACCAACGAGGTCATCGCCAATTCCGGCGCCAAGTTCCAGCTGTGGGCCGTCCCCGTCTCGCTGCGCGCACGCAAGAAGGCGGCCCGACGGCAGACCCGGGCGGAGAGGGCGGCCAGAGGTGAGAGCCGGTCCGGGGGCTTCGGGTTCGGCGGGCTCGGCGGGTTCGGCGCCCCCGGCGCCGTCGGCGACGACGGCCCGGCCCGCGCGGAGACCGACCAGATCATGGGTGACCTGCGGGAGATGCAGGAGCGGCGGGGGAAGGCCAAGTCGGCTCAGGGGGAGGTCACCGTGCGCTGGTCCTACGAGGTGATCGCGCCCGCGGTCGCCGGGGCGGTGCTGCTGGCGGTGCTGCTGGCGACGGGGTGAGCCCGGCGGCTGCCGGCGTGGCATGAGGGCCTGCGGGAGCGGTCCTCGCGCTGTTTCCGCGGGCGCTCGGGCGAGTGTGTGCGTCGTCGGGGTGCCCTGGGGACAGGGCACCCCGACGTGCCGGTGACTCAGATGCCGGCGGCCGCGGACAGGTCCCGCTTGATGGCGGCGAGCAGCTCGGCCGCGCGGGTGTGGGCGGCCGGGAGACCGGCGTGGCCGGCGACCGGGACGACGACCTCCAGGTAGCACTTCAGCTTGGGCTCGGTGCCGCTGGGGCGGACGATGACGCGGGCGCCGTCGAGGGTGTACCGCAGGCCGTCGGTGGGCGGCAGCTCGTCCGTGCCCCGCGTCAGGTCCTCGGCGCGGGTGATGGCAAGGCCCGCCAGCTCGGTCGGGGGCTGCTCGCGCAGGCGGCGCATCGCGTCGGAGATGACGGAGAGGTCCTGGACGCGGACCGACAGCTGGTCGGTGGCGTGCAGGCCGTGCGTCACGGCCAGGTCGTCGAGGAGGTCGAGGAGGGTGCGGCCCTCCTCCTTGAGCCCGGAGGCCAGCTCGGTGATCAGGAGCGCGGCGGTGATGCCGTCCTTGTCGCGCACGCCCTCCGGGTCCACGCAGTAGCCGAGAGCCTCCTCGTAGCCGTAGCGCAGGCCGTCGACGCGGGCGATCCACTTGAAGCCGGTGAGGGTCTCCTCGAAGGGCAGGCCCGCCTTCTCGGCGATCCGGCCGAGCAGGGAGGAGGAGACGATCGACTCCGCGAAGGTGCCGGTGGCACCGCGGGCCACCAGATGGGCGGCGAGCAGCGCGCCGACCTCGTCGCCGCGCAGCATGCGCCAGTCCGCGCCCGACTTGACGGCCACGGCACAGCGGTCCGCGTCGGGGTCGTTGGCGATGACGAGGTCCGGGTCGCTCGCGCGGGCCAGCGCGAACGCCAGGTCCATCGCGCCCGGCTCCTCCGGGTTGGGGAAGGCGACCGTCGGGAAGTCCGGGTCGGGGTCGGCCTGCTCGGCGACCAGCACCGGCTCGGGGAAGCCGGCGCGGGCGAACGCGGCGAGCAGCACGTCCCTGCCGACGCCGTGCATCGCCGTGTAGACGGTGCGGGCGGTGCGCGGTGAGCCGGCGGCCAGGACGGCGTCGGTACGGGCCAGATAGGCGTCCAGGACCGCGTCGTCGAGGGTCTCCCAGCCGGCCTCCGGGCGGGGTACGTCGTGCAGCGAGGCGATCGCCTCGATCTCGGCGGCGATCTCCGCGTCCGCGGGCGGGACGATCTGGGAGCCGTCGCCGAGGTAGACCTTGTAGCCGTTGTCCCGGGGCGGATTGTGGCTGGCGGTGACCTCCACGCCCGCGACCGCGCCGAGGTGCCTTATCGCGAAGGCCAGCACGGGGGTGGGCAGGGGGCGGGGGAGGACAGCGGCACGCAGGCCGGCGCCGGTCATGACGGCTGCGGTGTCCCGGGCGAAGTCGGCGGACTTGTGGCGGGCGTCGTAACCGATGACCACCAGTCCGCCGGCCTGGCCCTGCTTCTTCAGGTAGGCGGCGAGGCCGGCGGCGGCGCGGATCACGACGCTGCGGTTCATGCGCATCGGGCCGGCGCCGAGTTCACCCCGCAGGCCGGCGGTGCCGAACTGGAGGGTGCCGGCGAAGCGGGCGGAGAGTTCGCCGACGTCCCCGGCCTCGATCAGCTTGGCCAGCTCGTCGCGGGTCTCCGGGTCCGGGTCCTCGGCGAGCCATGCGTCGGCCCTGGCGATGAGATCGTCGTGCACCTTGGGATCAGCCTCTCCTGTGTCTGCCTCGTCCCTGGGGGGCTCCGCCCCCAGACCACCACTCACCACCCGCCCGCCCGACTCGGTCGGCCGCAGGCGGACGGGTGGGATCGCGCTTACAGCTTGCCCAGCACCCGACCGAGCAGCTCGCCCATCCGCGCCGCCGAGTCGCGGCCCGCCTGGAGGACCTCCTCGTGGTTCAGGGGCTCGCCGGTCATGCCCGCCGCGAGGTTGGTGACCAGGGAGATGCCCAGCACCTCGGCGCCCGCCTCGCGCGCGGCGATCGCCTCGAGGACCGTGGACATGCCGACCAGGTCGGCGCCGATCACACGGGCCATGCGGATCTCGGCCGGCGTCTCGTAGTGCGGGCCGGGGAACTGCGCGTAGACGCCCTCCTCCAGGGAGGGGTCGATCTCCTTGCACAGGGCGCGCAGGCGGGGGGAGTAGAGGTCCGTCAGGTCGACGAAGTTGGCGCCGACGATCGGGGACGTGGCCGTCAGGTTGATGTGATCGCTGATCAGCACCGGCTGGCCGGGGCGCATGCCCTCGCGCAGGCCGCCGCAGCCGTTGGTCAGCACGATGGTCTTGCAGCCGGCGGCGACGGCGGTGCGCACGCCGTGCGCGACGGCGGCGACCCCGCGGCCCTCGTAGAAGTGCGTGCGGCCCAGGAAGACCAGCGCACGCTTGTCACCGAAGGAGTACGAGCGGATCTTGCCGCCGTGCCCCTCGACGGCCGGCGGCGGGAAGCCGGGCAGCTCGGTGACCTGGAACTCGGCGTCGGGTGCGCCCAGGGCGTCGACGGCGGGAGCCCAGCCGGAGCCCATCACGAGGGCGACGTCGTGGGTCTCGGCGCCGGTGAGTTCGCGCAGGCGCGCGGCGGCGGCGTCGGCGGCGACCCTGGGATCTGCGGGGGTGGCGCCCTGGATGTCGTCCGGAAGAAGAGATGCGTTCACGCCGACGAGGGTAGCCGGTGTTCGCCTACGCGCGTAGATGACAGAGCCCACGGGAATGCTTTCGTTGTCTTGTCGTTTTCGACAAAGGGTGGGCAAATCCTCGGCAAGGCCCCGCCCGGCCCGCCTCAGCAGGGGCGCTTGCGCAGCTCCATCACATAGTCGTGGGGTGCCCCGGCGGATTCGGCGGCATCCGCGACCTCCCCGAGGTAGCGGGCCGAGGGCAGCCCCCCCTCGTAGGCGTTGAGGACGTACGTCCACGCCGGCTCCTCGCCGTCCAGGGTGTGCACACGCACCCGGACGCGCCGGTAGATGCCGAGGCCGACGCCCTCCCAGCGGTCGAGGGACTCCTCGTCCATGGGCGCGATGTCGTACAGGCCGACGAAGACCTGGTCCCCCGGCTCCTCGACGATCGTCGCCAGTGCGCCCTCCCAGCCGAGCTGCTCGCCGCCGAAGGTCAGCCGCCAGCCGTTCAGCCAGCCGATGGCGCGCAGCGGGGAGTGCGGGGCGCGGCGGGACATCAGCCGCGCTTCGAGGTTGCCGGCGTACGCGGCATAGAGCGACATGGGGAGAGGGTACGGCAGCGGAAACTCCGTCTCTCCCGACCCGGGGGCCGCCGCCGGGTGCCCCGGGGCAGTAGCACCTTGAAGCGTGCGGGACAATGGGGTACGTGACTCGGATCGTGATCATCGGTGGCGGACCCGGCGGATACGAAGCGGCGCTGGTCGCCGCGCAGCTCGGTGCGGAGGTGACCGTCGTCGACTGCGACGGTCTGGGCGGAGCGTCGGTACTGACCGACTGCGTGCCGTCGAAGACCCTTATCGCTACGGCCGAGGTGATGACCACCTTCGACTCCTCCTACGAGGAGCTGGGCATCATCGTCGCCGACGACACCCCGCCGCTGGAGCGGGCGGCCCGGGTGGTCGGTGTGGACCTCGGCAAGGTCAACCGGCGTGTGAAGCGGCTCGCGCTCGCCCAGTCCCACGACATCACCGCGTCCGTGACGCGGGCCGGCGCCCGGGTCATGCGCGGCCGCGGCCGGCTGGACGGCATGCAGGCCCTCGACGGTTCCCGCAAGGTCGTCGTCACCGCCGCCGACGGCACCGAGGAGACCCTCGTCGCCGACGCCGTCCTCATCGCCACCGGCGGACACCCGCGCGAGCTGCCCGACGCCCAGCCCGACGGCGAGCGCATCCTCAACTGGACCCAGGTCTACGACCTCACCGAGCTGCCGGACGAGCTGATCGTGGTCGGCTCCGGTGTGACCGGTGCCGAGTTCGCGGGCGCCTACCAGGCGCTGGGGTCCAAGGTGACCCTGGTGTCCTCGCGCGATCGCGTGCTGCCCGGTGAGGACCCGGACGCCGCGGCCGTCCTCGAAGACGTCTTCCGCCGCCGCGGCATGAACGTCATGGCCCGCTCCCGCGCGCAGTCCGCCAAGCGTGTCGGTGACCAGGTGGAGGTGACGCTGGCCGACGGGCGCGTCATCAGCGGCTCGCACTGCCTCATGGCCGTCGGCGCCATCCCGAACAGCGCGGGGCTCGGCCTGGAGGAGGCCGGCGTCAGGCTGCGCGACTCGGGGCACATCTGGACCGACAAGGTGTCCCGGACGACCGCTCCGGGCGTCTACGCGGCCGGTGACGTGACGGGTGTCTTCGCGCTCGCGTCGGTGGCGGCGATGCAGGGACGTATCGCCATGTACCACTTCCTCGGCGACGCGGTGGCCCCGCTGAACCTCAAGACGGTCTCCTCCAACGTCTTCACCGACCCCGAGATCGCCACCGTCGGCTACACCCAGGCCGACATCGACTTCGGCAAGATCGAGGCGCGGGCCGTCAAGCTCCCCCTGCTGCGCAACCCGCGGGCCAAGATGCAGGGCATCCGGGACGGCTTCGTGAAGATCTTCTGCCGGCCGGGCACCGGGATCGTCGTCGGCGGTGTCGTCGTCGCGCCCCGCGCCTCGGAACTGATCCACCCCATCTCGATCGCCGTCGACAACAATCTGACGGTCGAACAGATCGCGAACGCGTTCACGGTGTACCCCTCCCTTTCGGGGTCGATCGCGGAGGTGGCACGGCAGTTGCACACGCGGAAGGCGAACGGCGCGGGCTGACCGGCCCGCCCGACTTCCCGCTGGTCACGGGGAGTTGTCGAGCATGCGTGCGGCATAGGCGGGAAGGGTAGGCCTTATACCACTTCCCGTCCTGCCATGCGAACAACTTCTGTTATTCGGCGCAAACTGCTGAAAGCAGACGGTCGTTGGGGTTACTGTCAGTTTCGTGTTCGCTGCAGAACGTCGCCAATTGATCCTCGAAATGGTGCGAGCGAACGGGGCCGTGTCGCTCCGTGAACTCGCCCGCGTCGTCCAGACCTCCGAAGTGACCGTACGGCGGGACGTGCGCGCGCTGGAGGCAGAAGGACTCCTCGACCGCCGGCACGGCGGTGCGGTACTGCCTGGCGGGTTCACGCGGGAATCCGGCTTTCCGCAGAAGTCCCATCTCGCGACCGCCGAGAAGACGGCCATCGCCGATCTCGCCGCGGGCCTCGTCGAAGAAGGCGAAGCCATCGTGGTCGGCGCGGGTACGACCACGCAGGAGCTGGCCCGCCGGCTCGCCCGTGTGCCCGGTCTGACCGTCGTGACCAACTCCCTGCTGGTCGCTCAGGCGTTGGCCCATGCCAACCGGGTGGAGGTCGTGATGACCGGCGGCACCCTGCGCGGCTCCAACTACGCCCTCGTCGGCTCCGGCGCGGAACAGTCCCTGCAGGGACTGCGGGTGTCGAAGGCGTTCCTCTCGGGGAGCGGCCTGACCGCCGAGCGGGGGCTGTCCACGTCCAACATGCTCTCGGCGTCCGTCGACCGAGCGCTGGTGCAGGCCGCCGCGGAGGTCGTGGTCCTCGCCGACCACACCAAGCTGGGCACCGACACGATGTTCCAGACGGTACCGACCGATGTCATCACCCGGCTGGTCACCGACGAGCCGCCCGCGCACGACGACCGCGCAGCAACCGAGCTGCAGGCACTCGCCGATCAGGGGGTGCAGATCGCCGTGGCGGGGGCGAGCGGGGGGTCGGCGGGGGGTGAGCCGGGGCCTGCGGCGCGCCAGCGGGCCCTTCCCGGGCCTCGGCGCGGGGTGCCCGGTGGAGGGCTGCGAGGGATGCTCGGGGAGCAGCAGGCGGGCGCCGAGCGGGGTCGCGTCGCCGATTTGCGGCGGCGTTAGCAAGGCCCCGTGGGCTTCGGCGCCCGGTCGCCGTGCGACCTGTCGTGGTCGGGCGGCTGCGGGTTCGGCGTCATGGTTCGCGCAGTTCCCCGCCCCCTGGGCCGGCCGTTGAGAACTCGAAAAGGAAACGCCCGGCAGACCGTTCGTCCACCGGGCGTCACTCGGGTTCCTGCTGTCAGTCCTTGATCTCGCAGATCGCCGCGCCCGACGTCACCGACGCGCCGACCTCGAAGTTCAGACCCTTGATGGTGCCTGCCTTGTGGGCGTTCAGGGGCTGCTCCATCTTCATGGCCTCCAGGACGACGACCAGATCGCCTTCCTTGACCTCCTGGCCCTCCTCGACCGCGACCTTCACGATCGTGCCCTGCATCGGGGAGGCGAGGGTGTCGCCGGAGGCCACCGGGCCGGACTTCTTGGCCGCGCGGCGCTTCGGCTTGGCGCCGGCGGCCAGGCCGGTGCGGGCCAGGGACATGCCCAGGGAGGCCGGGAGGGAGACCTCCAGGCGCTTGCCGCCGACCTCGACGACGACCGTCTCGCGACCCGTCTCCTCCTCCGCCTCGGCGTCGGCCGGGGTGGCGAAGGGCTTGATCTCGTTGGCGAACTCGGTCTCGATCCAGCGGGTGTGGACCGTGAACGACTCCTTGGAGCCCGTCAGCTCAGGGGCGAACGCGGGGTCCTGGACGACCGCACGGTGGAACGGGATGGCCGTGGCCATGCCCTCGACCTGGAACTCCTCCAGGGCGCGGGAGGCCCGCTCCAGGGCCTCCTTGCGGGTGCGGCCGGTCACGATCAGCTTGGCGAGCAGCGAGTCCCAGGCCGGTCCGATGACCGAGCCGGACTCCACGCCCGCGTCCAGGCGGACACCGGGGCCGGACGGCGCGTCGAAGCGGGTCACGGTGCCGGGAGCGGGCAGGAAGTTGCGGCCCGGGTCCTCGCCGTTGATCCGGAACTCGAACGAGTGCCCGCGCAGCGCCGGGTCGCCGTAGCCCAGTTCCTCGCCGTCGGCGATGCGGAACATCTCGCGGACCAGGTCGATGCCGGCGACCTCCTCGGTCACCGGGTGCTCCACCTGGAGGCGGGTGTTCACCTCCAGGAAGGAGATCGTCCCGTCCTGGCCGACCAGGAACTCACAGGTGCCGGCGCCCTCGTAGCGGGCCTCCTGCAGGATCGCCTTCGAGGCGCGGTACAGCTCGGCGACCTGCTCCTCGGAGAGGAACGGCGCCGGCGCCTCCTCGACCAGCTTCTGGTGGCGGCGCTGGAGCGAGCAGTCACGGGTGGAGACCACGACCACGTTGCCGTGCTTGTCGGCCAGGCACTGGGTCTCCACGTGGCGCGGACGGTCCAGGTACCGCTCGACGAAGCACTCGCCACGGCCGAACGCGGCGACCGCCTCGCGCACCGCGGACTCGTAGAGCTCGGGCACCTCTTCGAGGGTGCGGGCGACCTTCAGGCCGCGGCCGCCGCCGCCGAAGGCCGCCTTGATGGCGATCGGCAGGCCGTGCTGCTCGGCGAAGGCGACGACCTCGTCCGCGCCGGAGACGGGGTCCGGGGTGCCGGCCACCAGCGGGGCGCCGGCCCGCTGTGCGATGTGCCGGGCGGCGACCTTGTCACCCAGGTCGCGGATCGCCTGCGGGGGCGGGCCGATCCAGATCAGACCCGCGTCCAGGACCGCCTGCGCGAACTCGGCGTTCTCCGACAGGAAGCCGTAGCCCGGGTGGACCGCGTCCGCCCCGGACTCGCGGGCGGCGTTCAACACCTTTTCGATGTCCAGATAGCTGGTGGCGGGAGTGTCACCGCCCAGGGCGAACGCCTCATCCGCGGCGCGGACATGCAGAGCGTCCCGGTCCGGGTCGGCGTACACGGCCACGCTCGCGATCCCGGCATCCCGACAGGCCCGGGCCACGCGGACAGCGATTTCGCCACGGTTGGCGATGAGCACCTTGCGCACGATTGAGGCTCCCTCCTTGAAACAAGCCGAGTTTAGGGACTGCCGACACGGCACTTCGACCCGTCCCCAATGGTGAGCTTGCCCACACGGAGCGTGATGCGGGGCTCGCCCGACCCGCGAAAGCCCTTGTCGCACCGCGGTACGCAGGACTCCTTCGGAAAACCCTAGCCCTGTCATGTGGTCAAGGTCTCTGTGAGAGCGTGCTGCGGCCCACTCTGTTTCTTTGTCGAGTCCCTACGAATGGCCCAATGATTCTTTGCTGGTGCCCGAACCCTTGTCCCCGGGTTTACCCGTTAGTAGCGTTCGCGATGACTCGAACGTACTTCAGGTAACAGCAGCTCTGCTCGGGCTGAGGTCGAAAGTGGGTGGGGGCCGGTGGTACGCAGACCGGTGGCGTGGATCGTGGCGGTCGTCCTCCTTGCGGAGGCGCTCGCCATCGGGGCACTGAACTGGTTCCTCGGGGTGGTCGTGGACCGGCAGAAGATGTCCCTGGCCGGCCTCGATCCGGACGTCATGTCGGCGTCCTCGAAGATCGGCGGCGTGGTCTTCGGTCTCTACTTCGCCCTGTGCGCCCTGGTGGCGCTGCTCGTGGCGATACGCAACCGCCCGCCCGCCGGCTTCGGCCGGGTCCTGCTGATCAGTGTCGCGGTGGTGCACGGCCTGCTGGGCGCGTTCACCTGGGGCCTGGTGGGCTGGACGGCGTTCCTGTTCATGGTGGTGGTGCTGAGCCTCGTCGTCCTGCTCCTGATGACGTACGACCGTGACAGCGGCCCGGAACAGGCCTCCTCGGGCGGCGCTCCCGAGCAGGGCGGCGACCCGAAGGCCGAGGACGAGCCGGCCGCGCCCGCGGGCGTGCCGGGCACGTCGCAGAGCCGTACGGGTGAGCCCCGGGACGGGGACGACGAGCCGCAGGACTCGGTCCGCGCCCAGGTCACTCAGCCGGTGCCCACAACTCTGTGATGCCGACACCCAGTTCCGCCAGCAGCCGCCGCACCAGGGGCATGCTGATGCCGATCACATTGCCGTGGTCGCCGTCGATGCCCTCGATGAACGGCGCCGAACGGCCGTCCAGGGTGAACGCCCCGGCGACGTAGAGGGGTTCGCCGGAGGCGACGTACGCGGCGATCTCCTCGTCCGAGGGATCGCCGAAGCGCACGACGGTGGAGGCGGTACCTGCGACGTACCGCTTGGCCGTCGTGTCCCAGATGCAGTGCCCCGTCTGGAGGATCCCGGCCCGCCCGCGCATGGCCTTCCAGCGGGCCGTGGCCTCCTCGGCGTCGGCGGGCTTGCCGAGCGCCTGCCCGTCCAGCTCCAGGACGGAGTCGCAGCCGATCACCAGGGCACCCTGCACCTCCGGCTTCGCCGCCACGACGGAGGCCTTGGCCTCGGCCAGGGCGAGCGCCAGCTCGGCCGGGGTGGGCGCGGTGACGGCGTCCTCGTCGACCCCGCTCACGATCACCTCGGGCGCGAGGCCCGCCTGACGGAGCAGGTTGAGGCGGGCAGGGGACTGGGAGGCGAGCACGAGTCGTCTGCGCGGCTTTGCGGTCATGCCGTCAGGTTAGCGGTGCCGCCGTGCTACCTCAGGCCGATCACGATCATCCCGAGCAGCATGGCCAGGGCCAGGACGAGGCCGAGCCGCCGCAGCATTTCCTGCGTGTCGCGCATGTCCTCGGGCGGCTCGTTCTCGGGGTCTGACCACAGCATTCCTCCAGCGTGCGGTGGGCCGGACACCGGGCGCCTGAGTACATGTACTCAACTTGGCGCCCGGTGTCGCACCGACGTGCGCCGTGGCTCAGCCCGGCCAGTAGGTGCGGGACCAGGAAGCCGGGCCCGGGTGCGGGACGCGGTGTCCCGCGATACGGGCCGGGTCCGACCAGGAGTCACGCGGACCGGGCGCGCCGGGCGGCGTTGCTGCCGCCGCCACGGCGCGGGCGCGGACCACCGCCAGGGCGGCGGCCAGCTCCTCCGGGGTGGGATTGCCTCGTACGACCTTGATGTTCATGACCGCTCCAAAGGTCAGCGGGGCCTAGAGGGGGATGTTGCCGTGCTTCTTCGGAGGCAGGGATTCCCGCTTCGTGCGCAGCTGACGCAGGCCGCGGACAATGTGGGCCCGGGTGTCCGACGGCATGATCACCGCGTCGATGTAACCGCGCTCGGCCGCGATGTAGGGGTTGAGGAGGGTGTCCTCGTACTCCCGGATGACCCGGGCGCGGGTGGCCTCGCCCTCTCCGGCGGCCTCCGCCTCGGCGATGGTGCGCCGGTGCAGGATGTTGACGGCGCCCTGCGCGCCCATGACGGCGATCTGGGCGGTCGGCCAGGCGAGATTGAGGTCGGCGCCGAGGTGCTTGGAGCCCATCACGTCGTAGGCGCCGCCGAAGGCCTTGCGGGTGATGACGGTGATCAGCGGGACGGTCGCTTCCGCGTAGGCGAAGATCAGCTTGGCGCCGCGGCGGATGATGCCGGTGTGCTCCTGGTCCACGCCAGGGAGGAAGCCCGGCACGTCGACGAAGGTGAGCACCGGGACGTTGAAGGCGTCGCAGGTGCGCACGAAGCGGGCGGCCTTCTCGCTGGCGTCGATGTCGAGGCAGCCGGCGAACTGCATCGGCTGGTTGGCGACGATGCCGACGGGGTGGCCCTCGACCCGGCCGAAGCCGGTGACGATGTTCGGCGCGAACAGCGCCTGGGTCTCGAAGAACTCGGCGTCGTCCAGGACGTGCTCGACCACCGTGCGGATGTCGTACGGCTGGTTCGCGCTGTCCGGGACGAGCGTGTCCAGCTCGCGGTCCTCGTCGCTGATCGCCAGGTCGGCCTCCTCGGGGAAGACCGGGGCCTCGCTGAGGTTGTTGGACGGCAGGTACGACAGCAGCTGCTTGACGTACTCGATGGCGTCCTTCTCGTCGCCGGCCATGTGGTGGGCCACGCCGGAGACGGAGTTGTGGGTGCGGGCGCCGCCCAGCTCCTCGAAGCCGACGTCCTCGCCGGTGACGGTCTTGATGACGTCCGGGCCGGTGATGAACATGTGCGAGGTCTGGTCGACCATGACCGTGAAGTCGGTGATGGCCGGGGAGTAGACCGCGCCGCCCGCGCAGGGGCCGACGACCAGGCTGATCTGCGGGATGACACCGGAGGCGTGGGTGTTGCGGCGGAAGATCTCGCCGTACGCGCCGAGGGAGGCGACGCCTTCCTGGATGCGGGCGCCGCCCGAGTCGTTGATGCCGATGACCGGGCAGCCGGTCTTCAGCGCGAAGTCCATGACCTTGACGATCTTCTGGCCGTAGACCTCGCCGAGCGCGCCGCCGAAGACGGTGAAGTCCTGGGAGAACACGGCGACCGGGCGGCCGTCGACCGTGCCGTAGCCGGTCACGACGCCGTCGCCGTACGGGCGGTTCTTCTCCAGACCGAAGTTCGTCGAGCGGTGCCGGGCGAACTCGTCCAGTTCGACGAAGGAGCCCTCGTCGAGCAGCAGCTCGATGCGCTCACGGGCCGTCAGCTTGCCCTTGGCGTGCTGCTTTTCGACGGCGCGCTCCGAGCCGGCGTGCGTCGCCTCGTGGATACGGCGCTGCAGATCCGCGAGCTTGCCCGCGGTCGTGTGAATGTCGATCTCTTCCGGCTCGGACATCGGGATCGCGGCTCCCTGCCTGCTCAAAAGGGGGGACGGTTACTCATCCGTAGCGTAGTGGTGTGCGCCGGTGTGGGCAGTGCGGCGTTTCCCACACCTAGGGTGACTTGCATGACGCCGCACAATGCATCAGACGACAGCCGTTGGTCCGACCTGGACCGTCCGCCCCTGAACGCCGCGGCGCTGCGGCGCGCTCTGGTGCGCGAGGGGAGTCTGTGGTCGGAACTGGACCTGGTCCAGCACACCGGCTCCACCAACTCCGACCTGGTGGCCCGGGCCGTGGCCGGCAAGGCGGACGAGGGCGCGGTCCTCGTCGCCGAGGAGCAGACCTCCGGGCGCGGCCGCCTGGACCGCCAGTGGACCGCACCGGCCCGCTCGGGTCTCTTCTTCTCCGTCCTGCTCAAGCCTTCCGAGGTGCCGGTGGCCCGCTGGGGCTGGCTGCCGCTGCTCACCGGGGTGGCCGTGGCCACCGGGCTGTCCCGGGCGGCGGGCGTGGACACGGCGCTCAAATGGCCCAACGACCTGCTGGTTTCCGTGGGCGGCGAGGAGCGCAAGACCGGGGGCATCCTCGCCGAGCGGGCCGGGGACGACGCCGTGGTCGTCGGCGTCGGTATCAATGTCAGTCTGCGGGCCGAGGAGCTGCCCGTGCCCCAGGCGGGGTCGCTGGCGCTGGCCGGGGCGGTGGGTACGGACCGGGATCCCCTGCTGCGGGCCGTGCTGCGGTCGCTGGAGGAGTGGTACGGGCGGTGGCGGGCGGCGGGGGGTGATCCGGCGGCGAGCGGGTTGCAGGAGACCTATGTGGCCGGGTGCGCGACGCTGGGGCGGGTCGTGCGGGCGGAGCTGCCGGGGGATCGGGCCGTGGTGGGGGAGGCGGTCGCTGTCGATGGGGACGGGCGGCTGGTCATCGCCACCGAGGCGGGTGTGCAGGAGCCTGTGGGGGCGGGGGACATCGTTCATCTGCGGCCTGCGTGAGGGTGCCTGCGGCGCTTGTGCGGTTCGAGTGGTGGTGCCTGTCGTGCCTGCGGCGTCTGTGCGGCTTGAGCGGTGGTGCCTGTCGTGCCTGCGGCGCTTGTGCGGCTTGAGCGGTGGTGCCTGTCGTGCCTGCGGCGCTTGTGCGGCTTGAGCGGTGGTGCCTGTCGTGCCTGCGGCGCTTGTGCGGCTTGAGTGGTGGTGCCTGCGGCGCTTGTGCGGCTTGAGCGGTGGTGCCTGCGGCGCCTGTGCGGCTTGAGCGGTGGTGCGCGTAGCGCCCAGTGGAGCGTTGTGGCGGGGACGGGTCGGGGGGTGTCCGTCCTCGGAACGGCGCGGAATCGGTCTTCTGCCCAGGTGCTGGTGTCGACGCGCCAACCGCTGCGGGCGGACACCCCCCGACCCGTCCCCTTCCCGTCGTGGGCGGCTGCGGCGGTGAGCTGACCGGTGCCGATGAGCCGAACCCGACGGAGTGAGCTGGCGCACACCTGCCGTAGAGTTGAGGCCGGTCGGTACGTGACCGTGGCAGATCGGAAGGGCATCAGGCGTGACCGTCGACGACACGGGCTCCGGCGCGGACGCGGACGGCCGGGTGGACCCCAACGCCGTCGACTCCGGCGAGGATCCGCTTGCCCTGCGTCTCGAGCAGCTCATCCTGGGCGCCGAGCGGCGCTACACCCCTTTTCAGGCGGCCCGCAGTGCCGGGGTCTCCATGGAGCTGGCGTCACGGTTCTGGCGGGCCATGGGGTTCGCCGACATCGGGCAGGCCAAGGCGCTCACCGAGGCCGACGTACTGGCCCTGCGGCGTCTGGCCGGTCTGGTCGAGGCCGGCCTGCTGAGTGAGGCCATGGCGGTGCAGGTGGCCCGGTCCACCGGGCAGACCACCGCCCGGTTGGCGGAATGGCAGATCGATTCCTTCCTTGAGGGGCTGACCGAGCCTCCCGAGCCGGGCATGACCCGCACCGAGGTGACGTACCCGATCGTCGAGCTGCTCCTGCCCGAGCTGGAGGAGTTCCTCGTCTACGTGTGGCGCCGTCAGCTCGCCGCCTCGGCCGGGCGCGTCGTGCAGACCGCCGACGACGAGGAGATGGTCGACCGGCGGCTTGCGGTGGGTTTCGCCGATCTTGTCGGGTTCACTCGGCTCACCCGGCGGATGGAGGAGGAGGAGCTCGGCGAGCTCGTCGAGGCCTTCGAGACCACCGCCGCCGACCTGGTGGCCGCCCGGGGCGGGCGGCTGATCAAGACCCTCGGCGACGAGGTGCTGTACGCCGCCGACGACGCGGGCACGGCCGCGGACATCGCCCTTCGCCTGGTCGAGACGATGTCGAACGACGAGACGATGCCCGAGCTGCGCGTCGGCATGGCGTTCGGCACCGTGACCACCCGGATGGGCGATGTCTTCGGTACGACGGTGAACCTGGCCTCCCGGCTGACCTCGATAGCACCGCGCGATGCCGTGCTGGTGGACAGCGCCTTCGCCGAGGAGCTGATCCGCTCCGGCGAGGCGCCCGCCTCGGAGGCGGAGGCGGCCGAGGCCGCGGCGGCCGCGGAGAAGGAGGGCGAGGAGCCGCCCACGTACCGCTTCGCGCTCCAGCCCATGTGGCAGCGTCCGGTCCGCGGGCTCGGCGTGGTCGAGCCCTGGCTGCTCACGCGCCGCGACGGCCAGGCCTGACACCGCCCGGAAGATCCACGCACAGGCCGATGACCGGCACGCACACGTCCCCCTGAGCGGGTGCGGTCGGGCTCGGTGCGGGCGGCCGGGTGGGCGTGGGTGTCGTCGGCGCCGGGCGTGGTGAGTGGGTGGACGGGGTGCTCGTGGGAGGCGGGGCGCCCGTCGGGATGGTGGTCGGGACTCCGGTGCTGCCCGGGAGCGTGGTGGCCGCGGGCGTCGGGGCGGTCTTGTCCGCGGTCGTCGGTGCGGCGCTGACCCCGCCCATGACCGAGGTGGCCGAAGGCGGCGCCGTGGGCCCGGCCTCGGTGGTGGCGGCCGTGTCGGCCGCGCCGTCGGTGACGCCGGCTCCCGGGTCGAGCCGGGGCTCGGCCTCCGCCGTGCCCGGCGCGCCGACCCCGGACTCCGGTGTGACGCGGACGAGGCTGAGGACTCCGGCGGCGAGAGCGAGGCCGCCGGCGGCGAGCAGTACCTTGCGGGGGCGGGGCTTGCGGTGGCGGCCGCGGCGGACGGCCGGTGGAACCGGTTCCGGCGCAGGCTCGGCCTGCCGGACCGTTTCAGCTGCACGGGACTGTGCACGTATCGGTGTCATGAGGTTCCCTCCCCGCCGCGCGCTCAGGGCGCGCCATGGCGGAGCGCACGCTATGCGCTCCTGTGGGCGGTGTGGGGTGAGACGGCCGGGATGTCACTCGAACGGGCGTAGAACAGCGGGCCGGGGCGGCTCTTTCCCGGGGCGGGGTGCGGCTGCGATGATCGGGCCCGACAGTGAGTTAACCCGCGTTAACCGGAGGGTGTCATGAGCGAGGAGCGGTTCGGGGAGTTCGTGCTGGTGCGGCGGCACGGGCGGGTGGCCGAGCTGGTGCTGGACCGGCCCAAGGCCATGAACGCCGTGTCGACGGAGATGGCCCGTTCCATGGCGGCCGCGTGCACGGCGCTGGGTGCCGACCGGGACGCGCGGGTGGTCGTACTGACCTCGTCCCATGAGCGGGCGTTCTGCGTGGGCGCCGATCTGAAGGAGCGGAACTCCTTCAGCGACGCGGACCTGGTACGCCAGCGGCCGGTGGCGCGCGGGGCGTACACCGGAGTGCTGGAGCTGCCCATGCCGACGATCGCCGCGGTGCACGGCTTCGCGCTGGGCGGCGGCTTCGAGCTGGCCCTGTCCTGCGACCTGATCGTGGCGGACCGCACGGCCGTGGTGGGGCTGCCGGAGGTGTCCGTGGGTGTGATTCCCGGGGGTGGCGGTACGCAGCTGCTGCCGCGCCGGGTCGGAGCGGCGCGGGCGGCCGAGCTGATCTTCTCGGCGCGGCGGGTGGAGGCTGCGGAGGCCGCCGAGCTGGGGTTGGTTGACCAGCTGGTGGAAGAGGGACGGGACCGCGAGGAGGCGCTGGCACTGGGGGCGGTGATCGCCGGGAACTCGCCGGTGGGGCTGCGGGCGGCGAAGCGGGCGCTGCGGCTGGGGCACGGGCTGGATCTGCGGGCCGGGCTCGAGGTCGAGGACGCGGCGTGGCGATCGGTGGCGTTCTCGGCGGACCGGGCGGAGGGCGTGGCGGCATTCAACGAGAAGCGGAAGCCTGAGTGGCCCGGGGAGTGAGCCGGGCGCGGTACGTACGTTTCTGAGCCGCCGGTGCTGCTGCGTGGGCGGGGGCGGTTTCGCTCGCGCGCCGGGTCGTCGGCGCGCCCGCCTGTGTCGCCCGGGTGACACAGGCGCCGGGTGAGGCGTGACTGCTCGCGGCTGCGTCGGTGCACAGCGGTCCCGGCCACCTGTTCGCCTCACCAATGCCCTTTTTTGCCTAAATCCTCCCTAACCTGGAGTGATGGGTGAGGACATGCGGCTCGCCGCTGTGGTGGCGCTGGCTCAGGGGATGGCTGCGGCACACACTCCGCGGGAGTCGTGGCGGGCCGCCGCACTCGGTGCGTGCCGGGCGCTGGACGGGAGCTTCGCCGCGCTGTCGGTGTGGGAGCGGGAGCTGGGGCGGCTGCGGGTCCTGGTGAACGTGGGGGAGTGCCGCCCGGACGAGGAGGAGTTCCCGGAGGCCGAGGCCTACCCGGTGCACCAGTTCCCGGAGATCACCGAGTTCCTGCACGAGCGGTGGGCGGGCGGCGGCGGGCCGAACGCGTGGGTGGAGACCGCCGAGGGCACGGCGGCCGGCACCCCCGGCTACTTCCACCGGCGGGTCGCCGCCCTGCGCCGCAGGGGCCGCGGCTGCTGTGTGGTCGCCCCCGTCCTGCTGCACGGCAGAGCCTGGGGCGAGCTGTATGTCGCCCGCGCGGTCAGGGCGCCCGTGTTCGATCCCGCGGACGCAGACTTCGCCACCGTGCTGGCCGCCGTCGTGGCCGCCGGCCTCGCGCAGACCGAAAGGCTGGAGGAGGCCCGCCGGCTCGCGTTCACCGACGCCCTCACCGGCCTCGCCAACCGCCGTGCCGTGGACGTACGCCTGGAGGAGGCCGTCGAGCGGCACCGCGCGGACGGCGTGGTCGTCAGCCTGGTCGTCTGCGATCTCAACGGGCTCAAGAGGGTCAACGACACCCTCGGGCACGCTGTGGGCGACCGGCTGCTGGAGCGGTTCGGCTCGGTGCTGTCGCTGTGCGGGGCGATGGTGCCCGGCGCGCTCGTGGCACGGCTCGGCGGGGACGAATTCTGTCTGCTGTCGGTGGGCCCGCCCGCCGACGACGTGGTCAAGGCTGCGGACGAACTGTGCCGCAGGGCCGGGGAGCTGGAAATGGGGGAAGGGGTGGCCTGCGGGCTCGCCTCGACCGAGGATCCGATCGGGCCCGTGCGCTCCGCCCGGCGGCTGTTCCGGCTGGCCGACGCGGCCCAGTACCGGGCCAAGGCCACGCGTGCGGACCGGCCGGTGGTGGCGGGCCGGGAGGGGCCGGACGACCCGGTCGTACGCCTCGCCGACGAGCCCCCGTCCGGGCAGGCCGAGCCGGGTGACCGGCGCCGTTTCCGGGGGCGCAGGCCGTGAGGGGCCGACCGTGAGGTGAAGCACACCGATCGGTAAGGGTCGCTCCCGTTCCCCACTAGTGACATCAACGCATTCAATGCGTACGCTCCTGAATATGGATATGCACACTGTGGTGGTGAGGACGTCCGGTGTCACCGCGTCCGACGTGCTCGCCGTGGCGCGCGGCGGTGCCCGCATCGAGCTGTCGGCCGAAGCGGTGGCGGCCCTCGCGGCGGCCCGGGAGATCGTGGACGCGCTGGCGGCCAAGCCGGACCCGGTCTACGGCGTCTCCACCGGTTTCGGGGCGCTGGCGACCCGGCACATCAGCCAGGAACTGCGCGCCCAGCTGCAGCGCAACATCGTCCGCTCGCACGCCGCCGGCATGGGCCCGCGGGTCGAGCGTGAGGTCGTACGGGCCCTGATGTTCCTGCGTCTGAAGACCGTCTGCTCCGGACACACCGGCGTCCGGCCCGAGGTCGCGCAGACCATGGCCGACGTGCTGAACGCCGGGATCACCCCGGTCGTGCACGAGTACGGCTCCCTCGGCTGCTCCGGCGACCTGGCCCCCCTGTCCCACTGCGCCCTCACGCTCATGGGCGAAGGCGACGCGGAAGGGCCCGACGGTGTCGTACGTCCCGCCGGCGAGCTGCTCGCCGAGCACGGGATCCAGCCCGTCGAACTGCGCGAGAAGGAGGGACTGGCCCTCCTCAACGGCACCGACGGCATGCTCGGCATGCTGATCATGGCTCTCGCCGACCTGGACACCCTGTACAAGTCCGCCGATGTCACCGCCGCCCTCAGCATGGAGGCGCTGCTCGGCACGGACAAGGTGCTGGCCCCGGAGCTGCACGCCATCCGCCCGCACCCGGGCCAGGGCGCCTCCGCCGCGAACATGCTCGCCGTCCTCAAGGACTCCGGCCTCACCGGGCACCATCAGGACGACGCGCCCCGCGTCCAGGACGCCTACTCGGTGCGCTGCGCCCCGCAGGTCGCCGGCGCCGGGCGGGACACCCTCGCGCACGCCCGCCTCGTCGCCGAGCGGGAACTCGCCTCCGCCATCGACAACCCGGTCGTGCTGCCTGGGGGCACCTCCCAGGCTTTCGGCTCCGGGGAAGGCCGTGTCGAGTCCAACGGCAACTTCCACGGCGCTCCCGTGGCCTACGTCCTGGACTTCCTCGCCATCGCGGCCGCCGACCTCGGCTCCATCGCCGAGCGCCGCACCGACCGGCTGCTGGACAAGAACCGCAGCCACGGCCTTCCGCCGTTCCTCGCCGATGACGCGGGTGTCGACTCCGGGCTGATGATCGCCCAGTACACGCAGGCCGCCCTGGTCAGCGAACTGAAGCGGCTCGCCGTCCCGGCCTCCGCCGACTCCATCCCGTCCTCCGCGATGCAGGAGGACCACGTGTCCATGGGCTGGTCGGCCGCGCGCAAGCTGCGCACCGTCGTCGACAACCTCACCCGGATCATCGCCGTCGAGCTGTACGCCGCCACCCGCGGCATCGAACTGCGCGAGGGTCTGACCCCGGCGCCCGCCTCGCAGGCCGTGATCGGGGCCGTGCGCGCCGCCGGTGTGCAGGGTCCCGGTCCGGACCGGTTCCTGGCACCCGACCTGGCCGCCGCCGACGCGTTCGTGCGCGGGGGCCACCTCGTCGCCGCCGTGGAGTCGGTCACCGGACCGCTGCGGTAGGGCGGGAGCCCGCAACACGGCGAAGGGGCCCTGTCCGCCGACAGGGCCCCTCTCATGTCCGGGACGTCACTTCAGCTTGGCGGCCTGGGCCTTGATGACCGGGGCCGACACCGTGTAGGCCTTCTTGGACATCATCGCGCCGATGTTGATGGTGGTGTACGTGGCGAGGGTGTTCCCGTGCCGCACGACCTCGGCGTGGAGCGGCAGGGCGCCGTCCTTCCCCGCGTCGTTGGTCGCCGTGAAGGCCACCGATCCGTCACCCGTGCCGGAGGACTTCTCCTCGGCGACCTTGGTGAACTTGCCCTTCTCGTCGTCCTGTACGCCGGAGAAGCCGCCCGCGCAGGCCTTCACCGCGTCGGAGACCGACTGCAGGCCCTTCTCGGCGCCGTCCCCGTCGTACGAGGCCAGGGTGACGACGGTGACGTCCAGGTCCATGGACTCGTTGATCGCGTCCTCGAACTTGCCGTCGGCCATGTCGTCCAGGGACGTGGCGTCGTCCGTGGGGTCCTTCTTGTCCTCGGTGGCCATGCGGCTGGTGTTCGCCGCCGGCTCGCCGGGCGCGATGCCGGTCAGGGCCCGGATCAGCGGGTCGCACTTGGCGTCGTCCGCCTTGACCTTGCTCTTGTCGGGGATGCCCCCCTCGACGGGCCCGACCTTGTGGCCGGGCACCTCGCCCTTGGCGATGATCAGCTTCGTCAACTCCGCGGCGCTCAGCGCCTTGGCGGCCGGCTGCTCGTCCTTGCCGCCCTTGCCGTCCCCGGAGTCCTTCGAACCCCCGTCGGAACAGCCGGTGATGAGGGCGAGCGACAGCGCGCTCACAGCTGCGGTGGCGCACAGCCGCACGCCCGATGATCTCTTCATGGGCGGACTATGCGTTCTCTGTCAAAGAATAGTCAAGCGCAATTAAAAGCCGAGGCGTTCCCGACGTACCGAATACACCACGAATCCGGCACCCACGGCGAGGAACAGGCTGCCGCCGACGACGTACGGCGTGGTGTCGAAGCTGCCGGTGTCGGCGAGCTGTGTGCCGTCCGAGGCATCCGAGCCGGCTGTGGCCGTCGCCTCGGAGATCGCCTTCGCCTGCTGCGTGACCTGCGTCGTCGCGGTCGTCGAGGCCACCTGGGCGGTCGCTCTGGCCGGGCCGTCCTGCGACGCGTTGGCGGACGGGACGAACCACAGGGCACACAGCAGGGTCCCCGCGGCGGTGGCGGTCAGCAACGAGCGGCGAGCGGTTGACACGGAATATCGATCCCCCTTGTGGCGCTGGCGAATTGGCCGTGTGGGGCGATGTTAGTGAAAGTCGCGGGTCACAGGAAAGTCACGGGAGGTTTCGGTCGTACGCTCCCGCCATGACCACGGATGAGACATCACGGTTTGTGCGCCTTCGGGTGGAGCTGGTTCTTGAGGTGCAGGACGGGAGCGAGGTGACCAAGGCCGCGTTGCGCCGGCTCGCCGACGATCCGGAACTGCCTCCGGAGGAGCGGGCCCAGGCCGAGGGTGCTGTGACGGAAGACACCGCGGAGGCCCTCGCCTATCTCGTGGATCCGTTCGACCTGGTCAGCGAGGTGCCCGGAGTGGAGCTCCAGCAGGCCTCCTGGTCCAGCGAGCGGATCGAGTACGACCCTGATTCGCCCGACTGGGATCTGGACGAGGATGATGGGGCGGACGACGACGAAGAAGAGGGCGGCATCGGCTGAGCGTCCCGGGGAACCCATGACCCCGGACGGCAACCGCCGTCCGGGGTTTTGTCGTCTCAGGGGGCGCACGGACGACTTGCGCACCACCCGCCCCGGGCGGACGTGGTGCGACCCACACCTGCGATCTGTGTGGATCAGGACGAATCGCCCGTAGCGTCGGTGGTTTCCACCGGGGGACTCGGGGATTTCGCGGATTCGGCGACGATGGAGAAGCGTGTGATGACGGACAGTAAGCGGCGCAAGGGCCTGACGGTCGCGTCCGCACTGCTCGGCGGTGTGCTGGCACTCACCGGATGTTCCGGCGGTGGCGACGCCAAGTCCGCGGACAGCGGCGACACCTCCCAGGCCAAGGCCGACGCTGCGGCTGCCAAGAAGTCGTCCGAGGCCCAGATCGCGATCACGCCCAAGGACGGCTCCAACAACGCCTCCATCAACAACTCGGCCGCTGTCAGGGTGGCCAAGGGCACGCTCACCGGTGTGACGATGACCACTGCCGACGGCAAGGCCGTCGCCGGCGCGCTGTCCGCCGACAAGACCAGCTGGCAGCCCACCGGCCAGCTGGAGCGCTCCACCACCTACAAGCTCGCCGCCGAGGCCAAGGACTCCGCGGGCCGCGTGGCCCACGAGAACGCCTCCTTCACCACGGTCTCGCCGTCCAACAGCTTCATAGGCAACTTCACGCCCGAGGACGGCTCCACCGTCGGCGTCGGCATGCCCGTGTCGCTCACCTTCGACAAGGCGATCACCAACAAGGCCGCCGTCCAGAAGGGCATCACGGTCACGTCCAGCAGCGGCCAGGAGGTCGTGGGCCACTGGTTCAACGCCAACCGCATCGACTTCCGGCCGGAGACGTACTGGAAGGAGAACTCCACCGTCACGCTGAAGCTGGCGCTCGACGGTGTCCAGGGTGCGAGCGGCGTCTACGGCGTGCAGCAGAAGACGGTCACCTTCCACATCGGCCGCAACCAGATCTCCTACGTCGACGCGCAGACCAAGCAGATGAAGGTCACGGAGGACGGCAAGGTCGTCAAGACCATACCGATCTCCGCCGGTTCGCCGGAGAACAAGACGTACCAGGGCATCATGGTGATGTCCGAGAAGTTCAAGCAGACGCGCATGAACGGCGCGACCGTGGGCTTCACCGACGACGACGGCAAGGGCGAGTACGACATCAAGGACGTGCCGCACGCCATCCGCCTCACCGGCTCCGGCACCTTCCTGCACGGCAACTACTGGGGTGCGAAGTCCATCTTCGGCAGCGTGAACACCAGCCATGGCTGTGTGGGCCTGTCCGACACCAAGGGTGCCAAGGACCCGAGCACGCCGGCCGCGTGGGTGTACGACCACTCCATCGTCGGTGACGTGGTGGTCGTCCGGCACACCGGCGACAAGACCGTCTCCCCGGACAACGGGCTCAACGGCTGGAACATGGACTGGGCGCAGTGGAAGGCCGGTTCGGCCGTCTGACAGCCCCTTCACAGCTCCACCGATGCCGCCCCCAGGGGCGGCATCGGTGTTTCCGGGGTCTTCCTGGGGGCGGCCACAGCCTTCTCATGCTTCTCTTATTTCGGCCTTATCGAGTCATCACGGTGCGTCCCTAGCTTGCGGGCATGTTCTTCACCTACCTGAGGCGCGAACTGCGCCGCCGCAGAAAGGCGGCCCTCGTCGTCGCCTCCGGCCTCGCGTTGGGCATCGCACTGGTCATCGTGGTCAACTCCGTGTCCAACGGCATGGGGAAGGCACAGGACAAGGTCCTGCAGTCGCTCTACGGCCTCGGCACGGACATGACCGTCACCAAGGCCTCGGCACCGAGCACGGGCGGCTCGCAGCGCCCGCGCTTCCAGTTCGGCGCGCGGGGCGACGACGACTCCACCCAGAGCAGCGACCGTGTCATGGTGCAGGGATTCCAGACGCTGCCGGCGTCGACGGTGGCCGAGGTCGGCTCGCAGCCCGGGGTCTCGGACGCGGTCGGCGGGCTGAGCCTGCAGGTCATCAAGGTCAGCGGCCAGTTCAGGCGGGGCGAGTTCCAGCAGAACGGCAACGGCGGCGGTCAGCCCAGCGGCCCGGGCGGAAACGGCGGCGGCAGCGGCCGGGCCCAGGGCGAAGTGCAGGGCGGCGGCGCCGACTTCGACGTCAACAACTACTCCGTCTACGGCACCGACGTCACCAAGCCGGGCCTCGGCCCGCTGACCTCCTCGAAGGTCACCAGCGGCCGTACGTTCAAGACGACGGAGACGAACGCCAAGGTCGTCGTCGCCGACTCCTCCTACGCCAAGGAGAAGAAGTACAAGGTCGGCTCCACCGTCACCATCAAGGGCGTCAAGTTCAAGGTGATCGGTATCGCCACCGCCGACAGCGGTGACTCGGCCGCCAACCTGTACGTCCCGCTCACGCAGGCGCAGACCCTCGGCGACTCGAAGAACAAGGTCACCACGATCTACGTCAAGGCCACCGACTCGCAGAAGATCGACGGCGTCAAGTCGGCGATCCGGAAGAACGTCTCGGGTACGACGGTCACCACCTCCGCCGACCTCGCCGACACCGTCTCCGGCTCCCTGTCCACGGCCTCCTCCCTCGCCACCAACGTCGGCAAGTGGCTGTCGATCGCCGTGCTCGTGGCCGCCTTCCTGGTCGCCGGCCTGCTGACGTCCTCGGCGGTCTCGCGCCGCGTCCGGGAGTTCGGCACGCTCAAGGCGCTCGGTTGGAAGTCGGGCAGGGTGACCCGGCAGGTGGTCGGCGAGGCGATGGTCAACGGCCTGCTCGGCGGTGCACTCGGCATCGCCCTGGGCCTGGCCGGAGCGTACGCGGTGACGGCCATCAGCCCCACCCTGCAGGCGCAGTTGGGCGGCAGCGGCAGCGGCAGCGGCAGCGGCAGCGGAGGTGGCGGGGGCGGCGGCTTCGGCGGTGGTGGCTTCGGCGGCCCCGGCCGCGCCGCGGCGAAGACCCTGGACGTGGCCCTGACGGCGCCGGTGAGCGTGACGACGGTGGCGATCGCGGTGGGCCTTGCGGTGGCGGGCGGCCTGATCGCGGGGGCGTTCGGAGGCTGGCGAGCGTCGCGATTGCGTCCGGCGGACGCGTTGAGGCGCGTCGAGTAACGGGCTGACGGGACCGCAGTGCCTCAGGGGCGCGCGGAACCGCGCGACAAGCCCCCACCGGACAGTCGGCCAACAGTGATGCGCACCACCCCCGAAACCCTCCCAGGAGCCACCATGTACGAACTCAGAAACGTGACCAAGCGCTACACACGGGGCAAGGACACCATCCACGCTCTCGACGGCGTAGACCTGACCATCGGCGACGGCGACCGCCTGGTCGTCCAAGGCCCCACCGGTGGTGGGAAGTCCACGCTCCTCCAGATGCTCGGCGGCCTCGATCGCCCCACCGAGGGCGAAGTCGTCCTCGACGGCACCGACCTGGCGGGACTCTCCGAGGCCCGGCTGACCAGGGTCCGCAGCGAGAACATCGGCTTCGTCTTCCAGTCCTTCAACCTGATCCCCACGCTCACCGCCCAGGAGAACGTGGAGACCGCCCTCGTACCGCTCGGCATCAAGGTGAAGGAGCGCCGTGAACTCGCCGCCGAGGCGCTGAAGTCGGTCGGCCTCGGCGCACGCCTCGCGCATCTGCCCTCCGAGATGTCCGGAGGGCAGCAGCAGCGGGTCGCCATCGCCCGCGCCCTCGTCAAGCGGCCCAAGGTCCTTCTCGCCGACGAGCCGACCGGCAACCTCGACGAGGGCATGCGGGACGAGATCATGGACGTACTCGAACGCCTCTGGAAGGAACACGGGTTGACCTTCGTCATGGTCACCCACGACTCCGCGATCGCGAAGAAGGCCCCGCGCCTGGCCACCATCCGCGAGGGCCGGATCACGGTGAAGGAGAACGCGGGCGCCTGAGGACCCATAACACCGTTCACACGTAGGCGACTTCGCGATTCTGTAACGGTGTGCCCCCCGGCGGGTAACAGTTCCAGGCAGCGCTTTCACACTGTCTTCTCATCTATTGAGCCGTCTGATCACCCCCCGGCATACTTCGTGATCCGGGGGGTTGACGTGCAGGTGTACGGGACTGCCCCCGGCCGGGTGAATGGGGAATTCGCCCGGTACTCCATCTCCAGGGGGAGTCTTGCGCAGACAAGTGAAAAGTGCGGCTCTGGCCAGTGTGGCCACCGCCGCAGCTGTCGCCCTCGCAGCGGGTATGACCAGCCCCGCGTCGGCGAAGCCCGGGCAGCGCCTCTCGGCCGCTGCCTCCTCGCTCACCGCCAAGCACCATGTCACCCTGATCACCGGCGACCGTGTCGCCCTCGACGGCAAGGGTCACGTCGTCGGCCTGCAGCGGGCCAAGGGGCGGGAACACATACCGTTCCAGGTCCGCAAGGCCAAGGGGCACACGCTCGTCATCCCTGCCGACGCGGCCCGCCTGGTCGCCTCCGGCACGCTGGACCAGCGGCTGTTCGACATCACCGAACTGAACAAGGCCGCCACCCGCAAGGCCCAGCAGAACGGCCTGAAGGTCATCGTCGGCTACCGCGGTGCCGCCGCGGCCGCCAAGCAGGACGTGCGGGACGCGGGCCACCTGCGCCGCAGCCTCAAGGCGCTGAACGCGGACGCCGTGCAGACCCCGGTCAAGGACACCGCCGAGCTGTGGGACGCCGTCACCAACGGCGACAGGACCGCGTCCGGCATCGCGCACGTCTGGCTCGACGGCGTCCGCAAGGCCGCCCTCGACAAGTCCGTGCCGCAGATCGGCGCCCCGACCGCGTGGGCCGCCGGCTACACCGGCAAGGGCGTGAAGGTCGCCGTCCTGGACACGGGTGTGGACGCCACCCACCCGGACCTCAAGGACCAGGTGATCGAGGCCAAGAACTTCACCCCCGCGGCCGACGCCACCGACCACTTCGGCCACGGCACGCACGTCGCCTCCATTGTGGCGGGCACCGGCGCCAAGTCGGGCGGCAAGTACAAGGGTGTCGCTCCGGACGCCAAGATCCTCAACGGCAAGGTCCTGGACGACACCGGCTCCGGTGACGACTCCGGCATCCTCGCCGGCATGGAGTGGGCGGCCTCGCAGGGCGCCACCGTCATCAACCTGAGCCTCGGCGGGTACGACACGCCCGAGGTCGACCCGCTCGAGGCCGAGGTCAACAAGCTGTCCGCCGAGAAGGGCATCCTGTTCGCGATCGCCGCGGGCAACGAGGGCCCCCAGTCGATCGGTTCGCCGGGCAGTGCGGACGCCGCGCTGACCGTCGGCGCGGTCGACGACAAGGACAAGCTCGCCGACTTCTCCTCGACCGGCCCGCGCACCGGCGACGGCGCCATCAAGCCGGACGTCACCGCCCCCGGCGTGGACATCACCGCCGCCGCGGCCAAGGGCAGTGTCATCGACCAGGAGGTCGGCGAGAAGCCCGAGGGCTACCTGACCATCTCCGGTACGTCGATGGCCACCCCGCACGTCGCGGGCGCCGCGGCGATCCTGAAGCAGGAGCACCCCGACTGGGGCTACGCCGAGCTGAAGGGCGCGCTCACCGGCTCCGCCAAGGGCGGCACGTACACGCCGTTCCAGCAGGGTTCGGGCCGGATCGCCGTCGACAAGGCCATCAAGCAGTCCGTGATCGCCGACCCGGTGTCGGTGAGCTTCGGTGTGCAGCAGTGGCCGCACACCGACGACAAGCCGGTCACCAAGCAGGTGGCGTACCGCAACCTGGGCGACAAGGACGTCACCCTCGACCTGACCAGCACCGCCACCAACCCCAAGGGCCAGGCGGCTCCGGCGGGCTTCTTCAAGCTCGGCGCGGCCAAGGTGACGGTCCCGGCGCACGGCAAGGCCTCCGTCGACCTCACCGTCAACACCAAGCTGGGCGGCACCACCGACGGCGCCTACTCCGCGTACGTCACCGCGACCGGCGGCGGGCAGACCGTCCGCACGGCCGCCGCGGTGCAGCGCGAGGTGGAGTCGTACGACCTCACGCTGAAGTTCATCGGCCGTGACGGCAAGCCGGCTCCGTACTACAACACCGACCTGACCGGCGTGGCGGGCCTGGCCAACGGCCAGTGGCTGAACCCCTACGACAAGTCCGGCACGGTGAAGGTGCGCGCGCCCAAGGGCACGTACATCCTCAACACCGCCACCTTCGTGGACCCGCAGGACGCCACGAAGGGTGTCGACTGGATCGCCCAGCCGAAGCTGACCGTCTCCGGCAAGCAGACGATCACGATCGACGCGCGCAAGTCCAAGCCGGTGGACATCACCGTCCCGGCCACGGGCGTCAAGTCCGAGTTCGCCTCGCCGGAGTGGGACGTCACGATCGGCGACGGCCAGTTCGGCTACGGCTGGTTCCTCGACACGTACAACAACTTCCACACCGCCCACCTGGGCCCGCAGCTGCCCTCCGGCACGCTGTTCCAGCAGTGGGACGCCCACTGGTCCAAGGGCGCGACGGAGCAGTACGACGTCACCTCCGGCGGCCCGGTCAAGCAGCTCGCCACCGGCTACACCAAGCACTACAAGGCGAGCGACCTGGCCACGCTGAAGGCCCGGATGGGTGCCGCCGCGAGCGGCAAGAAGGGCTCCGTCAACGTCGTCGGCTGGCTGCCCGGCAGCTCCGGCGCCAGCTCCATCGGCATCCCGCAGAAGCTGCCCGGCACCCGCACCGCGCATGTGTCCGCCAAGGGCGGCGTGAAGTGGCAGCTGGAGTTCGAGCAGGACGGCGGGGTCGACTCGGACGGGTTCCCGATCGCCGACGCCGCCTACTCGGTGGGCGCGCAGTCCTACACGGCGGGCAAGACGTACACGAAGACCCTCAACACCGCGGTCTTCGCCCCGCTCGTCAACGCCGACCTCGGTGTCTTCCGGGACGGCAACGAGATCTACGGTTCGCTGCCGCTGTTCGCCGATGGCGCGGGGCACGTCGGCTACTCGACGTTCTCCTCGGTGAACACCACCCTGTACCGCAACGGCACCAAGGTCGGATCCAACGACGACCCGCTGTTCGGCGACAAGCCCTTCAAGGTCCCGGCCGGTGACGCCGCCTACAAGCTGACCACCTCGGTCAAGCGCTCGGCCAAGGTCTCGGACGCCTCCTCCCGGATCGACGCGACGTGGACCTTCCGCTCCAAGAAGCCCGCGAGCGGCTTCGCGAAGCTCCCCGTGTCCGCGCTGCACTTCGGCGCCAAGACCGGCCTGGACAGCCGCGTCGAGGCCGGCCGGACGGTCACCTTCCCGGTCACCGTCCAGGGCTCGGCCGCGGGCAGGAACCTGAAGTCCCTCGCGGTGTACGTCTCCTACGACGGCAAGACCTTCAAGAAGGTCGACGTCCGCGGCGGCAAGATCACCGTGAAGAACCCGGCCAAGAACAAGGCCGTCTCGTTCCGCGCCAAGATCGCCGACAAGAAGGGCAACACGTCGACGATCACCATCTACAACGCGTACTACGGCAAGTGAGCCGCCGTACCTGAGTAGGCCGTGAGCGAACGGCCCGCCGGAGCGGAAGCTTCCGGCGGGCCGTTCGTGCTTGTGTGCACGCATGACGGCTCACACGGTCGAGTACATCCGGTATCGCATCCCCGAGCACAAGTCCGCGGAGTTCCTGTCCGCGTACACCCGAGCGGCGACCCACCTCGCCGCGGCCCCGCAGTGTGTCGACTACGAGCTGACCCGCTGCGAGGAGGACCACGAGCACTACATCCTCCGGATCACCTGGACGTCGACGCAGGACCATCTGGAGGGCTTCCGGAAGTCGGAGGAGTTCCCCCCGTTCCTGGCCGAGATCCGCCCCTATGTCGAGCACATCGACGAGATGCGGCACTACCTGCCCACGGCGGTGCACGGCACGGGCGCGGCCGTGCCCACCCTCTACGACTGGGCGGGCGGCGAGGAGGCCTTCGCCCGGCTGACCGAGATCTTCTACGGCAAGGTCCTCAAGGACGACCTCCTCGCCCCGCTCTTCGCCGGCCTGGCCCCCGAGCATGCCACCCATGTGGCGCTGTGGCTGGGGGAGGTCTTCGGCGGTCCCGCCCGCTACTCCCAGACGCAGGGCGGGCACGGGCACATGGTCGCCAAGCACCTCGGCAGGAACATCGGCGAGCCGCAGCGCCGGCGCTGGGTCGCTCTCATCCAGGACGCGGCCGACGAGGCGGGACTGCCCACGGATGCCGAGTTCCGCTCGGCCTTCCTCGCCTACGTGGAGTGGGGCACCAGGCTCGCCGTCTACTTCTCCGGCCCGGACGCCAAGCCGCCGGCCGAACAGCCGGTTCCGAAGTGGACCTGGGGAGCGGCACCGCCGTACCAGGGGTGACGGGAGCGCGCGGGCGGGCCGGGGAGCCTCACAGCGTCGGCCGTACGGCCGTCGCGTCGGTTCCCCAGCTCGCCAGCAGCCGCAGTGCCTCCGCCGAGGGCGAGTGCGGCTCGGCGTGATAGACGACCAGGCCCTGGTCCGAGTCGTCGGAGACCCTGAACGTCTCGTAGTTCAGGGAGAGTTCGCCCACCAGCGGATGGCGGAGCCGCTTCAGCCCGTGGCTCTTCTCCTTGACGTCGTGGGTCGCCCACAGCCGCCGGAACTCCTCGCTCTTGACGGAGAGTTCACCGACCAGCGCGGACAGCCGCGGGTCGTCGGGATAGCAGCCTGCGTCCATGCGCAGGGCACAGACGATGTCGATGGCCTTCTGCTCCCAGTCGATGTAGAGATCGCGGTACTCGGGCTTCAGGAACACCAGCCGTGCCCAGTTGCGCTCCGTGGCCGGCAGCTCGCTCCAGTCGCCGAAGACCGCCGCCGCCATCCGGTTCCACGCGAGGATCTCGGAGCGCCGCCCCACGATGTACGCCGGTACCCCGTCCATCGTGTCGAGCAGCTGCCGCAGTGAGACCCGCACCTGCTGGGGCCGCGCCGACACCTTCTTCTTGTGCTGCTTGCCCTTGGCCAGGTGGGTCAGATGCGCGTGCTCGGCGTCGGTCAGCCGCAGCGCGCGGGAGATCGACTCCAGCACCTCCGCCGACACGTTCCGTCCGTTGCCCTGCTCGAGACGGGTGTAGTAGGCCACGGACACCCCGGCCAGCTGCGCCAGCTCCTCGCGGCGCAGCCCGGGCACCCGGCGGTGCCGTCCGAAGTCGGGCAGTCCCACGTCCTCAGGCTTCAGCCGGGCCCGCCGGCTGCGCAGGAACTCGCTCAGCTCGGCCCGCCGGTCCAGGGGTCGGCCGGCCGCGGCGGCTTCCGGCTGTTCGTCCATACGGCCAGTATCGGTCCTGTCACCTGGTCGTACGCACGCGAGCCTGACCCCGCCAGTGGTAGGCACGGCAGTCGTACGCAAAGGTGTGGACTGGGTGGTGGACGGAACCTGCGGCAGGCTCGACGACGTACCCGGCCGGAAGGCGACCGGGCACGAAAACCGCTGCTAGGAGAACCCGGCATGACCACTGTTGCTGCCTATGCCGCGCCCGCACCGAAGGCCCCGCTGGAGCGGACCACCATCGAGCGGCGTGCGGTCGGCGAGTTCGACGTCCTGATCGACATCAAGTTCGCCGGTATCTGCCACTCCGACATCCACCAGGCCCAGGACGGCTGGCGCCCGGGCATCTTCCCGATGGTCCCCGGCCACGAGATCGCGGGCGTCGTCTCCGAGGTCGGCTCGGGCGTGACGAAGTTCGCCGTCGGTGACCGGGTGGGCGTCGGCTGCATGGTCGACTCCTGCCGTGAGTGCGACAACTGCAAGGCCGGCCTGGAGCAGTACTGCTCCACGGGCGGCACCGTCTGGACGTACAACGCCATCGGCAAGGACGGCGAGCCCACCTACGGCGGCTACTCGGAGAAGGTCGTCGTCGACGAGAACTTCGTCGTCCGCATCCCGGAGGGGCTGTCGCTGGACGTGGCCGCCCCGCTGCTCTGCGCGGGCATCACCACGTACTCGCCCCTGAAGCACTGGAGCGCCGGTCCGGGCAAGAAGGTCGCCGTCGTCGGCCTGGGCGGTCTCGGCCACATGGGTGTCAAGATCGCGCACGCGCTCGGCGCCGAGGTCACCGTCCTGTCGCAGTCCCTGCGCAAGAAGGACGACGGCCTCGGGCTCGGTGCCGATCACTACTACGCCACCAGCGACCCGGACACCTTCGAGGAGCTGGCGGGCACGTTCGACATCATCCTCAACACCGTCTCGGCACCGCTCGACTTCTCCGAGTACGTGTCCCTGTTGCGCACCGACGGCACCATGGTGAACGTCGGTCTCCCCGAGGAGCCGGTGCAGATCGTTCTCCAGTCGCTGTTCGGCAACCGCCGCAGCATGAGCAGCTCCGGCATCGGCGGCATCGCCGAGACCCAGGAGATGCTGGACTTCTGCGCCGAGCACGGCCTGGGCGCGGAGATCGAGCTGATCAGCGCCGCCGAGATCAACGAGGCGTACGAACGGGTGCTGGCCAGCGACGTCCGCTACCGCTTCGTCATCGACACGGCCACCATCTGAGGACCGGCCGGGCCGCCCCGAGCGGCCCGGCAGTCACAGACCGAAGTCCTCCCCGGCGCCGTAGGACCGTACGACCGCGATCCCGTCGCCGTCGGCGTCCCGGCCGGGCCGTACGACATGCACGCGCCCGAGCCCCGTCACCCGGCCGCCCCCGCCCACCACCTCCACCACGGTGTTCTCGTCGAGGGCGACGCCGTACGGAACCTTCCCGCGTCCCACCGCCGCGACCAGCCGTGCCAGCGTCCCCCACTGCGCGGCGTGCACGTCCACCGCGTACGGCACGAGCCCCAGACCCGCTCGTACCTCGATCTCCGCAAGGTCCTCCGCCGTGTCCTCCGGGCACACCGGCACCCCGTCCAGCAGCCGGCCGCCGACCACCGCCCGCCGTGCGGCGACGGCCGCGCCCGCGGAGAAGCCCGCGTACGGCACCCCGTGCTCGGCGAGCAGCCGCGGCAGCCGGTCCAGGCAGCCGGCGAACGCCTCCTGATACGCGGGCGTCAGACCACCGCACACCAGGAGCCCGTCGACACCGTCCAGCGCGCCCTCCGGTTCGAACCGCCCGCCGAGCGGCACGAGCAACGGCACGGGCGCGCACGGGCCGGCCTTCCGCAACGCCCCCGCGTACCGCTCGAACTGCTCCGCCCCGTCCCCCTCGTCGACGACCACGCACCCGATCCGCGGCACACCGCCGGCATGCGCCGCGGTCTGCCGCAGAAACGGCTCGTACACCTCCACGGCGTCCCACCCGCCACCGATCAGAAACACAGGGCTGCTCATCCGGACTCCTCCCTTGCACGCTGTGCGCGGTGTCCTGCGCGCGGGTCACGACCCGGTCGCCGCGGGGGCTGCTCGCGGCGCCGGGCGGCACGCAGGTGCGCCTCGGTTCAGGCCCGCAGGCCCTGCAGCCCCTCGTAGGCCGCCGTCACGAGTTCCAGGCCCCGGTTGTCGGCTGCGGGTTCGCGCATCTGGTTCGTCACGTAGGCCACCGTCATACGGGCACCGGGGTCGCTCATGACGATGGATCCGCCCCAGCCGCCCCACCCGTAGGTGTTGCCGAACAGCCCGTAGCCCAGGCCGTAGCGGACCGGCATGCCGAGGATGCGGTCGTCGCCGTCGAACTGCTCCTCCCTCGCCAGGTCGCACCCCGCCTGCGACAGCAGTCGCGTCCCGCGCACCGCTCCTCCGCTGGCCGGCACCGACTGGACGAGGGCGACCGAGCGGGCGTTGCCGAAGCCGCTGGCCGCGGGGATCTGCGCACGGCGCCAGGCCACGCTGTTCCCGTCACGTACCCGGATGGCGGTGGCGGTGGAGGGCGCCGCGCTGCCGCGGGGCGCGCTCGCCGTGTAGTCCTCGTCGTGGGAGGGCGGCGGGACCGTGCGCGCCACCCGGTGGTCGTGCTCGTCGGACAGTCCGATGTGGAAGTCGGCGCCGAGCGGCCCGGCCACCTCCTCGGCGAAGAACTCGCCCGGGGTCCGGCCGGTGATCCGGCGTACGACCTCGCCCACGAGGAACCCCTGGGTGAGCGAGTGGTAACCGGCCGCGCTTCCGGGTTCCCACTGCGGAGCCTGCGCGGCCAGACGTGCCGTGGCGGCCGGCCAGTCGTAGAGATCCTCGACGGGTCCGTCCCAGTGGGGCAGGCCCGCGGTGTGCGAGAGCAGATGCCGTACCAGCACCTTTTCCTTGCCCGCCCGGGCGAACTCCGGCCAGTACCGGCCGACCGGCGCGGCCGGGTCGAGCGCGCCACGGTCGGCCAGGACCAGCGCGCACAGCGCCGTCATCGTCTTGGTGACGGACCAGACGTTGGTGATCGTGTCCCGCTGCCAGGGGGTCGTGCGCTCCGCGTCGGCGAACCCGCCCCACACGTCCACCACCGGCTCGCCGTCCACGAAGACAGCGACCGAGCCGCCCACGTCTCCGTCGTCCAGCAGCCGGGCCAGCGCGCTGGGCACCGCGGTGAACAGGTCGTCGTATGAGCCCTGTATGTCGGCCATGCCGGGTATTCAGCCCGAGCGGCCCGCCGGGGGCAACCGAATTTCCCGGCCTCGATCACGCGTGCGGCAGAGGCTGTTCCGTCCAGACCGTCTTGCCTTCGTGGCTGTAGCGGGTGCCCCACCGCTCCGTGAGCTGGGCGACCAGGAAGAGCCCGCGGCCGCCCTCGTCCGTGCTGAGGGCCCGTCGCAGGTGCGGGGAGGTGTGGCTGGCGTCGGACACCTCGCAGGTGAGGCAGTGTGTACGGATGAGGCGCAGGGTGACGGGGCCGGTCGCGTACCGGTAGGTGTTGGTGACGAGTTCGCTGGCGACCAGCTCGGTGGTGAAGGTCAGTTCCTCCAGCCCCCATTCGGTCAGTTTCGCCGTGGTCAGCTCCCTGGCGAGGGCGGCGGCGGTCGCTTCCAGGGGCAGCTGCCAGGTGGCGACGTTCTCCGCGGGCAGCACCCGGGTACGGGCGATGAGCAGCGCGATGTCGTCGATGGGGACACACTCCTTGGGCAGCAGCGCTTCGACCACGGCGTGGCAGATGCCGTCCAGCGGGTGGGTGGAGTGGGTGAGACACGCGCGCAGGTGCTCCAGCGCGCCGTCGATGTCGCTGTTGCGTGCCTCCAGAAGACCGTCGGTGTAGAGCGTGAGCAGGCTGCCCTCCGGGAAGTCGAGGTCATACGTCTCGAACGGCAGTCCGCCCAGTCCGAGCGGTGGGCCCGGGGGCAGGTCGAGCACGGTCACCTGGCCGTCCGGTGTGGTCAGCATCGGTGCCGGGTGGCCGGCGCGGGCCATGGAGCAGCGCCGGGAGACCGGATCGTAGACCGCGTAGACGCAGGTGGCCCCGAGTATCTGCTCGATCGCCGACCCGTTGCCGTCGGTGTTCCCCTCCAGCTCGGTGGCCAGCAGACTGACCAGATCGTCCAGCCGCGCCACCACCTCGTCCGGTTCCAGGTCGAGGCTGGCCAGGGTGCGCACGGCGGCGCGCAGGCGGCCCATGGAGGCCGCGGCGTGGATCCCGTGGCCGACCACGTCTCCCACGACGAGGGCGATCCGGGCTCCCGACAGGGGGATCACATCGAACCAGTCACCGCCGATGCCCGGTTCACCGCTCGCCGGAAGGTACCGGCAGGCCGTCTCGACGGCCGGCAGGTCGGACGCCGCGATCGGCAGCAGACTGCGCTGCAGAGTCAGGGCGGCGCTCTGCTGCTGGGTGAAGCGGCGCGCGTTGTCGATACAGACGGCCGCACGTGAGGAAAGCTCCTGGGCCACCGCGGCATCGTCGTCCTCGAACGGCTCCGAATGGCTCACCCGCCACAGACTCACCAGGCCCAGTACCAGGCCGCGTGCCACCAAGGGCACCACGATCAGCGAATGAACGCCGAGCCCCAGGGCGATCTCGACCCGCCGCCGGTCCATGGCGTACCACTCGGGGCGCAGGGACAGCAGCCGGTCGAGAATCGGGCGACGCTCGGTCAGGCACCGCGCCTGCGGAGAGTCCGGAAGCAGCGGGACCACATCGCCTTCCTGGAACGGGACGCGGTGTTCCGGGGGCGAGAGGGCAGCCCGGAGCAGCGGACCCGACGCAATGGACGCAGGCTCGTCGCCCAGTGTCACCGGCTTGAGGAGGTCCACCGAGCAGTAGTCGGCCAGGCCGTTGGCGGCCACCGCGGCCAGTTCCCGAGCGGTCTGTGTCACGTCCAGTGAGGTTCCGATCCGGGCGCTCGCCTCGTTCAACAGGGCGAGCCTGCGTTGGGCGCGGTGGCGGTCGGTCACGTCCCAGATCGTCTCGGCCACACCGAGAACCCGGCCCGAGGGGTCTTCCATCCGGAACGCCGAGACGGACACGATCCGCTCCCGGCCCGGATCGTGAAGTGCCCGGGCGGACTGTTCCGTGAAGATCAACGGTTCGCCGGTCTCCAGGACGTGCCGTACCCGTTCCTCTTCGTGACGTGCGTCCTCGGCGAGCATGAATTCGCGGGGGAGACGGCCCACCGGCGCCTCGGCCGGGACACCGCTCGCCTTCTCGACCGCGCGGTTGACCCGAATCACTCGCATGTCCGGGCCGTGGACGACCAGACCGATCGGGGACCGGCGGTACAGGCCGTCCAGCAGCGCACGGTCCCGCTGCCAGGCGATGACCTCTGCGGCGGGGGCTCCGACCAGGACCCACTCCTGACTGTCCCCGTCCCGAGTGACCGCGCGGGCCCGGAAACCCATCTCCACACGCCGGCCGTCGTGGTGCCGGACGGGCAGGACCCCGAACCAGCCCCCCGTCCTCACGGCGTCCACGACGACGGTCCGTGCGACAGGCAGGTCACGGGCGTCGACCAGGAGTTCCCGCCACGACCGACCGATCACTTCCTTGGCCGAATAGCCCAGCAACTCCTGTGCACGGGTGCTCCAGCCGACCACGGTGCCGTGAACGTCGAGCACAGCCGAGGCGCCACGTCCGAGGGCGAACGGGTCCTCAGGGCTCTCGCTGAAATGCATCGACGGCGTCACCATGGCCACCACCTTGCCTACGTGACTTCGATGCTCCTCCTTGCGGTCTCCGTTCGCGACCCTCCCGCTCCTGTCGGCTCCCGATCCGCAGCGGCCGGGACAGGTCAGTCCGTGGCCGCAACCGCCTGCACGGTGTCGTTGCGCACCTGGCAGTAGTACGCGGCCGCGCCGTCGCCGCGGTAACTCCACGGCAGCGCCTCCACGTAGCCGTCGACCAGCTTGAACTGCTCCAGTGCCGCCTCGTGCCGGTCCTGGAGGTGCAGATAGAACGCCAGCAGGTGGCGCAGGTTCGCCAGCCCCGGGTGCCCGGGGTCCGCGGCCGCCGCGTCCGCGAGGCCCGCGTCGACCCTGGCCAGCATCTCGGGCGTGTTGTCGGCCGCGGTGTCGGTGGACTCGTCGTGCTCGAAGTGCGCGATGAGCGGCAGCACCGTCAGCAGGCTGCCCAGCGGTGCCTCGGCCGCGGCACGCTCGGCGAAGTCGAACGCCAGCTGCTGCGACCCCCGCCACTTCACGCACCAGTACTGGAGGGCCGAGAAGTGGGCCCCGAAGTGGTGCGGGGCGCGGCTCTTGATCTCCGACCAGAGCTTGTCCATCTCGGCGTTCGGGTAGCCGAGGCCGAGCGCCACCCAGATCTCCGACACATACGGCGTGGGGTCCTCGGGGTTGAGTGCGGCCGCCCGCACGATCTCCTCGCGGGCCCCCTTCAGCGTCCGGTGGAAGCCCTGGAACTGCTCCTGCGTCGTGTAGTGGGCCTTCTTCGCGCCCCGCAGCTCCCAGGCCAGATTCACCGTGCTCTGTGCCCTGACCACGGCCGCGTCCGGGTCCTCGGGGCGCGCCGCCTCCCAGGCCAGCAGCCACTCGTCGTCCTTGGCCGCCAGCTCGGCCAGATAGCCGGTGACCGTCGTGCGGCGCTCCCAGTCCCGGCCGATGAGGTTCAGCTGCTCGGCGGCGGGCTGCCAGTCGCCGTGGCGCACCGCGGCGAGGGCGGCCGCCCAGCCGGCGGGCAGCGCGGAGGCGTGGTCCATGTTCTGACGTTCGGCGGGCAGCAGGCCGAGCTTCTCGGCGGCTCCGGCGGCCTCGGTGCCGTCGTCGGGGCTCGGGTTGAAGAACTCCTTCAGGAACACCCCGGCGATCCACACCGCGAAGATCAGCGTGGGGACGGCCAGGACGGCCAGGATCCAGAGCAGGACGGTCATGGGAGGGTACGGTCCGTTCGTCGTAGGGGCGGCGGCGGAAGGGCGGGGTGCCCGGTGTTCACACGGGCGTCGCGGCCGGTGGCAGCAGCGCCCGCAGCGGTGCGGTGTCGGGGTGGTCGGCGAGCGCCGCGTCCACCGCCGCGTCCAGCGCGGCCTCGGGACCGTCGTCCGGTGTGTTCTCGGACGCCCAGCCGGGCAGCCGGACGGTGGCCGCCCGGGCCCAGGAGAACTCCCACTGCAGCAGCGACCGGGCGCTGAACTCGGCCAGCACCATCGTCCGCAGGGAACCGTGCAGCCGGGGACGGACGAACTCGCGGAAGGCCCGGCCCTTCGCCGCTGCTGCCTGCTCGGACAACGGCAGCCGCTCGGCCAGCCGCCACAGCCGGCCGTCGTCGATGACCTCCAGCAGCGCGGACAGCGTCGCCGGCCGGCCGGTGTAGTCGGCGAGCGCCCGGTGCAGCGGGGTGTTCACGGAGGACATGCCCTCGGCCATGGAGGCGTCCAGCAGCTCCTGCCACTCGGCGGCTCGCCGGAAGGCGAGGACCTCGTCGCTCAGGACGGCATCCTCCAGCGCGGCCAGGGTCCGCTGCGGGTCGGTGAGCAGGGCGAGGGCCGTGCCGGTGGCCTCCTCGGCGCGCCCGTCGGCGGGCAGCGCCTCGATCCGGCGCACCCGCTCGGCGATCGGCGGATGGGAGCCGTACGGCGATGCCGGCTCGGTCGGCAGCCGGTCCCGCAGCTTCACCAGCTCCGCCTCGCGGGCCGTCAGCAGCCGGCCGAAGCCGCCGAAGAACTGGCCGCGCGGCGGCAGCAGGTGCACCGGCAGGCCGAGGGTGGCGTAGGAGTCGAGGTAGAACTCGTGGGAGGTGGCCAGGACCGGGATCTGGCGCAGCGCCGAGGCGGTCGCGTCGCGTCCGGCGATCCGGGCGGCGGCCAGGTCGGCGGCGTACTCCTGGGCGCGGGCCGTGGTGAGGGAGGCGCGCAGGTAGAGCTTGCCGTACAGGGTGTAGACCGAGGCCATCATCCGGTACGTCGCCCCGGCCCCGCCGGTGTCGACGTTCCTGGCCTTCTTGCCCTTCGCGACCCGCTCGGCGGAGGCCTGCTCCTGGCGGGCGCGCTCGGCGGCCACCTTGCCGTCGGCCTTGGCGCGGAACTGCCCGATGACCCGGGCGATCTGCGCCCGGCCACGCACCACGAGCGCGGACAGCCGGGTGTCACCGCCGGTGAAGTGGCCGTATTCGTGGGCGAGTACGGAGCGCAGCTGAGCCTCGGTCAGACCGGTCAGCAGGGGTACGCCGAGGTAGAGGCGGCGCGGGCCGGGCAGCAGGCCGAGCAGGCGGGAGTGTTCGCCGACGGCCGCGTTGACATCGGCGGTGAGCAGGATCCTGTCGGGGGCGCGGGTGCCGGTCGCCGCCGCGAGTTCCCGGACCAGCGCCCACAGCCCGGGTTCGTCGGCTTCGGTGACCTCGATGCCGGGCGGGTCCTCGCCGCGCGGTGTGCGCAGCATCATCACGCCGCGCAGGACAGGGACGGCGAGGAGCGCGGAGACGATGACGAGTTTCAGGAGGGCCGGGCCGCGCAGCCCCCACAGATACGCGGCGACGTCGGCACCGGCCAGCACCGCGAGCAGCAGCAGGCTCAGCAGATAGAAGCCGCACAGCAGGACGAGGGCGCGCAGCGCGCGCAGAGTTGCGCCCATCGGGCAGATCCCCCCACAGGACCCGGAGAACCGGAGAAATGGACATGGCGGACACCGCGGTGCGGTGCTGCCGGAGTGTGGGGGGATACGGAGCACACCCGAGCCGGCTCAAGGCAAAGCAAGAGCAAACTCGGAGCATGCGGAGTATGCCCTAGCGCAGGTCAGCAGGGCAATCCGAGTGATCCGCGGGCCGGCAGGTCAGCCGGGCAGGCTCGCCGGGCTGCCGCCGTTCGCCTCGTAGCCGGCCACCGCCAGGGCGCGGAAGAGGGCGAACTCGGCGGCCGGGTCCTCCGACAGCGTCCAGGGCAGCGCGCCCACGTGGCCGTCGACGTGTATGAGCTGGTCCATGGCCTCCGCCCAGCGCTCGGCGCGGACCAGGAAGAAGATCAGCAGATGGCGGACGTGCGCGAGCATCGGGTCGTCGGGACGGGCCGCGTGCACCGCGTGCAGGGCGCCGTGCATCGCCTTGGTGACGACCTCGCTCTGGTAGAGGCCCGCGACCAGGTTCACCTCGGGCAGATGCTCGAAGACCGCGAACAGCGGCAGCGCGGCGAGCAGCGAGCCCTCGGGGGCGCGGGCCGCCGCGGCCTCGGCGAAGGCGTACGCCTGCTCGCGCGAGCCGTGCCACTTCTCGCACCAGTAGTGCAGCGCGGCCAGATGCGCACCCATGTGGTTCGGGGCGCGGTCCAGGACGCTCAGCCAGAGCTTCTCGAACTCGGGCCGCGGACAGGCGAGGCCCCGGGCGATGGACAGCTCGATGATGTACGGCACCGGGTCGCCGGGGGCCAGCAGCGCCGCCTGCCCGCAGGCCTCCCTGGCCTCCTCCATGATGATCCGGAAGTCGTCCGTGCCCGGCGTCGACGTCCGCCACGCCTGCTGCACCAGGAACTCGGCGTGCACCGCCGCGCCGCCCGCGTCCTTGGGCTGCTCGGCCCGCCACACCCTGAGCCACTGTCCGCCCGGCGTCTCGTGCACTCCGCCCGGCCGCTGCTGCAGCTCCAGCGCCGCCGCACCCGCGAAGGCCTGCACCCGCTGCCAGCGCGGCTCGCCCTCGGCCTCGGTTCCGGCCAGCAACTGGGCGGCCGCGTGGTAGTCGTGGGTGCGCTGCACCAGGTCCAGGACGTCCAGCAGGTCCTGGTCGGAGCCGGGCATCCGCACGTCCAGCTCCTCCTGGCGCACGAAGCCGTACTTCGCCGGGTCGGCGGCGTCCGGGTGCCCCGGGGAGACCTGCTCGATCGCGCCGCGCCTGCGCCGCAGCAGCGGGAGCAGCACGAAGCTCAGCAGGACCAGTGCCATGAGCAGCCAGAGAATTGCCATGCCTCAAGCGAACCAGACGTCGCCGACAATTGGCCAACCCCGCCCGCCGGGCCTGTGGAAAACCCGGCCCGCGGCCCTCCGGGAGGGAGCCGGGAGTCCGTCGGGACGCCACCATCGCACCGAGCGCACTACGCTCGGTGCACATGAGCGACAGGCACTTCAGTCAGCATTTCGAGACCCTCGCGATCCACGCGGGCAACACCGCGGATCCCCTCACCGGCGCGGTCGTCCCGCCCATCTACCAGGTCTCGACCTACAAGCAGGACGGCGTCGGCGGTCTGCGCGGCGGCTACGAGTACAGCCGTAGCGCCAACCCGACCAGGACCGCCCTGGAGGAGAACCTCGCCGCGCTGGAGGGCGGCCGCCGCGGTCTGGCGTTCGCGTCCGGCCTGGCGGCCGAGGACGCCCTGCTGCGTACGCTGCTCAGCCCCGGCGACCACGTGGTGATCCCGAACGACGCCTACGGCGGCACGTTCCGCCTCTTCGCCAAGGTCGTCAGCCGGTGGGGCGTGGAGTGGTCCGTCGCCGACACCAGCGACCCGGCCGCCGTCCGCGCAGCGATCACCCCGAAGACCAAGGCCGTGTGGGTGGAGACCCCCTCCAACCCGCTGCTCGGTATCACCGACATCGCCACCGTCGCCCAGGTCGCCCACGACGCGGGCGCCAGGCTCGTCGTCGACAACACCTTCGCCACGCCCTACCTCCAGCAGCCGCTGTCGCTCGGGGCGGACGTCGTCGTGCACTCCCTGACCAAGTACATGGGCGGCCACTCGGACGTGGTCGGCGGTGCGCTGATCGTCTCCGACCAGGCGCTGGGCGAGGAGCTGGCCTACCACCAGAACGCGATGGGCGCCGTCGCCGGCCCCTTCGACTCCTGGCTGGTGCTGCGCGGCACCAAGACCCTCGCGGTGCGCATGGACCGGCACAGCGAGAACGCCACGCGGATCGCCGACATGCTGACCCGGCACGCGCGCGTGACCCGCGTCCTGTACCCGGGACTGCCCGAGCACCCCGGGCACGAGGTCGCCGCCAAGCAGATGAAGGCGTTCGGCGGCATGGTGTCCTTCCAGGTCGAGGGCGGCGAGGAGGCCGCCGTCGAGGTGTGCAACCGCGCCAAGGTGTTCACCCTCGGCGAGTCCCTCGGCGGCGTCGAGTCGCTCATCGAGCACCCCGGCCGGATGACGCACGCCTCCGCGGCGGGCTCCGCCCTCGAGGTCCCCTCCGACCTGGTGCGCCTGTCCGTCGGCATCGAGAACGTCGACGACCTGCTGGAGGACCTGCAGCAGGCCCTGGGCTAGGTGTACTCGGCCAGGGCTGGGCCCTGCCGTCACCAGCCGGTGACCGGTGGAGTCGTCTGCGAAGGCGGCTCCACCCAAGGGTGGACCGAGACCGCCCAGACGGTGAACGCCACGGCCGCGGCGCACAGCAGCAGCCACCACAGGCGCAGGACGATCCGCCGGCGCCGCAGCAGTCGGTCGCCGCGGCGGACGGCCTCGCCGCACAGGTCCGGCGGCACGGGTGCGGGGGTCTGCTCCAGGATCCGCCGTACGGCGGCCTCCCGCTGGGAACGGTTCACCGGAGCCTCCCGCCCGGCCTCCGCCGCATGAGGGGGCGGTCCGACTGCCGCCTCACGAGGGCGCGGTCCGGCCGCCGCGTCATGACGGCGCCACCTTCGCGCCCACCGCGCGCGGGGCGGTCGTACGCGCCGGATGCAGCACCGTGGCCGTGGCCCGGTCGCAGATCGAGTGGACCCGCTCGACGGGCAGGCCGAGCAGGGCCGCCGCCTGTTCCTCGGCGACTCCCTCGTACATCCGCAGCACCAGGACCAGCCGCTCCTGCGGGTTCAGGGCGGCGAGGATGCTGCGCGGATGCGGCCGGGCGCGGCCGAAGGCGCCGTAGTGGTGCCACGACCCGTGCGCGAAGCGGGTGGCGAGGTACTGGCGGGCGCAGTCGTAGGGGTCCTCGCCGTGGAGTCGGTTCCAGCGGGCGTAGGTGTGGGCGAGCGCCAGGGTCAGCAGGCGCCGCGCGCGCGGGTTGGCGTCCGGCGCCTCGGCCGTGAGCAGCGTGGCGGTGTGCAGCAGCCGTCCCGCCGCGCCGGCGACGAACGCCTCGAACTCCCGGGCCCGGCGGGCAGCACGGGATGCCTGCCGATCACGCACCACGCCTCCCCCCTGAGGGGGCCCTGTCCGGTACGGGACAGGCGAACCGCGCACGACGCAGGACCCGGTCTCATATGAGGCCAGCGGCGGCCCAAGGTCAAGACTTCGGACCGCACCGGTGCGGTGTGCCTCAGGACGCCGGCGGCTGCTCCACGGACGGCCCCTGGACCGCCATCCGCGCGGACAGCGCGGTGTTGAAGCGCGTGAGGAGCGTGCAGAACTGCTCGCGCTCCTCCGGTGCCCAGTCGTGTGTCAGCTCGGCCATCAACTGACGCCTGGACGATCGCACTTCCTCCAGCCGCGAGGCCCCGCGCGGGGACAGCTGGAGCACCACCGCACGCCCGTCCTCCGGGTGCGAGGTGCGCTTGACGAGCCCGGTGTCGACCAGGGGGGCCACCTGCCGGGTGACCGTCGAGGAGTCGATCCCCATGCTCGCGGCGAGCGCCTTGACGCCCATCGGGCCTTCCTTGTCGAGGCGGTTGAGCAGCAGGTACGCGGCGCGGTCCATGGAGTTGCGCACCTGTCCGACGCCGCCGAGCCGGGTCTGTTCGGCACGGCGGGCGAACAGCGCCACCTCGTGCTGGAGAGTGTCGAGGAGACCGGTGTCACCGACGGTCGTCATGTCCATCGACATTTCAGGTGTTGTGGGCATGGCCGGAGGCTCGCTTCATGAAGGGCTGCTGGGTTGGGGGACAGGGTACGCGGCCCGGGGGCGGGCCGTACCGGCGCCGACCAAACCGGTCTCGGAGCTTGGTCACCCCTGCCGTGTGCGACCGTGAACTGCGAGACTTGCGTCATGAGCTACGGCACGGCTGACTCCTTGCGTTCCGTCACCCTCGACGATGTGCGCGGAGCCCAGAAGATGCTCTCCGGCGTGGCCCGCGTGACCGCGATGGAGAGCAGCCGGCACCTGTCCCAGATGGTCGGCGCGCCGGTGCACCTCAAGTGCGAGAACCTGCAGCGGACGGGCTCGTTCAAGCTGCGCGGCGCCTACGTCCGGATCTCCGGGCTGCTGCCGGAGGAGCGTGCCGCCGGCGTGGTGGCCGCGAGCGCCGGGAACCACGCGCAGGGTGTGGCACTCGCCTCCGCGCTGCTCGGTGTGCACGCCACCGTGTTCATGCCGAAGGGCGCCCCGCTGCCGAAGATCAGCGCGACCCGGGAGTACGGCGCCGAGGTGCGCCTGCACGGCCAGGTGGTCGACGAGACGCTGGCCGCCGCCGAGGAGTACGCGGCCGAGACCGGCGCGGTGTTCATCCACCCCTTCGACCACCCGGACGTCATCGCAGGTCAGGGCACCATCGGCCTGGAGATCCTGGAGCAGTGCCCGGAGGTGAGCACGATCGTCGTCGGTATCGGCGGCGGCGGGCTCGCGGCGGGTGTCGCGGTCGCGGTGAAGGCACTGAGGCCGGACGTGCGGATCGTCGGGGTGCAGGCGGAGGGTGCCGCGGCCTACCCGCCCTCGCTCGCGGCCGGCCGTCCGGTGTCGGTGCAGAACCCGGCGACGATGGCCGACGGCATCAAGGTGGGGCGGCCGGGCCTGGTGCCGTTCGGGATCGTCCAGCAGCTGGTGGACGAGGTGCGCACGGTCGGCGAGGACCAGCTGTCGGCCGCGCTGCTGCTGTGCCTGGAGCGGGCCAAGCTGGTCGTGGAACCGGCCGGGGCGAGCCCGGTCGCGGCCCTGCTCGGCGAGCCCGGCGCCTTCCCCGGCCCGGTCGTCGCCCTGCTGTCCGGCGGCAACGTCGACCCGGTGCTGCTGCAGCGGGTGCTGCGGCACGGCATGGCCGCGCAGGGCCGTTACCTGGCCGTTCGGCTGCGGCTGACGGACCGGCCGGGCGCCCTTGCCACGCTCCTCGGGGTGTTGTCAGCGGTCGACGCCAACGTCCTCGACGTGAGCCACGTACGCACCGATCCCCGGCTCGGGCTCACGGAGGCCGAGGTGGAGCTGCACCTCGAGACGAAGGGCCCGGCGCACTGCGCCGAGGTCGGCCAGGCCCTGCGCGGGGCGGGCTACACGGTCATCGACTGAGGCCGGCCGAGGCCCGGACCGGTGGCGTCATTCGGTCGGGCAAAACCATTGAGTGACGCGATACATCGCGTTATGGTGTGCGCCATGGCCGCCGGACCGCCGATGCAGACGCGGAAAGCCCCAGGTGGAAAACCACAGGCGGAGTCGAGCGCGCAAACCTACCCTTTTCCGCAGAATCCCCAATGACGTGGAGACTCATATGCCAGGCGCCATCTATGCCGAAGGCCTGGTGAAGACCTTCGGTGACGTAAGGGCACTGGACGGCGTCGACCTCGATGTCCCCGAGGGCACGGTCCTCGGTCTGCTCGGGCCGAACGGCGCCGGCAAGACGACCGCGGTCCGCTGTCTGACCACACTGCTGCGCCCCGACAGCGGCAAGGCGCTCGTCGCGGGCGTGGACGTGCTCAAGCATCCCGACACCGTGCGCCGCTCCATCGGCCTGTCCGGCCAGTTCGCGGCCGTCGACGAATACCTGACCGGCCGGGAGAACCTGCAGATGGTCGGGCAGCTGTACCAGATGAGGGCCAAGCCGGCCAAGCAGCGCGCAGCCGAGCTGCTCGAACAGTTCAACCTCGCGGACGCCGCCGACCGCCCCGCCAAGACCTACTCCGGAGGCATGCGCCGCAGGCTCGACCTCGCCGCCGCCCTAGTGGTCTCACCGCCCGTGATGTTCATGGACGAGCCGACCACGGGCCTCGACCCGCGCAACCGCCAGCAGCTGTGGGAGGTCATCAAACAGCTCGTCTCCGGCGGTACGACGCTGCTGCTCACCACGCAGTATCTGGAAGAGGCCGATCACCTCGCCCACGACATCGCTGTCGTCGACCACGGCCGCGTCATCGCCAAGGGCACCTCCGACCAGCTCAAGGCCCGCACCGGCGGCGAGCGCGTCGAGGTCGTGGTGCACGAACGCGAGCACATACCGAGCGCCGTCGAAATCCTGCGGGGTTTCGGCAAGGGCGAGACCACGGTCGAGGAGCACACCCGCAAGCTCACCGTCCCCGTCACCGGCGGCGCCAAGCTGCTCGCCGAGGTCATCCGGGAGCTGGACACCCGAGGGATCGAGATGGACGACATAGGACTGCGCCGCCCGACCCTCGACGACGTCTTCCTGTCCCTGACCGGACACGTCGCCGAGGCCGCCGGACAGGACGAGGCGAACGCCAAGGAGGCCGTGAAGTGAGTGCCGTCACCGACACCGTGCGCATCGCGGCCCCCGGCAACCCCATCGGCCGGTCCATCCGCGACTCATTGATCGTTGCAAAGCGCAATCTGATCCGTATGTCCCGAATCCCGGAGATGTTGATCTTCGGGCTGATCCAGCCGGTCATGTTCGTGGTGCTGTTCACCTACGTGTTCGGCGGCTCCATGAAGATCGACGGCAGCACCAGCGCGATCGACTACAAGAACTTCCTGATGGCCGGCATTTTCGCGCAGACCGTCACCTTCGCCACCGCCAGCTCCGGCGCCGGCATCGCCGACGACATGCACAAGGGCCTCATCGACCGGTTCCGCTCCCTGCCCATGGCACGCGGTGCGGTGCTCACCGGGCGGACCCTCGCCGACCTGGTCCAGACGGCCCTCACCCTGCTGGTCCTGGCCGTCGTCGCGCTGCTGGTCGGCTGGCGGGTCGGGACCTACCAGGACACCAACGCCGCCAGGGTCCTCGCGGCCTTCGGCCTGCTGCTCCTGCTCGGATACGCGTTCACCTGGATCGGCGCCCTGATCGGTCTGACCGTGCGCACCCCCGAGGCGGCCACCTCCGGCGGACTGATCTGGCTCTTCCCGGTGACCTTCATCTCCAACGCGTTCGTGGACACCAGCAACATGACCCCGTGGCTGCGCCACATCGCGGAGTGGAACCCGTTCAGCGCCACCGTTCAGGCCGCCCGCGTGCTCTTCGGGAACCCCGGCCAGTCCACCTCGCACGCCTGGCCCATGGAGCACCCGGTCTGGGCGTCGATGCTCTACTCGGTCCTGATCATCGTCATGTTCCGCACCCTGGCCGTCCGCAAGTACCGCTCGGCGACCGCCTGACGACATGCAGCGCCCCCGGCGTCACGCGGACGCCGGGGGCGGGATGCGAAACCAGGGGCGGGATCAGCCCGAGTACGGCTCGGCCTTCAGGATCCGCACCGAGGCCTTCTTGCCGTTCGGCAGCTCGTACTCCGCGTCCTCGCCGACCTTGTGGCCGATGACGCCGGCGCCGAGCGGCGACTGCGGCGAGTACGTCTCGATGTCCGAGCTCGCGTACTCGCGGGAGGCGAGCAGGAAGTCCAGGGTGTCGTCCTCGTCACCGTCGAAGGCGATCGTGACGACCATGCCGGGCGCGACGGTTCCGTCCGCGGACGCCGGGGCCTCGCCGACCTGCGCGTTCTCCAGGAGCTGGGTCAGCTGGCGCACACGCAGCTCCTGCTTGCCCTGCTCCTCCTTGGCCGCGTGGTACCCGCCGTTCTCGCGCAGGTCGCCCTCCTCGCGCGCGGCCGCGATCTTGGCGGCGATCTCCGTGCGCGCAGGACCAGTAAGGTACTCAAGCTCATCCTTGAGCTTGTTGTACGCCTCCTGGGTCAGCCAGGTGACGTTCTCGCTGGTCTGGGTCACAGGGTGCTCCTCGTCGGTACTGGGAATACAAAGCATCGCCCTACCCAGAAGCATGTTCCCTCTTGGAAGGGCGAAACCACGAGCCTAACAATTCAATGGCGAAAGGGGGAGGACATAAGCCATCAGAATCGCATCAACGCAGGTCAGCGTGTGAGTGTTCGGGGTGATGGATCAGCCGGCGTGGCAACCGAGCAGCTCGGCCGTCGTCCCCTTGGCCGTCGTACGGAGCGTGACGACCTTGTCGATGCGCGTCGCCGAACCCGTGAAGCGGAAGTCGGCCCGGCCCACCTCGGCGCCGTCGGCCGACTGGGAGCGCAGGGTGCAGTACCCGGTGGCGCCTGAGTCCTTGTGGACTTCCAGATGCACCTGGACCGCGTCGTCCGATGCCTGGAAGGTGATCACCTGGGCGCTGATCTCGTTCTGCGCCAGGTAGTGGTAGGCGAAATAGCCGATGAGTGCGAGCAGGGCCGCGCCCAGCACCGATCCGGCGATCCTGAGCTTGCGGTCGGCACGCTCGTCCGAGGAACGGCCGTAGCGGCCCTCGGGGAGCCGCGTGCTTGCCGAGCCCATGATCGTCCTCTCCGCGGAATTATTCGCCCCCCGATTCGGTCACTATAGAAGCCGCCGAACGCACCCCAAGACGCGGGGGCGCCGACATACCGAGGATTGAGTCTTGACTGACCAGTTGCGACTGATGGCCGTTCACGCGCACCCCGACGACGAGTCGAGCAAGGGCGCGGCGACCATGGCGAAGTACGTGTCCGAGGGGGTGGACGTGCTGGTGGTGACCTGCACGGGCGGAGAGCGCGGGTCCATCCTCAATCCCAAGCTGCAGGGCGACAAATACATCGAGGAGCACATCCACGAGGTACGCAAGAAGGAGATGGACGAGGCCCGCGAGATCCTCGGCGTCGCGCAGGAGTGGCTCGGCTTCGTCGACTCCGGCCTGCCCGAGGGCGACCCGCTGCCCCCGCTGCCCGAGGGCTGTTTCGCCCTGGAGGACGTGGACAAGTCGGCCGGTGAGCTGGTCAAGCAGATCCGCTCCTTCCGTCCCCAGGTGATCACCACCTACGACGAGAACGGCGGCTACCCGCACCCCGACCACATCATGACCCACAAGATCTCGATGGTGGCGTTCGAGGGCGCGGCGGACACCGAGAAGTACCCGGAGTCCGAGTTCGGCCCGGCGTACCAGCCGCTCAAGCTCTACTACAACCAGGGCTTCAACCGTCCCCGCACCGAGGCGCTGCACCAGGCGATGCTGGACCGCGGCCTGGAGTCGCCGTACGGCGAGTGGCTCAAGCGCTGGAGCGAGTTCGAGCGCACCGAGCGCACGCTCACCACCCATGTGCCGTGCGCCGACTTCTACGAGATCCGTGACAAGGCGCTGATCGCCCACGCCACGCAGATCGACCCCGACGGCGGCTGGTTCAGGGTGCCGATGGAGCTGCAGAAGGAGGTCTGGCCGACGGAGGAGTACGAGCTGGCGAAGTCGCTCGTCGACACCTCCCTCCCCGAGGACGACCTCTTCGCGGGCATCCGCGACAATGCATGACATGAGCGCAAGCCTGGCACTGACGCACCTCGTCCCCCTCGCCAAGGAGGTCGACGAGAACAAGGTCACCCCCGGCGTCCTCGGCTTCATCGTCTTCGCGGTGATGGCCCTGGCGGTCTGGGGCCTGATGAAGTCGATGAACAAGCACATGCAGAAGGTCGACTTCAAGGAAGCCCCGGACGCCGAGGCCGAGAAGAAGGCCGACTCCGCCGCCCAGACGGGCTGACCGGAAGGTCAGCGCCCGGCCGGTACCGCCACTCCCATCACCTCCCGGGCGTGGCGGTCCGGCGTCATGCGCAGCCGCCAGGCCTGCCAGCCCGCCTCCAGGCTCACGCCCCGCTCCAGCAGCAGGGCGTAGGCCGGGACCCACTCGTGCAGCTTGTCGTCCCGCAGCGGATGCGCGGCGCGTGCCAGCTGGGCCAGCTCCTCCTGGGCGACCGCCGTGCCCACGTCGACCCCGCCCGGCGCCGCGTACGGCAGCAGGGTGCAGCGCAGGAAGCGCGCCCAGTCCTCGCCGCGCCGGTCGCCGTAGGACGTGAAGAGGGTCAGCGCCTCGTCGCACAGGGCGAGCGCCTGCTGGATCCGGGCGTTGCCCGCGTCCACCACCGCCAGCTCCAGGCAGGTCCAGGCCTCGCCATGGGCGACACCGATCCGCTGGAAGTCGGCACGGGCGTCCACGAGCAGCTGGCGCGCGAAACCCGAGTTGCGCAGCGAGCCGGTCTGCGCGGCCCGCTGGTCCCGGGTGGCCCGGGCCGAGTGGTGCCGGGCGCAGGCCAGGCCGTAGACGTCGCGCATCCGGGAGAACATCTGCCGGGAGCGTTCCAGGTCCCGGACCGCCTGGTCCAGCTCGCCGGTCTCCTCCAGGGCCTGGCCGAGGTAGTACAGCGTCCAGGCCTCGCCGCGCACGTCCTCGTTCTCCCGGTGCCGGGCCGCCGCGCGGCGCAGGTCGTCGACGGAGGGGCCGGCGTCGCCGTCGACCAGCCGCGCCCGGGCCAGCTGGGTCAGCGCCCAGGCCTCCCCGCGGGCGTCGTGCGTACGGCCGTACCGCTCCAGGGCGGCCCGCAGCTCCGTCTCCGCGCGCGGTACGTCGCCCATGCGCAGGGCCAGCTGGCCGAGCTGGAAGTGGGCCCAGGCCTCGCCGTGCAGCGAGCCGCCCTCGCGGTGCTGGACCAGGGAGCGGGTGAGCAGGTCCAGGGCCTCCGGCAGACGGGCGCGGTCGCGCTGGACCGCCGCCAGCGCGTGCATCGTCCAGGCGCGGTCCGTCGCCAGCTCCGGAGCCGCCTGGAGGTCCAGCGCCTCCTGGAGCCTGGCGGCCGCCTCGGTCAGGTTGCCCTGGTGGTGCAGGGTGATCCCGAGCGAGCACAGGGCCCGGGCGGCGCCCGCCTCGTGGTGGGCCTCCCGGTAGAGATCCACGACCGAGGTCAGGGTGGTGCGCGCCTTGTCCAGCTCGCCGAGCTGGCGGGCCGCGATGCCCGTGCGCCACTGCACGGAGCGCACCAGCAGGCCCTCGTCGACGGCCTGGGCCAGTTCGCTGATCTCGCCGAGCCGGTAGAGGTCGCCGCGCAGCAGGCAGTAGTCGCACAGGGCGCCGAGCAGGTTCAGCACGGCCGCCTGGTTCACGCCCTCCGCGTGGCGCAGGGCCGCCGTGATGAAGCTGGACTCGTCGTCCAGCCAGCGCAGCGCCTCGTCCAGCGAGGTGAAGCCGTGCGGCCCGAACCGGTCAGAACGCGTCGACATGTTGCCGTCGACCAGCCGCAGCACCGAGTCGGCCAGCTCCGCGTAGTTCACGATCAGCCGCTCCTGCGCTGCCGTGCGCTCGCCCGGATCCTCCTCGTCCAGCAGCCGGGCCTGGGCGAAGGCACGCACCAGGTCGTGCAGCCGGTAGCGACTGCCGCGCACATGGTCGATCAGGCCGGCCCGTGCGAGTGCGGCCAGCCGGCGCTCGGCCTCCTGCTCGTCGGTGGCCAGCAGCGCTGCGGCGGCCGCCCCGCCGAGCGAGGCCCGGCCGGCCAGGGCGAGCCTTCTCAGCAGCCGGCGCGCGCTCTCCGGCTGGTCGGTGTAGCGCAGCCACAGCACCCGCTCGACCGGCTCCACCGGGCCGTACGCGGCGAGGTCCGTGGCCAGCTGCCGGGGCGAGCGCGGGCCCAGCGACGAGCCCGCGACGTGCAGCGCCAGCGGCAGGCCCCCGCACAACTGGCGGATGCGGTCGGTGGATTCGGCGTCGTAGGGCCCCGACGCGTCCTGTGCGGCCGTGCCGAGCAGCTCTTCGGCGCCCGCCGCGTCCAGCGCCTCCACCGGCAGGTGGTGCACCCAGGCCGAAAGGTCCGCGGGCAGCTCCAGAGGCCTGCTCGCGGTGACCAGGACCAGGCTGTCGGAGTGCTCGGGCACCAGGGCGCGCACCTGCTCCGGGTCCGAGGCGTCGTCCAGCACGATCGTGACCGGCAGGCCGGTCAGGTGCTGGTGGTACAGCTCGCCGAGCCGCTTGACCTGCTGGTCGGGGGAGGAGCGTTCGCGGAACAGCAGCTGCTCGCGGGGTGCGCCGAGCCGGTTGAGCAGGTGCAGCAGGGCGTCCCGGGTGGGCAGCGGCGGCTCCTCCCGGCTGCCGCCGCGCAGGTCCACGACGACCGCGCCACGGAAGTGGTCCCTGAGGTCGTGCGCCGCGCGGACCGCGAGCGTCGTACGGCCCGAGCCCGGCTCGCCGTGCAGCACGACCACCGTCGGCCGGGTCTCGGTCGCCGCCCGTGCCGACTGTGCCCACTGCCTGATCCGTGCCAGCTCCTGCCGGCGTCCCGCGAACGGGCCGTCCGGCTCGGGCAGTTGGCCGAAGGACTGCTCCAGCACCGTACGCCTGCGGGCCGCCGCGCTCTTGTCCGCGCCGCGCAGCGCCGGACCGCTCGTCTTCTTCGGGCCCGTGGAGGCGCTGAGCACCCGCTGCTGGTCGAGGTAGGGGCGGATACCGCGCACCTCCAGGGCGGTCAGCCACTGCAGCCGCAGCTGGTCCGGGCCGCCGGGCTGGCCGGCCGCGCCGGCGCGATGGTGGGCGGCGGGCAGATGGGAACCGGCCACCTTCACCACCGTGGCCGCGGCCCCCACCACGCCCACGGTGACTCCCGCGCCGACGGCCGTACCGGTGCCGGTGCCGAGGGACAGGTCGGTGACGGCGGCGGCCACCGCGGCAACAGCGGCCACCAGTAAGGCTGTTCCGGCGCCCTCGCGTGCGTAGCGCTGGCCGAAGGTGAGACGGCCGGCGTCGGCCTCGTCGAGCGCGTGGGTGTAGGCCTCGTACTCCTCGGCGGCCGTCTGTGCCATGGCGTCCAGCGAGCCGCGTGCCCGCGGCAGCAGCAGCTGTCCGTCGGTCCGTCCGCCGGAGCGCCGTACCTCCTCCTCCACGGCCCGCTCCAGCAGCCGCTCGGCCTCCGCCCGGTGGCCTTCCCGCATGTCCCGTCCCCCTCCGGCGGCAACTCCTTTGCGTACGAGTGTCCTTCGGGGGAGGCGGGAACGCGAGGGGGCGGCGATCAGGGCGTGGGTGAGGATTTCGTGGCAACTCCCTTGTGCGCGGCCTTCTTCTGCGGCTCCGACAACGCCAGCACCACGCAGGCGCATGCCAGGGCCGCCTCCGCCACCGCGCACGCCAGGGCCTGTGCGAGGTCGCTGCCCGACTGGGACGTCGTTATGTCGAACCATGCGTCCAGCACCGCCACCGCCGCCGTGGCGGAGGCCGTGAGGCGGGCTCGGGGGTCGGTGCGCAGGCCGAGCAACGCCGTTGTGGCGCAGCCTGCCGTCATGAGGGCGTCGAGGCCGATCCAGGCCAGCGACCAGTGCCGTACCTCCGTGCTGGCCGGGAGGGTCAGGGCGAGCACGACCATCCACGGCACCAGCAGGGCGGACCCCGCCCCGAGCAGGATCAGCGTCCACCTCTTCAGCGGCGCTTTCGCCTTCAGCGGCGCCTTGGTCGTCTCCATCACGGGTCCCCCGCTCCGTCGCGCTTCCGATCGCCTTCCGATCGCGTTCCGACCCCCACACTAGACCGCAGAGAAATTTCTGCAAAGAAAATTCGGCAGACATCGGGGACGACTCAGGGTTCTCAGGGTTACGGTGGCCGCATGACCGACGGCATGCCCGAGATGACCAGCCTTGAGCGCACCGCTCTCTACAAGTCCCTCGGCAACCCCCTGCGCCGCCGGATCCTCGACTACCTCGGCCGGCACGGCGAGGCCAACTCCACCGTCCTCGCCCGCGAACTCGGCGAAAGCTCCGGCACCACCAGCTACCACCTGCGCAAACTCGCCGAGCAGCGGCTCATCGAGGAGATCCCGGAGAAGTCCGGCGGGCGCGAGCGCTGGTGGCGGGTGCTGCCCTTCAGCCACACCACACCCGACCCGGCCGCGATGTCCCCCGAGGAGTACGCGGCCGCCGCACAGCTCGCCCACCTCAAGATCGAGGTCGACACGGCCCTCTTCCGCCGTGCCCACCAGGAGTACCGCGGCCCCGAGGGCTGGGCCCAGGTCCAGCGCCACGGCACCTGGATGACCAGGGAGGAACTCCTCGCCTTCATGCGGGAGTACCACGCCCTGCTGGAGCGGTACGGCCGCACGCGCGAGGCGGCACCGGAGGGGGCACGCCCGGTGTCGATGCGTTTCTACGCGGTAGCGGACCCCGTGGGAGAGTGGAACGGTGAACCGACTGGCCCATGAGACGTCCCCGTATCTGCTCCAGCACGCCGACAACCCCGTCGACTGGTGGCCCTGGTCGGCCGAGGCCTTCGAGACCGCCCGCAGGACCGGCAGACCCCTCCTGCTGAGCGTCGGGTACAGCAGCTGCCACTGGTGCCATGTCATGGCCCACGAGTCCTTCGAGGACCAGGCCACCGCCGACTACCTCAACGAGCACTTCGTCAGCGTCAAGGTCGACCGCGAGGAGCGCCCCGACGTCGACGCCGTCTACATGGAGGCCGTCCAGGCGGCCACCGGCCAGGGCGGCTGGCCCATGACCGTGTTCCTCACCCCGGACGCCGAACCCTTCTATTTCGGCACCTACTTCCCGCCCGCGCCCCGGCACGGCATGCCCTCCTTCCGGCAGGTGCTGGAAGGCGTACGGCAGGCCTGGGACGAGCGGCGCGAGGAGGTCGGCGAGGTCGCCGGCAAGATCGTGCGCGACCTCGCCGAGCGGGAGATCGGCTATCAGGGGGACCGGGTTCCCGGTGAACAGGAACTCGCCCAGGCCCTCCTCGGGCTCACCCGCGAGTACGACCCGCAGCGCGGCGGGTTCGGCGGCGCGCCGAAGTTCCCGCCGTCCATGGTCCTGGAGTTCCTGCTGCGCCACCACGCGCGCACCGGCGCCGAGGGCGCCCTGCAGATGGCCCGGGACACCTGTGAGCGGATGGCCCGGGGCGGCATGTACGACCAGCTCGGCGGCGGGTTCGCCCGCTACTCCGTCGACCGCGACTGGGTGGTGCCGCACTTCGAGAAGATGCTCTACGACAACGCCCTGCTGTGCCGCGTCTACGCGCATCTGTGGCGGGCCACCGCCCACGACGGAGCCGATGACGGACTGGGTGACCTCGCACGGCGGGTCGCGCTGGAGACCGCCGACTTCCTGGTGCGCGAACTGCGCACCACCGACGGCGGGTTCGCCTCGGCACTCGATGCCGACAGCGACGACGGCAGCGGGCGGCACGTCGAGGGCGCGTACTACGTGTGGACCCCCGAACAGCTCAAGGACGCCCTCGGCGACCAGGACGCCGAACTCGCCGCCCGGTACTTCGGGGTGACGGAGGAGGGCACCTTCGAGCACGGCCAGTCGGTCCTTCAACTCCCGCAGAGTGAGGACGTGTTCGATGCCGAGAAGATGGCATCCGTCAAGGACCGCCTGCTGGCGAAGCGTGCTGAGCGTCCCGCTCCCGGACGGGACGACAAGGTCGTCGCCGCCTGGAACGGACTCGCGATCGCCGCACTCGCCGAGACCGGCGCCTACTTCGGCCGGCCCGATCTGATCGAGGCCGCCGTCGGTGCCGCCGATCTCCTCGTACGGGTCCATCTGGACGAGCACGCCCGGCTCGCCCGGACCAGCCGGGACGGACGGGTGGGGCCCAACGCGGGCGTACTGGAGGACTACGCCGACGTGGCCGAGGGCTTCCTCGCTCTCGCGTCGGTGACCGGCGAGGGGGTCTGGCTGGACTTCGCCGGGCTGCTCCTCGACCATGTGCTGGCCCGTTTCACCGACCCCGACAACGGCGCCCTGTACGACACCGCCTCCGACGCCGAGCAGCTCATCCGCCGGCCGCAGGACCCCACCGACAACGCCGCCCCGTCCGGCTGGACCGCGGCGGCCGGCGCCCTGCTGGGCTATGCGGCCCACACCGGTTCGGAACCCCACCGGGTGGCGGCGGAACGGGCGTTGGGCGTCGTCAAGGCGCTCGGGCCGCGCGTGCCACGGTTCATCGGATGGGGACTGGCCGCCGCCGAGGCGCTGCTCGACGGGCCCCGGGAGATCGCGATCGTAGGGCCGTCCCTCGCCGACGGGACGACGGCCGCCCTGCACCGCACGGCACTCCTCGCCACCGCACCGGGCGCCGTCGTCGCTGCCGGGACCCCGGACAGCGACGAGTTCCCGCTGCTCGTCGATCGTCCGCTCGTGGGCGGTGAACCGGCGGCGTACATTTGCCGTAACTTCACATGTGACGTCCCTACGACGGATCCGGAGCGGTTGGGCGCGGCGTTGAACACCACCTGAGCGGCGTGAGAGCGCGGGGGAGCAGAGGTGGTGAACTGTCCCGATGTGGGCAGGTGTTCGGATAGATCCCGCTACCCGCACCACCGTTCCGAAACACGCTATTTATCGGAACAGCTCCCGCGCTTCACAAATCCCCCTTAGTCTCTCCACAGCGGCGTGACGGGTGTGACTGACCGTTGCGCGCACAGGGGGTATCGGGGATCTGGGGGGATCTTTTTGCTGACGTCTGTCTTCGTTGCTGCCGTTTCACTGGCCTTGTTCTGGATGGCGGCCTTCACCCTGTGGTGGCAGATGCACGCGTGGCGCACGCCCGAGGTGCTCGCCTCCACCCGGTTCAGCAGACCGGACGGAGAGGAGCATGTGTCGTTCTCCCTGCTCCTGCCTGCCCGGCATGAGCAGGCCGTACTCGACCACACCATCCAGCGCCTGCTGGAGTCCACACACACCGACTTCGAGATCATCGTGATCGTCGGGCACGACGACCCCGAGACCACGGCGGTGGCCGAACAGGCCGCCGCCCGTGACCCGCGGGTGCGGGTGGTCGTCGACACCCACGAGAAGAAGAACAAGCCGAAGGCCATGAACACGGCGCTGCCGCACTGCCGCGGCGACGTCGTCGGGGTCTTCGACGCCGAGGACCAGGTCCACCCGGAGCTGCTCGCGCACGTCGACCACGCCTTCCGGACGACCGAGGCGGACGTCGTCCAGGGCGGTGTCCAGCTCATCAACTTCCACTCCAGCTGGTACAGCCTGCGCAACTGCCTGGAGTACTTCTTCTGGTTCCGTTCCCGGCTGCACCTGCACGCGCAGAAGGGGTTCATCCCGCTCGGCGGCAACACCGTGTTCGTACGGACCGACGTCCTCAGGGAAGCGGACGGCTGGGACCCGAACTGCCTCGCCGAGGACTGCGATCTGGGCGTGCGCCTGTCCAGTGTCGGCAAGAAGGTCGTCGTCGCCTACGACTCCGACATGGTCACCCGTGAGGAGACCCCCGGCTCGCTGATGTCGCTGCTGAAGCAGCGCACCCGCTGGAACCAGGGCTTCCTGCAGGTGTACCGGAAGAAGGACTGGAAGCAACTGCCCGCCCTGCGCCAGCGGCTGCTGGCCCGGTACACGCTGATGACCCCGTTCCTGCAGGCCTTCTCCGGCGTGATCATCCCGCTGAACGCGGCCGTCGCGCTCTTCCTCGACGTGCCCGTCGGAGTTGCCTTCCTCACCTTCCTGCCGCTGGTCACGGCCGCCGTCACCTTCGTCTTCGAGGTGGTCGGACTGCACGACTTCGGCAAGCAGTACGGGCTCAGGGTCCGCCTCGTCCACTACGCCAAGCTCATCGTGGGCGGCCCCTTTTACCAGGTCCTCCTCGCCGGGGCCGCGATCCGCGCCGTGTGGCGCGAGCAACGCGGACGGAACGACTGGGAGCTGACCACTCATGTCGGCGCGCACCTCACCGCGGCCGAGCCGATCCGAGAGGACGTTCCTGCGTGACCTCCACTCTCCCCGCGGTGACCACCGACAAGGTCCCCGCGCAGCCCCGGCCTGCGCCTGAGGCGCGTTCGACCGGCCGAACAAAGCCGCCGGAACGTCTCCGTTCCTCCCGTCCCGACCTGCTGCTGTGCGGACTCCTGCTCACGGCGATCCTCGTCGTCCAGGGCTGGAACATCGCCGACTACCCGACCCTCAGCGACGACGAGGGCACCTACCTCGCCCAGGCCTGGGCCGTCCAGCAGGGCGAGGGCCTGGCCCACTACACCTACTGGTACGACCACCCGCCGCTCGGCTGGCTCCAGATAGCCCTGCTCACCTGGATACCCTCCGCGATCAGCCCCGGCTCGATGACCGTCGGCTCCATGCGGATCACCATGCTCGTGATCAGCGGTATCAGCGCGGTGCTGGTGTACGTCCTCGGCCGCAGACTCTCCCTGCCCCGCTGGGCCGCCGGGCTCGGCATGGCCCTGTTCGGCCTCTCCCCGCTGGCCGTCGTGCTCCAGCGGGAGATCTTCCTGGACAACATCGCCGTCATGTGGCTGCTGCTGGCGTTCTGCCTGGCCGCCTCGCCCAGCCGGCATCTGTGGCACCACTTCGGCGCGGGCCTCGCGGCCGCCGCGGGCGTGCTCACCAAGGAGACGATGCTCGTCGTCCTGCCCGCCCTGTTCGTCACCATGTGGCGGCACAGCCACCGCGACACCCGCAAGTTCGCCCTCACCGGAGCCGTCACCGCCTGCGCGCTGATCGGCTTCTCCTACCCGCTCTTCGCCCTGCTGAAGGGAGAGCTGTTCCCGGGCAGCGGGCACGTCTCGCTCTGGGACGGCATCAAGTACCAGATGTCCAGGCCCGGTTCGGGCTTCATCCTGGACACCTCCTCCGGCTCCTACGGGGTGCTGCACTCCTGGCTGTACTACGACCGGGTCCTGCCGCTGGGCGGTCTCGCCGGAGCCCTGCTGCTGATCGTGACCTGGCGCTGGTCGGTCACCGCCCGCGCGCTGGCCGGACCGGCCCTGACCGTGGCGATCCTGGCCGCCGTGGCCATGCGGCCGAGCGGCTATCTGCCCGCCATGTACATCATCGGCGCGCTGCCCTTCCTCGCCCTGGTCCTCGCCGGTGGCGCCGCCTCCGTCACCCACGGCGTACTGCGCCGGTGGCGGGCCGAGGGCGAGAAGCGGTATCTCACCGGCGGCCGGTACGCACTGGCCGCCGTACTGGCCCTCGCCGCCGGCGCCTACGTCGTACCGCACTGGTACGACGGCAACCGCACCGCCGTCACCACCGACGCCAACAAGCCCTACCGGCAGGCCTCCACCTGGCTCAGCACACAGGTCGAGGACCCGAGGAAGACCCGGGTCCTCGTCGACGACGCCCTGTGGCTCGACCTCGTGCACGCCGGGTACCGGCCCGGGCTCGGTGCCATCTGGTTCTACAAGGCGGACCTCGACCCGGCCGTCACCAAGACCATGCCGCACGGCTGGCGGGACATCGACTACGTCGTCGCCTCGCCGACCGTCCGCCGCGACGCCAAGGACCTGCCGAACGTGAAGGCCGCCATCCAGCACTCCGAGCCGGTCGCCACCTTCGGCACCGGAGACGACCGCATCGAGATCCGGCAGATCCGGACGGCCGCCGCGGGAGGCGCGCGATGAGCGAATACACCGTTCCCGGCGAGCTGGGCGACCCGGCCGTACAGGGCGCCGAAGTCGCCGAACCCGGCGCCGTCACCATCGTCGTACCGACCTTCAACGAGTCCGCGAACATCCGGCAGTTGCTGCACCAGATCACCGAGTCGGTACCCGCCCGGCTGCCCTGCGAGGTCGTCTTCGTGGACGACTCCACCGACGACACCCCCGAGGTGATCCGCGCGGCCGCGCAGGACTGCCCGTTCCCGGTGACCGTGCTGCACCGTGAGGAACCGGCCGGCGGGCTCGGCGGGGCCGTGGTCGAGGGGCTGAAGGCGGCCACCTCGGAGTGGATCGTCGTCATGGACGGCGACTGCCAGCACCCGCCGTCCCTGGTACCCGAGCTGGTGGCCACCGGCGAGCGCACGAACGCCGGGCTCGTGGTCGCCTCCCGGTACATCAAGGGAGGCAGCCGGGCCGGGCTCGCCGGCAGCTACCGGGTGGCCGTCTCGCGCGGCGCGACCTGGCTGACCAAGGCGCTCTTCCCGCGCAAGCTGCACGGCATCAGCGACCCGATGAGCGGCTTCTTCGCCATCCGGCGCAGCGCGGTCACGGCCGAGGTGCTCAAGCCGCTCGGCTACAAGATCCTTCTGGAGCTGGCCGTACGGAGCAGGCCCCGGCGGGTCGCCGAGGTGCCGTTCGTCTTCCAGGACCGGTTCGCCGGCGAGTCCAAGTCGAGCGCGCAGGAGGGCTTCCGCTTCCTGCGCCACCTGGTGGGACTGCGCACCGCCTCACCGGTCGCCCGCCTGGTCGGCTTCGGGCTGATCGGCGCGAGCGGCTTCGTGCCGAACCTGGTCGGGCTGTGGGCGCTGACCGTCCTCGGCCTGCACTACGTGCCCGCCGAGATCCTCGCCAACCAGCTCGGCGTCGCATGGAACTTCCTGCTCATCGAGCATCTGCTGTTCCGCGACCGGCGGGCGCACCGCCGCTGGTGGGACCGCCTGGGCCGGTTCGCGGCGCTCGCCAACGCGGACCTGGTGCTGCGCATCCCGCTGATCGCGCTGTTCGTCGACCGGTTCGGGATGGGCGCGCTGCCCGCCACCGCGCTCGCACTGGTGACGACGTTCGTCCTGCGCTTCGCCGGGACCGAAGCGCTGGTCTACCTCCCGCGCCGCAAGACCGGGGGTCGTACAACCGCTAGGAGAGCCGTGTGAACAGACACCGCAGACGGACCGCGCTGGTCGGGGTGGGGGCCCTGACCGCCGGTCTGCTCCTCACCTCGCCGCAGAGCGCCGAGGCCGCCAACCTCGTCAAGAACCCGGGCTTCGAGACCGCCGGTACGGACGACATGCCGTACTGCTGGGAGAAGTCCGGCTGGGGCGACAACGACTTCAGCTTCCAGACCACCGCCGACGCCCACTCCGGTGCCAAGGCCATGAAGGTCACGCTGACCCGCCGGGTCGACGGCGACCGCAAGGCGCTGATCACCGAGTCCACCGCGTGCGCGCCGGTGGTGACCGTCGGCAAGCAGTACGACCTCGGGCTCTGGTACAAGACCACGACACCCGACGCCAACATCACGCTCTTCCGGCACGACACCACCGCCGGCTGGCAGTACTGGACCGACCTCAAGACCCTGGACCTGGCGTCCGCCTGGACGCAGGGAACGGTCCGCACTCCCGAGGTCCCGGCCGGCACCGACCGGATCACCTGGGGCGTCTCGGTCTACGGCACCGGTTCGGCGACCACCGACGACTACACGATGGAGCAGGTCCCGGACACGCTCCCGCCCGCCCAGTGCAGCGGCACGGGCGACCAGTGCGCCAACGGCAGCTGGTCGGTGCTGCCCACGCAGAACCCGGTCCGCTCGATGCACTCCGTCGTGCTCAACAACGGCAAGGTGCTGCTGATCGCTGGCTCCGGCAACAGCGAGGAGAACTTCGACGCCGGCAGCTTCACCAGCGCGGTGTACGACCCGGCGAAGGGCACCTACAAGGTCGTCCCCACGCCGAAGGACATGTTCTGCGCGGGCCATGTGCAGCTCCAGGACGGGCGGGTGCTCGTCATGAGCGGCAACAAGGCCTACCCGGTCCCGGGCGGGCACGGCTACGAGGGCTTCAAGGACTCGTACATCTTCGATCCGAAAACCGAGAAGTACAGCAAGACCAACGATCTCAACGACGGCCACTGGTACCCGTCGGCGACCGAACTCGGCAACGGTGACGTCATCTCCTTCGGCGGGCTGCGCGAGGACTCCACGGGCTCGGTGACGGCCGAGTACTGGTCGGACAAGGACCAGAAGTGGCTGGCACTGTGGCAGGTCAACCAGACCTGGTCGTACTGGGGTCTGTACCCGTCGATGGTCCTCATGCAGGACGGCCGCCTCTTCTACACGGGCAGCCATGTCTTCGGCAACAACATCCCCGGCACGGGCTCGGCGATCTACGACTACAACGCCAACACGGTCACCCAGATCCCGGGGCTGCAGAACAAGGACGAACGGGACCAGTCGGCGAGCGTGCTGCTGCCTCCGGCGCAGGACCAGAAGGTCCTCACCCTCGGTGGCGGCAACATCGACTCCAACCCGGACGCCAACCGTCTGACCGACGTGATCGACCTCAAGCAGGCGAACCCGTCGTACATGGCCGGGCCGCCGCTCCCGCAGGGCACGGTGGACCTCGGAGGCGGCAAGATCGCCGAGACCGGCAACCAGGGCAAGATGTACGTGTCCGCCGTCCTGCTGCCCGACGGCAAGGTGCTGGAGACGGGCGGCGCGCTGCACAACCGCGCCAACCCGGTCTACGAGTCCTCGATCTACGACCCGGGCACCAACACCTTCGACCCCGTCGCCGCCGACCCCGAGTCCCGTGGCTACCACTCCTCGGCGTTCCTGCTGCCCGACGGCCGTGTGATGGCCACCGGTGACAACCCGGGCAACGGCACCTGGAACCACAATGTGTCGATCTACACCCCGCCCTACCTCTACAAGGGCACCCGCCCGACGATCACCTCGGTGATCAACCAGGAGTGGAAGTACGGCGACACCCAGCGGATCACCGTCGACCGGCCCATCGCCAAGGCGGAGCTGATCCGTCCGGCGGCGGTCACCCACTCCTCCGACCCGAACCAGCGGTTCGTCGACCTGCCGCTGTCCGTCGACGGCAACAACGTCGACCTGAATGTGACGAGCAACCCCAACCTGGCCCCGCCCGGCTGGTACATGCTCTTCGCGGTGGACGCCAACGGGGTGCCGTCGGTGGCCAAGTGGGTGCATCTGCAGGGCCCGGCCGCGCTCAGCGCCTCCGACGCCTCGGCGCACGTCCACTCCTTCGCCGACTCCCTCCGGGGCAAGGTCTCCGGGCCCGGCAAGAAGAAGACGTCGCAGAAGGTCAGTCCGACGATCTCCGGCTGCGACCGGCACTACGGCTCGGTCAACGTGTGTGTGCCGACGGACTTCCCGCCCCGGGTGAAGAAGTCGGCCGCGGCCCGCTGCACCTGGCTGAAGCAGAACCACTATGGCCGGCTGAAGGTCAACGGTGGTGACGATCCGCTGGGGTTGGACCGCAACAGGGACGGGGTCGCGTGCGGGAAGGGCGACGTCCGCTAGGGCCTGTCGCCGCGGGTACGCAGTGGCTGGTCGCGCAGTGTCCCCGTGCCTGTGGGGGGCGCGTCAGTTCCGGCCGCTGAATTCCGTCAGGGCGCGCTCCACGATGGCTTCGAGCTGGTCGTGGTGCGCGCCCTTCCAGTACGCGCGGCCGCAGTCCGTGCACTGGGCGAAGACGTCGTACGACCGCTGTGTGCCGCCGTGCAACTGGTCCGCCACCTCCTCCCTGGTGGCCTCCCTGAGCAGTCCGTTGCAGGCGGTGCAGCGTGTCCAGGGACGCAGTTCGGGGCGGAACCGTCCAAGGACGTCGCCCAGTTGGTCCTCGGGGCGGGTGCTGTAGACGTAGGCGCCGGCCCACAGTTCGCGGCGGCGCAGCAGGCCCCGGTCGCGGCTGAGCATGACCCGCCGCTCGGCGGCCGAGCGGGCGGCGAGGGCCGGGTCGCCGATGTCCGTCGACTCGTACGAGGTGTCCACGCCGAGCAGGCGCAGCCGGCGGGCGAGCGTGCCGAGATGGACGTCGAGGAGGAAGCGCAGGGGAGCGCCGGGGACCTGCTGGGGGCGCTGGACAGAGCGGACGTCCACCACGTCGCCGGCGGCGGGGACGTACGACCTCGCCACCTCGCGGCCGTTGACCCACAGGGATCCGACCTCGGTCAGCGGGACGCCGGCCGACTCGACGACGTGGCCGAGGGTCGAGGCGCCGTCGGTGGCGAGGGGGGTGGCACCCCGGCGTCGCTCGCTCGGGACGAACAGGGCGAGGTCGGGGGCGAACTCGACGTGGATCTCGGGACCGTTCACCCGGTCAGGATGCCACGGCCGAGGGCTTGCTACTCAGGCGTTTTTCGGGGGAAGGCCGTGCGCGATCACGTCGATGGCGCGGTCGACGAGGACCTCCAGGTCGTCCGGGAAGTCGTTCTCCGCCCAGTAGATGGAGACCTCGTGCAGCCCGCCGATCAGGGACATCGCGAAGACCCGCACCTCCAGGCTCCCCGGGTCCCGGCCGCTGCGCTCCCCGATGGCCTGGCAGAGCATGCGGCCGGTGGCCGACATGCTCTCCATCATCCGCGAGCGCACCGCGGGGACCTGGACCATCAGATGCGCCCGCAGCCGGGTGGTCTCGCCCTCCAGCTCGAGCCCCATGCGGACGGCCTTCTTCATCACGTGCCGCAGGGATTCCGTCCACGGCTCGTCCGCGGGCCGGTGGCGCAGTTCCTCCAGCATGAGCGCGTCGTACTCGTCCGTGAGGACGATGTCCTCCTTGGTCGGGAAGTAGCGGAAGACGGTGGACGGTGACACCTCCGCCCGTTCGGCGATCTGGTCGATCGTCGTGGCGTCGTAGCCCTGTTGCTCGATCAGGGCGTACGTCGCCGTGCGGATCGCCTCCCGCGTCTTGATCTTCTTGCGTTCACGCAGGCCGAGGCGGGGTCGGTCGGCGGCGGAGGCGGGGGATTGTGCGGCCGTCATGCCCGTCATTGTCCGGCATCTGCCGCGGGCGCGGCCACGACCGGGGTCTTCTCGCGTTCCGTGCGTCGTACGACCGGGGCGTTGGGCAGGAACGCGGCGGCCAGCAACGCGGAGACCAGGGCGGCGACAGCGCACACCAGCAGGACCACGCCCATGCCGTGGACGTAGGCGCTGTCCGCGGAGGCGGCGAGGTGCGCGGAGCCGGTCCTCCCGGCGATCAGGTGCGCGGCGACGACCGAGTCCCCGGCGGTGTCGGCGGCGGCCGCGGGCAGGCCGGTCACCTCGAGACGGTCGCGGAAGACGTTGGCCAGCAGGCTGCCGAGCAGGGCGATGCCGATCGCGGAGCCGACCTGGCGCAGGGTCATCAGCAGGCCGGAGCCGCTGCCGGCCCGGTCCCGGGGCAGGGTCGCGAGTGCGCCGGTCATGGACGGTACGAGCGAGAAGCCGAAGCCGAGGCCCGCGACGGTGAGCCACAGGGCGGTGAAACCGTAGCCCGAGCCGGTCGTCGTCCGGCTGCCGAGCAGGGCGGCGAAGGCCAGCACGACCAGACCCGCGCTGACCGTGGCGCGTGGCCCGAAGCGCGCGGAGACCGGGGGAGCGAACTTCGCGGCGGCGGACAGACCGAGGACCATCGGCAGCATCCGGATGCCGGTGCCGAGGGTGTCGTTGCCGAGGACGGCCTGGAGGTAGGGCGGCAGCACGAACATCAGGCCGGACAGCACGAACATCACCAGGGTCGCGGCGACGGTGTTGAGCAGGAAGCCGCGTTGGGCGAGCAGGCTCATGTCCAGCATGGGGCGCAGCACCCGGCGCGAGCGCAGCACCAGCCCGGTGATCAGGACCGCGGCTCCGGCGAACACGGCGAGGATCAGCGGATCGCCCCAACCGTGGTCGGGGGCCTCGATGATCGCGTAGATGAGGGCGCCCAGCCCACCGACGGTGAACGCGGTGGAGAGGCTGTCGACCCGGGGGGAGGCCGGGTCGCGGGTCTCGGGCAGCAGCAGGACGCAGGCGACGATGCCGATCGCGACCATCGGGATGTTGATCAGGAAGACCGAGCCCCACCAGAAGTGGTCGAGCAGCCAGCCGCCGATGATCGGTCCCAGCGGCAGGCCCAGTGCGGAGCCGGTGGAGACGAGGCCGAGGGCCTTGCCCTGCTCGTCGGGCGTGAACAGGGACGGCAGCACGGACATCGCCAGCGGTGTGATCAACGCTGCTCCGATGCCCATCACCGCGCGGGCCGCGACGACCACGTCGACGTCGCCGGCCAAGGCGCCGACCACGGAGCCGGCCAGGAAGATCACGAGCCCGGTGATCAGCATCCGCCGCCGCCCGAACCGGTCGCCGAGCAGGCCCGCCGGGAGCATCAGCGCCGCGAAGACGACGACGTAGGCGTCCGCCATCCACTGCTGCTGACCGGTCGTGGCGCCGAGCTGCTCCGCCATGGTCGGCAGCGCCACGTTGAGGATCGTCATGTCGAAGCCGAGCACGAGCATGCTCGCGACCAGGGCGCCGAGGGCCCACCAGCGGCGGGGGTCGCGCCGTGTGTCGTCGATGTGCGTCACAGTAGCCATGAAGTGAGAGTAGCTGTCAAAATCTATTGCCTGTCAATGGCAATCTACTGTCAGCATAGAAACGCCATAGCAAAAATGGCCACGGCTCGAGAGCCGTGGCCAAGAAGCGGGAGGGGTGGAGGGGTTACGCGTGCTGGTACGCCACCAGCGAGATGCCGACGTAGTGGACGACGAACGCGGCGAGGGTGAAGGAGTGGAAGACCTCGTGGAAGCCGAACCAGCGCGGTGACGGGTTCGGGCGCTTGATGCCGTAGATCACGCCTCCCGCGCTGTAGAGGAGGCCGCCGACGATCACCAGGACCAGGACGGCGATACCGCCGGTGCGCATGAAGTCGGGCAGGAAGAAGACGGCTGCCCAGCCCATCGCGATGTAGCAGGGGGTGTAGAGCCAGCGCGGTGCGCCGACCCAGAAGACGCGGAAGACGATGCCCGCCGCGGCCGCGGCCCAGATGCCCCACAGCAGCCACTGGCCCTTGGCGCTGGGCAGGAGCAGCATCGTCAGCGGAGTGTAGGTTCCCGCGATGATCAGGAAGATGTTGGCGTGGTCGAGGCGGCGCAGTACGCCGTCCATCCGCGGGCTCCAGTTGCCCCGGTGGTACAGCGCGCTGACGCCGAACAGCAGGCATGCCGTCAGGACGTAGATGCCGCAGGCGATGCGGCCTCTGGTGGAGTCGGCGAGGGCGGTGAGCACCAGCCCCGCGATGAGTACGGCCGGGAACATGCCGAGGTGCAGCCAGCCGCGAAGCCTGGGCTTGACCGGATGCGGCAAAGAGAGCGCGGCGGGACCGCGGCCGGCGGCCGGCGTGTCCGTGGGCGCGTCGGGGACGGACGCAGTCATGCGGGGCATGGTACCTACGGCTCCGTAAGTCGCGCGTCAGCGCGCGCCCGTGAGTGGACGCAACGCAAAAAGTCCTTCTGCTGAACTCCACGTGCACGCAAAGAATCACGGAAACCGTGGGATTCCTCACGTCGCTCACCTGTGATGCCCTCTGGACAGATGGGCACTAGAATCGGATGATCAAATGAGTGCGGTCGGCACCGGATGAGCGCCAAACAGTCGACACTGTGAAGCATCCGGGTCGCGGCCCCCACGGGGCGACAAGACAAAAAATCCCTCAATTAGGAGCAATCGTGGCGCGCGACATCGCGGCTCCCGTCGGCATCCCCACCCACCACCAGGAACTGATCTCGTGGGTCAACGAGATCGCCGAACTGACGCAGCCGGACAGCGTGGTCTGGTGTGACGGATCCGAGGCCGAGTACGAGCGGCTGAGCGAGGAGCTCGTCGGCAAGGGGACCTTCAAGAAGCTCGACCCCATCAAGCGCCCGCACTCCTACTACGCCGCCTCCGACCCGACCGACGTCGCGCGCGTCGAGGACCGGACCTTCATCTGCTCGGAGAAGGAGCAGGACGCCGGCCCGACGAACCACTGGAAGGCCCCCGCCGAGATGCGGGAGATCTTCCAGGGCTCCCAGGGGGAGGGCGGCCTGTTCCGCGGTTCGATGCGCGGCCGGACCATGTACGTCGTCCCGTTCTGCATGGGACCGCTCGGCTCCCCGCTGTCCGCGATCGGCGTGGAGATCACCGACTCCGCCTATGTCGCCGTCTCCATGCGCACGATGACGCGCATGGGCCAGGCCGTCCTCGACGAGCTGGGCGACGACGGCTTCTTCGTCAAGGCCGTGCACTCGCTCGGCGCCCCGCTGGAGCCCGGCCAGGCGGACGTCCCCTGGCCCTGCAACCAGACCAAGTACATCTCCCACTTCCCGGAGAGCCGCGAGATCTGGTCGTACGGCTCCGGCTACGGCGGCAACGCGCTGCTCGGCAAGAAGTGCTACGCCCTGCGCATCGCCTCCGTCATGGCCCGCGACGAGGGCTGGCTGGCCGAGCACATGCTGATCCTCAAGCTCACCCCGCCGCAGGGCGAGTCCAAGTACGTCGCCGCCGCTTTCCCGAGCGCCTGCGGCAAGACCAATCTCGCCATGCTGGAGCCCACGGTCTCCGGCTGGACCGTGGAGACCATCGGCGACGACATCGCCTGGATGCGGTTCGGCGAGGACGGCCGGCTGTACGCGATCAACCCCGAGGCCGGTTTCTTCGGCGTCGCGCCCGGCACCGGTGAGCACACCAACGCCAACGCGATGAAGACGCTGTGGGGCAACGCGGTCTTCACCAACGTCGCCCTCACCGACGACGGCGACGTGTGGTGGGAGGGCATGACCGAGGAGTCGCCCGCCCACCTGACCGACTGGAAGGGCAACGACTGGACGCCGGCGTCCGGGACTCCGGCCGCCCACCCCAACGCCCGCTTCACCGTCCCGGCCTCGCAGTGCCCGATCATCGCGCCGGAGTGGGAGGACCCGAAGGGCGTGCCGATCTCGGCGATCCTCTTCGGCGGCCGCCGCGCCACCGCGGTGCCGCTGGTGACGGAGTCCTTCGACTGGAACCACGGCGTCTTCCTCGGCGCGAACGTGGCCTCCGAGAAGACCGCCGCCGCCGAGGGCAAGGTCGGTGAGCTGCGCCGCGACCCCTTCGCGATGCTGCCGTTCTGCGGCTACAACATGGGCGACTACATGGCCCACTGGATCGACGTGGGCGAGGCCGCCGCGCGCCGGGAAGGGGACCAGTCCAAGCTGCCGAAGATCTACTACGTCAACTGGTTCCGCAAGAACGACGAGGGCAAGTTCGTCTGGCCGGGCTTCGGCGAGAACAGCCGCGTCCTGAAGTGGATCGTGGAGCGGCTGGACGGCCGGGCCGAGGGCGTCGAGACCCCGATCGGCGTCCTGCCGACACGGGACGCGCTGGACACGAACGGCCTCGAACTGGCCGAGTCCGACCTCGACTTCCTGCTCACGGTCGACAAGGAGGTCTGGCGCGAGGAGGCGGCCCTCGTCCCCGAGCACCTCAACACCTTCGGCGACCACACCCCGAAGGAGCTGTGGGACCAGTACCGCGCGCTGGTGCAGCGCCTGGGCTGACGCCCGCACGAAAGACTCCGCGGCCGGTCCGGATGCCCTGACCAGCGATCGTCACGGCCGGCCGCGGTGACAACCCCGGCCGGGCCCCGCACAACGGCGTGCGGGGCCCGGCCGCGCGCGCCGCCTTGCCCACCGGATCTTCACACCTGTTCCATGGCCTTCACCGGCGTCTCACCGACACCGGTGAGGTGCCCAGCTCGGCCTGTGGGGGCACGTTCACCGCCCAGGGCAAGGCCCTGCCCGAGCGGGCCACGCTCACCGTGAAGCGCACGGACCGGCTCGGCACGGGCACCCTGTCCTCGGTGACCGTCGCCGCCGACGGCACGTTCACCATCGCCGACCTGCCGCGGACCCGGCGTTCGGTGACCTTCACGGTCAGCCGGCCGGACGACGACCTGCGCACGGGCTCGACGGCGTCGGCGACGGTGAACGTCACGCGCTGAGTCCGCCGTCGCGGTTCCCGCCCCGGTCCTCCAGGTACCGGGTGTGGGACTCCTGGCGGCGGGCCTCGGCCTCCCCGAGTTCCGCCGCCAGCCGCTCCGCCTCCTGCCGCAGCAGGCCCAGCTGCCGTTCCAGATGCCGCTCGGGCGGTTCGGTGCCGGGCGCCAGCCGGGTCCACCACCGGGTCCGTACGAAGGTGTCGACGGCCTCGGGGACGTCCTGCCGCACCGCCCGGGAGACGGCGTGCACACCCTCCGGGTCCTGGGCGAGCGCCTCGGCGACCCAGCCGGGCTCCAGCAACGCGGCCAGCAGATCGGTCAGTTCGGTGAGCCGGGCGGCGAGGGCGGGCGGCAGATCGATGCCGGCCAGATAGCCGCCGAGCTTCGCGAAGTCCTCGCGCACCGCGTCCAGCTGCGCCGACGGGTCCGGGAAGTCGGGCAGGGCCGGCCGCTCCGGCGGGGCGATCAGCGCGCCCGCGCCGTAGAGCCCGGCCACCACCACGGGCCAGTACGGGCCCGCGACCCCGGTGAACGTCAGCACCAGGCCGAGCAGCCCGCAGGCGCCGCCGGCCAGGTTCTTGCGGGACTCGAGATAGCCGAGGACCTTACTGGTAGCCACGGATCTCCTCGAAGGCGCCGTCCAGCGAGCCCTGCCGGGCGTCGAAGAGGCGGCCGCCGGTCAGGTCGGCGATGCGTGCCAGCTCCGAGCGGTCGGAGTCGCCGAAAAGGATCGGGAAGACGGGGATGTCCCGCCGGGCGCCGGTGAGCCGGCGGTAGAAGTCGTCGAAGTCCCTTGCCTTCGCGCCCGCGGTGTTCTCGCCGTCGGTCATCAGCACGATCGAGGTGAAGGTGTCGCGATCGGCGCCGAGGTGCCCGTAGGCCTTCTCCAGCGAGGTGTAGATCGCGGTGTTGCCGTCGGCCTCGAGCGCCTCGGTGTCCCGCCGGATGGCGTCCGCTCCGCCCTTCGGGTTCCCGGGGTCCACGACGTGCGTCCGTACGCTCTTCACGTCCGAGCCGAACGGCATCAGCGTGACCTCCTCACGGTCGCGGAAGTCGCCGGTGAGCCCGGAGAGCGCCGTCTTCAGCGCCGCCAGCCGGTCGCCCTCCATCGAGCCGGAGGTGTCGAGGACGTACACGGTGCGGGAGGGGCGGCGCAGCTCGTTCTCGTAGGAGTGGAGGAGACCGTCGGCGACGGAACGGCTGCCCGGGAAGGGCAGTTCGCGCCGCCGGCCGGTGTCCAGGCCGGACGCGGGCGGCACCGAGGCGACGACCGGCCGGCGGTGGGTGGTGCCGGTGATGAGCTTCTGCACGGCATCGGTGCGCAGGTCCGCGGTCACCTTGCGGACGTCCTCACGGGTGCGGGCGTCGGTCGCGGTGAGCGAGGAGAAGGGGTAGTCGGCCGTGACGACGCCGTCGCGGGGGTGGATCACGGTCAGACCCGGGATGCCCTTGAGGACGGATTCGTAGTTGAGCAGGGCGTCCACGGTGCCGCGCCGCCTGTAGGCCGTCGCCAGCCAGCCGGAGGAACCCGAGGTCAGCTTCTGGCCCTTGAAGAACTCCTTCAGCCTCGGCGTGGCCTTGGCGACGTCCGCGTCCGTCAGCGCGGACTGGGCTCCGGACAGGGCCGAGGCGACCGAGACGAGGGTGGAGAAACCGGAGTTGGAGCGGGCCGGGTCGGTCATGCCGTAGGTCAGCCTCCCGTCCTGCACGGCCTGCTCGATCTGCGACCAGGTGACCTGCTCGGGCTTCCAGCCCAGGGTCTGGACGGTGGCCGGCTTGACGCCGATCGCGACCGGGCTGGACATGACCGGCGTCTCGGAGAGCACCTTCTTCGCCGCGTCGGGGCGCAGCCGCAGATAGTCGTCCGAGGACAGCCACAGCGCGTCGTACGCCCCGTCGGCCTTGCCCCGGGCGAGCAGGTCGACGGCGTCCAGGGTGCCCATGTAGGTGGGGCGGATCGTGACGCCGGTGTCCTTGCGGACGCGGTCGAAGACGGCGGTCATGTCGCTGAGTTCGCTGGAGGCGAGAACACGGAGGGTGCCGGGCTTCGGGGCGGAGGTGTCGTCCTGCTGCTCCTCTGCCGTGCAGGCGGTGAGGAGGGCGGCCGTCGTGGCGAGCAGGGCCAGTACGCGTGCGGTCCGTCTCGTCATGCCGTTCCGCCCTCCAGCGCGCCCTGGGACCGGCTGCGCTCCAGGTACGTGCTCGCGTTCTGCAGCTCGTCCGTCAGGGACCGGACCGTCGAGGCCATCACCTCGGTCGCCTGCACCTTGTAGGTGTCGATGGCGTCGAGCGTGCGGTAGATCTGCTGGAACGCCGACCGCAGCGTCTCCGCGCCGACGGCCGGGTCGGCGGCGATGCGCTGGATCTCGCCGCTCTGGGTGGTGAGCATGTCCGCGTTGGCCCGGATGAGGTCCTCGGTCGTGCCGCGCAGCGCGTTGACCTGCTCGATCACCTTCTTCTGGTTGTCCAGGGCGGAGGCCAGCATCACGGAGATGCGCAGGGCCGAGACGGTGGTCGTGGCGGCCCGGTCGACACCCTTGATCAGCTCGTCGTTGTTGCGGCGTACGACGTCCATGGCGAGGTAGCCCTGTGCGCACACCGCGAGCTGGGTGAGCAGGTCCTGGTGCTTCTGCCGGACCGGGAAGAGCACGTCGGCGCGCAGCGTGTCGGCGGCCTGCGGATCGGCCGGCTCGATGCCGGTGATGTGCTCCTCGACGGCCGTGTCGAGGGCAGCGGTGAGGACGACGTACTCCTGGAGCTTGCCCATGGTCTCCCACAGGCGGACCCGCTCGGTCTGCAACGCGGCGCTGTCCCGCCGCAGTTCGTCCTGGCCGCCGCGCAGCGAGCCCACGATCCTGTTCAACGTGCCTTGTGCGGAGGCGTACTTGGCGACGTGGTCACGCAGCTTGTTGCCGCCGGGCAGTTTGGAGAGGAACTTGCGTCCCCTGCTCGCGGGCAGGTCGCGCGGGTCCAGGTCCTCGACGACCCGGCGGAGTTCCACCAGCGAGCCGGCGACCTTCGACTGGGCGTCCCCGCCCTTGTCGGGCAGGCTGCGCACGGTGCGTTCCAGCATACGGTTGGACTGGGCCGCGGCGGTGCGCATCTCGCCGGCGCCGAGGGCGGTGATCTCGCCCACCTTGCCCGCGAACTCGGGTGAGCGGGCGTCGAGCGAGGCGAGCCCCTCGACATAGGCGGCGGCCTTGCGCGCCATGTCGGCACGGACGCCGTCCTCGACGGGCACGAGCCCGCCGGCCTTCTCCCGGGGCACGGGTGCGACGGCCTCGGGCGGGGTGAGGGAGAACTCGGCGTCGCTCGGCGGTGTGAGCGTGAACTCGTTGTCCTTGCTGGTCACTTGCTGGTTCCCCCCGGTCATCCGCGCGCCCGGCGGGCCATCTCGTGCAGCACCGCGGAGGTGGGCACGGGCGCCTGCCGGACGCCGGTCAGCTGCTGGTTGAGGTAGGCGGTGCGGTCCGCGGTGGCCGCGACGAACTCGGCGGCGTCGCCCTGCGGCCGGAATCCGTGCCGGACGGCGAGCCCCCGCAGGGTGGGGTCGGTGCTGAGGAGTTCCCCGAGCGCCCGGCCTTTCGCGTCGAGCGGTACGACGGTGTGGTCGCTGTTGACCGTGGTGTCCGGGTAGAGGACCACGAGGTCGTCCGGGCCGGAACCGTGCTGTTCGGCGAGCAGCGAGGCGACCTGCGACTCGTACACCAGCACCAGCGGGTTTCCGGCGCCGCTGATGAAGTCCCGGAAGACCGCGTCCGAGCTGGACTGCTGGGCGCCCTGGACGCTGACCAGCTGGTGCAGCAGGGGTGCGGTGCGCTCGATGTCGGCCTTGCCCGCGGCCACCTTGCCGCCGTTCGCGACGTAGGAGGCGGCGGCGAGGTAGAGGGCGCCGGAGTTGGAGCTCTCCGGGTCGGTGCTCGCGATGTAGAGGGTGCCGGTCAGCTCCCCGTGCCGCGAGGCGCCCTTGAGCTGCTGCCAGGTGCGGTCGTGCCGGGCGGCGTCCAGGTACGCGCCCATCTTCAGCGTGCCGCGGCTCCGGCCGTCGAGTACGGCGAGTCCGTTGGCCTTCAGCACCTCGGCCGCGCTGCGGTGGGCCACGACCACGAGCGGCGAGTAGAAGGGCCGGGGCAGCGGCTCCTGCACGTGGTACTTGGCGGCCAGCTGACGGGCCGGCGCCTGGCTGGAAGGGAAGGCGAAGTCGTACCCCTTGAGGTCCAGGCCCTCCATGGCCCAGGACCCCGAAGCCTCCGTCTTCACGGTGTAGCCCTTGGCGGCGAGGGCCTTCACCACGTCGGGATCGGCGAAGAAGTCGGCCTTCTCCGATCCGATCACTCCACGCACGGTCTTCGTTGCCGTGCCCTTGTCCTCACCGTGCCGCCCCGCGACGACGGCAGCCACCACGCCGCCGATCAGCAGGACCGCGAGGACTATTCCCGCGATACGTCTCACGCGGGGGAGCGTGCTCCCGGAATCCGACATTCCCCGATTCGGGCGGTGAACGGGGGGTGACATACCGGCCCCGGCACTGCAACGCCCCCGAGGGGCGCGGGACCGAGTCGACATGCGGCTCCGCCGCGTGGGCGCGACAAGCCACGAACGGCCGGCAGTCGCAGTACGAGACGAACCCCTACGGCGAGACGTATCTCGGCTCTCGGCTCAAGCCAACGCCGTGTGTGGCGCCCGGTCCGCGCGTCGCTGCGGGTGCACGCGGACCGGGGCCGTTCGGGGGCCCCGGGCGGGGTCAGCGGGCCGTGCTCAGTTCCTTCGGACCGGCCAGGGCGGCGGCGTGCGCGTCCATGCGTTCGGCCGCGAGGATGGCCGCCGCGGTGTCCGCCCGGGAGGCGGCGACGACCAGGGCGCGGCCCGCGAGCGCGTGCGCCCGCTGGTGCAGGGGCTCGGGCGTGCCGGTGGCGGAGGGGGTCGCCCGCAGCGGTGCGCGCCCGCCCCGGAGCCGGGTCACCTGTCCGGCGAGCCGCTCGGCGGCCGCGTCCAGGTCGGCGGACGGGGCCAGGGTGCGCAGGTCGTCGGTGACGGCGAGCAGCGCGGAGAGGTGTCCGGCCAGCTGGATGTCCAGCTCCTCCTCGCGCGACCGGTGGGGGAAGTCGGAAGGGGTGCCGGCCATCGTGCTGTGGACCGACTTGGTGCGGATCGGTTCGTACATGGGGATGGCCTCCTGTGCTCTGACAGGAAACCATCCTAGCTTGGATTTCGTCTAAAGTTGAGCCGGGTCACGGATTGCGGTTCGCCGCTCTCCGTCCGCTACGGCTGGCCGTACCCGTCCAGGAAGTTTCCGATCCGGGTCACCGCGTCCCTGAGATCACCGGCGGCCGGCAGGGTCACCACCCGGAAGTGGTCCGGTTCGGGCCAGTTGAAGCCGGTGCCCTGGACGACCATGATCTTCTCCTGGCGCAGCAGGTCGAGCACCATCCGCCGGTCGTCCTTGATCTTGAAGACCTGGGGGTCGAGGCGCGGGAAGAGATACAGCGCGCCCTTGGGGCGGACGCAGCTCACGCCCGGGATCTGGGTGAGCAGGTCGTAGGCGACGTCCATCTGCTCCTTCAGCCGGCCGCCCGGCAGCACCAGGTCGTTGATCGACTGGCGTCCGCTGAGCGCGGCGACCACTCCGTGCTGGCCCGGCATGTTGGCGCACAGCCGCATGTTCGCCAGGATCGTCAGGCCCTCGATGTAGGAGTCGGCGTGGGCGCGCGGGCCGGAGATCGACATCCAGCCGACCCGGTAGCCGGCCACCCGGTAGGCCTTGGACATGCCGTTGAAGGTGAGGGTGAGCAGATCGGGGGCGATCTTCGCGGTCGGGGTGTGCGTGGCGCCGTCGTAGAGGATCTTGTCGTAGATCTCGTCGGAGCAGACCAGCAGGTTGTGCCGGCGGGCGATGTCGGTCAGCCCCTTGAGCATCGCCTCGTCGTAGACCGCGCCCGTCGGGTTGTTCGGGTTGATGATGACGATCGCCTTGGTGCGGTCGGTGACCTTGCGCTCGACGTCGGCGAGGTCGGGCATCCAGTCGGACTGCTCGTCGCAGCGGTAGTGCACCGCCGTACCGCCGGACAGGGAGACGGCCGCCGTCCACAGCGGGTAGTCGGGGGCCGGTACGAGCACCTCGTCGCCGTCGTCCAGCAGGCCCTGCATCGCCATCACGATCAGCTCGGAGACGCCGTTGCCGATGAAGACGTGCTCGACGTCCGTCTCGATGCCGAGGGTCTGGTTGTGCATGACGACCGCGCGGCGGGCGGCCAGCAGGCCCTTGGCGTCGCCGTAGCCGTGCGCCGTGGAGACGTTGCGCAGGATGTCCTCGAGGATCTCCGGCGGGCACTCGAAGCCGAAGGCGGCGGGGTTGCCGGTGTTGAGCTTCAGGATGCGGTGACCGGCCGCCTCCAGCCGCATCGCCTCCTCGAGCACCGGACCCCGGATCTCGTAACAGACGTTGGCGAGCTTGGTCGACTGGATCACCTGCATGTCCGTGAGCTTACGGCCCGGTATTGCCTCACGGGTCGTGTTTTCCACCACGTGAGACTCGGAGGTTTGTGCTGTTATCGCCGGTAGCTGTCTCAGTAGTCACTTGCGTCTCTAGAATCCGCCGCCATGTCCACCGAACGCGACCATGGGGTGGGGGCGCACGACGCGCACGGAGCGGACGCCGGGCCTCCCGGCCGGCCGAACGTGTACCGACCGCAGCCCGGCCCGGCCCCGTCCTACGCGGAGTACGCCGATCCCGCCGCCGCCCACGGCTGGCAGAACGCCTACGACGAGACGGCCGAGCTGCCCGCGGTGCAGGTGCCCGCGGCGCCGGCGCCGCGCGAACCCGTCGAGGGCCGTGCCGACCGCCGGCGGCAGCAGCGGCGCACGGGCGGCCGCCGCCGGAGGGTGATCCTTGCCAGCACCCTCGGCGCCGCCGGAACGGTCGCGGTGATCGCCGTGCTGGCGGGCGGCTCGGATTCCCCCGGCCCGGACAGGTCCGGTCCGGCGGGCGGCGCACGCGTCGGCGCCGGTGACCCCGCCACGGCGAGCCCGCGCACGGACACCGGCTCCCCGGCCGTGACCGCCCCGACGGCCGGCGGTGTGTCCCGGCCGGCCGCACCCTCCGGCTCCCCGGCCGCCGACGTGTCCCGGCCGCGGGCGAGCGGCGGGCCGGCCGCCTCGGCCTCCGCTCCGGCCACGACGGCGTCCGGCCCCTCCGCGTCCGCCGGTACGGATGCGAGCCCGACGACCTCCGCGTCCTCCTCCCCACGCGGCTGGAAGCACGGTCACGGCGGCGGACGGAACCACCACTGACCGGCCGGCGACGACTCCGCGCCAACCATGGGCCAGTACCGGCCACTTGGCCGGCCGGTGCGCGGCGCCGGTCCGCCCGGCGGTGAGACTTGCCTGCATGACCGAGCACGTGCGCCCCTCTGGCGCCCGAGAGCCGGCATCCTCTTCCGGTCTGCTCGCCTCCGACGAGGACCGCGAGCGTGTCGTCGAGCGGGTGCGCGCGGCCGTGGCGGACGGCCGGCCGGCGCTGAGCGAGCTGGACGGCCGCCTCGGACAGGTCCACGAGGCCCGGACGTTCGGCGAGCCCGCGGTCGCCGCAGGCGGGCTGCCCGAACCCGGGCCCAGGGACTCGCTGCTGGTGGACCGGGCGCCCACCTCCCGTTTCGCGCTGGGCATGTTCGGCGGCTTCGCGCGCGAGTGCGGGTGGGTCGCCCCCGGACGGTTCACCGCCTGGTCGATGTGGGGCGGCGGCAGGATCGCTCCGAGCGAGGCCCGCTTCACCGCTCGGGAGACCGTGATCCGGGCGGTCGCGCTCTGGGGTGGCACCGGGATCGTCGTCCCGGACGCCATCGCCATCGCCATCGCCATCGACATCGCCATCGAGGTCAGGGGCTTCGGGCTGTTCGGTGTGTTCAAACGGCGCGGCGCCCGCAAGGTGGAACGGCCCGGTGCCCCGCGCGTGGTCATCAAGGGGGCCGGCCCTGTTCGCTGCCGTCGTCACGAAGCCTAAGGCGGTCGCTCCGCACAGGGAAACCCCTATGGCCTGAGCCGGCTTCTTGTTCCCGCCCCCCTCCTGCGCTGACAATGCGCATGACAATCGAGTGGCCGGAAGCACTCCGGTCGCCCAAGTCGTAAGAGGGGACCCCCACATGAACAAGCCTCTCCTGGCCGCGCTCTCCGCTCTGGCGATAGCCGGGCTCGGTGCGACCCCCGCGGTCGCCGCACCGCAGGGCAAGGCGGCCAAGGCGGTGACCGTCACCTTCGCCGGGACCGTCTCGCTCAGCAACTGCTCCGGCTCGGTCATCCGCTTCCCCAACTCCGCGGACAGCGACCCGGCGCTCGTGATGACCAACGGCCACTGCCTGGAGACCGGTTTCCCGGAGCCGGGCGAGGTCATCACCGGCCAGTCCTCCAGCCGCACCTTCGGCCTGCTGAACTCCTCCGGCGCGAAGGTCGCCACGCTCCGCGCCAACCAGGTCGTCTACTCGACCATGACGGACACGGACGTCACGATCTACCGGCTGACCACGACCTACGCGGCGATCAAGAGCTCGTACGGCATCAGCCCGCTCACCGTGCAGGACACGCACCCGACCGCCGGTACCGCCATCAAGGTCGTCTCCGGCTACTGGAAGCGGATCTACAGCTGCAACGCCGACGGGTTCGTCTACCGGCTCAAGGAGGGCGACTGGACCTGGAAGGACTCGCTGCGTTACACCTCCGCCTGCAACACCATCGGCGGCACCTCCGGCTCCCCGGTGATCGACACCACCACGGGCAAGGTCGTCGCCGTCAACAACACGGGCAACGAGGACGGCGAGCGCTGCACCGAGAACAACCCCTGCGAGGTCGACGAGAGCGGCAAGGTCACCGTCCGCCAGGGCATCAACTACGCCGAGGAGACCTACCAGATCCCGGCCTGCTTCACGACCGGCAACAAGCTCAACCTGAGCGCCTCCGGCTGCACCCTGCCCAAGCCGTAGTCCCTCCCGGCCGGGCGGTCACACCGGTGTCCGGCGGACCGCCCGGCCCGCCAGTACGTCCGTACGGCGGCCGTCCTCGATGACGAATCGGCCGTCGACCAGGACGTACGGGATCCCGGTCGGGAGAGTGCGGGGCTCGGCGAAGGTGGCCCCGGGTGCGACCGTGTCCGGGTCGAACAGGACCAGGTCGGCCCGGTAGCCCTCGCGCACCAGCCCGCGGTCCGGCAGTCGCAGCCGGGCCGCGGGCCGCGCGGTCAGATGCGCGACACACTCCTCCAGCGTCAGCACGCCCGACTCCCGTGCGTAGTGGCCGAGATAGCGGGGGAAGGTGCCGTAGGCCCGCGGGTGCGGTTTGGCGCCCCGCAGGATGCCGTCCGAGCCGCCGGTGTGCGTGCGGTGCCGCATGATCGCGCGGACGTTCTCCTCGTGGCCGACGTGCTGGAGGATCGTCGTACCGAGCCGGTCCTCGGCCAGCAGCCGGCGGGCGGTCGTCCAGGGGCTCTCGCCGCGCAGGTCCGCCGACTCCCGGACGGTGCGGCCGACATGGTCCGCCAGCTCCGCGGCGGTCACACCGGAGATCTCGATCGTCTCCCACTGCACGGGCACGCCGTGGCAGCCGTCCGAGCCGGTCACCTCCAGGTCGTGCCGGATCCGCTCGGCCGTCGCCGGGTCGGTGAGCCGGGCCAGGATCCGCTCCGGACCTCCCTCGCTCGCCCAGCTCGGCAGCAGCGCGGCCAGGGTGGTGCAGCCGGGCGTGTAGGGGTAGGTGTCCAGCGTGATGTCGGCGCCGGAGTCCAGGGCCTCGTCGAGCAGGGCCAGCAGTTCGGGCGCCCGGCCCTTGTTCACGCCGAAGTTCATCGTCGCGTGCGCCAGGTGCAGCGGACAGCCCGCCTCCCGGGTCAGCGCCACCATCTCGGCGTAGGCCTCCAGGGCGCCGGCGCCGTAGGAGCGGTGGTGCGGGCAGTAGTAGCCGCCGTACTCCGCCACCACCCGGCACAGCTCGGTCAGTTCCGCGTCCTCGGCGTACATCCCGGGCGTGTACGTGAGCCCCGAGGACAGGCCGACCGCGCCCTGCTCCAGGCCCTCCGCGACCAGCTGCCGCATCCGGTCCAGCTCCCGGGGCGTGGCCGCACGGTCCTCCCAGCCGACGGCGAGCGCGCGGACCGTGCCCTGGGGGACGAGATAGGCGGCGTTGACGGCGACGCCCCGGTCCAGGCGGTCGAGATACTCGCCGACCGTCCGCCAGTCCATGTCGATGTCGTCGCCGTACCCGTTCCAGCCGGTGATCGCCCGCCGGACCTCCTCCAGGGTGCGGTCGTCCACCGGCGCGTACGAGAGACCGTCCTGGCCGACGACTTCGAGCGTGACCCCCTGCGCGGCCTTCGCGCTGTGGTCGGGGTCGCGCAGCAGGGCGAGGTCGGAGTGGGCGTGCATGTCGATGAAGCCGGGGGAGAGGACGAGCCCCTCCGCGTCCAGCTCCCGCCGGGCGCCGGGCCGCTGGCAGCCCGCCGCCGCGGCCTCCTTGACGATCGAGACGATCCGGCCGCCGTCGACCACGACATCGGCGCGGTAGGAGTCCGCACCGCTGCCGTCGACGACGTCCGCGTCACGGATGACCAGGTCCTCCACGGTGCTCCTCAGAAGAACGTACGGATGTAGTCGACGACGGTCCCGTCCGCCTCGGCCACCGGGATCAGCTGCCACTTGTCGAAGGACGTGCAGGGGTGGGACAGCCCGAGCCCGATCCAGTCGCCCACCTCCAGATCCGCCTCCGCCGTCGTACGCAGCCAGGCGTGCTGGTCCGACAGGCCGGTCACCGAGACGCCCGCGGCCGCACGCTCGATGCCGTCCCGGCGGATCACCTGGGCGTCGGGGAGGTCCAGGTCGTAGGCCGCGTCGCGCTTGCCCGCGTTGGCGAAGGCCTGCTCGGGGGCGGGGCGGGAGACGATCTGTGCCCACAGACGGAAGGCGGGCTCCAGGGCGCCCTCCTCGGGGACACGGGCGAACGGGGTGAGCCTGCGGTAGTGCCCGTCGTCGTGCGAGACGTACGCGCCCGAGCGCAGCAGCTTCAAGGCGGGCAGCGAGAGTTCGGGAAGCTCCGCGAACACCTCGGCCACCGCGTCGAACCACGCGCTGCCGCCCGCGCTCACCACGATCTCGTCCGCCGCCGCGAACCGGCCGCCCTTGTCGAAGTCGGCGGCCAGCGCCGTGAGCCGCCGCAGATAGGCCGTCACCCGCTCGGGGTCGGCCTTCGGGACCTCGCCCTCGTAGCCCGCGACCCCGACCAGGCGCAGCGTCCCTGCGGCGGCCACGGCGTCGGCGACCGCGGCGCACTCCGCCTCGGTGCGCACGCCGGTGCGGGCATCCTCGCCGGCCGCCAGCTCCACCACGACGTCCACCGGGCGGGCGGCGCCGCGCAGTGCCGTGTCCATCAGCTCGACCCCGCGCACGGAGTCGACGTAACAGACGAAACGGAAGTCGGGGTCGGTCGCCAGGTCGGCGGCGACACGGCGCAGCGCGGCCGGGTCCACGAGTTCGTTGGCCAGGAAGATCCGCGCGATCCCGAACGCCCGTGCCACCCAGACCTGGTGCGGCACCGCGAGCGTGATGCCCCACGCCCCGTGCTCGATCTGGCGCCGGAAGAGCTGGGGTGCCATGGAGGTCTTGCCGTGCGGGGCGAAGGCGAGGCCGTGCCGGGCCGTGTACGTCTCCATGAGCTGCAGGTTGTGCTCAAGGCGCTCGGCGGAGAGCGCGAGCACGGGCGTGCTGAAGCCGTCGGTGAACAGGTTGCGGCGCTGGGCGGCCAGCTCGGCGACGGTCAGGCCCACGGCGTCCGGCGGGAGGCCCTTGAAGCGGTGGTCGACCCGTTCCTCGGTGAGGCGGGCGAGCGCTTCGGTGCCGGTGTCACGGGCCATCTCAGCCTCCTGATCTGGCGCGTTGCGCTTACTGCAACGCCCATTGCGTATGTCGCTTACTGCTGTCTAACATCTCGGCCAACACGGGGTCAACGAAGCCGCCGCCCGGCGGGACCGAACCCCGGGACCGACGAGGAGCCTCCCCCATCGTGACCGCCGACGGACACCCCAGCGCCGCCCCCGACGTCGTGGATGTCGTCGCGCTCGGCGAGTCCATGGTCACCTTCCTGCCGACCCGCCCCGGCCGCCTCGCCGACGTCCCCTCCTTCGACCGGACCATCGGCGGAGCCGAGTCCAACGTGGCCTGCGTACTGGCGGCCGCCGGCCACTCCACGCGGTGGGTGAGCCGGGTGGGGGCCGACGGTTTCGGGGAGCACCTGGCCGAGACCGTCGGCGGGTACGGCGTCGACGTCGCCCATGTGCGGCGGGACGCGGACCGGCCGACGGGCGTCTACTTCCGTACGGCGGCCGACCGGGCCACCGACGCGCACGAGGTGGCGTACTACCGGGCCGGATCGGCGGCTTCCGCGATGACCGTGGACAACGTGGACCTGGCGGCGCTTCGAGCCGCGCGCGTGCTGCACCTCTCCGGCATCACGGCGGCGCTGTCGGAGGAGTGCCTGGACCTCGTACGGCACCTCGTGAAGCCGGCCGCGGGGCGGCCGCTCATCTCCTTCGACGTCAACCACCGCCCGGGGCTGTGGCGGGACGCCGAGGGGGCGCGAGTGCTGCTGGAGCTGGCCCGGGACGCCGACCTCGTGTTCGTGGGGGAGGACGAGGCGGAGCAGGCATGGGGCGTCACGGGCGGTCCGGCCGCCGTCCGGCGGATGCTGCCCGAGCCGAAGCTGCTGGTGGTGAAGGAAGGGGCGCGCGGAGCGACGGCGTTCGAACGGGAGGACGGCGCCGGCGCCCGGCCGCTCCGCCCGGCCACGGACGGCCGTGCCGCCGGCCCGCGTACCGCGCCCGCGAACCCGCCCGTCCTCCAGCCCGCCCTGCACGTGGACGTCGTAGCGACGGTCGGCGCGGGAGATGCCTTCGCCGCCGGCTTTCTCTCCGCCACGCTGCGCGGACTCCCTCTCCGGGACCGGATCAGACACGGCCACCTCATGGCGGCGGCCACCCTCACCGTCCCCGGAGACCTCGCCGCCCCGCCCGCCCGGAGCCACGCCGACCGCCTGGCCGCCCTGGACGACGGGGCATGGGGGAGACTTCGACTCGGCCCCGGCTGGACGCAAGCCGACGAGGCCCCGGAGGAGGCGAACACCCCATGAGTCAGACCGTCGACCGCGCCCTGAGCATCCTGCCCCTGCTCGCCGAGGGCCCCGCCGACCTCGGCCAGGTCGCAGACCGGCTCGGCGTGCACAAGTCCACCGCGCTTCGCCTGCTGCGCACCCTGCACGAGCACGGCCTGGTCTACCGGCAGTCCGACCAGCGCTACCGGCTCGGCGCCCGTCTCTTCGCCCTCGCCCAGGAGGCGATGGAGAACCTCGACATCCGCGAGATCGCGCACCCCCACCTCGTACGCCTCAACGAGAGTTGCGGCCACACCGTGCACCTCGCCGTCCACGAGGAGAACGAGGTGCTCTACATCGACAAGGTCGAGAGCCGGTACCCGGTCCGCATGTACTCGCGGATCGGCAAACCCGTCGCCATCACGGTCGCCGCCGTCGCCAAGCTGCTCCTGGCGGACCTGTCCGAACCCGAGCGCCGCGCCCTCGCGGACAAGCTCGACTACCCCCTGTACACGGCCCGTTCCACCCCCAACGCCCCTGCGTTCCTACGGGAGTTGGAGCAGGTGCGCGAACAGGGCTGGGCCACCGACCTCGGTGGCCACGAGGAGTCCATCAACTGCGTCGCGGCCCCCATCCGCGGCGCCGACGGCCGGGTGGTCGCCGCGATGTCGGTGTCCGCGCCGAACGTCGTCGTCACCGCCGAGGAACTCCTCACCCTGCTCCCGCAGGTGCGCCGTACCGCGGACGCGATCAGCGGCGAGTACTCCGGAAGAACGCCAGTGAAGGGCACCCCCTGATGACCGAGAAGATCGCGCTCACCCCGAAGACCCACACCACCCCGCCCGCGAAGTTCTCCCACGGTGTGAAGAAGGGCAACCTCCTCCAGGTCGCCGGCCAGGTCGGCTTCCTGCCCGCCGAGGAGGGCAAGCCCCCGACGCCGGCCGGTCCCACCCTGCGCGAGCAGACCCTCCAGACCCTCGCCAACGTCCGGGCGATCCTGGAGGAGGGCGGCGCGAGCTGGGACGACGTGATGATGATCCGCGTCTACCTCACCGACGTGGACCACTTCGCCGAGATGAACGAGATCTACAACACCTACTTCGAGGAGCAGGGCCTCACCCAGCCGCCCGCCGCCCGGACCACGGTCTACGTCGGTCTGCCCGCCGGCCTCCTCATCGAGATCGACGCGCTGGCCGTACTCGGCTGAACCCCTGACGGTCCCCACCTCTCGCACCTCTCGCACCTCCCGCACCTCCCGCACGGCACGGCACCCTTCGGGGCGCCGTGCCGCGATCCCCCCTGCCCGAAAGCACGATGCACTTACCCAGAGGACCCCCGCATGTCCTTTCCGCTCGCCGCCACCACCCCCGCCGCGCCACCCCACACCGGAGGCCTGCTCCTCCTCCTCGACGGCACCGCAGGACTGCTCACCGTCGCCGCCATAGGCATAGCCCTCCTGCTCTTCCTGATCATCAAGGTCCGGCTGCAGCCCTTCGTCGCCCTGCTCGCCGTCTCCATAGCCGTCGGCCTGCTCGCCGGCCTCTCGGTCACCGAACTCTTCGGCACCGTCCAGCGCTCCGACGCCGTCTCCACCATCGAGTCCGGCATGGGCGGCATCCTCGGCCATGTCGCGATCATCATCGGACTCGGCACGATGCTCGGCGCGATCCTCGAGGTCAGCGGTGGCGCCGAGGTGCTCGCCTCCCGTCTGCTCGGCCTGTTCGGCGAGCGGCGGGCGCCGCTCGCGATGGGCATGACCGGCCTGATCTTCGGCATCCCGGTCTTCTTCGACGTCGGCATCTTCGTCCTCGCGCCGCTGGTCTACGCGGCCGCCAAGCGCTCCGGCAAGTCGATCCTGCTCTACTGCCTGCCGCTCCTCGCGGGCCTGTCGATGACCCACGCCTTCCTGCCCCCGCACCCCGGTCCGGTGGCCGCCGCCGGTCTTCTCCACGTCCAGCTGGGCTGGGTCATCCTCATGGGCGTCGTCTGCGGCATCCCCGCCGTCCTGGCCGCCTGGGCGTTCTCCGCCTGGATCGGCAGGCGGATCTTCGTCGCCGTCCCGCAGGACATGGTGGAGGCCGCGGACGAGGCCAAGCGGGCGGTCGTGGAGGAGCAGCGAAGGGCCGGGGTCGCGCCGCAGGAGAAGCCGGTGCCGCTCGGCACCGTCCTCGCCATCATCGGTACGCCACTCGTCCTCATCCTCGCCGCCACCTTCTCCTCGATCGCCCTCGACCCCTCCACCGGCCGCTCGGTGATCGAGTTCTTCGGCAGCCCGTTCGTCGCCCTCACCCTCGCCCTGCTGCTCGCCTACTACCTGCTCGGCATCCGGCGCGGCTGGTCCCGCAAGTCCCTCGAAGCCGTGTCGACCTCGTCCCTCAAGCCGGTCGGCAACATCCTGCTGGTGGTCGGCGCGGGCGGCGTCTTCGGCGCGATCCTCAAGGCGAGCGGCGTCGCGCAGGCCCTCTCCGACACCTTCAACGGCGTCGGTCTGCCGGTGATCGTGCTGGCGTACCTGATCTCGCTGGTGCTGCGGGTCGCCCAGGGCTCGGCCACGGTCGCGATCGTGACCACGGCCGGCATCGTCGCCCCGCTCCTCGCCGAGGGCCACCACTCCCAGGCCTTCGTCGCCCTCGTCATCATGGCCATCTCGGCCGGCTCCATCTTCGCCTCGCACGTCAACGACGGAGGCTTCTGGATGGTCGCCAAGTACTTCGGCATCACCGAACGCGACACGCTGCGGACCTGGACGGTGCTGGAGTCGGTGCTGTCGGTGGCGGGGTTCGTGGTGGCGGGGGTGGTGAGCCTGTTCGTGTAGGCGGGCAGTGGCGGAGGGTTCGGGTCGGCAGTATGGGTGTGTGACCTTCTCCTCCTCCCGGCCGGCCGGTCCTCTCGGTGACATCACCGCCGAACGCGATGCCGTACTCGACGAGTTGGCCCGGCTCTCCGCCGGTGACCCGGCAACCGCCGAGCTGTGCGGGTACGCCGGAGAGCTGAGCCACCGGCTGTATCTGCTGCGGGACGACGACGGCCGGGGCGAGGAACTCGCCCTGGCCGTCGAGGCGTTCGAGCACGCCTTCCGCGATCCCGGCGCCGAGCCGCTGTGGTCGGCCTGGCGGGTCCGGTTCGGGCATCTGCGGGGCGTCCAGTACGAGGACGGCGGCGACCGGCACCTGCTGGAAGACTCCTTCGAGCTGCTGCTGGCAGGGGTGGAGGGGCTGCCCGGCCAGGACCCCGACTTCGCGTGGGAGCGGGAGTGGGGGCGGCATGTCCTCGCCGTGTGCGCCAAGCTGCGCTGCCTCGCCGAACCCGACTCCGCCGAGTTGCTGGAGGAGGCCCTGCGCCGGCACGACGACGCCCTGGCGGACGTGGAGCCGGGCAGCGAGGAAGAGGCCGACCTGCGGGCCGGAGCCGGATTCCTGTCCATGCAGCGGGCCCTGCGCCACGGGGACCTCGACGCCGCCGACGTCTCGGCCCGCCACTACCGCGCCCTCCTCGACACCGCTTCGCCCGCCGAACTCCCGCACCTGCGCTACAGCCTGGGCCTGGCCTCGTTGGTGCGCGGGCGGGTGCGGGCCGACCGGGAGGAGCTGGAGGCCGCCCGGGACGCCTTCGACACCGCGCTCACCGAGACCCGGCGGGCCGGCGGACCCGAACCCCAGTGGGCGTTCGAGGCCGAGGCCAACGCCCTCCTCGTCCGGGCCATGATCTGGGCCACCTGGAAGGACGTCGGCCACAGCCTGGCAGCCGAGGTCGAGCTGCGCCGACTGCTGGAGCGGCCCGGCGCCGAGGAACAGCTGCTGCCGCAGTACCTCGACATGTTCGGGCGGCTGCTGTACGAGCGGGCCGCCGCCCGGGACGACCCCGGAGGCAGGGACCGCGGAATCTCCCTCGTCCGCCGGGCCATCGACACCTGGCGGCCGGAACGGGACGGTGACATCGGCGCCACCGCGCTCTTCCTCGCCCTCTTCCAGCAGTCCCGCCACCACGACGACCCCCGACCGGACCGTGCCCGGGACGTGCTGCGGGCCGCCGGTCTCGTCCTGGACTCCGGGACCGACGACCACGACCAGCTCCAGGCCGCCCGCATGCTCGACGGCTGGGCCCGCTTCACCCTCGCCGACCACGGAGTGCTCCCCGAGACCGACGGACACCCCGAGGGACTCGACGCCGAACGGCTGAAGCAGACGTGGGACAGCCTGCTCGACGACCTTCGCGAGGGCCGGGCCTTCGTCGACTTCGGGGAGGAGGAGTTCCTGCGGGGCCTGGAACGCGACGTCATCGGCGCCCGCCGTCGCATCCAGGGCTTCGAACAGGCCCTCGCCCGGCTGCGCTCCCTCGAACCGGGCAGCCCCGGCCGGGCCCAGCTCGCCTCGCTGATGCTGAGCAACCTCACCCTCGTCGACCCCGAGGGCACCTACGTCACCGCCGAGCACCGCCAGGAGCTGACCCGGGCGGTGCTGGAACGGGCCGAACGCGACCCCGCCTGGCGGGGTCCGGCGAACGCCATCGCCGGCGTCGCCCGGCTGCACCAGGAGATGAGCAGCGGCTCGGGCGCCGGGCTGGACGAGGTGCTCGCCCACTTCGACCGTGCCGAGGCCGACGGCGGCCTCGGCGACGAACCCGGCTACGCCCTCGCTCTCGCCCGCTTCCTGGCCCAGACCCAGCGCGGCCAGACCGGCGGCGCCGACGACGACATGGAGGCCGGTGCCGCCACCTGGCGGCGGCTGCGCTCCGACCCCGCCCTGCCCGCCCATCTGCGCCGTCTGATGGACCTCCAGCAGGCGGGCTTCGACGCGCACTCCGCCGTCCGGCGCGGCGACCTGGCCGCCGCCGACCGGTACATCGCCGAACTCACCGAGGGGCACGCCGCGCTCAGCGGCGAGGACCCCTCTCGTATCGAGATCCTCATCCTCCTGGAGAACGCCCGCATCGGCCGCGACAACCTCGCTCAGCACCTCGGCGTACCCCCGCTGCCGCCGCTCGCCGCCCGCCCCAGCGCGGCCGAACTGCGGCGCCAGGCCCGCCGGCTGCCCCGCGACCACCGCGCCTGGGTGCTCGGCGACACCGGTATGACCCGTTTTGCGAGGGCCACCGTCCAGCAGGACGGACCGGGCCTCGTGGAGGCCATCGGTCTGCTCCGGGAGGCCCACGAGCTGTCCGAGCCCGGCAGCGACAGCCGGCTGCGCTACGCGAACGGCCTGGGCATCGCCCACTGCGCCCTGTCCGAGCTGGAGATCGACCGGGTGCGCCGGCGCGAGCGCCTGGCCAAGGGCATCACCCTGCTGGAGGGTGCCCTCGCGGAGGCCGGCGGCCCCGAGCACCGGCTCTACGCCGACACCGGCCTCGCTCTCGCCCGCGCCCACCGCACCCGCGACGACGTGCACCGCCGCGACCGGGCCGGCGCCCGCGCCCTCGGCCTGAAGTCCCTGCGCGGCCACGCCTGGGCCGCCCTGCTGCAGTCCGGCACCGACCACGCGACGGTCGCCGCCGCGCAGGCCACCCGGGCCGCGCTGGAGGTGGCCGGCTGGTGTCTGAAGGACGACCGCCCCGAGGAGGCCCTGCAGGCCCTGGACGCCTGCCGGGGACTCGTCCTGCACGCGACCCTCACCTCGGCGACCGTCCCCGACCTGCTCACCGCCACCGGACACACCGACCTGGCGGCCGACTGGCGGGCCGCCGGAGCCGGCCCGACGGAAGAGCCCACCGACCCCCTCGCCGCCGCGCGGACCACCCTCACCGTGCCCAGCACCCTGCGCCGCCGCGTCCTGGCCGCCCTCACCGGCACCGACGCCCCCCACCAGGCCCGGCTCCTCGACCCACCCGCCCCCGACGAGATCGCCGCGGCCCTGCGCACCCTCACCAAGGACGCCCTGGTCTACCTGGTACCGGCCACGGACGACACCCCCGGCACCGCCCTGCTCGTCACCTCGCGGGGCACGGTGCACGCCGTGCCCCTGCCGACGCTGACGGAGGACGCGGCGCCGCTGAGGGAGTACGGACCGGGGGAGGGCCTGTCCCGCGAGGGCGGCCCGATCCCGGGGGAGTACGCCCCGGCCGAGGCAACGGGCACCTCCGCTCTCACCCAGCCCCGCGACCTCGGCCCGGTCCCCGGCCGCCGTCCCGCCGCCCCGCCCTCCCTGAGTGCCCAGCTCGACCGGCTGTGCGGGTGGGCCTGGTACGCGGCGATGCGGCCGTTGCTGGAGTCCTTCGAAGTGCCGGCCGGGCGGCTGCCGCGGCTGGTGCTGGTGCCCATGGGGAAGCTCGGGCTCGTGCCCTGGCACGCGGCCTGGGAGGCGGGCGGGCCGCGCGGCCGGCAGTACGCGCTGCAGGCAGCCGAGATCTCCTACGCCGCCTCGGCCCGCCTGCTGTGCCAGGTGGCCGCCCGCCCCGCCGCCGAGCACACCGGGGCCGCCCTGATCGTCGGCAACCCGACCGGCGACCTGCGCCACGCGGGCGAGGAGGCCGACGCCGTGCAGCGCGCCTTCTACCCCGAGGCCCGCTTCCTGGGCCGCCGCGCCACCGGCCCCACCGACGGCCCCGGCACCCCGGGCGAGGTGCTGCGCTGGCTGCGCGATCCGTCGTACGGCGGGGGAGCGCACGACGGGGGAGTGCTGCACCTCGCGTGCCACGCGTCCGTCGCCGCCAACGCCCGCCGCAGCGCCTACCTCGCCCTGCACGACGGGCAGTTGGCGGCCGAGGAGATCACCGGCGCGGGCGGCGACCGGCTCGGCCTCGTGCTGCTGGCCGCCTGCCGCAGCCACGTCTCGGGCCGCGGCCACAACGAGGCCTACAGCCTCGCCACCGCCTTCCTCGCCGCCGGCGCCCGCTCGGTCGTCGGCTCGCTGTGGCCGGTGCCGGACGAGGCGACCTCGGTGCTGATGTTCCTCACCCATCACTTCCTGCGCACCCACGGCGAACCCCCGGCCCGGGCCTTGCGCCGGGCCCAGCTGTGGATGCTCAACCCCGAGCGCGAACTGCCTCCCGGACTACCGGAGTTCCTGGCCGAGTGGGCCCGCAGGATCGACCCGCACGACCTGAGCGCCTGGGCCGGCTTCACCCACCTGGGCCGCTGACCCCCGTCGGAGTGTCCCGCCTCGGCACCAGCGTGCGCAGGGGCACGGTCACCGCCGTCCAGCGGCCGCCCGCGCCGAGCACCGGACCCAGATCCCGGGGCCCGGCGACCGTGTCCCAGGCGGGCAGCTTGAACGGCAGCGTGTTCAACTCCCGGTCGGAGACGATCAGTTTGAGCCAGTCCCGGGCCTCCGCCCCGGGGGCGACGGCCCGGGAGGCGGGCAGCGACAGCTGCACCGGTTCGCCGTCCAGCGCGTGGCCCGTACGGCCGGGCCCGACGAAGTGGCCCGGGAAGAGCACGGAACTGGACGCATACGTGTCGGTCAGATCCAGCAGCACGCACCACAGGGTCCGGTCGGCGGAACGGTTGTGCAGGCGGATCGACACCCACGGCGGGCGAAGGCCGCTGCCGTACGCGCAGACGATCTCGCCCGACGCGTCCGGCCGCAGTGGCTCGTCCGAGCCCCACGGGGTGATCTCCAGCTCCACGAGACCGTCCAGGAGCGAGGGCCGCGGGGCGAGATCGCGCACCTGGTGCCAGCGGGCGAGATGGGCCAGACAGACCGCGACCCGCCCGGCGTCCACCGGTCCCCGCAGCGGCAGGTCCGCCGTGAACCGCGTACCGTCGCGCCGCAGCACCTGCGTCCGTCCGTCCCGCACCCGCACCCGGAAGTGCAGCCCCAGCGCCTTCTCGGGCCCGTCCACCAGCCGTACCAGCGGCCCGAGTTCCGCCGAAAGCAGCCGTACGTCCTCGGCGGAGCCGTCCACCGCCACACTGGCCGGCGGCAGCGCGACCTCCGACAGGGCGACCGGGTGCACCCGCTCCGGTTCCGGCTCCCAGTCCACCGGCACCACCAGCGTCCGCGCGGCCGACACCTCCAGCGCCCGTAGGGCGCCCCGGCCCGGCCCCTCCTCAAGCGCCGTGAACGTGGTGCCCCGCGCCTCGGCACCGCCTTCCCGCAGTCCGTGCACGGCGCCGCAGTCCACCTCCCAGCCGTCGGCGCCGTAGCGCAGCAGGTGCGGACCCGCCGTCCGGGGCGCGCCGCCCAGCAGCGGACGGTCGGCCGTACCGCCCGGCAGGTCAGGGAAGAGCACCGGATGCTGGGTGCTGCCCGCCCGCTGCACCCGCGCCGCGGCCGCCGCCAGCAGTTCCCGGCAGGTGGCACCCGGGCCGGCCGCGCGCACCGCGCCGACCAGCGCGTGCGTGAACGCCCCGTGCCGGCGCCCCTCGAACCAGCCCTCGTACGACGGCTCGTCCAGCCGGCTCGCCGCCAGCAGCACATGCCTTGGCGGCCCGCCGGGCCCCCGTACCTCCCGCTCGGCCAGGTCCCAGCCCGGCCGGGGCGGCGCGTACCGCGCGGTCAGCTCCGCCTCCCGTGTCGCACCGCCCGAGTGACAGCAGTCCAGGACCGCCGTGACCTGGGCACCGCCCGCCGCGACCCGGTCCAGCAGCGCGCCCAGCCGCTTGTCCAGCAGCGGCCCGTCCACACACACCAGCGCCTGGTTCAGGCCCGTCGCCTCGATCAGCAGATCACCTCCGCCGGCGGCCTCCTGCGTACCGTGCCCGGAGAACCAGAGCAGCGCGGTGTCCCCGGGACCGGCGGAGCCCAGGTGCCGCAGCACCGTGTCCGTCACCGCGTCCACGGTCGCCTCGGCGTTCGACAGGACGGTGACGTCGGCCCGTTCACCGGCCAGGTCCGTCAGCAGCCGGCGCGCCTCGGCGATGTCGTTCGCACATCCGCCGAGCGCACTCGCCACGGACGCCGGATAGTCGTCGATGCCCACCAGGAGCGCTTTGATCCTCCCCATGGGGGAGAGTTTGCCAGTGTCACATGGGGTCAATACGGCGTACGGAGATGCACTCTTGACGAGACGTCACTAATCTTCACCTTCCGTGCCTCGCACAACCGCTCACCACCCATGACTCTCGGGGGACACATGGGGAACACCGAACGGCCGCGCCGTGTCGTGCGGCCGGCGCAGCAGGGCCCGAACACACAACAGGGCCTGAGCACCCGGCCGGGCGCAGCGTCCGCGAACCCGGCGCCCGGCGTCGTACGCCGCGAGCTGTACACGCCGCGCTCCCGGAAGCTGACGGACGCCGTGGGCCGGCTCGACGCGGGTCTCGACGAGCAGGCCTGCCGGTCCCTGGCCGAGTGGGTCCGCGATCACTACACGACGGCGTACGCCTCGGTGCCGCTCGGCTTCGTGGCCCGCTGCCACCTGGGCCCTCCGTACGTCGACCACCAGCTGAACCTCTTCCACGTCATCGTCCGGCACTTCTCGCCCGCCGAGCCGATGCCCGAGCCGTTCTCGGCCGCCCGCATGCTCGCCCGTTCCGGCGGCTACGCCTACGTCGAGGTCTACGACGACGGCCTGATCCTGCCCGTCCTGGACGACGGCACCGTCGTCCGGCCCTGACCCCAACCCGCTCACCCCGCAGCACTCGAACGGAGTTCCGCATGTCCGAGGTCGACCTCGCGCTGCACCGCAAGGTGCAGGAAGTCAGCAACCTCGTCATCAGACTCAGCGAACAGGTCGGCTCCGTCTCCGGCCAGGTCTCCACCGTCGAGGCCAACCAGCAGCAGACACGCACCGAACTCCAGCAGCTGCGCGACGAGTTCATGGCCTTCGTCAAGCAGGCCGAGGCCACCGCGAACGTGCAGCGCGCCGAGACTCGCATCGGGGCCATCGAGGACAAGATCGACCACGAGTACGGCCACCACAAGACGGTCCGCCGCACCGCGGTCGGCATGCTCCAGGCCTTCGACATCGGCCTGGTCTCGGAGGACAACGTCCGGATGGTCGGCGACCAGCTGATGCTCCAGACCCCCCGCTACTGGCTCGCCCCCGCCCTGGTCGCCCTCGCCTCCTGGTCCGCGGACGACCGCACCCTGTGCGACCGCGCCGTCGACGAGGCGTTCCGCCGCTCGCCCGACCGCACCTCCCTCTTCTTCGCGCTCGTCCTGCGCCGCCAGGGCCGCCCGGAGTCGGCGGTGCGCTGGCTGCGCCACTACCTCCTCGCCCAGGACCCGGCCGCGCTGGGCCGCGAGTTCGCGGTCATCCTGGAGGCCATCGCCCAGGGCGCGTTCGGCCCGGTCGGCCGCGAGCTGCTGGACCGCACCCTCGCCGAGTGGCGGTCCCAGCTGATGGACAGCGCCGAGGCGCAGGCCAAGCAGGTCCGGCGCTGGCGCGACGAGCTGGAGTCCCTGCGTGGCCCCTCCCAGGCCGCCGAGTTCCCGCGCCTGGCCGCCGTCTCCCCGCAGTGGGTCACCCTCGACGGCGTGCTCTCCTCCGCACGCGGCCAGCAGCCGGTGCTGGACAAGTACAAGGCCGTCATGGACCGCGAGTTCCAGCCGTCCGAGCGCATCGAGGACGCCGTCGACGACATCCTCGACCGGCTGGTCTCCGAGTACGACAACGAGGAACTTCCGCTGCGCCGCGACCTCGCCTTCAACCAGGCGGTGGTCGACCACGACGGCGACCTCAGCACCGCCCGCAGGATCGCGGACGCGGACGCGGCCTCGTACGAGGAGACCCTCGACTACCTCACCGTGCAGACCACGGCCGCGCTCAACCCGCAGGCCATCGGCACCTCGCCGGCCACCCAGCGGCTCTCCGTCGCGGCCTGCCACGACTGGTTCCAGCAGGCGCACGCCGCCCACACCCGCGACTACCGGGCCGCCGTGCCGCAGGACGTGCAGGCCCAGTTCGCCACCTCCCACTCCGTGGGCTCGCGGCTCTTCCAGCTGCCCACCTGGGTCGGCTCGTTCACCCAGCCGCTGGCATCCCTGGAGAAGGCCCTGAGCGACCACTGGGACCACTGCACGGGCCCGTTCGTGGACGCGTTCGCCTTCCCGTGGCTGAAGAAGGTGGCCCCGCCGGTGGGCGTCGTCGCGGCCATCCTGCTCTTCTTGGCCGGCACCTGGCCCGCCTTCGCGATCGGCGCCGCGGCGATCGTCGCCCTCGTCTGGGGACTGATCCTGCGCAACCAGGCCCAGACCGCGCAGCGCGCCCAGGACGCGGCGCGCGAACTGCTGGAGCGGGCCAAGACGGAGTCGTTGCACCAGCTGCGCGGCGCCTCCGCCGAACTCACCGACTGGTACGAGAAGTTCACGGCCGCCGACCGGACCGAGGCCAAGGTGCGCGAGCTGATCGCCACCCTGCCGACGGCGGGCGGCGGCGCCTCACCGTTCGAGGGCCGCACCGTACGCAGGGAGCCCGCGCCCGGGGTTCCGGCTGCCCGTGAGGACGCCGCGGCCGAGGCGTGGGCGCGTGAGGCCGCGGCCGCGGCGCAGACGGTCAAGGGGTCCGCGGCCGAAGCCCGGACCGGTGAGGGGGCCGCGCCCGGGGCTCCGGTCCGTGAGGACGCCGTGCCTGCGTCTCAGGTTCGTCAGGGGGCCGCGGCCGAGCCCCAGCCGGGAGAGGGGTCCGCAGACGAGTCCCGGACCGGCAAGGAGTCTGTGGCCGAGGCCCAGACCGGTAAGGAGTCCGCGCCCGAGGCGTCGGCCCGAAAGGACACCGTGCCCGAGCCCGAGGAGGACAGCGCCCGATGAGCACCCCAACGCCGCCCGCCCACCAGCCCGACCCGACGCCGCCGGCGCCGCGCAGCGCACCGGACCGGTCGCCGTGGGCGAACGCCGCACACCCCGCGCCGCACGAGGCGGGTGCCGTGCCGCCGGGGAACACCACGGCACCGCCGTCGGCGACCGCGTCCCAGCGCTCCTGGGCCGCGACCGGGCAGACCGGGGCCGCACCGCAGGCCCAGGGAGCCGCCCCCGCGCCCTGGGCGGCCGCCCCGCAGCCCGCCGGCAGCGGCACCGCACAGCAGTCCGCCGCCTCCCCCTGGGCCGCCTCCGCCGACTCCGGCCGCTCCCAGTCCTCCCCGTGGGCCGCGCAGCGTCGCCCGCAGCAGGAAAGGAAAACCAGCAGGCTCCGCCGGGTCGTGGAGGGGCTGCCGGACTGGGAGCCGGTGCCGCCCGGCGAGACCGTCGTACGCCGGCCGGGCAGTACGGCATGAGCGGCCTGTGGGGCGACGGCGGCCCCTACCAGGCCTGGGTCGGCTTCCTGCACCGCTGGGCGGCCCTGGAACCCGCCGACCCGGCCGTCCTGCCCGTGCTCGCCGAGGAGCAGTACGACAGCGACACCTGGGTCCGGCTGACCGAACACCTCACCGGTGCCCTGAGCGCCCGCCTGGTCACCTGGGCCGAGCACCTGGTCCGCGCCCTGGGCGAGTCCCGCGACGAGTTCAGTTACGGCCGGGAACTCGCCCAGGCCCGCACCGGCCTGCACAGCGTCCGCGCCCTGGCCGCCCACCCCGGCCTCCCGGAGTCCCTGCGTACCGCGCTGACCGAGCTGGTCGACAACCAGATCACCGAGGTGCAGGCCCAGCTGGAGCGGAACCTGGACGCCGAGACCAGGCGCGGCACCGACCCGCGCCTGGTGGAGCGCCGCCGCCGCACCCTGCGCGACAACGCGCTGACCGCCACCTTCACGGTGCGGCCGGCCCAGGACGCCTGGGCGTACGACCCGGCGGCTCCGCCCAGACGCCGCATCGTGCCCGGCTGAGGAACCAGGGCCGGTTGCGAACGTCCCGCCCGCCCCGCGACGCCCGGCACGCCGAGAGCACGCACCGGCCGCGACATCGGCCGCTGCCGCGGCGGGCGCCGGGCCCGCCCTCCGGGCGGACGACGCGGCGTTCGCCACAGGCCCTGGCCCCGCCGTCCCCGACCACCTCCCAGAAGGCCCGAATGTCGAACTACGCCGAGAGCCTCAGCCACCTCGACAGCTACATCTCCGCCCGCGTCCCGGTCATCGCGATGCGCACCATCGAACAGCAGCGCGCCCTGCGCCTGCTGCGCGAGGCGGCCACCCAGTCCCGGCGCAGCAGCATGCCGTTCTGGATCTACACCCGGGCCACCGGCCTGCGCGACCTGCGCACCAACGCGCCCGTGCAGGACGACCGTTCGCTCGCCGGCGCGATGGACTTCGCCGCGGCCCAGTTCGGCAGCCGCGCCAACGCCACGGTCGTCTTCGTCGACCCCGACGAGCTGGAGTCGGACACCCCGGTCACCCGCCACTTCGCCGAGCTGGCCCGACTGGCCGACAGCAACATGGGCAGTATCGTCCTGATCACGGACACCCCCATCTGGAGCGGCCTGCAGCGGCTCGGCATGAGCCTGCGTCTGGACCTGCCCGACGCCGAGGAGATGTACGGGATCCTCAGCGGCTTCCTCGGCGACCACCACGGGCACATCCCCATCGAGTGGACCGAGGAGGACGCCCGCCGCGCGGCCGAGTTCCTGAGCGGCGTCACCGAGGCCGAGTGCGTCAACCTCATGGCGACCATCGCCGCCAAGGGCGCCATCCGCCGTGAGGACGTCCTCGGCCTCGCCCAGGCCAAGGACCGCATCTTCAGCGACCTCACCGGCCTGGAACGCGTCCACCTCAAGCAGAGCGACTACGCCATCGGCGGCCTGACCGGCCTGCGTACCTGGCTGGAACGCAAGCACGACATGATCTCCCGCGATCTGCGCCACACCGCGCTGCGCCCGCCCCGGGGCGTCCTGCTGGTCGGCGTCCCCGGCTGCGGAAAGTCGTTGTCGGCCAAGGCGATCGCCCACGACTGGCAGCTGCCCCTCTACCGCCTGGACATGGCCAGCATCCACGGCAAGTACCTGGGCGAGTCGGAGGGCCGCTTCCGCGAGGCACTGGCGATGGCGGACCGAGTGGCCCCCTGCGTGCTGTGGATCGACGAGATCGAGAAGGGCCTGGCGGGCCGCGACGACATGTCCGGCGTCCCGCAGCGCATCATCGGCCAGTTCCTCTACTGGCTCCAGGAGTCCCAGTCCCGGGCGTTCGTGGTCGCCACCGCGAACGACATCCGCAGCCTGCCCCCGGAGCTGCTGCGCAAGGGCCGCTTCGACGAGCTCTTCTTCGTGGACCTGCCCGACGCCCAGGACCGCAAGGAGATCATCCGCATCTACCACCACCGCTACCTCCAGGCCGATCCCACCCCCGAGCAGCTCGACCGCCTGGTCGACCTCTCCGAGGGCTTCGCCGGCTCCGACCTGGAGGCCGCACTGCACGACGTGGCCGAGGAGGCCGTGCGCCGCGGCGGTTTCGACCGGCTGAAGGACTCGTACGTCATGGACACCTTCGCCCAGGTGCGCCCGCTCAGCGTCAGCAACCCCGAGCAGATCGAGGAGATCCGCGCCTGGGGCCGCGAGCGCGCGGTGCCGGCGGGCCGGGCGGCGGTGACGCCGGTGCCGGGTGACGGGGGCCGGACGCGGCGGATCGTCTTCATGGACGAGTGAACCGTGGAGAAGTGATTCGTGAACGGGTGATTCGTGGAGGAGTGACCAGGGGCAACCCGTGCGTCGGACCGTCCGACTGGTTCCGGCACAGGAATGTCGTCCATACTTCCGCCGTGGAGCAGCGCATAGGATCGAGCAGCCAGCCCCTGGAGGGCGAGCCCGTCGAGGGCGCCGGATTCGACCCGGCCTTCATCCCCGGGCTCACCGCGCCCGCGCAGGCCGAGCCGGAGGACGCGAAGCCGACGGCGGAGTCGGAGGAGGCGGTGCCGGAACCTGCCGGGGAGCCGGAGCCGGAGGCGCAGGCGTCCGACGCACCGGCAGAGCCGGAGGCCGAGGAGGAGGCGCCGGAGGGCGGCCCCGTCTTCGAGGCCGCCGACCGCCGGGCCAAGTTCGTAGCGGACCACCGCGGGGTCAGGCTCAGCCTGGACGAGGAGAACTGCGAGTTCCGCTGGGACGAGGTGGCGGCGGTCGAGACGGAGTCCCCCCGTTTCGGCAAGCGTTTCACCATCACGGTGCACACCCCTGACCGCCGCTGGTACCCGATCGAGATCGAGGCGACGGCCAGGGCGCGCTTCAAGGAGTGGGAGTCGGAGCTGGACGCGGTCCTCGACGCGTACTTCGAGGAGGCCTAGCTGCAGTACTGGGCGGCCTTCCCGATCGCCCGGTACATGCAGTCGGCGTTCTCCAGCAGCTGCAGCACCGCATCCTTGTTCCGGGACGTCTCCCGCTCGATGACCTCGTCGGGCGGGTAGAACCCGCCTCCGAACGCGGACGTCGGGTACATCTCGAAGGTGTAGTCGAAGATCTTGTGCACGCCCCAGAGATAGTCGTCGATCGACCCGTCGGTGATGTACAGATCACTCGACTGCTCGGGCGTGTACCCGTTGCTGGCGGCCATCTTCTGGCCCACGGCCTTGAAGGTGGCGGCATCGTCCGCCGTCATCCCCGTGGCCGTGTCCGAGTATGTGTACCCGAAGGGCCACAACACCAGCTCGCTGTAGGTGTGGAAGTCGATCCCGGCCTTGATCTGCTGCTTGCCCCCGACGACCCGGCTCCGTACGAAGTCGGAGACGACCTTCACCTCGGGCGCGGACTCGGCGGCGGAGCCGCGGTAGGTCTCGGACGACTTCGAGCCCGACGACCCGCCGCAGCAGCCCCACTTGTAGTCCCAGTTCCGGTTGAGGTCGGTCCCGACGTACGAGGAGCCGGAGTTGGGCTGCCGGTTCTTCCGCCAGGAGCGGTACGACCCGGTGGCGATGTCGTACTCGCCGCCGTCCGGGTTGAGGTCCGGCACCATCCAGATCTCGCGGCTGTTGACGAGGTTGGTGATCCGGGAGTCGGATCCGTACCCGGCGCCGAATTCACGCAGCAGGTACAGGGCCATCTCGACGGTCAGATGCTCACGCGCGTGCTGGTGCGCGGTGAAGAGCACCTCGGGCTCGTCCTCGTCACTGCCCACGTTGTCGCTGATCTTGATGGCGACGATGTCCCGCCCCTGGTAGGACATCCCGATCACCCGCTTGCTCATGATGTTCGGGTAGGCGGCGAGCCGCTGGTCGATCTCGGCGTTCATCTCGGCGTAGTTGTGGTACTTCGAGTCGGCGCCGGGGAAGTCGTAGAGCCGGGCCCCGGAACGCTGCGGTGCCGCGCCCAGCGGGCTAACGTCGTAGCCGAGTCGCCGTAGCTTCCTGATCTGCCCGGCCCGGCCCGAGACGACGACGGTCTCCTCGTCCGCCTCGTCGACGGTGACACCGGAGGCCTGGATGGCGGTACGGGTCACGGGAGTGGTGCTCTGATGGATCTCGTACTGCCGGATGTCCTCGCCGGAGGAGGGGGCCTTCCGGGCGCTGTCGGCGGTGGCGTGGGTGGCGGTGGCCGAGACGGGGGCGGCGAGGGCGAGGGCCAGCAGCGCGCCGAGCGCGGCGGTACGCCTGCCGCCGCGTGCGCCGGAGCCGCGAATGCGGAGTCGCATGAACTCTCCTTGGGTCTCCAGGAAATCCGGGGTCGCCGGATGTGGGGAGTGGAGCTGGGGGGTGCTTCAGTGCGACGTGCGGGTGCGGATGTGTGGTGCGTGTTGCTGTGCGTGCTGTCGTGCCGGCTGTTGCGCTTCTTGCTGTGGGCCGGCTGTGCGGGTTTGGCGCTCATGGTGAAGGGTTGGCATGGTCAGGTCAAGGGTGTTTCAAGGTGGCACCGACCGGAAACAGCCGGTGCGGCACGCTCTTCGACCGGGCGGTCAGCAGCGGGTCGGCGGGAGTCGCTCGATGCGGTCGAGGTCTCCGGCGAGGAGATCGTCGTGGCTGATGACGAAGTCTCCGTTGAGCAGGGTCTGCCCATCGCCGAAGTACCGGCCCACGACGGCGTCGGGAAGGAACGAGCGCAGGCTGTGGCGCATGGTGCGCGGATGGTCGACGGGGACGCCCCAGCCGGACGGAGCCTGGTCGGTGGAGAGCAGCACCCAGTGGTCCACGGGAACCGCGGTGTTCAGGTCCGGCGCCCGGCCCGTGTGACTGTCCAGCGCGGGCAGGACCAGCCGATCGGGGTCGAGGGGCGGGTACCAGGCCAGCAGGGGTTTGGCGTGCTGGGCGTCGGCGTTGTCGAAGCAGCACACGGCGATGGTGTGCTCGGGGAAGTGGTCGGCGTAGAAGCCCAGCAGGGCGGGGTCGAGAGCCGGGCGTCGCCGCGGGGGCACCTGCGCGAGCGCTGCCGGGATCAGGGTCGGGTCGGCCGCGAGGAGCACCGTGTACACGTCGTGTTCGAAGACCTGGACGGACCGCGGACTCGCCTCCATCCAGGCGATGCCGTCGTCCTGGGCCTCGCCGGTCTCGACGGCGGCGACCATGCGGTGCAGGACGTCGGCGCTGCGCCCGGCGGAGATGAAGTGCTCGGAGGTGAGCCGCCGCGCGGGCAGATGAAGCAGCATGGCGTTCGGGCCGTCCGACAGATTGACGGCCGTGTTCTGGTACCCCATGACGTGGACGAGGCCGTGCAGGGGGTGCTGCTGCCGTCCGCAGTACAGGATCGTGCCGGAGAAGGCGGCCTCACCCGTCGAGATGCACATGGCCGGGCCTCACTTGAAGGGGACGGTGAGCCAGGGGCTGCCGGGTTCGGACATCAGGATCCCGTGGACCTCGACCATGTCCGTGTACCAGCTGCCGAACTCTTCGTCGTCGAAGTGCAGACAGCGCCCGAGGATGTACCCGGCGGCGAAGTCCTGCCAGGACTTGTAGGACCGCGCGGAGGCCCGGCCGGCCTCGATGACGGCGGACTCGGCCTCCGGCAGTGAGCAGTACCTGGCGCCCAGCCCCCAGCGGGCCATGGCGGAGGCCCGCCCGAAGTTCCAGGCGTCCACGGAGCTGACGAACCGGTTGCCGTCGAGGATGCCGTCGGCGCGGAAGCGCGCCTCGTACCGCGTGATGCGGCCGACGAGATGCTGCACGCCCTTGATGCGCGCCTCGGTCTCCGCCTCCGGAACGGTGGGCGTGCTGGTGACCCCGTCCGGGGTGATGACGGTCTCCCCTTCCGCACGCCCGCGCAGCACCCGGGCGACCGCGTCACGCCAGTAGGCGGTGTCGACATGACCGCCGAAGTCGCGGGCGATGGTACGACGCAGTCCGAGGGCGAACTCCCAGACGGGGTTGGCGCCGTCGGGGTCGAGCAGGGCCCGCTGCTGGACCTGCCACTCCTCGCGGCTGGTGACGCCCCACCACTCCCGAAGCGACTGGCGTTCCCCCGGATAGCCGTTGCCGTGATACGCCATGGCGTTCCAGGCGAATCCGTAGCGCACGACCAGCGGCGCACCGCAAGCCAGTCCCTGAGCGACGGGTCCCTCCAGGGGCCCGCCGAACCGGAGCGCGCGCACCCGCACGCGGTTCAGCGCCGCCTCCGCCTTGTGCTGCGACCATGCGGCGGAGTGCGGGGGAGCGGAGGGCAGAAACGCCTCGCACGGACTGCCCGGATTGACCACGATCATGGCCGGATCGGTCGGCGCCCACACCTGGGCGAACCAGCCGAGGCTCTGCCAGTCGAACACCCGGTGCGGGTCCGGTACGGGCAGCATCCCCTCCGTGTACACGGCCCAGATCCGCCCGCCGGCGACCCGGGGATCGTGTCCGAAGACGGGATGGATCCGGCCCGGTTCGGCATCCGCCCCGTCGCGCCGTATCTCGAAGTACAGCCGACTGTCCGCGAGCGTCTCGAAGTAGGCCGGCCAGTCCTCGCGCGACTTGGCTTCGAGGAGGGCCTGCTCGATGGAGCTCGGCGGAGTCCAGACCGGTGGGGCCGAGGCGGGTGGAGTCGAGGCCGGTGGGGTGGAGACGGGCGGAGTCGAGTGGGGCGGCGTCGCAGGCCCGAACCCTGCGGGCGGCGGACCGAACGACATTGTTTGCTCTCTTCAACTTATGGCCGTCTGGGGCGACTTGACTGACCTGGTCATGCTATGCGAAGCGGGGACAGCCGCCTCAGCGGGGCGGTGCGTACACGGCAGCGGTGATGACGGAGCCCTTCTCCAACAGGGCCACGCCCTCGCCCGTCAGGCGGACCTTGGCACTGTGGGGTGGATCCACACAGTCCACGGGCCGCTGGTAGCGAAGAATCCCCTCAAGAGTCATCAGCGGCGCGCCCTCCTGTGTGCCACGGTCCGGACCGATACCGAACCGCTGCCCGACGCGCACGACACCACCCACACACCGCACGATGCACGTGGCAGTCGTCGCATCCCGCTCCTGCACCGAGTAGATCTGCAACGTCGCGTCGGCCCGCGTGAGGAAGAGCCGCTCCTCGTGGTCCAGGACGAGGATTAGTTCGTCACCGTCGATGATCACCAGGTCGTCCGCGCTCGGACACCAGAGGTCGTCGAGCCGTTCGAGTACGGCCCGGTAGGCGACCCGCACCGCCCTACGATCGGCCGGCCAGGCCGCCCAGACGTCCTGCCCCACGTCCTCGACGGCGGTCCGAAGGGCGCTTCTCAGCTGGTCCGTGTCGAGGTCCGAAACGTCCCTGGTCACCTCGGCGTGCTGCGTCAACACGGCGAGCCTGGCGAGTGATCCGCCGAGTGCGCTGAGGAACGCGCCGAACGCGCCCGGACCTTCATACGCCCCTATGGAGGTCAGGGTCTCTCTCAGGTGGGGAGGCATCTTTTCGGCTCACAGCTCTGCCAGATGTAAGAAGTCACCGGAATGATCGTCCCGGCGGCCTAGCCGAGGCGTTCAACGGCCTCCTTGGCCTCCTTCAGACCGACGCCCGTGGTCTCCCGGTACAGCTTGATCGCCTGGATCTTCTTCCCCTCGAGTACGAGCGCAGCCAGCTCGTCCATCCGCGGGTGCTCCTGCCGGAGGTCCAGGTGCTCGATGATCAGGTCCAGCTTGCGCTCGACGCGCGCGAGACGCTGGTCGGCCCGCGCGAACCGGCTCACCGTGCTGAGGATGGAGCCGAGCACGGCCAGGGCGAGAGCGAGGAAACCCAGTATGTCCATGGCCGTGATCTTAGAAGCGCTTGCGTAGGTAGGTGACGTGCGCACGCCCGTGAGTCCGCATGCGTGTCCGTCAACGGCTCACAGCCCGGTGGGGTGAGTCTCCCTCAGGGCTTCGATGAAGGGGGCGAAAGCTGCGGTGGGGAAGGTGAGGGTGGCTCTGGCCGGGGCCTTTGAGTCGCGGATGGATATGTGGGTGTCGAGGTGTGCGATCTCGACGCAGTCGTTGCCCTCACCTCCACCGGAGAAGGACGACTTCTTCCACAGAGCGGGGGCGATCATGCCGGTCCTCACAGCTCCTTGGCCAACTGATGGATGACGTCACGTGACTGCTGCGGAGGCAGCGCTGCTTCCTTAACCCTACGGAAGAGCGTTCGAAAGTGCTCCAGCTGCGCTTCGGAATCGACGAAGGCCGTGCCGTGCGGTGCGTCCCGTACGACGGTATCCAGCCGTGGGACCGCTCCGCCCAAGTGCACCATGGTGCTTCCGGCCCCTGCGAAGTCGTCCAGGGCGAAGGGGATCACCCGAACCATGACGTGATCGGCCTCGGACATCTCCAGGATGCGGGTCAGCTGAGCCCGGGTCGCGGCGCGCCCGGCCACGTTGATCCGAAGCGCCGCTTCGTGGATGACGGTCTCGTACGGGATGGGGTCGGGGCCTTCGACGACGACCCTCCGTTTCATCCGGTGCTCCACGCGGAGTCCCACCTCGTCGGCCGGGAACTCCGGATTCATGTAGGCGAACAGGGCTCTGGCGTAGTCCTCCGTCTGGAAAAGTCCCGGCACGTGGATGACCGCCACGTCATGGCGGAACCTTGCGTGATGGTCCAGCTCGGCCAGGTCCTGATACGCGGCGGGGAGGATGCCGCGGTATGCCTCCCACCAGCCCCGGGTGCGGTCGGTCGCGATGGCCGTCAAGGCGTCGATCAGCTTCTCGTCGGAGCAGGCGTAGTTCGCGGCCAGGCGGCGCACGCGCTGCTCGCTGACACCTGAGATCCCTGACTCGGTCTGGCTCATCTGGACCGAGGTCACACCGAGCAGGCCTGCCGCCTCGGTTGCCTTGAGGCCGGCTGCTTCGCGCAGTTTCCGCAGTTCAAGACCCAGGCGCACCTGGCGCGCTGTGGGCTGTAGGCGACGCCCCATCGGCTTCCTCCTCGTCTTCAACTCTCGGGGGAATGCGACTCGTTCGGGGCAAGATTACGGCAGCGGCTTGAGCGGACCTAAATTTAGGCCTTACCGTCGGTGATGCGACGCACACGCAGCGGAAGTGCGCCGCTCTGTCCTGTCGCGACGGCTGCGGCACTGCCACCGTGCGTGAAAATCCCTCCCCCTGAACGGAGTCGACGCATGCCCGAAATCGAGCCCTGGGACTACACCCTCTACATCCCCAACGACCTCAGAGCCGTCACCGTCTGTCGCCGCACCCTGCGCATGATCCTGACGCTGCACGGGTTGATCGGGCTGGTGGACACCGCCGAACTCCTCGCGGCGGAGCTGATCTCGAACGCCGTACGGCACACGAAGGGGCCGGCCGCGCTGAGGGTGCGCCGGTCGGCGGAGGGGGTGGTGTGGATCGGGGCGTGGGACACGGACCCCGGACCGCCGGAGCCACCGCAACCGTTGGACCAGGCGGGGGAACTGGAAGAAGCGGGCCGGGGGCTGGGTCTGGTGGTGGCGTGTGCGGACTACTGGGGCTGGCAGCCGTCCGCCCGGTTCGGGAACCGGGGCAAGTACGTGTGGTGCGAACTTGCGGCGGCGTAGCTCGTTGATCACGTCGTACGGAAAGGAGAGCTGATGGTCGGCTCGTCGCATGAGGCGCTGCACCGGATCTTCCAGAAGGACCCGGCCTTGTTGCCCCGGGCGTTACAGCGGGTGCTGCACGTGCCGTTCCCCGAACCCCACGAGATCGCCGCGCTGAACGTCGACCTCACGGAGATCGAACCGGTCGAGCGGCGCGTGGACACATTGCTGAGGGCGGAGACGGACCAGGGGACCTACCTCCTCGTCGTCGAGTCGCAGGGGAAGAAGGACGAACGCAAGCGGGGCAGCTGGCCCTACTACCTGTCCTACCTGTACGAGAAGTACCGCTGCGAGCCCGTGCTCATCGTCATCACCCAGAGCAGCGCCACTGCGAAGTGGGCGTCGAGCCCGATCCGGCTCGGCTTCCCGGGCTGGGATTCGCTGACGGTACGTCCGCTGGTGCTGGGTCCGGAGAACGTGCCGGTGATCGCGGACGAGCGGCAGGCGGAACGGGACGTACCCCTTGCGGTGCTCTCGGCGATGACACGCGGGCGCGGCCCGCAGGCCCCGGCCATACTGGAGTCGCTGGCATCCGCCCTGCGGACCATCGACCCCGACAGCGCCGCGGTCTTCGTGCAGTTCGTCGACTCATGCCTGGCAGACCCCCAGGCGAAGCAGATGTGGAGGGAATTGATGACGGCGATCCAGTACTTCTGGCGACACCCACTGGCCGAACAGGTGCGCGAAGAAGGGCGCGAGGAAGGCCGCGAGGAAGGGCGTATCGAGGATCGCCGTGAGATGGTGCTCCGCATCCTCGAATGGCGCGGCCTTGCGGTGACCGACGCCGTCCGTGAGCAGGTGGAGGCCTGTACGGACCTGGCCCGGCTCGAAGTCTGGGCACAGCGCGCGGTGCACGCCACGGATGCGGCGGAACTGTTCGCCGAGGAGTGATGATCCTCGCCGTCCGTCCCGACGGTCACCGGAAGGGGATGTTGAGCCAGGGACTGCCGGGGTCGGACATCAGGATCCGATGGGCCTCGACCATGTCCTGGTACCACTCCCCGAACTCTTCTTCGTCGAAGTGGAGACAGCGCCCGAGGATGTAGCCGGCGGAGAAGTCCTGCCAGGACTTGTACTCCAGGGCGGCCGCGCGCCCGGCCCGGATCACGGCGGATTCGGCTTCCCGCAGAGTCCCGAACCGGGCCCCGAGCCCCCACCGGGCCATCTTCGAGGCGCGTCCCAGATCCCAGGCCTCGAGGGACGAGACGTACCGGTTCTCGTCGAGCACGCCATCGGCTCTCATCCTGGCTTCGTACCGAGTGATACGCCCGATCAGCCGCTGCACACCCCCGATACGAGCCTCGGTCTCCGACTCGGGCCGGGGCTCGGCCTTCGTGACGCCGTCCTCGCCGACCACGACGGTGTCCTCGGACCTCGCCCGGATGATGTTGGCCGCGGACTGCCGCCAGTACCCGACGTCGACGTGCCCGCCGAAATCCCGGGCGATGGTCCGGCGCAGACCGAGAGCGAAATCCCAGACCGAGCTGTGCTGCTCGCAGGCGAGGAGGTCGCGGAGGTAGTACTGCCACTCCTCGCGGGTGGTGATGCCCCACCATTCGCGAAGCCGTTTCCGCTCACCCGGATAACCCGTGCCGTGCCAGGCCATGGCGTTCCAGAAGGAGCCGTTGTTGACGCACAGGAGCGCCCCGCAGGCGAGGCCATGTGCGACGGATCCGTGCAGCGGGCCGCCGACGCGGAGGGTGTGCAACTGAAGGGACCGCTTCCGCGGCGGGGCGTGCTCCCCGTACTGCGCCCAAGTCGCCGAATGGGGTGGTGCCGAGGGGAGGAAGGCCTCGCAAGGACTCCCGGGATTGATGACGATCATCGTCGGATCGGTCGGTCGCCAGACCTTGGCGAACCACTCGAGGCGGTTCCACTCGAACACTCGGTGCGGCTCCGGCGCGGGCAGCATGCCCTGGGTGTACACGGCCCAGATCCGCCCGCCGGCGACACGTGGATCGTGTCCGAAGACGGCGTACGTGCCAGGGGGCGTCGCATCCGCCTTGTCCTTCTGTATCTCGAAGAACAGCCTGCTCTGCGCAAGCGTCCCGAAGTACGCAGGCCAGTCCTCACGCAATTTGGCTTCGAGCAAGGCCTGCTCGATGTCCGTCGGCGGAGTCCAGACAGGCGGTGCAACAGACCCGAACCCCACGGGCGGCGGACCGAACGACATGACTTTTCCCTTTTCCTCTAGAATTCGTGCACCACGACCCAGTAGTCGCATTCCTCCACCGATGCTGCGCACATGTGGCGGCCATCGGCGGAAACGGCAAGAAATTCAGGGGATCCGGAAACCACCGCCATGCGTGAGGGCAGGTTCCGGCCAACAGAATCGCTGACTCTCACCCAGCCGACCCTGCTTCCGCCTGATACAGGGGGCAGGATGAAGAATTCCCCATCGTCGCCGTACAGCGAACAATTCGCGGCATGGTGATGCCACAGCCGGTCGAGTTCGTCGGTGGCATGCGGGCTCGATTCGGGAATGACCGCGACCGGCTCGACCTCGATCCCGGTGACCGCGTGGACAGCGGCCGTAACCGATGGAACGTCCTGCGGCACGGTGGCACGCAGCACCTGGAGACCGCAGCGCTCCAAGGCGCTCAGCCAGCCCGGCTGATCTTCGTCCTTCGCCACCCGTGAGCGCGACCTGCGTATCCGCCCCGCCGAGTCGGCGCCACCCCCGTGTTCCACCACGCCCGGGATCATCACACCAGCACATTGCCGGATGCAACGCGATACAAGGCACAGCAACGAGGCCTGGCTGATTTCTCACCTCACCGCAACCCGCATACGCCGACGCCCGGACCCCACCGGGGGCCCGGGCGTCCTCACGCCGAGATGTTCGTACAGCTCACCTCACGGCATCGCGTGCACATGCGCCCCCACCGAGTTGGACCACGCGTTCCCCGAAGCCGCGTCCCAGTTCGTCGACCAGGTCATCGCGCCCCGCAGATCGGGGTACGTCTTCGACGGCTTGAACGTGCCGCAGCCCGTGCCCTTGGCCAGGCAGTCCAGCGCGTTGTTCACCACGGTCGGCGACACGTACCCGCTGCCCGCGCCGCTCGTCGAGGCCGGCAGGCCGAGGCCCACCTGCGACGGGGACAGGCCGCCCTCCAGCTGGATGCAGGCGAGGGCCGTCAGGAAGTCCACCGAGCCCTGGCTGTACACCTTGCCGTCGCAGCCCAGCATGGAACCGCTGTTGTAGTACTGCATGTTGACGACCGTGAGGATGTCCTTGATGTTCAGGGCCGTCTGGAAGTAGGAGTTCGACGTCGACTGCATGTCGATCGTCTGGGGAGCCATCGTGATGACGAGCGACGATCCCGCCTTCGACGACAGCGACCGCAGCGCCTGCGTCATGTACGTCGCGTTGAGCCCGTTCTCCAGGTCGATGTCGACGCCGTCGAAGCCGTACGTCTGCATCAGCGAGTAGACCGAGTTCGCGAAGTTGGCCGCCGACGTGGAGTCGTTGATCGACACCGTGCCGTTCTGGCCGCCGATCGAGACGATGACCTTCTTGCCGGCCGCCTGCTTCGCCCTGATGTCCGCCTTGAACTGGTCGACCGTGTAGCCGCCGAGGCCGGCCGAGTCCAGGTTGAAGGACACACCTCCCGGAGTCGACGTCGCGTCCGCGAAGGCCACGGCGATGATGTCGTACGCGGACGGGACGTCCGAGATCTTCTGGACCGTGGCGCCGTTGTTGAAGTTCTGCCAGTAGCCCGTCACGGCGTGCTTGGGGAGCGCACCGCCTCCGCCCCCACCTCCGGATGCCGTCGTCGTGCCCGTCACCGTCGCCGACTTCGCCGACTCACCCGCCGAGTTCGTGGCCGTGACCTGGAAGGAGTACGACGTGGACGCCGACAGCCCGGTGACCGTGGCCGATGTGCCGGTCACCGCGCTCACCTTCGTGCCGTTGCGGTAGACGTTGTAGCCCGTCGCGCCGGACACCGTGGACCACGACAGCGACACCGACGAGGACGTCGTACCGGAGACCGAAAGGCCGGAGGGTGCGGACGGCACGGTGGGGGCCGGGTCGCCGCCCCCGCCCCCGTCGGGCCCGTAGACCGAGACGTCGTCCGCGTAGTAGGCGGCCTGGCCGTACCAGCCGTGCGTGTACACCGTGACGGACGTCGTCGATCCGCCTGTGGTGAAGGTCGTCGACAGCTGCTTCCAGGAGGAGGAGTCCGGCGTCCACGTCGAGACGTCCGTCGTGCCCGTGCCCGTCACGCCCAGGTAGGAGTAGCCGCCCTGCACCCACGCGCTCAGCGTGTACGTGGAGTTGGGCTTCACCGCCACCGACTGGGTGCACTGCGCGTTGTCCTGGCCGGCCGGGGTCGCCTTGAGGGCCGAGGAGCCGCTGTGGACCGGGGACGAGACCGTCGTACCGCTGCCCGCCGTACAGGTCCAGTTGGTCAGCCCCGACTCGTAGCCGGCGTTCTTGGCGTTGTTGATGTCCGCGGCGGACGCGGGGGTGGCGGCGAGACCCGCCACCGAGAGGGCGAGGGCGGTGACGGAGGACCACATCGCGATGCGTCGTCCTCTGCGTCTGGGCATACCTGTCACGCGGTCCACTGGGGCCTCCGGTGGGGGAGTCTGCGGGGAGAGAGGTGAGGAACGGTGGCCACCGCTGGCCTACAAGTTGGTCCAGACCAATCTCACTGTCAAGAGGTCCAGACCAAAACCATCTCGTCCGCCGAGGGAGCTGCCGAGGACCGTCCGGGGGCCACCCGCAAGCCGCCCTGAAGGTCATGCGCTCAACCTGTCCAGTTTTGGCCGGACTTGCGCCCAGGGAGTTCCACACGAGCTACACAAACGCTGTTCTCCGGTCATTGGGGCGTGGATACAGTGCTCAGGTAGTCACGCAATGAAGTCGTCCTGGCGCATTGGAGTTACGCCGGTGGGCCGACGGGTGTGAAGAGCGGGGAGCTGCGCGTGCCAACTGCCATTGCCGTGACCAGTGCCGACATGGCACTGCCGGCGCAGGACGAACGGACCATGCCGGCCGTCGTGCTGCGCGACCTCGACCAGCGCCCGCTGGAGCACTCGCTCACCGAACTGCACGCACTGACCGAGCAGTACGGGTATGTGGTCGTCGTGTGCTCCCAGGCCACTCCGGAGCCCGTCGTACGGCGCCTGTACACCCTGCGGTCTCTGCTGGAGAGCGACCGCATCGCCCTCTTCCGGCCCGAGCTGCCCCCGCTCGGCATAGCCGTCCTCGCCCGGCAGCTGCGACAGCTCGCCTCCTGCGATCTGAGCCCGGGCGTCCTCGCCTCCGCCGGGCGGCTGCTCACCCACTACATCCACGCCGGTGCCGTCCTCGGCTCGGTCGCCAGGCTCGACCGGGTGCCGGTCGGGCTCAAGGCGCACGCCAAGTCCTGGGTCCCGGGCAGCCAGTTCGCCGTCGTCGCCCATCCCGAGCCGCAGCTCGTCAAGGTCGTCCCCGGCGCCACCCTCAAGGGGCCCGAGTTCAGCACCTGGCTGCTCGTCGCCAAGGGGCAGCTGCAGACCGACTGGATCGCCGGTCTCCCCGAGGCATGGAGCGCGCACGGCCTGCGCGAGACCCCGTTGCCCGCCGAGTCCCCGCGGTGGTGGGGGACCGGGCGGATGATCGAGTTCTGCAGCTACCTCGCCGACCTGTCCGTCCTGTACCAACTGGTGACCTCGGTGCGGCAGTCGAGTTGCCACTGGTGCGGGATCGACGTCATCGGCGACCGGTGCGTCTTCTGCTCCGCCACCCCGCCCGTGTACGAGCCCCCGGCCCCACGCGCGCTGGAACAACGAACGCCCGCCTGACCCGCACAGTCGTCACTCACATCCCGCTCGACCGATTCCCCCAATGAGGTTGCACGGTTCATGAACTCCCGTCAGCGCCGCGGCGTGATACTCCTGATCCTGTCGGTCCTGTGCGCTCTCGGCGCGTTCGCCGGTGTGCTCTCCGTCGTCGACGACGTCCAGTCCAAGGTCGGGCCCGAGGTCAGCGCCTATCGGGTCAAGTCCGACGTGCAGCCGTACACCGCGCTGAACACGGGCCAGTTCGAGAAGATCAAGATGCCGAAGCGGTGGCTGTCGGGCAACGCCGTCACCGACCTCCGCCAGATCCAGGGCAAGATCGCCGTGACCACGCTGCGCGCCGGCTCCCTGCTGCAGACCGACATGGTCGTCGACCAGCCCGCCCTCCAGCCGGGCCAGCAGGAGGTCGCCATCATGATCGACGCGGCGACGGGTGTCGCCGGCAAGATCACCCCGGGATCGCGGGTCAACGTGTATGCCACCTTCGAAGGCAAGAAGGAGGGCGACCCGGACCAGTCGAAGATCATCGTCACCAACGCCCGGGTCCTCGACGTCGGCCGGATCACCGCCCTGGACCCCGACAACAGCAAGAACCAGCAGCCCACCGAGGCCGTCCCGATCACCTTCGCGCTGTCCACCCTCGACGCCCAGCGCGTCACCTACGCCGAGTCCTTCGCCCAGCGGGTCCGGCTCGCACTGGTGGCACCCGGCAGCCAGACCAGCGTCCCGGACAAGGACCGCACCTACGAACTCGCGACGGACAAGTGAGAGGCGGCCCGCATGCCCACCAGGATCCTCCCGGCCGGTGCGGACCCGGACGCCGTCCGCTCCCTCACCACGCTGCTCAGCCAGCTCCCCGACGCCGAACCACAGCCGCCCGTCCCTGACTCCACCCAGCTGGTCGACGCCCTCGCCCGCCTCGCCGCCGAGTCGGTGGACGAACTGCCCGAGGTCGTCGTCGTACACGAGCGGATCGGCCCGGTTCCGGCCCTGGAGCTGGTCCGCGAGGTGGCCCTGCGCTTCCCGGCCGTCGGGGTCATACTGGTCACCACCGACGCGAGCCCCGGCCTGTTCGCCGCCGCCATGGACTCCGGTGCCCGCGGCCTGGTCGCGCTCCCGCTGTCGTACGAGGAACTCGCCAGCCGGGTCCAGGCGGTCGCCCAGTGGTCCACCGGCGTACGACGGCATCTGGGCCACGGCGCCTCCGACGTCCTCGGTGGCGTCGGCGGTACCGTCGTCACGGTCAGCGGCGCCAAGGGCGGCGTCGGCGCGACCCTGGCGGCGATCCAGCTCGCGCTCGCCGCCCAGGCCTCCGGCCGCGCCACCGCCCTCGTCGACCTCGACCTCCAGACCGGCGACATCGCCTCCTACCTGGACGTCCAGTTCCGCCGCTCGGTCGTGGACCTCGCCGCCATCACCGACATCTCCCCGCGTGTCCTCGCCGACGCCGTCTTCCGCCACGACACCGGCCTCGCCCTGCTCCTCGCCCCCGCCGACGGCGAACGCGGGGAGGAGATCACCGACCGTGCCGCCCGCCAGATCGTCAGCGCCCTGCGCTCCCGGTACGAGGTGGTCTTGGTGGACTGCGGTGCCCAGCTCGGCGCGGCGAACGCGGCCGCGGTGGAGATGGCCGACACGGCCCTGCTGGTCGCCACCCCGGACGTGGTCGCCGTACGCGCCGCCAAACGGACCGTGCGCATGTGGGACCGGCTGCAGATCCGCAAGGCCGAGGAGACGACCGTCGTCGTCAACCGGCACACCCGCAGCACCGAGATCCAGCCCGCGCTCGTCCAGCGCATCACCGGAACGGCACTGGCGCGTACGACCGTCCCCGCCAACTTCAAGGAACTGCAGGGGGTTGTGGACGCCGGGCGGCTGCACGAGCTGGACAGCAGGAGCACCGTGAAGCAGGCCCTGTGGGCGCTGGCCGGGGAGCTGGGGCTGGCGAAGACACCCGAGGGGTCCCACCGCGGAGGTGGCCGCCTGCGCGGCGACCGCGGGTCCGTGAACCTTCGGCGGCGGAAGGAGTGAGCGGCCGATGAGACGCCTGCGAGGCAACGACCGGGGGCAGGTCAGCATCGAATTCCTCGGGATGACCCCGCTGATCGTCCTGACTCTGGTGCTCATGTGGCAGTGCGTGCTCGTGGGGTACGCCTACACGCTTGCGGGGAATGCTGCGGACGAGGGAGTGCGGGCGGGGACGGCGGCGCCTCGCGGGGAGCGCTTCGGCGCGTGCGAGCGGGCCGCGCTGAAGCACCTGTCGGGGGCGTGGCGAGGGGGTGCCAGGGTGGATCAGTGCGGCGGGACCGGCTATGTGACCGCGGATGTGTCGCTGAAGGTCCCCGTCCTCTTTCCAGGCTCGATCGACTTCCCCGTCACGGTGCACGGGCACGCCGGCGCCGTGGAGGAGGTGAAGGACTGAGATGCCGTACTGCCGTCGTGGACGCGACCGGGGCCAGGTCGCCATCGAGTACCTCGGGTTCATCCCGGTCCTGCTGATCGTCGGGCTGGCCGGATTCCAGGTCGGCGCGGTCGCCTATGCCGCCGAGCAGGCCGGTACGGCGGCTCGGGCGGGGGCGCGGGCGGCGTCCCTGGGGCAGGACCCGCAGTCGGCGTGCGCACAGGCGGTCAGCGGAGGGCTCAAGGTGACATGCGGCCCGGGCGGGGGCGGTGGGGAGGACTCGGTCACCATCACCGCGACCGTACGCATCCCCAAGATCGTCTGGAATCTCGGTGACGCCACCAAGTCCGCCACCATGCCCCTCGACCACTGACCGAGGAGAAGCGACCCCATGAGCCTGCGGGCACGGATCAACACTCCCGAGGAGCACGGCAGCCGGGGCGAGGACGGGCATCTGGTCGCGTCCTACCGGGCCAAGCTGCTGGAGGAGATCGACCTCGCGGAGATGAGTTCGCTGGCCGCCGCCGAGCGCCGGGCCCGGCTGGAACGCGTGCTCGGGCACATCATCAGCCGCGAGGGCCCGGTGCTGTCGACCGTCGAACGCTCCCAGCTGATCCGCCGCGTGGTGGACGAGGCGCTCGGCCTCGGCATCCTGGAGCCGCTCCTGGAAGACGCGTCGATCACCGAGATCATGGTGAACGGACCGGACTCGATCTTTGTGGAACGCGGCGGCCGGGTCGAGCAGTTGCCGCTCCGCTTCGTGTCGGCGGACCAGCTCATGCAGACCATCGAGCGGATCGTGTCGACGGTCAACCGCCGGGTGGACGAGTCGAACCCGATGGTGGACGCCCGTCTCCCCTCCGGCGAGCGCGTCAACGTCATCATCCCGCCGCTGTCGCTGACCGGCCCCATCCTCACCATCCGCCGCTTCCCGCGCTCCTTCACCCTCCAGGAGCTGATCGGCTTCGGCTCGCTCGACGAGCACATGGTGTTCCTGCTGGCCGGACTGGTGCAGGCCAAGTTCAACATCATCGTCTCGGGGGCGACGGGCACGGGGAAGACGACCCTGCTGAACGCGCTCTCCGGCCTGATCCCGGCCCATGAACGCATCATCACCATCGAGGACTCGGCCGAACTCCAGCTCCAGCAGACCCATGTGGTCCGGCTGGAGTCGCGGCCGCCGAACGTCGAGGGCAAGGGCCAGGTCACCATCCGCGACCTGGTCCGCAACTCGCTGCGCATGCGGCCCGACCGGATCGTGGTCGGCGAGGTCCGCGGCGGCGAGTCCCTCGACATGCTCCAGGCCATGTCCACGGGCCACGACGGCTCCCTCGCCACGGTCCACGCCAACAGCGCGGAGGACGCGCTCACCCGTCTGCAGACCCTCGCCTCCATGTCCGACGTCGAGGTGCCCTTCGTCGCCCTGCACGACCAGATCAACAGCGCCGTCGACGTCCTCGTCCAGCTCACCAGGTTCGCCGACGGCGCCCGCCGCATCACTGAGATCGCGCTGCTCGACAGCCACGGCGGCGAGCCGTACCGGCTGGCTTCCGTGGCCCGCTTCAGCGCCCGGCCCATGACCCCCGACGGTCGCGTCCACGGCGCCTTCGAGTACTTCCCGCTCCCGCGCCGTGCCGCCGACCGCCTCTACATGGCGGGCCAGCCCCTCCCGCAGGCCTTCGGCGTCGCCCACTCCGCCGACCAGCTCGCCACCCGAGAAGCCAGGTAGGACCATGGAACTCCACACGCTCGTCCAGCTCACCACCGGTGTCGCCCTGCTGACCTGCGTCCTGGCCGTCGTCGGTGTGCACACCTACGCCTCGGGGCGGGCCCAGCGCGCCGCGCTGATCGACCGCCTCTCCCACACGGGCACCGTCGCGGCCTCCGGGCGCCGGCGCCGCTTCCGGGACCTGGACCGCCGCCTGCGCCGTACGGCGCTGGGCCGGAAACTGGAACTGAAGCTGGCGGCCACCGGCCTGGACGTCACCCCGGGCGAGTTCTTCGCCTGCCTGCTCGCCGCGGTCGCCGCGCTCTGGCTGATCGGCCAGGCCACCCTGGCCCCCTTCTTCGGCCCGCTCGCCGGTCTGCTCGGCATCTGGGCGGCGGTCCAGTTCCTCAACTGGCAGCGTCAGAAACGCATCGAGCGCTTCATCAACCAACTCCCCGAACTGGCCCGCATCCTGGCCAACGCCACCCAGGCCGGACTCGCCCTGCGCACCGCCATCGGCATGGCGGCCGAGGAACTCGAAGCCCCGGCCGGCGAGGAACTCGCCAAGGTCGCCGACCAGCTGGCGATCGGCCACTCCCTGGACGACGCGCTCGGAGAACTCGCCGACCGGCTCCCCTCCCGCGAACTGGTCGTGCTCGTCACCACCCTGGTCCTCTCCAACCGGGCCGGCGGCCAGGTGGTCTCGGCCCTGCGGAACCTCACCGAGACCCTGGAGGAACGCAAGGAGACCCGGCGCGAGATCCGCACCCAGCTCTCCCAGGTGACGATGACGTCGTACGCCGTACCCGTCCTCGGTATCGGCGCCCTGTTCCTCATGAACGGGGTCAAGGACGGCGCCCTGGAACGGATGACCGGCTCGACGGTCGGCCAGGCCTGCGTGGTCATCGCGTTCGCCATGTACGCAGTCGGCTTCGTGCTCATCCGCCGGATGAGCCGGATCGACGTGTGAGGGGGGCGGCCTGATGACGGGATTCCTGCTCGCACTGCTGATGGGCCTCGGCATCTGGGGCGTCTTCGCCGGCATCCGGATGTACCGCGCCGAGGCGAAACTCCCCGGTGACCTGGCGGTCGCCCTGGAGGTCGGCGCCACCCGCACCGGCGCGGTGGACTCGGTGATCGACCGCATGGGTATGCGCTACGCCCCCGCGGTGCTGCGCCTGATGGGCCCCCGGCTGGTCGCTAAGTACCGCCGCAGGATCGACCTCGCGGGCAACCCCGGCGGCCTGACCATCGACCGCTACGCGGCCCGCCGCGCGGTCTACGGCGCCCTCGGCGGCGTGGGCTTCCTGGTGTTCCTGTTGCGGGGGCAGTGGTTCGTGGCCCTCCTCCTGCTGCTCTTCGGGGCGTTCTGGACGGAGGTCGGCATCTGGTCGGCGATCCGTGTCCGCAAGGACGTGATCGAGCGGACGCTGCCCGACTTCCTGGACGTGCTTGCGGTGGTGGTGAGCGCGGGACTGGGCTTCCGCCAGGCGCTGGACCGGGTGGCCTCCAAGTACGAGGGCCCCTGGGCGGACGAACTCCGGATCACCCTGCGCCAGATGGACCTCGGCATGAGCCGCCGCCAGGCCTTCGCGGAACTCCGGCGCAGGAACGACTCCGAGCAGGTGGCGATGTTCGTGACGGCGCTGCAGCAGGGGGAGGAACTGGGGGCGCCCATCGTGGACACGCTGGTGGCTCTCGCCAAGGACATGCGGCGCACGGACGCCCAGAACGCCCGCCGCAAGGCCGCCCGCGCCGTCCCCAAGGCCACGTTGATGATCACCACGTTCATGGTCCCGGCGACGATGCTCCTGCTGGGCGCGGGCCTGCTGCTGGGCTCCGGCGTGGACTTCGGCTCGCTCACGGGGGAGTGAGCGGCGGGTGACGACGATGGGAGCGACGGGAGCGACGGGAGCGGCGGGGCCGGGAAGGCGCTTGTCCCTTCGGGGGGCGGCGCGCGGGTGGCTCGGGTTCTTTGCGTACCTGGGCCGACACCTGTCCCTGCGGGGGGCGGCGAGGGGATGGCTCGGATTCTTTGCGTACCTGGGCCCGAAACGGTCGACCACGGGCGGTAGGAAACACGAGGGGACTGCGGCCAAGCCGGGGGCGGCCGCGGTGACGCCGGGGACCGTCGCTGGGACGCCGGGGACGCCGGGGACGCCGGGGACGCCGGGGACGCCGGGGACGGCTTCGGCGCAGCCGGCGAGTGCCGCGGTGACGCCGGATACGACCGCGGCGATGCCGGGGACGACCGCAGGTGCCCCCCGGACGTCCGGGGCGGCCGTGGGCGCTCCCCTCCCCGAACCTTCCGAGAAGATTCAGATACGGGCCCTCCAGGCGATGTGCCGGCAGGTCTTCGGGTTCCGGCTGGCGATGATCGTCGTGGCCGCCCCGGCCGCCCTGCTCAACGCGGCCCCGGGGCTGGGCGTACGTCTCGTCGGCGCCGCGGTCGTCGTCACCTTCATGGTGTCCTACGTCCTCTTCCGCGACTGGGAACGCTTCGGCCCCCTCCTCCTGCGCCACCCCAGCCTCCTCGCGGCCGACACCCTCTTCGGCTCCCTCCTCCTCGTCTCGGCGGGCCCGGACACCACCCTCGCCTACGTCAGCGTCTGCACCCCACTGCTGGCCGGCCTGGTCTACAGCTGGCGGGGCGCGGCCTGCTTCGCCTCCCTGCAGTCCCTGATCCTGCTCCTCGTCCACGCGACCTTGAAGTCCGACGGCCGGACGGGCATGGCCGAGTCGCTGCTCCTGCCCGGTCTGTGCGTGATCGCCGGCGCGATGGGCTCGACCCTGCGCAACCTGATGCTCCGCTTCGGCGCGGCCACCCAGGCCCTGACCGCGGTGCAGGCCCGCCTCGCGGCGACGGAGGCGGTGCACGCGGAACGGGCCCGGCTGGCCCGCGAGATGCACGACTCGGTGGCCAAGACCCTGTACGGCGTCGCCCTGGCCGCCGACGGCCTGGCGACGACGGCGTCCGCAGCCGCCCCCGACGCGGCCCGCGTCCGCCGGCAGGCGGAACTGGTGTCCCGCTCGGCCCGCAGGGCGGCGGCGGAGTCCCGGGAACTGCTGGAGGACCTGCGCCAGGAGGAGGCCTCGGCCGTGCCGAGGGACCTCTGGATCGAACTGACAGCACGCACAGCGGACTTCACTGTTCGCACGGGTCTACGGACGGTGTGCCGGCCGATGGGTGACGGCACCCTCCCACCCGTCCCCCCGCCCCTCGCCCGAGACCTTCTCGCCATCGCCACGGAGGCGCTGGAGAACGCCCATCGCCACGCGTCGGCGACCCGGGTGGAAGTGACCGCGGGCATCGACGGCGACCTGCTCCGCCTGACGATCCACGACGACGGCCGGGGCCTGCCACCCGGCACCACCCTCGAACACCTCCGTCACTCCGGGCACTTCGGCCTGCTGGGCATGGTCGAACGGGCGGCCTCGACCGGGGCCCGCATCCGGATCGGGCGGGGAGAGCACGAGCGGGGTACGGAGGTCCGGGTGGAGCTGCCGCTGCGGGCCTTGGCAAGCGACGTCACGTCCCAGGAAATCTGAGAGGAGGCACCCGATGCAGTACCGGAACTCCAACTCCGGCCAGGACTTCCCGACGCCCACGACCACGGCGCCCCTACGCCTCGTGGTGGCCGACGACAACCCCGTGATCAGGGCGGGCCTCACAGCCCTCCTCTGCGACCGTGCGGACACCACGGTGGTGGCCGAGGCGGCGGACGGCCGCGAGGCGTACGAGGCGGCACTGCTCCACCGGCCCGATGTCATCCTCCTCGACGTCCGCATGCCCGGCGTCGACGGAATCTCGGCGTTGCCCCACCTGGTCCGGCTGGCCCCCGTCATGATGCTCACCTACAGCCACGAGACGGAGACGGTGCAGGAGGCGTTGCGGCTGGGGGCGGGGGGATATCTGGTGCACGGGGAGTTCACGACCGAGCAGCTGGTGAGGGCGGTACGAGATGTCCGGGAGGGGCGGCCGCATGTGACGCCGGGGGCGGCGAAGGCATTGCTGTCACACCTTCAGGCAAGTGCACCTGCACACATGGTACCGGAACTTCCCGCTCCCTTAGGGAAAATTCCACCACAAAACCTTTCGCAACTGCAATCATGTGTGGGACAGTCGTTCCGGTCACGGTTCCAACTGAGCAGCAGGGAGGCGGAGATCATGGACCTCATCGCATCCGGCATGACCAACCAGCAGATCGCCGCGACCTGCTTCATCAGCGAGAAGACGGTCAAGAACCACATCAACCGCATCTTCGCCAAGCTCCACAGCACGAGCAGGTCTCAGGCGGCTGCGAAGTGGTTGGGGGTGGCGTGAGATGGATTGGGTCCGGGGTTGGGTCCTGGGGCCCTCTCGTGGGGGCGGTGACCCGGCATACGTTTCCCCGATCGGAGGCGAGCCCGAAGGGGACCACCATGAGCAACTGGTTCAACACCACCGTCGCACATTTGCAGGCCCGAGTTGCCCGCAGCGACAAGGGACAGACTGCGGTGGAGTACCTCGGCATCATCGCGGTGGTTGTGGCGATCGTGTTGGCGATCACGGGCACGAGCATCGGTCAGTCCATCTACGACGCGATCACGACGAAGATCGCCGAAGTCACCGGCGGCTGATCCGCCCCGACCGGTATCGCGACGCAGGGCAGGCCTTCCCCATCTACATCACGGTGGTGGCGGGTCTGCTCTTTCTTGCGTTGGCCTACCTCGCCGTCGGCCAGGCCGCGGTCAATCGGGGCGGCGCCCAGACCGCGGCTGATGCTGCCGCGGTCGCCGCCGCACAGAACAGGCGCGACCAACTCTCGGCGAAATGGGTGGAGGATGTCCTCGACCCGACCAAGTGGCAGGACGATTTCGACGGCAAGGTACCGCTCGGACCGTCGTGCTGGCGTGCAGATCAACTCGCAGCGCAGAACGACGCCCACGCACAGTGTGACTCGCCGGAGCCACTCACGTTCACGGTCACGGCCAGGACCCAGAAGTCCGTCGGCAAGTCCGTCGTTCCCGGGACCGAGAATTTCCACTCGACGGCGTCCGCCAGGGCTGTGATCGACCCCCTCTGCACGTTCGAACTCCCTGGGGAGAACGCGGGGAACGACGTGCTGCCGCGACTTACCTGCAAGGACCGGGACTGGGACCTGAATCCGGACGACCTCGCCGACCTCCCGAGGCCCGAGGATCTTTTCGACGTCCACCTGGCTGACTGACGTAAAGAAGGAAGCAGAGGCATGAGCATTCGGGTCACTGAGAAGGCCACCAGGGGGATGGTCGCGCTGACTGTTGTGGCTGGTCTGGCCCTCGGCGTGGCCAGCTGCGATGGTGGCGGTGGCGATGACGCCAAGAAGCCGGACCATACGGCGTCCGCCTCCGCGTCCGGCGGATCGAACCCGAGTGCCCAAGAGGGGCAGTCGGACACTCCGTTGGCCGAACTGAAGGGCTCGGACGGTCTACTCCTTCAGATCACCTCCGCTCAGCGTGATTCCGGTGGATTCGTCACCGTGAATGGCAATTTGAAGAACGACGGTGCCAACAGCACTGTCATCCCCTCTGCCCTGAGCGGTAACGAAACCGAGATCATCAGGAACGGCAGGTCCCTCGGAGGTGCCACGCTGGTCGATCCCCAGGGAAAGAAGCGGTACTACGTCCTGCGTGACACGGAGGGGCGCCCATTGACCACCACCGGCTTCTCGACGCTCAAGGCCGGAGAGAACCTGGCGGTCTTCATGCAGTTCCCGGCACCTCCGGCGAACGTCTCCGAGGTGGATTTCCAACTGCCGACCTTCTCGGCCGCCGCCATCAAAATCTCAGGGTGAGGCCAAAGTGACCACCACACCCCGCCGGACTCTCACCCTCACCCTCACCACCGCAACCCTCCTCGCCGCCACCAACCTCACCCTCGCCCACGCCGACGACACAGCCCCCAGCAATCCCCCGGGCACGGAACCCTCCGCCACCGCCCCGGTGAAGATCGACCCCGCCGACCCGGACCTCAAGCTCCCCGAAGGCGCCACCCTCGCGCAGCCCAAGGTGCTGGACATCAAGTCGGTCGTGGAGGATCAGAGCGGGGACGAGCGCCGGGAGGACACGAACGCCGACGTCACCTTCGCTCTGCAGGCCGAAGTCCTGTTCAGCAAGGACAGCGCCAAGCTCAGCGGGGAGGCCAAGGCCCGCATCGAGACGATCGCCGAGGAGATCAAGAAGCAGAACGCGACCCGGATCCGCGTCTTCGGCTTCACCGACAACCTCGGCTCGTCCGCCCACGGCGACATCCTGTCCAAGCAGCGCGCCAACGCCGTACAGGCGGTCCTGGACCAGGACTTGAACGACCCGAACGTCACCTTCGACGTACGCGGCTACGGCGAGCAGTACCCGATCTCCGACAACTCGACGGAGGCGGGCAGGAAGAAGAACCGGCGGGTCGAGGTGTCGTTCCCGCGCACGGAGCAGTGATCAGAGAAGCAGTGAAAGGAGCAGGGAGCAGGGAGTCCTCTACTCACCCACCTCGTAGTCGAACCAGATCCGATGGGTGCCGTCCGCGTCGATCGCCATGCCACCGGCCCCTCGGATCCCGGCCAGCGCCCCCGTCCCGCTCCCCGGCACGATCACGAAGAACTCGGACTCGCGGCCTTCCCCCAGGGTTGTGGCCGAGTGGGCGAAGTTGAAGGAACCGCTCCGGTCCTGGAGAGCCCCCTCGAAGGACTCCATGGCGACATAGGTACCGGTCCCGCTGCCCTGGTCGTACGCCGCCGTGAACAGGGTCGCCGACACCCCGCTGATCTCCCCCTCGTACCGCTTCCGCATCGTGGCCACCCCGACGGGCACTGCCGTCTCGACCACCGGCCCCGCAACCTCCGCCGGGGTGAACTCCGCAACCGTGAACGTCCCAGATGCTCGCATGCCCGGATGCTATGCGGCCCCACTGACAACGCCGGTCACCGACAGCCTGAGGCTGCAGCGCGCAGTCGTCTGTCGCTCCGGCTCAACGGTGACCCGCAAGAGCGGCAACTGCACGGATGAGATGCTCGGTATGAAGGTGACGGTGTCGTTGAGCCGGCCTGTCGGCGACCGTATTCTCCTGGACGCGCCCACAGGCCGACCCGTGCCATACCGCGAGTGGCTCAGGCCTTCGCCGACCCGGAGCTGAAATCGCCGTCCGGCCTTGCGACAGCTACAGCAAGTTCTCGGCGTTCCCCGCCTTGATCTCAAGAAGCAGGGGCTGAGGGGCATCGGCAGCTAACGTGTCTCGACGTCGACCCTCATCCCCACCTCCAGTCCCCAGCGGACCATGGCTCCGGCCTCCGCCTCGACAACATGCCGGGAACGGAGCCGGGGCAGGCCCAGCCGGCCCGGCCTCATGGTGCGTATGTCTATGACGGTAAGACGGCGGTCCAGGTAGGCGACGTCGATGGCGAAGCGCATACGGAAGGTGTGCACGCTGCTGGCAGGAGAGAGCAGGATGGCCCCGTCGATCCCATCACGGCCCAACAAGCCCTTCGTGCGGGCACGATAGGACGTCGCGATCTCCAGGGGCACCCCGACCGGAGCCCCGTCTCCGTCCCCATGAACGACCAACGTCCCCCACCCGTTCCGCCAGCGCGCCATCCCCGGACCACCTCCGCAGTGACCGTACCCGCGAGGCGGTCGTGAATGCAGAGCGGCCGGCGGGCGAGAGTGCTATGCCGCCGGACACGGGGATCGCGCTGCGACTGGCCAGTGCGCGACGGTGGTTCTGCTGTCACCCCCACAGCGTCATGCCGCGGTTTCACCTTGTTGCGGCCGCTGTTGCGGCCGGTCACGCCCCGGACATGAGTAGGCGTACTCAGTCGCCGCGGTGAATCGCACGGCTACAGTCCGTTGCGACCAGTAAGTAACTCCTCAACGGCACGCTCAGGAAGGGCCGTTGAGACGCACAGGGGGGGAAGGCTCACTGATGGCTTGGGACGAGTGGGAGCAGCTCAAGGCGAATGCGGTGGCACGCGGCTCGACTCAGATGCGGCTGAACCAGCTTCCAGCTGATCTGGGCGGTGCTTCGGGCGCTTCAGGCGGTGCGGTCTCGGACCGGTTGAAGTCGGAGAAGAAGGTCTGGGCGAAGGCCGGTGAAGACATCAAGGGCCTGAAGGACGACGTCAGCAAGGCGCTGACGAAGCTGGTGGACGGGCAGACGGGGCTGGGGGACACGGCCGGCTGCCAGTCGGCGGTCGCGCAGTATGAGTTATTCGACTCCTGGAAGAAGTACGTCGGTGATGTGAGTGGCCGCTGTGGTGAGTTAGGCGGGTTGCTGGAGCGTTCGGGGCACGATCTGCACATGCTCGACTCGGACGCGACGGCGGAGCTGGACAAGATCAAGCTCAAGCACCGGGACACCGAGCCGGTCGGCGGCCAGGTCAAGGACAGGTGATCGACAGTCATGGATCTGGCGACGCTGAAGGCATTCAAGCCGTCCGAATACGAGGAAGCCGCCGACGGCTACAGAGCCATGGGCGGCATGGCCAGTTCGGTCAAGGACACGATCGAGAACCAGATCGCCGCGGGGATTCGCAACCAACTCGAGGGCTAGACGGCGAACGCCGCTCTGCGGGAACTTCGGGAACTGGCGAAGAACTTCCACTACATCCAAACCGAGTGTGCCCTGGCCGGTACCGCGCTCAACGGTTTCGCATTCGACATGGCGGCGGCGAGGCGGAAGCTGGAGGCGGTGCTGGAGGACGCGAAGGCGGCCGGTTGCACCACGGGGGCAGACGGATCGGTCACCTATCCGGCGGGCGGTAAAGAAGCCGACGGAAAGGTTCCGGAGGGCGGCACCATGCCGCCGGGGACGAGTCCGACGGATCCGACGTCGGCGTCGCTGGAGCGTACGGCGGCCAACATCCACCCGAACCCGAACTTCGGCAAGGCACAGGACTTCGCCAACCACATCGGCGACGCCTTGAAGGAAGCCACGGACGCAGACACGAAGTGGGCACCGAAGCTGCGCGCGCTGAAGGCCGACGACGACTTGGTGGTCTCCAACCGGGACTGGACTGATGTCAAGCACGATACCGGTGGAGTTCTGGAGGGGGCCGACAAGTACCTCGGCTCGATTAAGAAGCCGCCCACGGACGGCGATCCCGAGGCGAACGCGGAGTGGTGGAAGAGCCTGACGGACGAGGAGAAGGCCGCCTACATCTCGGTGCGCCCTGCCTCCATCGGCGCAATGGACGGGCTCCCCGCCATTGTGCGCGACGATGCGAACCGTGTCGTGCTGGCCGAGAGCAGGGGGGAGTATCAGGACAATCTGGACGCCTGGATGAAGAAGGAACCCGAACGCTATCGCCCCTACATCAGCCCTGTCACTGGGATGGAAGTGAAGGGTGTCCGGGTCGAGACCGAGGAATGGAAGGAGTGGAACAAGGAGAAGCAGGATATGGAGGGTCGTATCAGGGGAATGGATGCCATTCAGAGGCGTTTCGGCCTGACTGGAACCGACGGACTGCCTGAGGCGTATTTACTCGGATTCGACCCCGAGGGAAAGGGGCATGACGGTAAAATCATCTTGGCCAACGGGAATCCAGATACGGCGGACCATACGGCTATTTACGTCCCTGGTACAGGGACGCTTCTGCAGGACATCGAGAAGGACACGAAACGCGGAGAAGCCTTGTGGCGTGAAGCGGGCAGGTATGCGCAGGGGCAAAAAGTCTCCACGGTGACTTGGTTCGACTACGATGCGCCGCTGCAGGCGAAGCCCTTCGACAAGGGCGGCGGCCTGCTTCCGGAAGCAATGTCCGATGAATGGGCAGCGAAAGGTACGCCGGGCCTGCAGCACTTCCTTGACGGAAATCTCGCAGCCCATCGGGCAGGGTCTGGGAACAACCCGGGCCACACCACCCTGATCGGGCACAGTTACGGCACCACACTCATCGGGGATGCGGCGAAGACGCGTGGTTGGCCCGAGGGTCCGCTTCCGGTGGACGACGTCATTGCCGCCGGAAGCCCGGGCATGCAGGTAAAACACGCCGCAGACCTCGGTATCAGAAGCGATCACGTGTGGGCCATGAAGGGAGGTGGAGACGACGAATTGGTGCGAGTCGGTGGGAAGTACCTTGCTGGCTTGGGGGACGACTGGACGATTCCAACCGATCCCGATTTTGGTGCGAACATCATGGAATCGGATGCGGAAGATCACGGAGCTTTCTGGGACGAGGGTTCGACTAGCTTACGCAATCAAGGTCTCGTGATCGCTGGACAATACGACAAGGTGACCCTTGAATAAGACATGTGCTATCGCTGTAAGTGCGACACTGGCGGCCGTCCTCGTGGGAGGGTGCTCTCGGGTGAGCGACGAGAAAAAGATTGAAATCCGCGACGAGCAAGTCGTCAAGGAAAACGTCGAGCACGCGTCCAGCGAGATTCTCGACATCATCGCGACAAAGGGGAAGGTGACCCAGTCGGGCGCTTTTGCCGCTCCATGTTCGTCCTACGCCTCCGAGGACAAGGTGCATCGCATGCGTCATCCGTGGAGCATTTACGGTGTGCCTGGCGAAGACCTCAAGAAGGCCATGGACCGTCTACGAAAAGAACTTCCCGCCAAGGGGTGGAAAATTGTCAAGGACGGTCCCGACAAAAGTCGGGCGAAACTTCCACAGATCGTGGCCAACTCGCCCGACGGCCACATGTCCGCCGACCTCCGGCTGTGGATCGAGCCCTCCGAGAGCGGGCGATCTTCCATGATCGAAGCCACGGTCGTGTCCGATTGTTTCCAAAGCAAGTCCGACACCGCGGCTGAAGCGGGCTAGGAGCACACGGACTGGGCTGTTTCAGGGCGTCTGGGTCAGTAGGAAACACGCGTGGAGGGGCTCATCCTTCCTCCATGCCGGTGACGAAGCAATGCCTTTGGGGGAGTCACGTTCGCCCCTTCTGATCACAATGTCTCTTGCCTGTCCCGTCAACCTCCCATCCTCAGGCCAGCTCTGCAGTGACCGTAGCCACGAGAATGTGGTGAACGCCTGCTGGCGAGCTGGCCGTTTGGCCGCTCGATTCCTGCGCAGTGTGTGCTTCCGCGAGACGAGTCAAGGGCGTTGCGTTCCGCTTCACTGCACTCCGCGCCGGCTGACGCCGATCGGCCTGGCGGCCGCCTCTGGACACGTCTTGCTCCAGCATGGGGAAGAAGCGAGCGGGCGGCCGGAGGTGCAGTGGGCGGCTTGACCTTGTCGGCCCCTTGGGTGGGCTGCGTATGTCTCGTCGGCGGGGGCGGTGAGCCCTGAAAGGCCCTGGGAGGCAAAAGAGTTGTCTCGCTCGGCACCAGCCACTAGGAAGACCCCATGACTGGACTAGGCGCGGTATTCCGACCCCAGCTTCCCCCCGAGCGTCTGCGCGCAGTGGCCCGGCTCGCGGACGAGGCCGGGCTGGAGGAGCTGTGGTTGTGGGAGGACTGTTTCCGGGAGGGTGGCGTTTCCACGGCCGCCGCCGCTCTCGCCTGGACCGAGCGGGTGCGGGTGGGCATCGGGCTGCTCCCCGTACCGCTCAGGAACGTGGCCGTCACCGCGATGGAGGCCGCCGCACTGGAGCGCATGTTCCCCGGCCGGGCCATCCTGACCGTGGGGCACGGGGTGCAGGACTGGATGGGGCAGGTCGGCGCCCGGGCCGCCTCGCCGCTCACCCTGCTCGGCGAGCATCTCGACGCCCTGCGTGCCCTGTTGCGCGGGGAGCGGCTGACCGTGAGCGGACGGTACGTCCAGCTGGACGGCGTCGGCCTCGACTGGCCGCCGGCGAGTCCGGTCGACGTGCTGGCCGGGGCGACCGGACCCCGTTCGCTCCGCCTCTCCGGAGCCAGGGCGGACGGCACCCTGCTCACCGCCTCCACCTCGCCGGACGGCGTACGCCAGGCCCGGCGGATCATCGACGAGGCGCGGCGGGAGGCGGGGCGCGGCGAACCGCACAGGATCGTCGTCTATCTTCTCGCCGCCACGGGTGCGGACGCCGCCGCCCGGCTGCGCGCCGAACTCGTCGCCGAGGGGCTGGAGTCGGCCCCGGATCTAGGTGTCGCGGGCGACGCGGGCGCCGTGGCCAAGGCGGTGCAGCGGCTGGCCGAGGCCGGCGCCGACACGGTGGTCCTGCAGCCGACGGGCGACGAGCCCGACCCGGAGGGGTTCGTGCGCTTCACCGCTGAGGAGGTCCGGCCCCTGGTGTCGTAGGGAGGCCGGGGGCGTTGTCAGTGGGGGCTGCCACACTGCGAGGCATGACCGACGAACACAGCGATGTGAGTCTGCGGGAAGTCACGGACGACGACCTCTACGTCCTGCACGCCTATGAGCAGGACCCGGAAGCCGTCCGGCGGTCGAGGTTCACCCCCCGGCCGCGGGACGCCTTCCTCAGACACTGGCGGGAGCGTGTGCTCGGCGATCCCGACTCCTTCGTGCGGACTGTTGCCGTCGACGGCGAGGTGGCCGGGAGCGTCGTCTCCTGGACCGCGGAGGACGGTCGGCGCTTCGTCGGCTACTGGCTCGGGCGTGCCTACTGGGCCCGTGGCGTCGGGACCCGGGCCCTCGGCCTCTTCCTGCAGCTGGAGCGGGTACGGCCGCTGTACGCGGACCCCTTCTCGGGCAACACCGCCTCCGTGCGCCTGCTGGAGAAGCACGGCTTCGAGCAAGTCGGCACGGACCGGGACGGGGAGGACGAGTTCGTCGTGCTCGCACTCCGGCAGCCTCCGGGCGAACACCCATGACGGCCACCGCACCGGCCACCGGTGAGGGCGCCGCCCTGCCCGAGCCCTGGCGGCTCCCCTTCGAGCTGGCCTGGGAGGCCCTGCGGGCCGGCAGCCGCCCCATCGGCGCCGTACTCCTCGATCAGGACGGGCGGATCGCCGCCACCGGGCGCAACCGCAGCCAGGAGACCGCCGGACCACCCGGGCAGCTGGTCGGTACGGCCATCGCGCACGCCGAGATCAATGCCCTGGCCCGGCTTCGGGCCGGCCGCCGCTACACCGGGCACCGTCTCTACACCACCCTCGAACCCTGCCTCCTGTGCAGCAGCGCCCTCATCCACGCCCACGTCCCGCTCGTCGTCTACGCCGCCGCCGACGACCTGTGGCGCGGAGTCGAACACGTCCCCAGGGTCGGCGGCACCATCGCCGCGCGCTGGGCCCGCCGCGAGGGACCCCTGGACGGTCCCCTCAGACCCCTCGCCCGCTTCAGCGAGCTGCTCATGGCCGTGTGGGCGGTCCGGCACCCAGCGCCCGACGGGGTGCCGGACGAACCCGCCGCCCGGGACGCCCGGCGCCTGCTGGACGCCGGTCTGCTCGACGCGCCGAACGTCCAGGCGGCGTACGGCCTGGTGAGTCCTTGACCCTTGTTCCGGGCTCGTCTGTTCCGGGGGCCTCCTTGGTTCCCCGGTCCTCAGTCCGTGCCGGTGTCCGTGGCAGGGCGATGGTCCCCCGTCCCCCCGTCGATCAGCTCCCGCAGGATGTCCATATGACCGGCGTGCCGGGCGGTCTCCTCGATCATGTGGACGAGGGTCCAGCGCAGTGAGACGGAGTGGTCCCGCCAGACGGGGCGGCCCGGGGCGTCCAGGGGCAGCTCGGTGATCGTGCGGTCGGCGGCGGCGCGGGCGCGGCCGTAGAAGGCGATGATCTGCTGTGTCGTCTCGTCGGCGGACACGTGCATGTCCTCGTTCTTGTACGGGTCGAACCAGAAGGGTTCCGGCTCGCGTCCGAACGTCTCCACGAACCAGCCGTACTCGACCGAGGCCAGATGCTTGACCAGGCCGAGCAGGGTCGTCCCGGTCGGTGTCATGGGCCGGCGCAGTTGCTCGTCGTCCAGTCCGTCCAGCTTCCAGAGCACGGCGTCCCGGTGCCGGTTCAGGCTCGCGTGCAGGATGTCCTTCTCTCCGGCGGTGTAGCCGGCGGCAGTGGTCGTCATGTACGCGGAAATTAGCAGGCCCCGCCGACAACGCCCTGCGACCATGGGGTTCATGGCAGACAACCGCTCCTTCGAGGACCTGGTGGCCGAGGGTGCAGGCGTCCCCACCGAAGGATGGGACTTCTCCTGGTTCGAGGGGCGGGCCACCGAGGCGCGGCCCTCCTGGGGGTACGCCCGGTCGGCGGGGGAGCGGCTGGCCCGGGCCGAGGCCGCACTCGACATCCAGACCGGGGGCGGCGAGGTGCTCGACTTCGCCCTGGGCCGGGCCGAGCCGGACCGCCCGCTCCTGGTCGCGGCCATGGAGGGCTGGCCGCCGAACGTGGCCAAGGCCACCGGCCTGCTCCGGCCGCGCGGTGCGCTGGTGGTCGCCGCGCCGGACGGCGCGCCGCTGCCGTTCGCCGACGAGGCCTTCGACCTGGTGCTCAGCCGCCATCCGGTACGTCCGCACTGGGGCGAGGTCGCACGGGTGCTGCTGCCCGGCGGTACGTACTTCGCCCAGCATGTCGGGCCCGCCAGTGCGTTCGAGCTGGTCGAGTACTTCCTGGGGCCCCAGCCGGACGCCGTGCGCAGCGGCCGGGACCCCGAGGGGGAGCACAAGGACGCGGAGAGGGCGGGTCTGGAGGTCGTGGACCTGAGGGCGGAGCGGCTGCGGATGGAGTTCCATGACATCGCGGCCGTGGTGCACTTCCTGCGGAAGGTGGTCTGGATGGTTCCCGGCTTCACCGTGGAGGCGTACGAGCCCCGGCTGCGTGCCCTGCACGAGCGGATCCGGACGCAGGGGCCCTTCGTCGCGCACAGCGCCCGGCACCTCTTCGACGTCCGGAAACCGACCCGCTGACGCCTCGGGCGGCAGGGATGTCCCGCTGCTCGGCTCAAGCAGATTCCCTCCACGGTTTCCACATCGTTATCGACGACGGTTCACATCCGCCCCACCCTTCACGTAAGTTCAGACCAAGGTAATTCGCGCCAGCAAAGCTGTGCGGGCGGCACCGCGCAGTGGAGGGGGCTGCGCGGTGCTGCGATGCCGAGGGGGCACGTAGCGGAACCGTCAAGTCACCGTTCGCTGACGGGGTAGCCCATCGGGGGGACCCCGGGGCAACTCGCCGAAGGATCCCCGAGATGGCCCAAACCCTCTTGATCGTGCCGTATGCGGCCGGAATCCCTGGGAATCAGCTGTGAATCAGCCATGAAGCACCCCTGAATCCAGCGTTCCGCGCACACCGGGGCGTCGCCGGATGATTTCGGAGAGTAGTTGTGCCACGCCGATGCACACACCATCCCTTACGAAGGGTTATGGTGGAAACCCCCCCTCGGGCCGGTCCGTCTCCCCCCCACGGACCGGCCCGTTTTTTCGTCCCGCAACGCACCCGAACCACGCACCGAAGCCTCGTCGGAGTAACCTCAAGCCCCGCGGGGACCGCAACCGCGCCATTGGAGGGGCTCTCTCGTGAACCTGCGCGACAAGCTGCGCAGCCTGCTCGTCAGGCTCTACGCACGCCGGGTGGAAGGTCACCTGGACCACGCTCAGGTGCCGAAGCACATCGGCGTCATCATGGACGGCAACCGTCGCTGGGCGAAGGCCGCCGGCTCGTCCGCGGTCCACGGCCACCGGGTCGGTGCCGAAAAGATCGAGGAGTTCCTCGGCTGGTGCACCGAGACCGATGTCGAGGTCGTCACCCTGTGGCTGCTGTCCACGGACAACTTCGACCGCCCGCAGGATGAGCTGGGCCCCCTCCTCGGCATCATCGAGGACGTCGTCCGCACCCTCGCCGCCGACGGCCGCTGGCGGGTGCATCACGTCGGCACCCTCGACCTGCTGCCGGCCGGCATGCAGCGCACCCTCAAGGACGCCGAGGAGGCCACCGCCCACGTCGACGGGATAGTCGTCAACGTGGCCATCGGCTACGGCGGCCGACAGGAGATCGCCGACGCCGTGCGCTCCATGCTCCTCGACGCCCAGGACAAGGGTGTGTCGATGGAGGACCTCGCCGAGTCCGTCGACATCGACATGGTCGGCCGTCACCTCTACACCGGTGCCCAGCCCGACCCGGACCTGGTGATCCGCACCAGCGGCGAGCAGCGGTTGTCCGGATTCATGCTCTGGCAGACGGCCCACTCGGAGTACTACTTCTGTGAGGTCTTCTGGCCGGCCTTCCGCAAGGTCGACTTCCTGCGTGCGCTGCGCGACTACGCGGCGCGCCACCGCCGTTACGGCGGCTGAGACACCTGCGAACACCCCGCCGCTCCACGAGTGTGGCGGGGTGTTCCGTATACGCCGGTTGGGGTGGAAGTAACAAGGAGTTCACCAGCGCGCTATTGGCTGCTTTTGCATGGCGGTGCATGTTCGAGGGCATAAGCCAAGCAGGTCGACACCCGAACCACGGGCGTCGGATCTCAGCGGGCGGCACGGGGCCGTCCGCCCGGGAGGCCCTTTGCACCAGCCCGACCGTGCCTTCACTGCACGGCAGCAGCCGCGGAGGTCCGGTCTCCGGCCCGCCGTACGCGGGGGCCAACGACCGGTCCAGCTCCACTTCGTCGCTCCCCGACCTCATCCGAGGGGGTACGTCCTTCCGTGGTGACCAGCACAAAGCGCCACAAGCCAGATCGGCGCACGTATGTTCTCGACACCAGCGTTCTGCTGGCCGATCCGAACGCTCTGACCCGCTTCGACGAGCACGAGGTGGTGCTCCCCATCGTGGTGGTCACGGAGCTGGAGGCCAAACGGCACCATCCCGAACTCGGCTATTTCGCCCGCCAGGCGCTGCGCCTGCTGGACGACTACCGGGTGAAGCATGGCCGCCTCGACGCCCCCATCCCGATCGGAGAGCTGGGCGGAACCGTCCGTGTCGAGCTCAACCACTCGGACCCCAGCGTGCTGCCCACCGGCTACCGCCTGGGGGACAACGACTCCCGCATCCTCGCGGTGGCCCGCAATCTGCAGGCCGAGGGGTTCGACGTCACCGTCGTGTCGAAGGACCTGCCGCTCAGGATCAAGGCCTCCTCCGTCGGCCTGCTGGCCGAGGAGTACCGCGCCGAACTCGCCATCACGGGGAACTCCGGCTGGACCGGAATGTCCGAACTGACGCTCTCCGGCGAGCAGGTGGACATCCTCTTCGAGGAAGGGCACGTGTACGTGCCGGAGGCCTCCGACCTCCCCGTGCACACCGGCCTGACCATCCAGTCCGAACGCGGCAAGGCGCTCGGCCGCATCAGCGCCGAGGGCAACGTCCGGCTGGTACGCGGCGACCGGGAGGCGTTCGGCATCAAGGGCCGCAGCGCCGAGCAGCGCATCGCGCTCGACCTGCTGCTCGATCCGGACGTCGGGATCGTCTCGATGGGCGGCCGGGCCGGCACCGGCAAGTCGGCGCTCGCGCTCTGCGCGGGTCTGGAGGCGGTCCTGGAGCGCCGCCAGCATCAGAAGGTGATGGTCTTCCGGCCGCTGTACGCGGTGGGCGGGCAGGAGCTGGGCTATCTTCCGGGCAGCGAGGCCGAGAAGATGAGCCCCTGGGCGCAGGCCGTCTTCGACACGCTCTCCGCGGTCACCAGCCGCGAGGTCATCGAGGAGGTCACCGCGCGCGGCATGCTGGAGGTCCTGCCCCTGACCCACATCCGGGGCCGCTCCCTGCACGACGCGTTCGTGATCGTCGACGAGGCGCAGTCGCTGGAACGGAATGTCCTGCTGACCGTTCTGTCCCGAATCGGCGCGAATTCGCGGGTCGTTCTGACCCATGACGTGGCACAGCGGGACAATCTGCGCGTAGGGCGCTACGACGGTGTCGTCGCCGTCGTGGAGAAGCTGAAGGGACATCCGCTCTTCGCGCACGTCACGCTGACGCGTTCCGAGAGGTCCCAGATTGCGGCGCTTGTGACCGAAATGCTGGAGGACGGGCACATCTGACGTACTCCTGACGCCCCTTGGCGCCGTCCGGTAAAGGCCGAGAGCCTAGCCGGGCGGCGCCTTCGCGTGTGGCGGTTTCCAGAAATCCCCTGGGGCAAACAAGGTGTGAGCTTTCACACGTAACTCGGAATTGCCACCCGGCGTCGGGGTACGGCAGAGTCTCACTCCTGTCAGGCCCCGCATACGACACACCTGTACCCCCAGCGGTACGGCACCACAGAAGCACCACTTCAACTCCACAGAGCCGTCGTATGCCGCCCGAGCACCACACGGCACTCCCCTCGCGGGAGTTGCCCATCGGGCCCGTGCCTCCCGTGACCCCGCAGTTGGGAGGCCAGTGCCAGGGGCAAGATTGCGTCCGCCAGGGTCACCGAAGCGGGCGATGCTGGAAGGAAACCGTGTGAGCCGGATTTCGGTCCGGGGATTCGCAGTGGCCTCGGCCACCGCGGTCACCGCCGTCGGAAGCGTCGTCGGTGTTGCCTCGGGCAGCACTGCGCAGAACAACGACGCCGAGGCGACGGCAGCCGACACCACGCTCCTCGCGGACATACCCGCGGGTCAGCAGGCCCAGGTGCAGACCGCGTCCCTGACGCAGCAGGCCGACGCACAGGCCATCGCCGCGGACGCGAGCGCCAAGAAGGGCGCCGAGGAAGCGGCCCGCAAGGCCGCCGCCGAGACCGCGGTCGCGAAGAAGGCCGCCGCCGAGCAGGCCGCCAAGGAAGCCAAGGAGCGCGTCGAGGCGAAGGCCGCGGCCAGCCGCGACAGCGCCCGCGACTCCTCCAGCTTCCCCGTGCAGAGCAGCTACTCCGTGGCGCAGATCCAGGCGATGGCGCGTCAGATGGTGGCGAGCGGCCAGTACCAGTGTTTCAGCAACATCGTGGACCACGAGTCCAGCTGGAACTACCGGGCGGTCAACGCCTCCTCCGGTGCCTACGGTCTCTTCCAGGCCCTGCCGGGCTCCAAGATGTCGTCCGTCGGCGCCGACTGGCAGACGAACCCGGCCACCCAGATCAAGTGGGGCCTCAACTACATGAACAGCCGGTACGGCAGCCCCTGTGAGGCCTGGTCGTTCTGGCAGGCCAACCACTGGTACTAGGTCCCCCGGCCTCAGCTCAACCTTGCGCAGCCCCTCCCCGTCCTAGGGGGAGGGGCTTTCGCCCTGTACGGTCGTACCCGAACGACTCCAGGGGGGAGTGGTGGCGAGCACCCGGGGACGCGGGGGAAGAGGACTGATGATGGCGCGAGTGCCAGGGTGGCTCGGCCGGCTCGGTGCCGGACTGACCGAGATGAGCGAGCGCCTGGACGAGCGCCGTGCGGAGGTGGAGAAGGACACCGCGCCCGAACCTGCCATCGCGGACCGGCCCGTGGAGCCCGTGGAGCCGCCCGCCGCTCCCCGTCCGGCCGTTGCGGCGGTTCCGTCAGGTCCTCGTCCCGACCCCGCCCAGGCCGTGCCCTGGGGCGTGCGGGTCGCGGCCGAGGCCGGCTGGCGCCTGCTGGTCCTCGCCGGCACCGTCTGGGTCCTCATGCGGGTCATCAGCGCCGTACAGCTGGTGGTCTTCGCCTTCGTCATCGCCCTGCTGATCACCGCGCTGCTGCAGCCGACGGTCGCCCGGCTGCAGCGCCGCGGGGTGCCGCGCGGCCTGGCCACCGCGATGACCGCCATCCTCGGCTTCGTCGTCATGGGCCTGATGGGCTGGTTCGTGACCTGGCAGGTCATGGAGAACATCGACACCCTCTCCAACCAGATCCAGAGCGGCATCGACGATCTGCGCAACTGGCTGCTGAAGAGCCCCTTCCACGTCACCGACAAGCAGATCAACCAGATCGCCAAGAACCTCCGCGAGGCGATCGGCGCCAACGCCGACCAGATCACCTCCGCGGGCCTGGAGGGCGTTCAGGTCATCGTCGAGGCCCTGACCAGCATCCTGTTGGTGTTCTTCTCGACGCTGTTCCTGCTCTACGACGGCAAGCGCATCTGGCAGTGGTTCCTGAAGCTGGTGCCCGCCGCCGCCCGCCCGGGCGTGGCCGGCGCCGGCCCGCGCGCCTGGCGCACCCTGACCGCCTACGTCCGGGGCACGGTCCTGGTCGCCCTCATCGACGCCATCTTCATCGGCATCGGCATCTACTTCCTGGACGTGCCGATGGCCGTCCCGCTGGCCGTCTTCATCTTCCTGTTCTCCTTCATCCCGCTGGTCGGTGCGGTCGCCTCGGGTGCGCTGGCGGTGATCGTGGCGCTGGTGACGCAGGGCGTCTTCACGGCCGTCATGACCCTGCTCGTGGTGCTCGCCGTCCAGCAGATCGAGGGCCACGTCCTGCAGCCGTTCATCCTGGGCCGCGCGGTCCGCGTCCACCCGCTCGCGGTGGTCCTCACGGTGGCGGCCGGCGGCATGGTGGCGGGCATCGGCGGCGCCGTGGTGGCCGTACCGCTGGTGGCGGTGACCAACACGGTGGTGGGTTATCTGCGCCAGTACTCGCTGGAGAACGCCGTGCCCCGTCCTGCTCATCCGGCGCTCGAGGACGGGGTCGTCGCGGTCGGGGGCGGGTCCGTGGGCGCGGCCCGCGGGGAAGCCCGTGCGAACGCGGCGGACCCCGCCCACGAAGGGTGAGCGGGGTCCCGTACGGCCGCGGCCGGACTACTCGGAGAGAACGGCCTCGGCGTCGAGGGTGACGCCGACGGCCTGGACCACGGAGGCGATCTTGAACGCCTCCTGGACCACCTCACGGTCGACGCCGGCCTTGCGCAGCACCTGCTCGTGCGAGTCCAGGCACAGGCCGCAGCCGTTGATCGCGGAGACCGCGAACGACCACAGCTCGAAGTCGACCTTGTCGACACCGGGGTTGCCGATGACGTTCATCCGCAGACCCGCGCGCAGCGTGCCGTACTCGTGGTCGGACAGCAGGTGCCGGGTGCGGTAGAAGACGTTGTTCATCGCCATGATCGCGGCCGCGGACTTCGCCGCGGTGTACGCCTCCGGCGACAGGTTCGCCTTCGCCTCCGGCTCCAGCTCGCGCAGCACGATCGGGGAACGGGAGGCGATGGCGGTCGCCAGCACCGTGCCCCACAGCTGCTGCGCCGGCAGGTCGGAGTTGCCGATGACCGAGCCCAGGTTGAGCTTCAGGTCCTTGGCGTAGTCCGGGACGCGGGACTTGAGGGAGTCGAGCGACAAGTCACTCACCGGCCAGCAGCGCGACCGGGTCCAGTGTCTCGTCGCCCTTGCTCCAGTTGCACGGGCAGAGCTCGTCCGTCTGCAGGGCGTCCAGGACCCGCAGGACCTCCTTGGGGTTACGGCCGACGGAGCCGGCGGTCACCATGGAGAACTGGATCTCGTTGTTCTGGTCGACGATGAAGACGGCGCGCTTGGCGAAGCCGTCCTCGCCCTCGATGCCGAGGTCGCGCATCAGCTCGTGCTTCGAGTCGGCCATCATCGGGAACGGCAGGTCGCGCAGGTCGTCGTGGTCCTTGCGCCAGGCGTGGTGCACGAACTCGGAGTCACCGGAGAAGCCGAGGACCTGGGCGTCACGGTCGGCGAACTCGTCGTTCAGCTTGCCGAAGGCCGCGATCTCGGTCGGGCACACGAAGGTGAAGTCCTTGGGCCAGGCGAAAACGATCTTCCACTTGCCCTCGTAGGTCTTGTGGTTGATCGTCTCGAACTCCGAGCCCTTCTCCAGCGAGACGCAGGCGGCCAGTTCGAACTCGGGGAACTTGTCACCGACAGTGAGCACACGCTCTCCTTGCAGCGAAGAAACACCCCTTTTGAGGGTGTTTCTCATGGGGTTGGACGTACTTGATGTTGGCACAGGGTGCATTGATTAGGGAAATAGCTACACTTGGATCTGTTGATCGGAGGCAGTTATCAGTGACCATCAGTAACGGCAAGCGAAGGCAGCCGAGCCTCGCCCAGCTGCGTGCCTTCGCCGCCGTCGCCGAGTATCTGCACTTCCGTGACGCGGCGGCCGCCATCGGGATGAGCCAGCCCGCACTGTCCGGCGCGGTCTCGGCGCTGGAGGAGACCCTGGGCGTGACCCTCCTCGAGCGTACGACCCGCAAGGTGCTGCTCTCGCCCGCCGGCGAGCGCCTGGCCGTACGGGCGAAGGCGGTGCTGGCCGAGGTCGGGGCGCTGCTGGAGGAGGCGGACGCGGTCCGGGCGCCGTTCACCGGGGTGCTGCGGCTCGGGGTCATCCCGACCGTCGCACCGTATCTGCTGCCCACCGTGCTGCGGCTGGTGCACGAGCGGTACCCGCACCTCGACCTGCAGGTGCACGAGGAGCAGACCGCGAACCTCATCGACGGCCTGCACTCCGGCCGCCTGGACCTGCTGTTGCTTGCCGTCCCGCTCGGGGTGCCCGGAGTCGTGGAACTCCCGCTCTTCGACGAGGACTTCGTGCTCGTCACTCCGCTGGACCACTGGCTCGGCGGCCGCGAGGGCATCCCGCGCGAGGCCCTCAAGGAACTCAAGCTGCTGCTCCTGGACGAGGGTCACTGCCTGCGCGACCAGGCCCTGGACATCTGCCGGGAGGCCGGGCGCGAGGACGCGCCGGTCTCCACCACGGCCGCCGGACTCTCCACCCTGGTCCAGCTCGTCGCGGGCGGCCTCGGCTGCACGCTGCTCCCGCGCACCGCCCTCAAGCTGGAGACGACCCGCAGCAACCAGCTCCTCACCGGCTACTTCGCGGACCCCGCACCGAGCCGTCGTATCGCCCTGGCGATGCGGGCGGGCGCGGCGCGCGGCGCGGAGTACGAGGAGCTGGCGGCCGCCCTGCGCGAGGCCATGCGGTCATTGCCGGCGCGGGTGCTCGACGGGGACCGCTGACGGAACGGCCCCGTGCCGCCGGTGAATCGGCGGCACGGGGCCCGGGCGTGCGGGCCGGATCCGGGCGGCGGCTTCCGGCCGGCCGCTCCTCGTGCTGGTGGAGCCGGATCTCATCCTGGTGGAGCCGGGCCTCGCCATGGTGCAGCCCGGATCCGGCCGCCCCGGTCCTCCGGTTCTGCCGGGACCGTGGCGTCGGGCAGGCCCGGCCGCTCCGTGCCGGCTACTCCGTGCGCAACCCCTCCGGCCGCATCAGCCGCAGCAGCGGGGGCAGGCTGAGCAAGGTGACCGCGAGGACGACCCCCGCGCCGATGCCGGTCATCGTCAGCACGCCCGGCCAGTCGATGCTCACCGTCGCGCCGACCATCTTCAGCAGCACGGCGCCCAGTGTCAGCCCCACGAGCGAGGCGAGCAGCAGGCCGAGCGCGATCGGGATCGCCGTCTGCCACAGCACCGACAGGCTCAGGGTGCGCCGCCGGGTGCCGAAGGCGACCAGCGCCGAGAGCAGCTTCTTGCGCTCGCGCAGCTGCTCCAGCTGGGAGACCAGCAGGCTCGCGCCGATCAGTGCCAGGACGCAGGTGGCACCGGCGAGCAGGCCGGTCCGGATGGAGGTGAACTTCGTGGACTGCTCGGTGGACGCCCACACGATCGTGTCCGCCATCGGGTCGATCCGGGCTGCCGTGTTGCGGACGTACTCGTGCACGTCCGGCACCGACTCGTCGAGCGACAGATACACCTGACCGCTGACCAGCGGGGCCATCCGGTCGGGCACGGCGGAAGGCGTCATGAGCAGGTCGCTGCTCGTGTTCCCGCTCGGGCCGCTGATCGCGCGGACCTGCTTCAGGCCGGCCGGCACGGCCCAGACGAAGTCCCGGCCCTGGTAGAAGCCGTTGCCGGTGTCGAAGTAGAGCTTGCGGCCCGGTTCGGCGAGCTTCGCCGTGTCGGCGTCCATGTCCTTGTCCCCGCCCCGCGCCACGAAGACGTCCCCGTCGCGGCAGGAGGTCAGCCGCGCCACCCGGCGCAGTGCGGCGCAGTCACCGATGGTGACGTTCGTGCTGGTGTCGGGCCCCTTGCCGTTCCAGCTCCTGTCGCCCACTTGCAGGTCGCCCAGCGCGGTGGCCCTCCGTACGCCCTTGGTGGCGGAGAACTTCTCGGTGGCCGGGGCGAATCCGCTGCCCCGCGACAGCTGGACCTGCATCTGCGTCTCGTTGACGTCCTGGCCGGTGACCTTGGTGTAGTCGCCCTCGACGCCCGCGAACAGCATCTGCAGGGCGATCGCACCGGCCACCGCGACCGCGATGCCGTTCACCATGCGGGCTGCCGTACCACTGCTCAACTGCAGCCGTCGTACCGCCAGTTGCCAGGCGAGACCACCCGCTCCGAGCCGGGCAACCACCGCCTCGACGGCCCACGGCATCAGCGCGGTCACGCCGACGAGCAGCAGCAGGACGCCGCCGATCACCAGGTACTCGTTGAAGGCGCCGTTCGACCGGCCCTGGCCGATCATCGGGGCGAGCATCGCAAGGCCGCCCAGGGGCAGCAGCAGCCGCCACCACAGACGGCGCCGCGCGGGCTTGGCCGTGCGGACCACGCCCAGCGGCTCGATGACCACCCCGCGCAGCGCGAACAGGGTGACCAGCACCGCTGCCGCCGGGACGGCCACGGCGACCAGCACGGCCAGCGCGGGCGTGGGGTTGAGATAGCTGGGGAACACGCTGACATCCAGGATCTCGACCGAGCCCGCGAGCTGACGGCCGAGCAGGAAGAAGACCGTGCCGAAGACCAGCCCGACCAGCGACCCGGCGAGCGCCTCGCCCGCCGCGATCCGCCGGGTCATCCGGCTGTCGGAGCCGACCAGCCGCAGTGCGGCCAGCCTGCGGTCGCGCCGCTCGCCGCCGAACCGGACGGCCGCGGCGATGAACACGGCGACCGGCATCAGCAGGACCACGAACACGACCAGCACCAGCAGGATCAGTACGGGGTCCGCCCGCTCGTCCGAGGTCGGGTTCGGATTCCCGAACTCGCTGATCCGGGCCGTCTGCCAGCCGTTGATGCGCGGTGCCAGGTGCTTCGCGCCGGCGTAGTAGGCGAGTTCGTGCGAGCCGATGAGCCCGCTCTCGCCGATGGTGCCGACCACCCGGTACGGCAGCCGCTCGCGCAGCAGCTTTCCGTCACCCGAGTCGAGCAGCCGCTTGAGCGCCGGGGAGACCACCATGTCGCCCGGCGCCGGGTACGCGGACACGCCCGGTGCGAGCGGTGCACGCGGCCCCTCGGGCTCCACCAGGCGGCCGCGGACGTCGGAGCCGTGATAGCTCGTGTTGGCGTCCGAGATCACCAGGGTGTCGGCCGCCTTCGGCCTGTGCTTCTGGTCGTACGTGTAGTCGAGGCGGGCCTCGTCGCGCTGGTGTCGTACCGCCAGCGCGTTCGGGATCGCGGTGGTCAGCAGCAGCAGGGCCACGCCGAGCCCGACACCGACCGCCGTCAGCAGTACCCTGACCCAGCCCTCGCGCCCGCCGGTGAAGGCGAACCGGCCGCCCATGGCCAGATCCCTGGACCACTGCCGCACGCTCATATGGCGCGCTCCATGTCCCGGGACTTGCCGTCGCGTACGACGATCTCGCGGTCGGAGTAGGCGGCCACCCGCGCCTCGTGCGTGACGAGGACGACGGCGGCGTTGGTCGAGCGGGCCGCGTCGGTGAGCAGCTCCATCACGCGCTCGCCGTTGAGGGAGTCCAGCGCGCCGGTCGGCTCGTCCGCGAACAGCACCCGGGGCCCGGTGACCAGTGCCCGCGCCACCGCGACCCGCTGGCCCTGGCCGCCGGAGACCTCGCCGGGCCGCTTGCCCTTCAGGTTGTCGACCTCCAGGCGCTCCATCCAGCTCAGCGCCGCCTGTTCGGCCGCCTTGCGGGAGGTGCCGTTCAGCCTGAGCGGCAGCGCCACGTTCTCCACGCAGGTCAGCTCAGGTACGAGCTGTCCGAACTGGAAGACGAAACCGAACTCGCTGCGGCGCAGCGCACTGCGCTGGGTGTCGCTCATGGTGCCCAGCTCGCGTCCGGCGTAGGTGATCGAGCCCGAGTCGGGCGGCACGATACCGGCGAGGCAGTGCAGCAGCGTGGACTTGCCGGACCCGGAGGGGCCCATGATGGCGACGACCTCGCCGGGGTGGATGGAGAACTCGGCGCCGTCGAGCGCGAGCGTCGGGCCGTAGGCCTTGCGCAGATTCTCGGCGGTGAGCAGGGAGCCGGGGGGAGGATTCATCGGGACACCGCCTCGCGGAGCTTGTCGAGGCGTGCGGCGGTGAGCTCCAGCCAGCGCAGGTCGGCCTCCAGGTGGAACAGGGCGTGGTCGCAGATCAGCTGGTCCGCGAGGTCGCCCTTGCGCTTGCGGTCGGTCAGGATCCGCATGCTGCGCAGGTGTTCGGCGCGCTGGGTGTCGAGGATGTCGGCCGCGTTCCGGCCGGTCAGCAGCGCGAGGACGACCTTGGTGTAGAGGGTCGACTGGAGGTACTCCTCCGGTTTCTCCGGGGACGCGAGCCAGTGTTCGACGTCCGTGACGCCGGCGTCGGTGATGGCGTACCGCTTGCGCTCGGGCCCGCCGCCCGCCTCTATCCCGTCGACCTCCACGAGCCCGTTCTTCAGGAGCCGGGACATCGTCGAGTAGACCTGGCCGTAGTGCAGCGGCCGGTCGTGACCGAACTTCTCGTCAAAGGCCCGCTTCAGGTCGTAGCCGTGTCGGGGGCCGGACTCCAGGAGCCCTAGCAGAGTGTGACCGATGGACATGCGAGCACTCTACACACGGTGTATACGCGCCATGTATACGCGGAGTGTGTAGATCATGGCGGGGGGTGGGGAGGCGCAGGTGGGGGCCGATTGTCACGGTTCCGAAACAGGGGGCCTGCCCCGGCGCGGCAGCGGGCCGGTGTTCTTCGGCAGCCGCCCCGCATCGGCCAGCGCCTTGCGCAGCAGGAACTCGATCTGCGCGTTGGCCGACCGCAGATCGTCCCCGGCCCACCGCGCCAGCGCCTCGTACACCGACGGGTCCAGCCGCAGCAGCACCTGCTTGCGCTGCTGCGGCCGGCGCCGCGGGGTCTCTCCCGGAGAGTCCGTCACTGGTAGAGGGTCCCGGTGTTGAGCACGGGCTGCGGGGCGCGGTCCCCGCACAGCACCACCATCAGGTTGGACACCATCGCCGCCTTCCGTTCCTCGTCCAGCTCCACGATGTCCCGCTCCGCGATGCGGGCGAGCGCCGCCTCCACCATGCCGACCGCGCCGTCCACGATCTGCCGCCGGGCCGCGACGACCGCGCCGGCCTGCTGGCGCTGGAGCATCGCCGAGGCGATCTCGGGAGCGTACGCGAGATGCGTGAAGCGCGACTCGATGATCTGCACACCGGCCGCCTCCACGCGGGCCTGGAGTTCGACGGCCAGCTTCTCGGTGATCTCCTCGGCGTTGCCGCGCAGCGAGAGGCCGTCCTCCTCGTGGGCGTCGTAGGGGTACTCGATGGCGATGTGCCGGACGGCCGTCTCGGTCTGCGTGGCGACGAACTCGGCGTAGTCGTCCACCTCGAACACCGCCTGGGCGGTGTCCCGGACCTTCCAGACCACGACCGAGGCCAGTTCGATCGGGTTGCCGTAGGCGTCGTTGACCTTCAGGACGGCGGTCTCGTGGTTGCGCACCCGGGTGGAGATCCGGGTCCGCGAGGTGAGGGGGTTCACCCAGCGCAGGCCGTCCTGCCGGATCGTGCCCCGGTACCGGCCGAAGAGCTGGACGACCCGCGCCTCGCCGGGCGCGACCGTGTTCAGGCCGCGCATCGCGATGACGGCGGCGAGGAAGAGGGCGACACCGCCGACGATGAGCCCGGCCTTGGCGCCCGCGGCGGAGACCGCCGAGGAGGCGGCGAACAGGGCGACGGCGGCGGCGAGCCCGAGCAGGCCGAGGAGCAGGGCCAGCCCGCCGCCGATGCTGTGCGCCTGGAACTCCCGCACGCGTGGCGTGGGCATCTCGGGTACGTCGGCGGTCGCGGTCGCGTCGTGTGCGGACATGGATGGGTCCCCCGTTCTGGTGGTGCCTATCTTCGTTCTAGCTAAGTGATATCACTTTAAGCCTGAAGGCAACCCTGCGCCAGCCAGATCCGTCGGTTCCCTTGGAGCGGGTGCTCATTGTCACGTCCGTAAAAGAGCGGATCGGGCGCCCTTTGTCATATAGACGGGTGTTAGTTTTCGGAGCTGACCCCGAGAGGAAGCGGAGCGTAGGGAGCCATGGGACGAGCGGAAGAGAGACGAGCGCGACAGCGCGGTGGCCGCCGCGCGGCGCCCAAGCGCCGCCGCTCACAGACCCCTGTGGCATCGACCGGTGCCTCGCAGGCGACCGGCGCTGCGACGGCGACCGGCGGCACGACGGCGACCGGCGGCAGGTCCGCCAGGTCGGCCAAGCCCGCCAAGGGCCGAATACGCCGGCTCTTCACCTGGAAGAAGATGCTCGGCACGTTCCTCGGCGTGTGTCTGCTGGGCATCGGCAGCTTCATCGCGCTGTACATGTACGTCGACGTCCCTGAGGGCAACCCGCTCGCCTCGAAGCAGAGCAACGTCTACAAGTACAGCGACGGCTCGGTCCTCGCCCGCGTCGGCACGGTCAACCGCGAGATGGTGGACCTGGCCAAGGTGCCCAAGGGCGTCCAGCACACCTTCGTCGCGGCGGAGAACAAGAGCTTCTACCACGACTCCGGAATCGACGTGAAGGGCCTGGGCCGAGGCCTGTTCAACACGGTCAGCGGCCGGGGGACCCAGGGCGGGTCGACGATCACCCAGCAGTACGTCAAGAACTACTACCTCAACCAGGACCAGACCGTCACCCGCAAGCTCAAGGAGATGGTCATCTCCCTGAAGGTGGACCGGCGGCTGTCCAAGGACGACATCCTCGCGGGCTACATCAACACCAGCTACTACGGCCGCAACGCCTACGGCATCCAGGCCGCCGCACAGGCCTACTACGGCAAGGACGCGAGCAAACTCGACGTCGAGCAGGGTGCCTACCTCGCCGCGCTGCTCCAGGCGCCCAGCCAGTACGACTGGGCGGTCGCGGGCCCCGTGGGCAAGAAGCTGGTCCAGCAACGCTGGAACTACGTCCTGGACAACATGGTCGAGCAGAAGTGGCTCGACCCCGCCGAGCGCCAGGCCATGAAGTTCCCGTACCCCAAGGACCCCAAGGGCACCCCGGGTGAAGAGGGTCAGAAGGGCTACCTCGTCCAGCTCGCCAACCAGCAGCTGGTGGAGCGCCTGATGGCGACGGAGGGCATCAAGCGGTCCGACGCGGAGGCCCAGGTGGTCGACCGCGGCTGGACCATCACCCTGAACATCGACAAGAAGAAGCAGACCGCCCTGGAGAAGGCGGTCAAGACGCAGCTGACCAGCAAGCTGAACCCGAAGAAGCGCAAGGTCGACGACCACATCCAGGCCGGCGCCGTGTCCGTGGACCCCAAGACGGGCAAGATCGTCGCCATGTACGGCGGTCAGGACTACTTCAAGCACTACATCAACAACGCCACGCGCCGCGACTACCAGCCCGCCTCGACGTTCAAGCCCGTCATCCTCGCCGCCGCGCTGGAGCAGAACGCCACGACGCAGGAGGGCAAGCCGGTCAACGCCAACACGGTCTACGACGGCACCAGCGGCCGTCAGGTCGTCGACCACGGCAGCAAGGTCGGCTTCGGGCCGCCGAACGAGGACCACGTCGACTACGGCCCCATCACCGTCCAGAAGGCGATGAACCAGTCCGTCAACTCGGTCTTCGCCCAGATGGGTGTCGACGTCGGCATGTCCAAGGTCATGGACACGGCCAAGCAGCTGGGCATGGACACCGAGGGCATGCAGGCGGTGCCCGCCCAGACGCTCGGCTCGATGGGCGCCAGCCCGCTGGAGATGGCCGGGATCTACGCCACGTTCGACAACCACGGCTACAAGGTCACGCCGTCCATCGTGAAGACGGCCGATCAGAAGGACCACCAGGTCACCATGGGGGACCCGATCGGCGGCCAGGTGATCAGCCGCACGGCCGCGGACACGGTGACCTCCGTGCTGACCGGTGTGGTCGACGACGGTACGGCCAGGAAGAACGTGGCGAACAACCCGCTGCGCAACGGCCAGCAGGTGGCCGGAAAGACCGGTACGTCGGACGAGAACAAGTCCGCCTGGTTCACCGGCTACACACCCGACCTGGTCACTTCCGTCGGCCTGTTCGGCGAGGACATGAAGAAGAAGGCCCATGTGACGATGGTGGGCGCCACCGGCCTGCTCCCGTCCCCCGGCCGTGTCAACGGCGGCACCTACCCGGCGGAGATCTGGGCCGGGTACACCTTCGGAGTCACGGACAAGGCGAAGTTCGACCTGAACACCACCCAGGGCGCGGCCGTCGAGCCGACGGACACCCCGACGTTCAGCCAGTCGCCGTCCCAGACCCCGTCGAACACCCCGAGCAGCCGGCCTCCGACGTCCTCGACCCCGTCCAGGACGCCCTCGCAGACGCCCTCCCAGACGCCGACGCAGACACCGCCCACCCAGACACCGCCCACCCAGACCCCGACCACCGGGCAACCGACGGGCGGTGTCACGGACAACCCGCTTGATCCGGAGGGGAACTTCGGGCAGTAGGCGGCGCACGAAAGAGGGCGCCCGGGGGATTCCCCGGGCGCCCTTCGGCGTGCTCAGGCCCGGTTCAGCTCGAACCAGACGACCTTGCCGGTGCTCAGCCGGGTCGCTCCCCATCGCCGGGCCAGCCTGTTGACCAGGTACAGCCCGCGGCCGCCCTCGTCGGTGGCCCGGGCCTGGCGCAGGCGCGGCAGTTGGGGCACGTCGTCGCCGACCTCGCAGCGCAGCACGTCCGTGCGCAGCAGCCGGAGCGTGACCGGGCGGGTGGCGTAGCGCACGGCGTTCGTGACGACCTCGCTGACCAGCAGCTCCACCGGGTCCGTCAGCTCCTCCAGGTCCCAGCGGGCCAGCGCGCGCCGGGCCAGCCGGCGGGCCTGGCCGGGGGCCGCGTTCTCCGGCTCCAGGGTCCAGTACGCCACATCACTGGGCGCGATCCCGTCGAAGCGGGCCGCGAGCAGCGCGATGTCGTCGTCCCGGTCGCCCGGGCCGAGCATGTCCAGCACCTCGTCACACAACGCCTCCAGCGGCGGCGGATGGTCGGGGCCGGTCAACTGGGCGGTCGCGGCCAGCCGTTCACGCAGTTGCTCTATGCCGGTCCACACGTCCCGCAGCCGGGACTCCACCAGGCCGTCGGTGTACAGCAGCAGCGTGGCCCCGGCCGGTGCGTCCAGCTCGACCGCCTCGAAGTCCACCCCGCCGACGCCGATCGGCGCGCCCGGCGGCACCCGCAGCACCTCCGCGCGGCCGCCCAGATGCAGCAGTACCGGCGGCGGATGGCCCGCGTTGGCGATGGTGATGCGATGCGTGACCGGGTCGTAGACGGCGTACAGACAGGTCGCCATGCGGTCGGTGCCCAGGCGCTGCGCCTGCTCGTCCAGGTGGTGCAGCACCTCCTGCGGGGGCAGGTCGAGACCGGCCAGGGTCTGGGCCGTCGTACGCAGCTGGCCCATGATCGCCGCCGAGGTCATGGAGTGCCCCATGACGTCACCGACCACCAGCGCCACCCTGCTGCCGGGCAGCGGGATCGCGTCGTACCAGTCGCCGCCCACCCGCGCGGTCTCCGCGGCCGGCAGATAGCGCGAGGCCAGCCGCACACCGGTGGGACGGGGCAGGGTCTCGGGCAGCATGGTGCGCTGCAACTCGTCGGCGATGTAGGCCTCCCGGCCGTACAGCACCGCCTTGTCGATGCCGAGCGCGCTGTGCGTGGCCAGCTGTGCGGCCACCAGCAGGTCGTCCGCCTCGAACGCGAGCCGCTCCGGGCGGCGCAGGAACAGCGCCGCGCCGATCACCCGGCGCCGGCCGCGCAGCGGCGCGAGGATCGCGTGCTGGCCGCCCGGTACGACCGCCTCGCCGCCCTCGCCGAGCAGTTCGGGCAGCGCGGCCCGGGCGGCGGGCGCGTCGGCGAACACCGGCCGGACCCCGCGCAGCACCTCGTTCAGGGCACCGCCGGGGCGCACTTCGCACAGCTCGGTGGTCAGCGAAGACAGCTCCGAGAGCGCCGACGGCTCCGGCTCGGGCTCGGGGAACGGCGGGAGCGGCAGGCCGCCCTCGGTGTCCCGTTCGTCCGGTATCCGGTCGGTTCGGCGCAGCCGCAGCACCACCGGGCCGGTGGGGCGCTCGTCACCGACCGGCAGCGGGTCGCGGAGATAGACCAGGATCGCGTCCGAGAACGTGGGCACGGTGGCGCGGCACAGCCCCATCACGATCTCGTCCAGATCGATGCCGCGGGCGATCCGTCGGGTCGCCGCGCCCACGAACCTGAGCCGGTCCCCGTCGCGCCGCATCGGCATCGGCCGCCCCGGCGGCAGTCCCCGCCCGGTACGGCGCTCCTGGCCGCCCGGCACCTTCTCCTGCTCGGTGCCCGGCTGCGGCGGAATGACCTCCGGCGCGGGACGCGGGCGGTGAGTGTCCGGTTCGGCGGTTGCGGGCTGGGAGTGCTCCGGGCCGTTGACTGGGGGCTCCTTCCCCTTGTTCCCCTTGCCGCAGGGCGCGGTCGTCCCCGGACCGGAGGGCGGACCGTCCGCCCGGGCCTGTGCCGGTAAGGCCGGGTTCCCGAGCGGCTTCGGGGTACGCAGCAGCGCCCCGCGGGCTTCCGCGGGGTCGACGCCCGGCTGGGGGCGCTCGTAGGAGGAGGTGGGCTGCTCCGTCACGCGTGTCGAATCCATCCGTCCGGGGCTGCGCGGCGGGCGCGCAGATGGTCCCGCCGAAATTCCGATACCCGGAATACGTGCCCCAGGAACGGAATTCCCGCGTGGTCAGAGGTTGTTCCTGTGCCGCCGGCGAACCCTTCCGGGTCGGCCGTGGTGTTGCCCTCGTACCCCTCGCTCACGTCCTGCCGCCCCTCGGTGACGTATGGTCAAGCCCGGCGCATGCTCCGGTAGTTGCTGTAGCGCCCCCTTGCGGAGGACGATCCTACGGTTGTGGACCGGGGGCGCATCAAGGGTCTCATGAGGACACGTGCGCGGGCGTACGGTCCCAGTCCTCGGGGAGTGACGGTACCGCCCAGGAGGGATCCGGGCGCCAGTGCTGCCAGCTGTCCGAGAACGGAGGGCCCCAGGCGCCGATCACCTCCACCGCGGCCCTGCCGGCCTCCCGCACCCGCCCCGCGGTCGCCTCGTCCATCAGTCCGTCCCGCTGGGCCTGAGCGAACTCGTCCTCGTCCCGCCAGTGCCAACTGCGGTCCGGGTGCACCGAGATGTCCAGGTAGTAGTCCTCGGAGTCCACACCGCCCGCCCAACGGGCCAGCGGCCGCTCCAGGTTGACGTACCAGTTCTTGAAGTGCCAGCCCGGGTCCCAGAACAGCCACACCGACCAGGGCTCGCCGGGCCGGGCCAGCTTCAGCACGCCCGTGCCGAACCACCGGTCCCGCTGCACCGCGCGCGGCTTGGTGTAGCGGGACTCAAGTGGTTCCAGGTGCACGGGGGTGCCGTCGGCCAGCACCGGCTTCACACACTCGGTGCCCGGCGCCATCCATACCGCGAGCAGCGCTTCGTCGTCCCGGACGACGGTGACGGGACGGGCGATATGGAAGCCGTCACCGGCGTTCTCCCGGTACCGCCACAGGATCGGGGTCCCGGGGGTCCAGCGCGTCGCAGGTTCCGCCGCCACTCGTCTCACCGCTCCGTCGTCCGTCATGCACAGATATTAGGTGCCGCAGGCATACGACGCTGCGGTGCGCGTCACGGTTCAACTGCGCGGCGCCACTTGTCACGGATGCGTCATCCGCAGGACATCCAGCGCTTCGTCCAGCTGCTCCAGGGTGAGGTCGCCGCGCTCCACGTACCCGCCCTCCAGCACGACCTCCCGGATGGTCTTCCGTTCCGCCAGGGACCTCTTGGCGACCTTCGCGGCCTCCTCGTAGCCGATGTACTTGTTCAGGGGGGTCACCACGGAGGGCGACGACTCGGCGTACTCCCGGGCCCGTTCCCGGTCGGCGGTGATGCCGTCGACGGTCCGGTCGGCCAGCAGCCGGGAGACGGCCGCGAGCAGGCGGATCGACTCCAGCACGTTCTTGCCGATGACCGGGAGCATCACGTTCAGCTCGAAGTTCCCGGAGGCGCCGGCGGTGGCGATGGCCGCGTCGTTGCCGATCACCTGGGCCGCCACCATGAGCACGGCCTCGGGGATCACCGGGTTGACCTTGCCCGGCATGATCGACGAGCCGGGCTGCAGGTCGGGCAGCCGGATCTCGGCGAGTCCGGTGCGCGGCCCGGAGGCCATCCAGCGCAGGTCGTTGGCGATCTTCGTCAGCCCGACGGCGATGGTCCTCAGCTGCCCGCTGGTCTCCACGATCCCGTCCCGGGCGCCCTGCGCCTCGAAGTGGTCCCGGGCCTCGGTGAGCGGCAGCCCGGTGACCCGCGCGACCTCCCTGATCACCGCGGCGGAGAACCCGGGCGGTGTGTTGATCCCGGTCCCGACGGCCGTCCCGCCCAGCGGCAGTTCGGCCAGCCGGGGCAGCGAGGCGCGCAGCCGCTCGACGCCGTACCGCACTTGGGCCGCGTACCCGCCGAACTCCTGTCCCAAAGTCACCGGTGTCGCGTCCATCAGATGCGTCCGCCCGGACTTCACGACGTCCGCGAACTCCTCGGACTTGCGGGTGAGGGAGTCCGCGAGGTGCTCCAGCGCCGGAATCAGGTCGTGGGTGACGGCGCCGGTCGCGGCGATGTGGAGGGACGACGGGAACACGTCGTTGGACGACTGCGAGGCGTTGACGTGGTCGTTGGGGTGCACGTCCCGGCCGAGCCGCTCACCGGCCAGTGTGGCGAGGACTTCGTTGGTGTTCATGTTGGACGAGGTCCCGGACCCGGTCTGGAACACGTCGACGGGGAACTGCTCGTCCCACTTCCCCTCGGCGACCTCGGCGGCCGCGTCCTGGATCGCCTGCGCGACGTCCTCGTCCAGCACCCCCAGGTCGGCGTTCACCTTCGCCGCGGCCGCCTTGATCCGGGCGAGGGCCTCGATGTGAGTTCGCTCGATGCGCTGCCCGGAGACGGGGAAGTTCTCGACGGCACGCTGTGTCTGTGCCCGCCACTTGGCGTGGGCGGGGACTCGGACCTCGCCCATGGAGTCGTGCTCGATGCGGTATTCGTCGCTCATGCCGGGTACAGCGACCGGGGAGGCGGCAATGTTCCTGTCATGGGCCCGAACGGGTCAGGCCGGAATCCGGAGGAACCTGTTCCGCTACGGCCCCGAGCTTAAGCGGCGGAAGTGATTCCGCAAAGGGAATGGGTGCTATTAACCTGTTTTGAAGCGAATTCCAACGCCGTCGTACAGGTCTCGGTGGGTGGTCGTACCTATTCCGTTGACCTTGATCGTTGTGGCCGGTAGTGTGCGCTTTCGCAAGCGGAGAATATGCGCAGACAACGGAGATATTCGGTGAAGTCTAAGAGAGCCATCGTCGCTGGCGCCGCAATTCTGGCGACTTTCGTGGGAATGGCACAGGGCACCGCGTCCGCCGATAGCCGCAACATTACGGACCACAAGGGGAACACCGGCCGGTGCGCCTCCAGCCACGTGTGCCTTTACTACAACTCGGGTGAGTCCGGCGCCAAGTTCAGCGTCTACTTCGACGACAACAACGTCAATGTGACGGCGGCCATACCGAACCTCGCCGGTCACTACTTCGACTCCTCCGGCAATGGCGCGGGGCAGTCGGTGAAGAACAACGCCGCCTCGGCCGAGGTCCACGCCGACCTGTGCTCCATGTGGATCTACTACAACAGCAACTACGGCGGCAACGTCGACTACCTGGGCGGCAGCGGCTATGGCCAGCTCTGGTACACCTACAACCAGAACGCCTCGCTGCAGGCGGGCTGCCCGTAATTCATGCGCCGGCCCCGACCGATTTCCTCGGTCGGGGCCGTAAGGCTTTGTAGTGCAGCCCGCGGATCGCCACGGATCGCAGGGCGACCGAAGAATCGATGGAGCATGCGACACGTCAGGAACACCCTCACCACGGCCTGCGCCGCAGCCGCCCTGCTGGCGCTCTCCGCCTGTGCCGGCTCCGCGGACCCCCCCGGCCATTCCTCCGGGGGTGCGGCGTCCACCGAGCAGACGCAGCGGCCGTCGCACGGCGAAGGCGCCCAGTCGTCCGCAGGCAAGGACGTCAATCCGCTCCCACTGCCGGTGCAGAAATATCTCATGGCGCCGAACAAAATGCGGGGAATCAAGACCGCGACCATCATTCTGGTCAACGAATGCCTGCGGCAGCGGAACATTCCGACGATCGAGCAGCCCGCGAACGGGGCGGATCGGCAGAGTTACCCCGACCCCTATAAGGTCGGGCGGCGCTACGGGGCCATCGTCAAGGCCGATATGCTGACCTACGGCTATCACCTCTCGCCCGCCTGGCTCGGCGGCACCACGAAAGCCGCGGCTCCCAAGATATCGGACCGGCAGGAAGCCGCCATGGACGGACCGGCGGGATGTCTCGCGGTGGCCCAGGGGAAGCTCATGGGGAAAATCACGCTGGACTCCCCGGTCGCCCGGCAGATCAGCGGGCGGAGCTTCGTGGAATCCATGAAGGATCCCGGGGTGAAGGCGGTCACCGCGAAATGGTCGGCCTGCATGGCCAAGCGGGGTTATTCCTACACGGATCCTCTGCAGGCCCTCACCAAGGCTGATCTGGGGCCGCCGAAGCCGAGTGCCGAGGAACTGCGTACGGCGGCCGCCGACTATGCCTGCAAGGAATCCACCCGGCTGACCTCCACGTGGCAGAAGGTCGAGAGCGGAATCCAGGACCGGGAAATAGCGAAGCACCGGGCGGCCCTGGAGAAAGAGAACGCGCAGCGGGCCCGGATTGTGGCGAAAGCGGAACAGATCATCGACCGGAACGGATGAATCGTCGGCGGACGCGCTCGTCCGACGGCACCTCTCAGCCCGTCCGGCGTTGAGGACGAGGCCCCTTCAGAGCCCGCTGGGCGGGGTCGAAAGGGCGGCAGCCCCTGGGGATGGGACGGGTAGGGGCGGCGGGGGCGAAATCCCGCTCCCGTCGCACCGACGGCGTTACGCCAGGCCGGGGCCCCGCACCGGGATCGAGGTGAATGTCGGCGCCGGGGCAGGATCCTGGAAGAAGTCGTTGCCCTTGTCGTCCACCACGATGAACGCCGGGAAGTCCTCGACCTCGATCTTCCAGACGGCCTCCATGCCCAGCTCCTCGTACTCGAGGACCTCGACCTTCTTGATGCAGTCCTGGGCGAGACGGGCGGCGGGGCCGCCGATGGAGCCCAGGTAGAAGCCGCCGTGGGCGTCGCACGCGTCGGTGACCTGCTGGCTGCGGTTGCCCTTGGCCAGCATCACCTTCGAGCCGCCCGCCGCCTGGAACTGCTCCACGTAGGAGTCCATGCGGCCGGCCGTCGTCGGGCCGAAGGAACCGGACGCGTAGCCCTCGGGGGTCTTCGCCGGGCCCGCGTAGTACACCGGGTGGTCCTTCAGGTACTGCGGCATCTCCTCGCCCGCGTCCAGCCGCTCCTTGATCTTGGCGTGCGCGATGTCGCGGGCCACGACCAGCGGGCCGGTCAGGGACAGCCGGGTCTTGACCGGGTACTTCGTCAGCTCGGCGAGGATCGTGTCCATCGGCTGGTTCAGGTCGATCCTGACGACGTCCGCGGACTCGTCCAGGTGCTCGTCCGTCGTCTCCGGCAGGAAGCGTGCCGGGTCCCTCTCCAGCTGTTCGAGGAACACGCCCTCGGCGGTGATCTTGGCGACGGCCTGGCGGTCCGCGGAGCAGGAGACGGCGATCGCGACCGGGCAGGAGGCGCCGTGCCGGGGGAGGCGGACCACCCGGACGTCGTGGCAGAAGTACTTGCCGCCGAACTGCGCGCCGATGCCGATCTTCTGGGTCAGCTCGAAGACCTTCTCCTCCAGCTCCTTGTCCCGGAAGCCGTGGCCGAGCGGCGAACCCTCGGTGGGGGCGTTGTCCAGGTAGTGCGCGGAGGCGTACTTCGCGGTCTTCAGCGCGTACTCGGCGCTCGTACCGCCGACCACGATCGCCAGGTGGTACGGCGGACAGGCGGCCGTGCCGAGCGAACGGATCTTCTGCTCCAGGAACTTCATCATGGAGGCCTCGTTCAGGACGGCCTTCGTCTCCTGGTACAGGAAGGACTTGTTGGCCGAGCCGCCGCCCTTCGCCATGAACAGGAACTTGTAGGCGCCGCCGTCGGTCGCGTACAGCTCGATCTGCGCCGGGAGGTTGGAGCCGGTGTTCTTCTCCTCCCACATGGTGAGCGGAGCCATCTGCGAGTAGCGCAGGTTGAGCTTGGTGTAGGCGTCGTAGATGCCGTGCGACAGGTGCTTCTCGTCGGCGCCTTCGGTGAGGACATTCTGCCCGCGCTTGCCCATGACGATCGCCGTGCCGGTGTCCTGGCACATCGGCAGCACGCCGGCCGCCGCGATGTTCGCGTTCTTCAGCAGGTCGAGCGCCACGAACTTGTCGTTGCCCGACGCCTCCGGGTCGTCGATGATGCGGCGCAGCTGCGCCAGGTGGGCCGGGCGCAGATAGTGCTGGATGTCGTGGATGGCCTCCTCGGCCAGCTTGCGCAGCGCCTCCGGCTCCACCTTGAGGAACGTGCGCCCGTCCGGTCCCTCGACGGCGGACACACCCTCCGAGGTCACCAGCCGGTACGGGGTGGTGTCCTCGCCCTGGGGGAGCAGATCGGTGTACGCGAACTCAGGCATCTCAGCCCATTCCTCACTCTGGCGGACGGCCGCCCGCCGACGCTGGCGGGCCCCACCAGCGTAGAACCTGCCGCCGACACGGATCCTGTGAGGTAAGGCTCAGTTCCCGGACACCCGGGTCCCCCCGCCCCCTAGTCGCGATCTATCGCGTTTCGGTACGCTGCTGCCGTGGACCTTCAGAAGCACGCCCAGCCCCAGGACGCCGCCCCGCGCGTGACCGATCTGCGCGCCTCGGACGCCGACCGTGACCGCGTCGCCGACATCCTCCGCGAGGCGCTGGCCGAGGGCCGGCTGACCGCCGACGAGCACGCCGAGCGGGTGGAGGGGGTGCTGCACGCCAAGACGGTCGGTGAGCTGGAGGTCTTCATCCGCGACCTGCCGGCCGCCCATCAGCGGCCCGCGGCCTCCGCCTACGCGCCCGCCCCGCCCCGCCCCGCGCCCGGCGCGATCCCGGCCGAGGCCGACGCCAACGTGGTCGCCGTCTTCAGCACCGCCATGCGCCGTGGCCGCTGGCGGGCCGGACGCCGGCTGCACGCGTACGCGGTCTTCGGCTCGGTCGAGATCGACCTGAGCGAGGCGATCTTCGAGTACCAGCAGGTGGTGATCAAGGCCGTCTCGGTCTTCGGTGACGTACAGATCCGCGTCCCGGAGAACGTCTCGCTGCGCGGCACGGGCGGCGGCGTGCTGGGCAACTTCGAGGTGAGCCCGCTGGACTCGGTCGATTCCGATGCGCCCGTGGTCTACGTCGACGGCTGGGCCGTACTCGGCAATGTCGAGGCGAGGCCCAAGCGCGGCAGGCGCGTGGCGGACATCCTCGACCGCGTCCAGGACAAGGTCGACAGGAAGCTGCGCAAACACCTGGACCGTTGACGGTCGCGAATCCGCCGGTGATCGGAAGGGTGCGGTCCCGCCGCGGCGGGTAGCCGGGGGCGTGAACAAGCCGCCGCGCGCCTGCGGTTGGAAACGCAGTGCATAGGCGCGCGCACAGCGGGTAGGCCTTGCTGCATCGTCGCTCACTCGCGAAGCCGTCGTCAGGAGTAGACCCGTGCTGCAACCGCCGCATTCGTCCCTGCAGGTAGCCGCCGTTCCGGCCCAGCGGGTGCCAGCGCGCGACAGGGACCAAGACGCCCCCTGGCACACCGAAGCCGTGTGCCGGCGCGACGAGGCAGGCCTCTTCTTCGCCCCGTCCAAAGAGCCCACGGCGGCCCGTCTGTCTCGTGAGGAGGCCGCCAAGCGCGTCTGCGCGCGCTGTCCCGTCATGGTCGAGTGCCGCGAACACGCCCTCCTCCAGCCCGAGCCGTACGGCGTCTGGGGCGGCCTGACCGCGGCGGAACGCCGAGTGGTCCTGGCGCGGCGCCGCAGGCGCGAGGTGGAACTGAAGAAGACGGCGGGGGCGACGACGAACCGCATGGCGGGTTAGACACGACTGTGGGCGCCCTCTCCGCACCGAGGGCGCCCACCGCCTTTGCCCTGCTCTTCGGTGCTACTTGGCCCGGTCGAAGTCGACCGCGCTGTAGGCCCGCAGCTTGCTGAGCCGGTGCTCGGAGTCGATCCGCCGCACCGTCCCGGACTTCGACCGCATCACGATGGAGTCGGTGGTCGCGGTCTCGGACCGGTAGCGGACCCCGCGCATCAGCTCGCCGTCGGTGATACCCGTGGCGACGAAGAACACGTTCTCCCCGGTCACCAGGTCCTCCGTGGTCAGCACCCGGTCCAGATCGTGCCCGGCGTCGATCGCCCGCGCACGCTCCTCGTCGTCCTTGGGCCACAGCTTGCCCTGGATGGTGCCGCCCAGGCACTTCACGGCACAGGCCGAGATGATGCCCTCAGGCGTACCGCCGATGCCGAGCAGCAGGTCGATGCCCGTGCCCTCGCGCAGCGCCAGGATCGAGCCGGCCACATCGCCGTCGGAGATCAGCTTGATGCGCGCGCCGGCCTCCCGGACCTCCTTGATGATGCCCTCGTGCCGCGGCCGGTCCAGGATGACGACCGTGACGTCCTCGGGCGCGGACCGCTTGGCCTTGGCGATCCGCCGGATGTTCACGGCCACGGGTGCGTCGATGTCGACGAAGTCCGCGGCCTCGGGGCCGGTGACCAGCTTGTCCATGTAGAACACGGCGGACGGGTCGAACATGGCGCCGCGCTCGGTGGCCGCGAGGACGGCGATGGCGTTGGGCATGCCCTTGGCGGTCAGGGTGGTGCCGTCGATCGGGTCGACGGCGATGTCCACCTCGGGCCCGGTGCCGTCGCCCACGCGCTCCCCGTTGAAGAGCATCGGGGCCTCGTCCTTCTCGCCCTCGCCGATGACGACGACGCCGTTCATCGACACGGTGGAGACGAGGGTCCGCATGGCGCGCACCGCGGCACCGTCGGCGCCGATCTTGTCGCCGCGCCCGACCCAGCGGCCGGCGGCCATGGCGGCGGCCTCGGTCACCCGGACGAGTTCCAGGGCGAGGTTGCGGTCGGGGGCCTCGGAGGGGACGTCCAGCTCGGACGGGAGGTGATGATGCTCGGTCATCGGAGCGCACCTTTCTGATACGACGACGGCCGGATGAGGGTGTACCCCCGACTCTATCGTTAGGCAGACAAAATGAGCAGGGGACCCCACGGATGAGCGCCCCGGGCACCTGCGACGATAGAGGGCGTGGCAGGTTCGAACGGTAAGCAGAAGACGGTCCGGGACATGATTCTCTCCCTGGGCCTCATCGGGTTCGCGGCGGGGTTCATCTATCTCCTGGTCCCGCACGACGATCACGCTCCCGACATCAAGCGGGTCGACTACCGGGTCGAGCTGCTCACGGCGCGCCGCGCGGCGAGCTACCCGGTGGCCGCCCCGGAGGGCCTGCCGGGGACCTGGAAGGCGACCTCGGTGCGTTACCAGGGCGAGAACTCCGACCGCTGGCACCTCGGTTTCCAGGATCCCGAGGGTCAGTACGTGCAGGTCGAGCAGTCCACTCAGAAGCGTGCCGACTTCATCGACCAGGCCAGCCAGGGCGGCTCGGCGACGAAGCGGACCGAGAAGATCGGCGACCGCACCTGGACCCGCTACACCGGCGGCCGCTACGACGCCCTGGTCCTGGAGAACACCCCCGGCTCCACGACGGTGGTGGCCGGTACGGCCTCCTTCGACCGGCTGACCAAGATGGCGGCGGCGCTGACACTGCGGTGAGCGCGCACAGGTGAGAGGCCCCCGGCAGTTGCCTTCCGTTCTAGTGGTCGTCGCAACACCCCAGCTCAGGGGATGCGATGGACTTCGAGATTCGGGAGGGGCGCAAGCCTCAGGGGCCCCGCAAGTT